>JAXGMU010000090.1:0-13499 GCA_040768485.1 Bacteroidales bacterium
TTAAGTGACGAACCGGTATAACGAAAAAGAGGCCGTACCTTTTGATACAGCCTCCGTTATGTTGGATGTGGAAATATCCTCAGGCCTGGCCTGTCGGTCCCCCGAAGTTCATGGGGATGACCGGACCGCCGGCCGGTTCGATGTGCTTGATGGGACCGTGCGCTTTCTCGTACTTCTGGATATTGTCCGTAAGCGCGGTCAGAAGGCGCTTGGCGTGCTCCGGGGTGAGGATCACCCTGGATTTCACCTCCGCTTTTGGAATTCCGGGCATCACCCGCACAAAATCGAGCACAAACTCCGACGATGAATGGGTGATGATTGCCAGGTTGGAGTAGGTCCCCTGGGCCACATCCTCCTTTAACTCGATCTGGATCTGGTTCTTTCTGGCTTTTTTATCTTCTTCCATCATCCATGCAGTTTTAGTCCTTTGCAGATTCTGTAACCTCCTCTTCTTCGGCAGCTTCTTCCGCACGACCTGAGGTAAGGCGTTCGAATTCCTCGCGGGAGCCGACCACCAGGTTGTTGTAAATCCTGGCTCCTGTCCCCGCCGGAATCTGGTGGCCCACGATCACATTCTCCTTCAGTCCTTCCAGTTCATCCACACGGCCGAAAATTGCCGCTTCGTTCAGCACCTTGGTCGTCTCCTGGAAGGAAGCTGCGGAGATGAAACTGTTGGTCTGCAGGGCTGCCTTGGTGATTCCCTGGAGCACCTGTGAAGAGGTGGCAGGCACCGCATCCCTTGCCTCGATCAGTTTCAGATCCTTTCGCTTGAGGACCGAGTTGTCATCCCTGAGCTTTCTGGCCGTAATGATCTGTCCCGGTTTGTATTCCTGGGCATCTCCCGGATCAACCACCACCTTCTTCCCATAGATCCAGTCGTTCTCATCCATGAATTCCCACTTATCAACCACCTGTTTCTCAAGGAACTTGGTATCGCCCGGATCAATGATCTCCACCTTCCGCATCATCTGGCGGACAATGATCTCAAAATGCTTGTCGTTGATCTTCACACCCTGCATCCTGTACACCTCCTGTACTTCGTTCACGATGTACTCCTGGACTTTGGTGGGGCCTTTGATGGCCAGAATGTCAGCCGGGGTGATGGCTCCGTCCGACAGGGGCATTCCCGCACGGACATAGTCGTTTTCCTGGACCAGGATCTGCTTGGAAAGCGGGACCAGGTATTTTTTCACCTCTCCTGCCTTGGATGTGATGATGATCTCCCGGTTCCCCCTTTTGATCTTCCCGAATTCAACCTCTCCGTCGATCTCGGACACGACTGCCGGGTTGGAGGGGTTCCTGGCTTCAAAAAGCTCGGTGACACGGGGCAGACCGCCCGTGATGTCGCCCGATTTGCCCACCGCCCTGGGGATCTTCACCAGGATCTCACCGGCTTTCACTTTGTCTCCTTCCGATACGGCAATGTGCGCCCCCACCGGAAGGTTGTAGTTCTTCACCAGTTCGCCCTTGTCATCCATGATCCTGACCAGCGGGTTCTTGGTGCGGTCCCTGCTCTCCACGATCACCTTCTCCTTAAATCCTGTCTGTTCGTCGGATTCCTCCCTGAAGGTCACCCCCTCGATCACGTTCTCAAAACTCACCTTCCCCGGTACCTCACTAATAATTAATGCGTTATACGGGTCCCACTCACAGATCAGGTCGCCTTTCTTCACCGCCGCCCCGTTCTTCACATACAGTTTTGAACCGTAAGGGATGGTGTGGGTGGTCAGGGAGATCCCAGTATTTTTGTCCACCACCCGCAGTTCGGCCAGCCGGCCGATCACCACATCCACCTGTTGTCCGCTTTCATCGGTCACTGGTACCATCCGCAGTTCTTCGATCTCGGCCACACCGTCATATTTGGATATGACACTTGACTCGGAGGTGATATTGGAGGCGGTCCCTCCCACATGGAAGGTCCTCAGCGTAAGCTGGGTGCCCGGTTCCCCGATGGACTGGGCAGCGATCACACCCACCGCTTCGCCCATCTGGACCATCTTCCCTGTGGCCAGGTTCCGGCCGTAACATTTTGCGCAGACTCCTTTTTTCGATTCACAGGTGAGCACGGAACGGATCTCCACCTGTTCGATGGGAGAGTCTTCAATGACCAGTGCAATGTCTTCCGTGATCTCCTCACCCGACTCGATGATCAGGTCCCCGGTGAGGGGATGGTACACATCGTGTACGGTGGTCCGTCCCAGGATCCGCTCGTACAAGGTTTCCACCACTTCTTCATTCTTCTTGATGGCCGATGCCACCAGACCGCGCAGGGTCCCGCAGTCCGGCTCCTGGATGATCACATCCTGGGAAACATCCACCAGACGCCTCGTCAGGTAACCCGCGTCAGCGGTTTTCAGGGCCGTATCGGCCAGACCTTTCCGGGCACCGTGGGTGGAGATGAAGTACTCCAGAACCGAAAGCCCTTCCTTGAAATTGGAAAGGATCGGGTTCTCGATGATCTCCGAACCGGTGGAACCGGATTTCTGGGGTTTGGCCATCAGCCCCCTCATCCCTGAGAGCTGGCGGATCTGCTCCTTGGAACCCCGCGCTCCCGAATCCAGCATCATGTAAACGGGATTGAATCCCTGCTTGTCGGAACTCAGCTGCTTCATGAGTGACTGGGTGAGCCTTGCATTGGTATGGGTCCACACGTCAATGATCTGGTTGTATCTTTCGTTGTTTGTGATCACACCCATGTTGTAACTGGCGATCACCTCATCCACCTGGGCATACCCGTCGGTGACGAAGTTCTCTTTTTCGGTGGGGATGATCACATCATCCAGGTTGAAGGAGAGCCCTCCCTTGAATGCCATTCCGTACCCCAGGTTCTTGATATCGTCGAGGAATTTGGCCGTTTTGGCAGTACCGGTGACCTTGAGCACCCTTCCGATGATGTCCCGGAGGGACTTTTTGGTCAGCAGATCATTGATGAATCCGATCTCTTTCGGGACCATTTCATTGAACAGCACGCGGCCCACGGTTGTTTCGATCAGCTCTGTCTCCCCCTCCTTTCCCCCAAGTTTGGGGATCCGCACCTTGATGATGGCGTGCAGTTCGACCTTCCTCTCGTTGTATGCGATGATCACTTCCTCGGGGGAATAGAACAGCATGTCCGCACCTTTCACCGGATCGTCCGGCAGGTTGTGCTTCGCCTTTGTGATATAATAGAGTCCCAGAACCATGTCCTGCGAGGGAACGGTGATGGGAGCGCCATTGGCTGGATTGAGGATGTTGTGGGAGGCAAGCATCAGGATCTGGGCCTCAAGGACCGCTGCATTCCCCAGAGGAAGATGCACCGCCATCTGGTCACCGTCGAAGTCCGCATTGAACGCCGTACAGACCAGCGGGTGCAGCTGGATCGCCTTGCCTTCGATCAGTTTGGGCTGGAATGCCTGGATCCCCAGCCTGTGCAGGGTCGGTGCGCGGTTGAGAAGCACCGGATGCCCCTTCAGGACATTCTCCAGTATATCCCAGACCACCGGGTCTTTCCGGTCAACGATCTTCTTGGCCGATTTCACCGTCTTCACAATTCCCCTCTCGATCAGTTTCCTGATGATGAACGGCTTGTAGAGTTCTGCGGCCATGTCTTTCGGGAGACCACACTCATGGAGCTGCAGTTCGGGACCGACCACGATCACCGAACGGGCCGAATAGTCCACCCGTTTCCCGAGCAGGTTCTGGCGGAACCTTCCCTGTTTCCCTTTCAAGCTGTCTGAAAGCGATTTAAGAGGACGATTGGCATCCGTCTTCACCGCATTGGCTTTCCTGGAATTGTCAAACAGTGAATCCACAGCTTCCTGGAGCATCCGCTTCTCGTTCCGCAGGATCACCTCCGGGGCCTTGATCTCGATCAGCCGCTTCAGGCGGTTGTTACGTATGATCACCCGGCGGTACAGGTCGTTCAGATCGGATGTGGCAAAGCGCCCTCCGTCCAGGGGAACCAGCGGCCTCAGTTCGGGAGGGATCACCGGGACCACCTTCACGACCATCCATTCGGGACGGTTCACCCCCTTGGACGCCCTGAAAGCTTCCACCACCTGCAGGCGCTTGAGCGCCTCGTTTTTTCTCTGCTGGGAAGTCTCTGTTCCCGCCTTGTGCCTGAGCGAGTAAGAGAGTTCATCCAGATTGAGTCTTGAGAGCAGCATGTGCAGCGCTTCCGCACCCATCCCCGCAATGAACTTGTCGGGGTGGTCATCTTCAAGGAGCTGGTTCTCCTTGGGCAGGCTTGCCGTAATATCCAGGTATTCATCCTCGGTGAGGAAGTCCAGGTAATTTACCCCGTCGGCTTCCTTCACACCCGGATTGATCACCACATACCTTTCATAATAGATAATGGAATCAAGCTTCTTTGTGGGAAGTCCGAGCAGGTACCCGATCTTGTTTGGAAGGGAACGGAAATACCAGATGTGTGCCACGGGCACCACCAGTGAAATGTGTCCCATCCGTTCACGGCGCACCTTCTTTTCTGTCACCTCAACCCCGCACCGGTCACATACGATCCCCTTGTAACGGATCCGCTTGTATTTTCCGCAGTGACACTCATAATCCTTTACCGGTCCGAAGATCCGTTCGCAGAACAATCCGTCCCTTTCCGGCTTGTAGGTCCGGTAATTGATCGTTTCCGGTTTCAGGACCTCACCGCTCGACCGCTCCAGAATTTCTTCCGGGGAAGCCAGACCAATGGAAATTTTCGAAAAGCTGCTTTTGACTTTGGTGTCTTTCCTGAATGACATATATGTAATTATTTATTGTTACCAATGATTCTCATACCCCGGGCCCGCGGCCCGTTGAAGCAGGATCAGACCAGGTTCATGCTCAGTCCCAGTCCGCGCAGTTCATGAAGCAGAACGTTCAGTGACTCCGGAATCCCGGGGGTCGGCATGGGTTCTCCCTTCACAATGGCTTCATACGCTTTGGCCCTTCCGATCACGTCATCCGATTTCACGGTAAGGATCTCCTGGAGAATATTTGCCGCACCGAATGCCTCCAGTGCCCAAACCTCCATCTCACCGAACCGCTGTCCCCCGAACTGGGCCTTCCCGCCCAGGGGCTGCTGGGTGATCAGCGAATAGGGTCCGATGGAACGGGCGTGCATCTTATCCTCCACCATATGCCCCAGCTTGAGCATGTAGATCACTCCCACGGTGGCGGGCTGGTCGAACCGCTCGCCGGTCCCCCCGTCGTACAGGTAGCTCACCCCGTACCTTGGAAGCCCGGCCTTATCGGTCAGATCATTGATGTGATCGATCTTGGCCCCATCGAAAATGGGGGATGAGAATTTCATCCCGAGTTTGTTTCCGGCCCATCCGAGCACCGTTTCATAAATCTGCCCCAGGTTCATCCTGGAGGGCACACCCAGCGGGTTCAGCACGATGTCCACCGGCGTCCCGTCTTCCAGGAAGGGCATGTCCTCCTGCCGGACGATCTTGGCCACGATCCCCTTGTTCCCGTGACGTCCCGCCATTTTGTCCCCCACGGTGATCTTCCGCTTTTTGGCTACGTATACCTTTGCAAGCTGGATGATCCCCGAGGGAAGTTCATCACCGCTGGTGATGCTGTGCTTCTTGCGCTTGTAAAGCCCGTCGATCTCCTTGAACTTGATGCTGTAGTTATGCAGCAGGTCCCTGATCAGGTCGTTCTTGTGCTTGTCGGTGGTCCATTTGGTCGGGTTCACATTGGTGAAGTCCAGCTCCTGCAGCTGTTTCAGCGTGAACTTGTTCCCCTTGGGGATCACATCCGCATTGAAGAAATCCTTCACTCCCTGGGATGTTTTCCCGTTGACCAGTTCAAACAGCTTTTCCACCAGCTGGCCCCTGAGCTCCGTCACATTCCTGCTGTATTCCTCTTCGATCTTTTCCAGGATCTGCTTGGTGGCCGGCCTGGATTTCCTTTCCTTGATGGTCCTGGAGAACAGCTTCTTGTCGATGACCACCCCGTACAGGGAGGGCCCCGCTTTCAGGGAAGCATCCTTCACATCACCCGCTTTGTCGCCGAAGATGGCCCTCAGCAGCTTTTCCTCAGGCGAAGGATCCGATTCCCCTTTCGGGGTGATCTTCCCGATGAGGATGTCACCCGGTGCCACTTCGGCCCCGATCCTGATCAATCCGTTCTCATCCAGGTTCCTGGTGGCTTCCTCGCTCACGTTGGGGATGTCGGAGGTCAGCTCTTCCAATCCCCGCTTTGTATCCCTCACTTCAAGAAGGTATTCATCCACGTGAATGGAGGTAAAGGTGTCTTCCCGCACCAGGTTTTCCGAGACCACGATGGCATCCTCGAAATTGTATCCCTTCCAGGGCATGAAAGCCACCATCAGGTTCCTTCCCAGCGCCAGCTCACCCTGGTGGGTGGCATATCCCTGGGTCAGGATATCTCCCTTTTTCACCTTCTGACCCTTGCGGACGATGGGGGTGAGATTGATGCAGGTATTCTGGTTGGTTTTCCTGAATTTGGGAAGTTTATACCGCTTCACGTCGTCGTCGAACCGGACAAACTTCTCTTCTTCACTGCGGTCATACCTGACCACGATATCGTTGGCGTCCACGAATTCAACCACACCGTCACCCTCGGCCCTGATCTGAAGCCTTGAATCACGGACCACATTCTGCTCGATCCCCGTGCCCACGATGGGTGCTTCGGGATGGATCAGCGGAACCGCCTGGCGCATCATGTTTGATCCCATCAGCGCCCTGTTGGCATCGTCATGTTCCAGGAACGGGATCAGCGAAGCCGCGATGGAGGCGATCTGGTTCGGCGCCACATCCATCAGCACCACGTCATCTTTTTCCGCCAGGGGATAATCGGCTTCGTACCGTGCCTTCACCCTTGGGTTCACAAAGGACCCGTCCTCGTTCAGGGGTGCATTCGCCTGTGCGATGAGCATGTCCTCCTCCTCTTCGGCACTCAGGTAGACAACCCCCTTGTTGGAGAGGTCCACCGTACCTTTCTCGGCCTTCCTGTAAGGGGTCTCGATGAACCCCAGGTCACTGATCCGCGCATACACACAGAGCGATGAGATCAGCCCGATATTCGGTCCTTCCGGGGTTTCGATGGGACAGAGCCTGCCGTAGTGGGTGTAATGTACGTCGCGTACCTCGAAACCTGCCCGTTCGCGGGAAAGTCCCCCGGGACCCAGGGCCGACATCCTCCTTTTGTGCGTCATTTCAGCCAGCGGATTGGTCTGGTCCATGAACTGGGAGAGCTGGTTGGTCCCGAAAAAGGAGTTGATCACCGACGAGAGTGTCTTGGAGTTGATCAGGTCGGTGGGCGTGAACACCTCGTTGTCACGCACATTCATCCTCTCGCGGATGGTCCTGGCCATCCGGGCCAGTCCCACGCTGAACTGGTTCATCAACTGTTCTCCCACCGTGCGCACCCTCCTGTTGCTCAAATGGTCGATGTCGTCCACATCGGTTTTGGAGTTGATCAGTTCGATGAGGTACTTGATGATCTGGATAATGTCTTCCCGGGTGAGCACCCTGTTTTCAATGTCGGTGTCCAGGCCCAGCTTCTTGTTGAGCCTGTACCTTCCCACCTCGCCCAGGTCGTATCTCTTGTCGGAAAAGAACAATTTGTCGATCACATCCCTGGCGGTGGGTTCATCCGGTGGCTCGGCGTTCCTGAGCTGCCTGTAAATATGCAGCACGGCTTCCTTTTCCGAGTTGCAGGGATCCTTCTGCAGGGTATTGTAAATGATGGCGAAATCGGAAATATTGGCCGTCTCCTTGTGAAGCAGGATGGTCTTTGTCCCTGAATCAATGATCTCATCGACGTGCTCGTTCTCCAGCACCGTCTCCCTGTCAATGATCACCTCATTCCGCTCGATGGAGACCACCTCACCGGTATCCTCATCCACGAAATCCTCGATCCAGCTTTTCAGAACACGCGCCGCCAGCTTGCGGCCCACCAGTTTCTTGAGGGCGGTTCTGGAAACCTTGATCTCATCGGCAAGGCCGAAAATCTCAAGGATATCCTTGTCACTTTCATACCCGATCGCCCGCAGCAATGTGGTCACCGGCAGCTTCTTCTTCCGGTCGATGTATGCATACATCACATTGTTGATGTCGGTGGCGAACTCGATCCAGGACCCCTTGAAAGGGATGATCCTGGCCGAGTAAAGCTTGGTCCCGTTGGCGTGCACGCTCTGTCCGAAAAAGACGCCGGGCGAGCGGTGCAGCTGGGAGACCACCACCCTTTCCGCACCGTTGATGATAAACACCCCCCGCTCGGTCATATAAGGCACCGTCCCCAGGTACACATCCTGGATCACCGTATCAAAATCCTCGTGCTCGGGATCCGTGCAATATAACTTCAACTTGGCTTTCAGGGGGACACTGAATGTGAGCCCCCGCTCGATGCACTCGTCGATGGAATACCTGGGCGGATCAACGGTGTAGTCCAGGAACTCCAGGACGAAGTTATTACGGGTGTCGGTGATGGGAAAATTCTCCTGGAAAACCTGGTACAGGCCTTCGTTTTTCCTGTTCTCAGGAGTTGTTTCCAGTTGAAAGAAATCGTGAAATGATTTGAGCTGTACTTCCAGGAAATCGGGATATTCGAGCTGATTTCTGATGGAAGCAAAACTTATTCTGTTCTGATTTTTATCTGGCATAGAAATCGCGTTTTGACCCAGGATGATCGGTTAAATATAATCGCAAAAAGGCTTAGTATCCCGGCTGGCCGGGAAACTAAACCTGTAGAGGGAGTTGGCGATTGCCCTATTTAAGTTCAACTTCTGCTCCAGCTTCTTCCAGTTGTGCTTTTAAAGATTCGGCATCCTCCTTGCTCACACCTTCTTTAATAGGTGAGGGCGCAGCGTCCACGACTGCTTTTGCTTCCTTGAGGCCCAGACCGGTGAGCTCTTTTACAAGCTTTACGATCTGCAGTTTGGCCCCGCCCGGAGCTTTCAGGATCACATCGAATTCAGTCTTTTCCTCTGCCTGAGCGCCTTCGGCGCCTCCGGCAACAGGTCCGGCCACTGCCACGGCTGCGGCTGCGGGTTCAATTCCATGCTCTTCCTTCAGTATATTGAGCAGTTCGTTTACTTCTTTAACAGTTAACTCGACCAATTGATCAGCAAGTTTTTTAATATCTGCCATTTCTATTGATTTTTTTTGTGATTAATTCGTTTTTTCAGATAGTGTTTTCAGAGCGCCGGCCAGTTTTGAACCGCTCGATGCAAGTGCGCTCACCAGGTTCCTGGCGGGCGACTGCAGCAGGGCGATCAGATCTCCCAGCAACTCTTCTTTTGATTTGATACTGGCAAGGGCCTCCAGCTGCTCGTCTCCGATATAGATCGATTCTTCCACAAAGGCTGCCTTCAGGACAGGTTTCTCACCGGTCTTCCGGAACTCCTTGATCAGTTTCGCGGGCGTACTGCCCGTTTCACAGAACATGATGGAGGTTGAATCTTTCAGTATATCATAGAGATCGTTAAAATCGCCGCCGGATTTCTCCAGTGCCTTTCGAAGCAGTGTATTCTTGACAACCAGCAGGTTGATCTCCCTTTCAAAGCATTTCCTTCTCAGATTCGATGTTTCTTCCGCATTCAGTTCGGAAATATCCGTGAGGTAAAAATGTTTTGCTTCGGTCAATCGCTTCGCCAGGTCGTCAATGATCACATTCTTTTCTTCTCTTCTCATGTCAGAGCTTTTGCGATGATTAATCTTCCATAGCTTTGGGATCTACCCTGATTCCGGGACTCATGGTACTGGACAGGTAGACACTCCTGATGTAGGTTCCCTTTGCCGCAGCGGGTTTCAGCCTCACAATGGTCTGAATGAATTCACGCGCATTGTCGGCAATCTTGTCCGCCGTAAAAGAAACCTTACCGATAGAGGTATGTATGATCCCGTATTTGTCCACCTTGAAATCGATCTTTCCCATCTTCACTTCCTTCACCGCTTTACCGATATCCATGGTTACCGTACCGCTTTTTGGATTGGGCATCAGGCCCCGGGGTCCGAGTACACGGCCCAGCTTACCGATCTTTGCCATGACCGGAGGCATGGTGATGATCACATCCACATCTGTCCATCCCTTCTCGATCTTTTCGATATAATCATCCAGTCCCACATGATCGGCACCCGCCTCTCTGGCCTCCTCTTCCTTGTCCGGGGTGCACAAAACCAGCACCCTTGTCTCCTTGCCAGTTCCATGAGGCAGGGTCACCACACCGCGAACCATCTGGTTGGCTTTCCTGGGATCGACCCCTAGTCGCACATCGAGATCCACGGATGCATCGAATTTCGAATGGGTAATCTCTTTCACCAGGCCGGAAGCCTCCCTCAGGCTGTATTGCTTCTCCCTGTCTAACTTCTCAAAAGCTAACTTCCTGTTTTTAGTAAGTCTACTCATTTTCAAGAATCGTATTAATTGTTAGACGGGAAATCACCTTTGACGGTGATCCCCATACTCCTGGCAGTACCTGCAACCATCTTCATGGCAGACTCCACGGTGAACGCGTTCAGGTCGGGCATCTTGGTCTCGGCGATCCTGCGTACCTGTTCCCAGGTGACGCTTGATACCTTCATCCGGTTGGATTCCGACGATCCCTTCTTCGTCTTCGTCATTTCGAGAAGCTGGACCGCCACCGGAGGGGTCTTCACGATAAAATCAAATGATTTATCGGAATACACGGTAATGATCACCGGCAAGAGTTTTCCGGCCTGATCCTGGGTTTTGCCATTGAATTGTTTGCAAAATTCCATGATGTTCACACCCTTGGCCCCCAGCGCAGGTCCCACGGGAGGAGACGGATTGGCCGCTCCGCCCCGGATCTGCAGTTTGATTAAACCTTCAACTTCTTTTGCCATTTTGATAATTGTTTAATACCAACCACATACAATCCTCAACGACAAGCATACAGGAAGCATTCATGGGATGTATTCATTGCCTGGAGATTGTAAGTCTTAAATATCTTTTTTCGATGATCTGTTTTCAATCAGCCTTCCTTTTCCACCTGCATGAAACTGAGCTCCAGAGGTGTTTTCCGGCCAAAGATCTTCACCATCACCTTAAGTTTCTTCTTTTCATGGTTCACTTCTTCGATGATCCCCGTGAAACTGTTGAACGGTCCGTCGATCACCTTCACAGATTCTCCCACGTAGAACGGAACCGTGATCTCTTCGTCACTGGCTGTCAGCTCATCCACCTTCCCGAGGATCCTGTTCACCTCGGAGGGGCGGAGTGGGGTCGGTTCCCTGTCCCCTTCGGCACCGAGGAATCCGATGATATTGGGGATATTCCTCAGGATATGCGGAATCTCTCCTGTCAACGCAGCCTCCACAAGCACATAGCCCGGAAAATAATTCCGCTCCTTGCTGATCTTCTTTCCGTTCCGGATCTGGTACACCTTCTCGGTAGGGATCAGCACCTGGGATATGTAATCCTGCAGGTTCAACCTGCTGATTTCACTCTCAATATACTCCTTGGCCTTCTTCTCTTTGCCTCCGATCGCCCTGAGCACATACCACTTCTTTTCCAGCTCGCTCATGAATTAAATCAATTTGTATATGCCTTCGAGGATATTCTGGAATGAAATATCCATCACGAAAACAATCAAAGCAAATATCAGTGATGCTATCATCACCACCAGCGCACTGTTCTGCAGCTCTTTCCATGAAGGCCAGGTCACCTTGTGCACCAGTTCAGTATAGGATTCCTTCAGATAGTGAATGATTCTTTTCATCTCGCTTCAGTGTGCACGGGAGGAGCGACTCGAACGCCCGACACCTGGTTTTGGAGACCAGTGCTCTACCAACTGAGCTACACCCGTAAGAAATAGAGAAGCCGGGTTCATAAGAAACGATCCCGTGCTCTCTATTTATTGATTACGTGATAGTTATTCAATGATATCAATCACCTGTCCGGCTCCGACCGTCCTGCCCCCCTCACGGATGGCGAAACGCAGTCCCTTGTTGATGGCCACCGGATAGATCAGGTTGACGGTGATTTCCACATCGTCGCCCGGCATGACCATCTCGGTCCCTTCGGGAAGCCTGATCTCGCCGGTTACGTCCAGGGTCCTCAGATAGAACTGCGGACGATAATTGTTGTGGAAGGGGGTGTGCCGTCCGCCTTCTTCCTTCTTCAGCACATACACCTGTGCCTTGAATTTGGTATGCGGTGTGATCGAGCCGGGCTTGGCAATCACCATCCCGCGCTTGACCTCTTTCTTGTCGATTCCGCGAAGCAGAAGGCCCACGTTGTCACCGGCTTCTCCCGTATCCAGGATCTTCCGGAACATCTCCACGCCTGTAACCACCGTCTTCTTCCCTTCGGCACCCAGTCCGATCAGGTTCACCTCTTCGCCGCTGTTCACCACACCGGTTTCAATCCTTCCGGTGGCAACGGTACCGCGGCCAGTGATGGAAAAGACATCTTCCACCGGCATCAGGAACGGCTTTTCCTTGTCACGCGGGGGGATGGGAATGTACTCATCCACCGCCTGCATCAGTTCCAGGACCTTTTCCACCCACTTGGGCTCCCCGTTCAGGGCACCCAGTGCGGAACCGCTGATCACGGGCACATTCGCACCGTCGAACTCATAGAACTCAAGAAGTTCGCGGATTTCCATTTCGACCAGCTCAAGCAGCTCGGGATCATCAACCATGTCAACTTTGTTCAGGAAAACAACGATCCTTGGAACGTTCACCTGGCGTGCCAGAAGGATGTGTTCCCTGGTCTGTGGCATAGGACCATCTGTACCTGCAACCACAAGGATCGCACCGTCCATCTGTGCCGCACCTGTCACCATGTTCTTCACATAGTCAGCGTGACCGGGACAGTCCACATGTGCATAATGGCGTGTTTCTGTCTGGTATTCCACGTGAGCGGTATTGATGGTAATACCTCTTTCCTTTTCCTCGGGTGCATTGTCGATGGAGTCAAAATCCCTGTAAGTGGCAAGACCCTTTTCTGCAAGGATTTTTGTGATTGCAGCGGTCAATGTGGTTTTTCCGTGGTCAACGTGACCGATGGTACCGATATTGACATGCGGTTTGGACCTATCAAATTTTTCCTTTGCCATAGTGTAATTTAATTAATTTGAACTTTATTAATTTCTAACCATACATCATTTTTGAGCCAATGACGGGAATTGAACCCGTGACCTCTTCCTTACCAAGGAAGCGCTCTACCCCTGAGCTACATCGGCATTCTCAAGGAACGAGCGGGAAACGAGGCTCGAACTCGCGACCCCAACCTTGGAAGGGTTGTGCTCTACCAACTGAGCTATTCCCGCGTGCGCTAGTCGAGAGTCGAGAGTCGAGAGTCAAGAGTGACTAACGACTTTAGACTAACGACTTTAGACTAATCCGTGGGGAGAGAAGGATTCGAACCTCCGAAGTCGTGCGACAGCAGATTTACAGTCTGCCCCAGTTGGCCACTTTGGTATCTCCCCGGGTCTCAACAGTAAAAAAGCATGCCGCAAGGATCAGAGCCGATGGAGGGATTCGAACCCACGACCTGCTGATTACAAATCAGCTGCTCTGACCAACTGA
>JAXGMU010000091.1:0-13136 GCA_040768485.1 Bacteroidales bacterium
TTGGCACTTTCGATATAGGTTTCGATCCACTCATCCCAGAAAATGACCATGCCGGCGATTGTAATGCCTATCTTTTTGAACATTTCCCTCGCCGCGGCATCAAGGCGGATGGCCTTGGCATATCGTCCCTGTCCAGCCAGTGCAAAGGCAACTCCCTGTACATCAAATGCCACATAAATCATGTTTCCGTACTTTAAGGAGGTTTCTACGGCCATTGCATACCGCTTCTCTCCTTCTTTATAATCTTTTCTACCCACTGCACAATCTCCAAACAAATGAAGGCCAGTCTCTATGCCATAGATATGCCCCATTTCTTCAGACGCGAGAAGTAACTCTTCCACCAATGGCTCTCCCTCATCATACTGTTTTGTGTGGACAAGAACAGTGCAATAATAAATTAAGCAGTGATTGATCAGGCCGGGAATCCCCAGTTTTCTCGCTAATTCAAGGGCCTCAGCACTGTATTTTGCGCTTGCATCGCGCTCTCCGCTATGAAGAAGTGGTTCACTGATTTCACTCAGCGCAATTGCTATTTCACTTTGAAGCTCCAGGTTTCTCCAAATCTCTATACTCTTATGCATATAACTTACTGCACCCTGACTATCGCCACTAGTCCAGGTGAGAAGCCCTAGTCCAAGTAAGATACGGGCATGAATTTCAGGTGAATCAAAGCTTTCTGGCAAGGCTCTTTTTAAATAGTTCATCCCCATGAGTAAATCAGCCTTCAGCCTCCAGAACCAGCTTAAATAACTCGCAAATTCCGCAAAGGTCTTCGTTGCATTTGATTCTGCCCAATTCAAAGCAGACACCAGATTATCCCTTTCTTTTTCGAGCCAGTCAGACCATGTCGACTGGGATTCAAACTGCTCTTCATAGGCATATTTCGCCTTTCTCTTATAGTATTCCAGATGACTCATCCGGATTTCTTCCTCCTCACCATTATCTGCAAGTATTGCAGTTCCGTAACTTTGAAGTGTTACCAGGAGTTTGTACCTCAACTGCCGCTCCGGGGTATAGAAAGTCTGGATCATAGATTTCTCCACCAATTGAGTCAGGAGATCCAGGATTTTTCCTCCATTCATGGATTCATTTGTACATATCGTTTCCGCATCGATGAGATCAAAACCACCAGAAAATACACTCAACTTCCTGAAGAGGTTTTTTTCTTCTTCTGTGAGTAAATTGTAACTCCACTCTATGGCAGCCTGAATGGTCCGATGTCTCTTGACAATTCCCGGATCCATGGAGGGTATTCTATCAAGCCTATCGGATAAGCGTTCCAGCATTGTCATCGCATCCATGTGCCTTGTGCGACCGGCTACCAATTCGATTGCAAGTGGCATACCGTCTACTTTCCGGCATATGGTTGATATGGTTGGAGCGTTCCTGGCTGAAAGTTTAAAGCTGGGATTATTCAATTTGGCACGGTCCGTGAACAGTCTGACCGACTCGGACGATATTACCTGATCAACTTCATTTGAATCTTCAGGATCAACCAATGTGAGGGAAGGTACTATCCAAACCTTTTCTCCCTTGATGTTCAAAGCTTCCCGGCTGGTGACAACCATGGTTAAACCCGGAACAGACTCAATCAACCTTCGTGTGATCTCGGCACAGGTAATGAGCAGGTGTTCACAATTATCAAGCAGGATCAGCAGTCTTTTATCCCTGATACTTTCTTCCACGATTTTCATCATATCCTTTTCCGGTATTTCAGAGAGTCCAAGGGTAGTCATCAACTGCTTGACAACGAGATCGGCTGTCTGCAACGATGCAAGGTTTACAAACCAGATGCCATCCGGGTATTCCCTCACCAATGTTGAAGTAATCCGACAGGCCAGCCTCGTCTTTCCGCATCCTCCAGGCCCCGTGAGGGTTACGATCCTGTGTTTCCGGATCAGATCAATCAGGACAACTATTTCCTGATCACGGCCGATGAAAGAGGTAGTCTCTATAGGAAAATGATTTAAGATCTTCGCTGTCTCCGGGAAAATTTCATGATCATTGCTATTTCCCAAATCTTTACTATCGACGGTTTGTTTTATCGCTTCGACGGGAGGGTATCCGAATTTTTCCCGGAAGCATTTGCTGAAGTAGGTGGCACTCCTGAATCCTGTCATATAAGCTGCTTCAGCAACCGTCAGAGGTTCATTTTCCAAAAGCTCCAGTGCCCTTTTCAACCTTGTATCTCTGATGAGCTGGCTGACCGATTGGCCTGTTCCGGACTTGATCTTCCGGTGCAGGGTCGTTCGGCTTATATTCATCTCTTTGGCCAATTCGGATACCCCAAATCCTTCATCCTTCATTTTGGCCACAATTATTTCATTTACGCCTTTGATGAAAGTGTCCATCCTTCTGTTTTGGATTTTCAAGGGAGTAGTAGTTTTTTTAACGTATTGGTTGTAATACCAACAAATTACGAAATTTGGATCAACAACACAAACATCTTTCATACCGTACGTTGATGATATCAATCCAATTGCCAGATTTGTGATTGGGTTATAGTGCACATGACTTATGTGATCGAGTGCACATGACTTATGTGATCGAGTGCCAGGGCGCCCTGGTGAACGAGGCAGGGAAGGAGCAGCCCCTGAAAGCCGGCGACTTTGCACTGGTCAATCCCGATGAAAAGCACCAGTACAGAAACAAGGGCGATGTGCCTTTCAAGATGATCTGCGGGGTGCCGAAGGAGTTTGAGTAAGAGAAGAATTATTTTTCGCCATAGTGCCCGATGGCTGAGAATATTAGAACCACAACTCTATCTTCGTAAACTTTGTAGATAATGCGGTCTTTTTTATTAATGCACCTGGACCAGTATCCTGTCAGATTGTATTTAAGTGGTTCAGAATTTCCGGTGCCCTCGAAAGGATTCTCCGTAAGCTCTTTTAAGATTTGCTCTATTTTGAGAATATTCGATCTTTTACCAGATCTGTAGTGAAATCGCAATTCCTTTATCGCCTTTGTCGTGAACTCTACAAGATACTTTCCCATGGATTGTCAGGGTCCTTTAAAGGTATCGTTTGTCTTTTAGCATATTCTTCTTCTCCCTCCCTGACAGCCTGGATTAATTCTTCATTTACGGAAAGGCGGTCGGCATCATTCAATGGAACGATCACATAAGCTTTGTCCTTTCCGCGCTGAACAATGATCTGTTCATTCTGGTCCACCAAATCAAAGTATTTTTTTTGATGGTCTCTGAATTCTCTGCTACTAACTATTACCATAGTCATCCTATATGTACCAATATGGTACAAATATACTGAATTGTTGGATGAAAATCAATATGCAGTTTATGTTTCACAAGATCTACGTAATCGAGGGCAGTGGCGCCCTGGTGAACGAGAAAGGCGAAGAGCAGCCGATCAAAGCCGGCGACTTTGCCCTGGTCATGCCCGATGAAAAACACCAGTACCGGAACAAGGGTGATGTTCCCTTCAAGATGATCTGCGGGGTGCCGAAGAAGTTTGAGTAATCAGTCTCCTTCTGACTGGTTCACGTTCCAAAATCCTGGAATTCTTTCTATTCTTTTATGCATAGTACTTATCAGGAGGAAGGATATATGACAGGGGTTATTTCGTGCTGTTCACAAAACTTTTATTGGGATGATTTGTTATTGATCTGAAGCAATCCCACAAAACGCATTGTTGGAAAAGCCTTTGATAATGAGATGGAAAAGGTGCATTTTAACACTGTTATTATCGGGGCTGGTCAGTCCGGCCTTGCAACAGCATACTACTTAAAGAAAGCAAATGACGATTTCATCATTCTTGAAGTTGAGGATCAGGCTGGTAGCTCATGGCGAAAAAGATGGGATTCTTTAAGGCTTTTTACACCTGCTCAACATGATAGCCTGCCTGGCTTACCATTTCCGTCAGCCAGAGGCACCCTCCCAACCAAGAATGAAATGGCGGATTATCTTTCGGATTATATCGAGAAATTCAACCTTCCTGTTCAATTCGGGACCAAAGTAATTGAACTTCATAAAACATCAGAAGGATACCTGATCCTGACTTCGAAAGGCAGTATTCTTGCTGATCATGTAATTGTTGCAACCGGTACGAATCCATATGCCTATATTCCTGCATTTGCAGCAGATCTTGATAAGAATATTGTTCAGATCCATTCTTCAGAATATAAGAATCCACATCTTTTTCCGGCACAAGATACACTGGTTGTTGGAGCAGGAACTTCCGGTGTGGAAATAGCGATAGAACTCTCGAAGAGCAGACCTACGATGATCTCAGGAAATGGAACGCCGCACATACCTGACTTTGTATTCAGATTGTTGGGTACGCTTTACTGGTGGTTTATTCATTACATACTTACTGTCAGTACACCCATCGGCCGGAAAGTCGGACCCAAAATTATTAATGGAGGCGCCCCTCTGATCAGTGTGTCGATGAGGGAGGTGGAAAAAGCAGGAATTAAGCAGCTTCCACGGCTGAAAGGAGTGCAAAAAGGATTGCCTCTCCTGGATAACGGACAGATACTGACGGTGACATCCATCGTTTGGGCAACCGGGTACAAACCCGACTTTTCCTGGATTAAATTTGATGTAGCTGGCGATAATGGCTGGCCGAAAACCAGACGTGGAATATCAGAGAACTTTCAAGGATTATACTTCGTCGGTTTGGTTTTTCAATATGGATTAACATCAGGCCTGGTAGGGGGTGTAGGCAGAGATGCGAAATTCGTGGCAGATCATCTCCATCATGCGAAATGAAAAGAAAGCGCTTTATAGCAACAGCACTTGCCCTGGTTCCAATTTCACTATTTCCAAAGATGATATCCTTGGCGAAATCAACTTCAATGAAGGGATTTAAGGTAAGTTCAGGTGAGGCGCGAAATGGAATACATTATGAAATGAAGGGCGTTACCCTGAATCAGTTGGATTGCAAAGTTTCTTCTTTTGATACAGATGGAGCACTAACGGTATTTGAACAAAAAGGATTCACACCAAAAGGTGGCCCACCTTTGCATATTCATCTTTTCCAGGACGAATATTTCTATATTGTTGAAGGAGAATATCTTTTTCAAGTTGGTGAAGAAAAATTTCAAATGAGACCAGGTGATACAGTATTTCTGCCACGAAAAGTTCAACATGCCTTTGTTCAGTTGACCGAAACAGGTAAAGTGATTGTTACCTATATGCCTGCAGGAAGAATGGAAGATTTCTTTAAGACAACTGATTTATGGACAACGCCACCATCCAATATTGAAATTGAAAGGGTCTTTGAAAATCATGACATGAAGGTTGTAGGGCCACCCCTGAAATTGGATTGATTATTAACACAGAAATCAAAGCATGAAAATGTTTGCATTGTGATTTGATAGTTATAGTGCACATGAACTACGTGATCGAGGGCAGCGGGGCACTTGTCAACGAAAAAGGGGAGGAGCAGCCGATCAAAGCCGCGGACTTTGCGCTGGTCATGCCCGATGAAAAGCACCAGTACCGCAACAAGGGGAATCAGGCCCTTATGATGATCTGCGGGGTACCGAAGGAGTTTGAATAAGATACTTATCACGGAAGGATTTCGAGAACTTGAGGTGCCAAGTACAATGAGGATTACAGGTTAAAGGCCATGACCATCGGGGGAGGGGTCAGACTGCAAAGTGTGCTGTTCCGCAATATTTTCATAGAGAACCCTTTGTTTGATCTTTTTACCTACGTGATTAAAAACAGACCGGTCCAGGGAGCGATCGGAGATACACAGATCACCAGGACTGATAGCTTCGGCATGTTCAGCTGGGCAACCATAGGATACAGGTTCAGCCTTCAGAGAAAATCCTGAATTCCGATGGGAAAGCCGGGAGGTCCATCAATACGTTTTTGAGAAGGATGCGGCATTGGGTCCCCAGATAACGGTTAAAAGCATTAACTTGGACAGAAATCTAGTCGCCATGTATCACAAAGATCTTTCACGCAGGGAGTTTATCAGGAATGCCGCACTGGCTGCGGCTGCCACGGGTCTCAGTTCACGAACACTCGCCATGCCCGGGATCCTTACCGGGAAGCAGAAAAAGGTGGGGGTGGCACTGGTTGGTCTGGGTTACTACAGCACTGATCTGCTTGCACCCGCCCTCCAGGAAACAAAGACCGCATACCTGGCGGGGATTGTCACCGGTACCCCGGCAAAGGAAAAGATATGGATGGAGAAGTACGGGATCCCACCGGAGAATGTATACAACTATGAGAACTTCGACGAAATATCCACCAATCCCGACATCGGGATTGTCTACGTGGTACTGCCAAATTCCATGCACAAGGAGTACACGATCCGTGCTGCAAGAGCAGGGAAACATGTGATCTGCGAGAAACCCATGGCCCTGAATGCGCAGGAATGCCGCGAAATGATCAACGCATGCGAGGAGAACGGAGTGACCCTGTCCATCGGCTACCGCATGCAGTTCGAGCCATACACCCGGGAGGTGATGAGGCTGGGCCAGGAAAGGGTGTTCGGACAGGTCCTTCATATCAGCTGCGGAGCGGGGTTCCGGAACGGCGGTTCCGGTCACTGGAAACTGAAGAGAGCCATGGGTGGCGGAGCCATGATGGATATGGGGGTATACCCCCTGCAGGCTGCCCGGTATGTGACGGGTGAAGAGCCTGTGATCGTCAATGCCCGGTCCTTCATCACGCGTCCGGAGATCTTTACGGATGTGGAGGAAGCGATGATGTTTGACCTGCAGTTCCCTTCGGGCTGTACCGCCAGCCTTTCAACTGGATTCCATGCGGGATTCAATTTTCTGAAGGTTTTCGCTGAAGAAGGCTGGTTCGAGCTGGATCCGTTTTCCAGCTACGGGGGTATTAAGGGAAGGACCAGCAGGGGTCCCCTGGAATTTCCCGCGATCAACCAGCAGGCCGCCCAGATGGATGAGGTGGCGGAATGTGTCCTGTCGGGTAAACCCGTTAGAGTTCCGGGTGAGGAAGGATTAAGGGACATGATCGTGGTGGACCGCATCTATGCCTGCGCAGCGAAAGCGAATTGCTGATGTTCACCTGCCCGGTTCGTCCTCCAGGCAGCTTGTGGTGAAGATCAACTGTGGACTTCCCACCGTACTGACACAGATCTCACGGTATTCCGGCGGAAACGGAAGCTCCCAGACGCATACCTCCTGCAGAAAGGAATTGTAACTCAGGTCGATCTCGGTGTAGCAATAGCCCTCGTTGGCCGTATAGTCCCAGTCAGAACCCAGCGCTTTATTCGCGGAAAGGTCCAGGTAGGTCAGATCATTTAAACTGCACCAGAGAAAAGTAAGGGATAAATTACCGGATACATTCAGGTAATTGAGTCCGTTCCTGCTGCAATCCACAAAAGTCAAATCGGGATTGGCTGACAGGTCCAGGGAATCCAGGTAGTTTTCCGCGCAATCAAGGGTCCGGAGGAGCGGATTCCCCGACAGGTCCAGGGATTCGATCTCGTTGTTGTAGCAATTCAGTTCCTCCAGGTTGGTCATGGCCTCCAGGCCTTCCAGGCTGGTAATCATCCTTTCACTCACATTCAGGTATATAATGGCTTCTGCCTCTGAAAAGCTGATCCTTTTATCGAAATTCCTGTCGTATCCTTCTTCAATCAGGGCATAAAGGAACCTGGAATCGGGAATGGTCACCGGATCGTAGGGTCCGGGTTCCCTGTCGCATCCTGCAAGGATCAGGAGTGCCGGGAGCAGAGTCCATGTATTTATGATTATATTCTGAAGCACAGCTGCAAGGTAATCATTTTTAATGATGATTAATTCAGTAATAATCATTACATTTAATGGATTTTTCATGTATCAGGCACAATACCGGATGCAAATCACGGGAAATCGTAATTAAAAGCAATTAACCCTAAATGAGAAAGAAATGAAAACATTGGCGAATCTTGTATTGGCGGTATTTATGATCGCACTTGTTTCCTGCGGGCAGTCCGACAAAAAGAATGACACCTCCGCGGAAGATGTGAAGAGCGAGGCAGAAGAACTGGTTGATGAAACCAAAGACTTTGTGGCAGAAGAATTTGCGGAAATGGAGAAGAACTTCCAGTCCTTCAAGGAAGAAACCCAGGGGAAAGTGGACGAATTAAAGGCAAAATCTGAAAACCTGGCCGGGGATGTAAAGGGTCAGTACGATAAGGCGCTTTCGGAACTGGAAAAGCAGCGTGAAGCACTCGACAGCAAAATGGAAGAGTTCAAGGAAGCGACCGCAGATAAAAAGGAAGCGCTGGTAAAAGAGATCAAGGAGCTTCAGGACGCTGTCAAAAAGAGCATTGAAACATTTGAGAAGGAATACTGAAAGGGCGTGCAGGCAAATCATTGGTTAAGTTGAGGAAAAAGAAGCTGGGGCTGGCTCTCGGAGGAGGTGCGGTGCTGGGAGCCGCCCATGTGGGGGTGCTCAGGGCCATTGAAGAGTTCGGCATCCAGATCAGTTATATTTCCGGGACCAGTATCGGAGCATTTGTTTCATCTTTCTATGCTTTTAACAAGAGCTGGGAGGAGATACAAAAAATTGCCAGGGGACTGAAGTGGCTGGATATCACAGAAGTCTCCCTGTCGCGATTTGGGCTGCTTTCCAACGAAAAGCTCGGCAACCTCATCATAGAACACCTGGGAAAGAAGAATATTGAGGATGCTGATATTCCCCTGGCCATGGTTGCCACCGATATCACCACGGGGGAAAAGGTGGTTCTGAAGAAGGGATCTGTCGCAGATGCGGCAATGGCCAGCACCGCGATCCCCGGGATCTTCCATCCGGTGGAAATTGACGACCGGTTGCTGGTGGACGGAGGCATTGTGGAGAATGTTCCCATTCAGACGGTGAGATCCCTGGGAGCAAAACATGTGATCGGGGTGGATCTGAACGCATCACATTCCTATGAGAAGCCGGATCATATCCTGGATGTGATGCTGAACAGCTTTCACCACACCCTGCAGGCATCGGCAAGGATCCAGACAGAAGATGCCGATTTGCTGATCACCCCGGATCTGTCTGCATTTAACAGGTCCGATATGGACCAGGTGGAAGATCTGATGGAAAGGGGATATGAAGATGCAAAAAAGGTACTCTCCGGGGCGTTTCGCTAACCAGGGTCGTTTAGGAAGCACAACAAAACAAAGGGAGCCGTTTCAATTTGGCGTTTGAAACGGTTCCCTTTTGTATTATCTAAGATACCACGCAGTGACTCCTACTTGCCGGAAAGGATCTGCGTGGTGGTATCACCTGTTTTGGCCGCGTCCAGGATCAGATCAAACAGTGCATTCGCATCATCTGATGCTGATGTGGCTCCGCTGATGCCGTCAATTCCTTCGTAGTCCAGGATATCAACAGCCATCAACTGTGCTTCCAGCTGGGGGATCCAGACGGAAGGGTGGGGATCCATGGGATACTGCTCGGCTGTGGTTTCGGACTTTAAAAGATTTTCATCTTCCTCACTGAATGCATCAAAATTCACAGATGTCTGTGCGTCATCAGCGATGGTGACTTCCATGAAGTTCTTCCAGCCATGGCTGAATTCTGCTGCTTCGGCCTTGTATGTGCCATCAACATAGGTGGTTTCCTCTTCCTTGTCACATGATACCAGGACCATCATCAAGGCAGCTGTAAAAAGCAATGCGATCTTTTTCATCATCTTCATAAGTCTTTTTATTTATTGAGGCGGCAAAAATAGATAAAATATTCAAGCGGCCAAGAGAATGAGGAATTTTAACAAATGATCCGGGTCTGCTGTACTTCAATGATCAAGCTGCCGTGTCAGTTTCTCCCATGCATTCTGCAAGACAGAAGAAATCTCAGAATCAAGGGAATGCTCCGTGATGGATCTGCCAACAACCATGGCTTCGACCACAGTCCTGTCGAAGGGGAGCAGGCCGAGCACGGGAATATCCTTTTCCCCGAAAAACGCTTCAAGCCTGCCGGTCATTTCCTGATGAATATCGGCTTTGTTGATCAGGGCGAAAGCAGGGATCGAAAAACCGTCTATGAGCTGCACCATTCTCTCCGCATCGTGCAGGCTGCTTGTGGAGGGTTCCGCCACGATCAGGGCGGCATCGCTGCCGGTCACCGCGGCGATGGCCGGACAACCGATCCCCGGGGGACCATCGTTGAGAAGGTATGCGGCATGATGTTCCTCTGCAAGCTCTTTCGCTTTTTTCCGGCATTGCGTTACCAGCTTCCCGGAATTCTCCTCCCCGGGTCCCATGGCTGCATGCACCATCCATCCGAACCGGGTTTGCGAGATGTACCAGGCACTGTTTGCTGATCTCTCGGATAAGATTGCCTGCACCGGACAGACCCTATCGCACAACCGGCATCCTTCGCATTTGAAGGAATTTATTTCATATGTTCCCGATCCATCTGGATGTATGGCATCGAACCGGCAATAATCTGCACAAATCCCGCAGCCGGTACATGCAGAAAGATCGATACGGGCGATCCAGAATCCCCGGAATGGATGGGTTTCAAGGATGTCAGGTTTCAGAATAAGATGCAGGTCGGCGGCATCCACATCGCTGTCACAGAGGACTGCTCCGTTTGCCAGTGAAGCCAGGGCGGCCGTGACCGAGGTCTTGCCCGTCCCCCCTTTGCCGCTCAATATGGTAATTTCCTTCAAGCCGGCTGAATTTTATTGAGAAGATTGTCCAGGATTGCATCGTAAGAATTGCTGATCTCAACGGGGATTTCTGAAAACAGATCACCTGTTGCATAGTGGGAGGCATAGGTCATGTCGAACGGGATCTCACCCAGGACCTCGATGTTTTCCCCGGCCAGGTAGTCATATAAACCCCTGTCTCCGAGACCCGACTTATTCACAACAACTCCGAAAGGCCTTCCCACCTGCCTGAGCATCTCCACCATCAGCTTTAGATCGTGGAGACCGAATGGGGTGGGCTCTGTGACCAGCAGCACATAATCGGCATCTGACACCGTTTCAACAACCGGACAACTGGTTCCGGGCGGGGCATCCAGAATGATGATGTCCATGTGTGCCGGGATCGCTTTTTTCAGGGAGCGGATCACCATTGTCTGCATGGTCGAGCCAATCTTCAGGTTCCCTTCCAGAAGCCCGCTGCCTTCATTTAGTTTGTATTTCTTCAGCGAACCGATGGTTTCCGCCCTTTCTGTGACGGCACCGGATTCACATGCCACAAGACACGCACCGCAGGAATGACAGAGTGCGGAATTCACTTCGGCAAACCTGACTGGAGGGATCACCACGATCGCATTGAATTCACAGTATTCCACACATTTCCTGCAATATGTGCACTTTTCGCCATCAATGACAGGGATCATTTGTTGCACGGGGGTTTCTTCCCCGCAGACTGCTTCGGGGTAGAACAAAGCCGTATTGGGCTCCTCCACATCGCAGTCCGCCAGGACTATATTTCCGGTCAGCCGGTTGCTGATAAAATGATACAGGTTCAGAGCGACGGTCGTCTTGCCTGTACCCCCTTTCCCGCTGGCAACGGCAATCTGGAAGGACATGAAGCGGTGCTTAGTGGTCGCAGTAATTGGCAGAAAATGTGATCGTATGTTGCAGGAATCCTTCAACCAGCACCTGTGGACTCACCAGGGGTGCACCCACGAACACATTGATCCCAAACTGGTTGAACAACTGGATGGCACGTTGTCCCATGCCTCCTGCAATCACATCGGTCACATTTCTTTCCGCAAGCCACGGCGGAAGCAGCCCCGGCTGGTGCGGGGGTGCATCAATGGTCGTGATTTCCAGGATATTTTCATCGTCCACCACAATCATGGTAAACTCCCTGCAATGTCCGAAATGAGGGTCCAGCATTCCATTGCTGGTTGGCACGGCAATTGTTTTTGTCATGGTCAATATCTGTGTATAAATGAATAATCTGTGGAAATGGATCGAAGGGGGTCCTTTTGATCAGTCACCACCACCTCTCCACCTGTTTCTTCCTCTTCCGGGGCCTCTTCCATTGTTTCGTCCCGAGCCTCGCCCGGTTCCTCCCCGGCCCCTTCCGGGTCCCCTACTCATTCCTCGCGGATATCCTCCCGGAAAGTTTTTTTCCGGGGTCCTCTCATCCGGGGGCGTATTCCCGTCACCGGGTTTAACGTTTTTTTCCGGTGCCGGACGACACCTTCCCGTTCCCCATCCGGTCCGTGGACCTTCCCCGCGGGGTCCTGTCCTGTCAAATCCTGGCATGATTCTTTGTTTTAGGTTCAACTTCTGTTCCAGACATATTATTTGATCATAGTGATGACCCCATCAACAGTTTTTCCTTCACCCTGTAGAATGATCATCTGGATATTGAACTGGTCAAGCAATTCCTTGGCCCTGGGACCGAAATCTCCCGAAATCACCTTTCCGGCTCCCAACTCAACAATCTTTTCCACCGCTTTTCTTCCCGCACCGTGCACCGTATCCCGGTTTTCGTTTTCAACAAACGCTGTTTCTCCGGTCTCTTCGTCATAGAGGCAGAACCATTCGGCCCTGCCGAATCTGGTATCAAACAGTGCGCCGGTTTCATTCCCGTGTGAGGTAATAATTGTTTTCATATTGAGATGTTGATGGTTTGAATATTTTCCGATTTGCATACCGGGCAGCGTTTTTCCGGCATGGTGGAGGGAATCGTGAACCTGGAATGGCAATTTTCACAGTGAAACCATGAACTGTCCATCCACGCGTTCCCGCTGGCCGTGCGCAGTTCCCTTGTCTCCACCAATGCCTTTGCGATCTTCCTCCTGGCACTTTCATAGATCCTGGCAAAGGTGGGGCGGGAAATCCCCATCAGGACGGATGCCTCCTGGTGGTTCATGCCATCGTAATCCGCAAGTTTGATGGACTCATATTCCTCATAAAGCAGTTCAACGTGATCCAGCCTCCCGCGCATATGTCCGTACGGCCTGTATCCTTTGAACCCGGGAGGGGCCATGATCCTTCTTTTCCTTATTCTCCTTGGCATGATCCGTAAATCACTGCAAATATAATGAGAATATTCTCAAAATAAAAAAATATTAATCCATCAGTTTTCTTAGACTGCGACAAATAATTATTACATTTGCTGCGCGAAAAATCCTGCCGCACAGGCAGGTTCAGCAACGGGGTATAGCGCAGTCCGGTTAGCGCACCTGCTTTGGGAGCAGGGGGTCGTAGGTTCGAATCCTACTACCCCGACAGTTGAAA
>JAXGMU010000092.1:0-12678 GCA_040768485.1 Bacteroidales bacterium
GTGATACCGCATGCTGCGAAAGGCCGCGTCGGCAACCAGGACCCACCTGTAGCAGTACCATTCGCTAACTGACCGCGTTTCCGGACAACGTAACCCGCCCAGGTGCGGGAACAGGCGGGATATGCCTGAGGGAGCATCAGATACGTACCCTGTTCGGGGATCCGACCGCCTCCAGGACCAGAGAAGCTCTCGTTGCTCCGATTTCTTCTGCCACCTCCTCAAAGGCCGCCTCCTGTATTCCTTTGACCGATTTGAACCGGATGAACAACTTTTCAATGGTCTTTGGGCCGATCCCCGGAATATCCTTCAATGCAGATTCGGTCATGGTTCCTGACCTTTTTTGCCTGTGAAATCCGATTCCGAATCGATGGGCCTCGTTCCTGATATACTGGATCAATCTGAGTGATTCGGAACTTTTATCAATGTAAAGGGGAACCGGATCGCCGGGAAAATAGATCTCTTCCAGCTTTTTAGCAATCCCGATGATGGCTACTTTCCCCCTGATACCCAGCTGATTAATGCTTTCCAGGGCGGCATTTAACTGTCCTTTTCCTCCATCGATGATCACCAGTTCAGGCAGGGGAATACCCTCCTCCGTCAACCGCCTGTATCTCCTGTAAACCACCTCCTCCATGGATGCAAAATCATCGATCCCCTTCACCTTCCGGATATGATAATGCCTGTATTCTTTTTTTGAGGGCTTTCCGTTCCTGAAGACCACACACGCTGCCACCGGCGTAGCGCCCTGGATGTTGCTGTTGTCAAAACATTCGATATGGACAGGTAATTTTTTCAGTCTCAAATCAGACTGCATCTGTTTCAGAATCCTCTCCGAAGATCCAGGTGTCTTCATGGAGGAAATCCGTTTCATCTTTTCATGCTTGTAGCTCCTGGCGTTCCTTAATGAGAGATCCAGCAGTTTTTTCTTGTCACCTCTCTTTGGAATGGTCAGACGCATTCCCGGCAAATACTCCCCCAGGTCCATGGGAACGATCAATTCACGGGAAGAACTCTGGATCCTGCTTCGCAATTCTGTGATGGCAAAAGCCAGCAACTCTTCGGCAGGCTCATTCAGCTTTTTCTTTATCTCTACCGTATGTGCTTGTATAACAGCGCCCTGAACTACTTTCAAGAAATTTACATAGGCCTCGTTCTCTTCGTTTACAATGGAGAAAACATCCACATCGTGAATGGAGGGATTGACGATGGTTGATTTGCTTTTGTAGCGGGAAAGGACCTCTATTTTTTCCTTGAGAAGGTTGGCTTCCTCGAACCGGTAAGCCGAGGAGAGTTTTTCCATTTCCTTTTTCAGGTACGTGATCACTTCTGTCAGATTTCCCTTGATGATCTCCCTGATCTGGTTGACGTTCTCCCGGTAGTCTGCCTCTGACTGCAATCCCTCACAGGGCCCTTTGCAATTTCCGATATGGTATTCAAGGCATACCCTGAATTTTTTCTGCCGGATGTTGTCATCGGTCAGCGACAGCTTGCATGTTCGCAAAGGATAAAGCTGCCTGATCAGGGAAAGAAGGATCTTCACCGCAAATGCCGAAGTATACGGGCCGAAATATTCTGACCCGTCATTGATCACATTCCGGGTGGAATGAATCCTTGGGAACGGTTCGTTACGGATGCAAATCCAGGGAAATGTCTTGTCATCCTTCAGCAGGATATTATATCTGGGTTGGTGTTTTTTGATCAGGTTGTTTTCCAGAAGAAGGGCATCCGGTTCACTGCTGACCACGATATACCTGATGTCGCTGACTTTTTTGACCAGGACCTTTATCTTGTAAGAATCGTATTTCGTTCTGTTGAAATATGAAGAAACCCTTTTGCGAAGGTTTTTTGCCTTCCCGATATAAATGATTGTGCCCTGCTGATCGAAAAACTGGTACACCCCGGGCTGGTCCGGGAGAGATCTGATCAGCGACTGTACATCATTCTGGTTTGTCATACCTGCTGCTCAAACAAAGGGGTAAATGAAAATGCATCCACGTCAAATAGTCCCCTGTCCCCTATTTTCAGCGATGGGATCACCAGAAGGGCCATGAAGGACAGGGTCATGAAGGGCGCCCGGAGGGAAGAGCCCATGCTGCCCGCGATATGTGTCAGTTCCAGATACCGTTCCCCTGTAATCTCCACAGGATCTCCGGTCATTAATCCGGCGATGGGCAGTGGCAATCCCCTGACGGTGTTGCCGTCGTGAACGGCAATGCCTCCCTGGTTTGAAAATATCCACTGGACCGTTTCAGCAATATGCCTGTCGGAAACACCCACACACACCACATGGTGACTGTCATGTGCAATACTTGAAGCCAGAGCGCCCCGCCTGATCCCGAATCCACTTACAAATCCGACCGAAGGTTTAACTTCAGGGTTGTACCGGTTGATGACCGCAATTTTCAACAGATCATGATCCGGGTCACTGTGTACTTCCTTCTCTCGGTCCTTGAGAGTGACCAATGTTCTTTCTGTGATCAGCTCTCCATCTATTGCCTGGATGACATGCATCCGGTTTGATCCTTTCATGACCCTGAATTCGGATGGATTCACCCTGCGGTCGGTGAAAGCGTTTTTCGGTTCTGTTTCCACCGGACGGATGTAGACTTCTCTGTCCCCGTAAACCCGGACCCCGTCGATGTAGGTGTCCATGATCCTGAATTCTTTCAGATCCTGCACCACGACAAAATCTGCAGGATCGCCGACCTTCAGGAGTCCCATATTCAGGCCGTAGTGCTTCACCGCATTGAAAGAAGCCGCTCTGAGCACGTTAAACAGGTCATATCCCAGCGAAACGGCACGCATAACAAGTTGATTGATATGGCCTTTTGTCAGTGTATCCGGGTGACTGTCGTCTGTGCAGAACATGAGGCTTTCAGGGAAAGTTTCCATCAACGGGATCAATTTCTTAAAATTCCTGGCCGCACTTCCCTCCCTGATCAGGATTTTCATTCCCAGCTCCAACTTTTCCAGCGCTTCGTCCCTTTCTGTACATTCATGATCGGTGGTGATTCCTGCGTTCACATACTTCTTCAGTCTTTCACCCCTGAGTCCGGGTGCGTGCCCGTCCACGGGAACATTTCTTGCACGGGCCGCCCTGATCTTTTCCATTACTTCCGGATCTCCGTTTACCACACCAGGAAAATTCATCATTTCTGCAAGGAATCCGATTCCTTCCATCCCGAGGATCTTCCTGATCGCATTTGCATCGATCACGGCACCCGCAGTTTCAAAAGGGGTGGCCGGCACACAGCTGGGTGCACCGAACATATATTTAAACGGTGTTTTTCTGCCGTTTTCCAGCATGAATTTGATACCTTCCTCTCCCAGCACATTCGCAATCTCATGCGGATCCGAAACCGCTGCCACCGTTCCGTGCCTGACGGCCATTCGTGAAAATTCCACCGGTGTCACCATTGAACTTTCCACATGCACATGGGCATCCACAAAACCAGGGATGATGTACCGGTTGCATTTGTTTCGGATTCGTTCAATATCTGTGATTCGATTTCCCTCAATGATGATCCTTCCCGGTTGTATACTTCCGTTAATGAGGTCTACGATGTTTCCTTCCAGCTGTTGTTGTGCCATACACATACCGATTTGGTGGTTCCACGTGGAACTATCTCCCCATATAGATCAGCAATACACTGATATCGCTCGGTGATACACCCGAGATCCGGGAGGCCTGACCGATTGTCCTGGGTCTGATCCTCATCAATTTCTGTCTGGCTTCTGTTGAGATGCTCGTCAGTTTTTCGTAATTGAACTTTTCGTCCAGATGAATTCTTTCCAGTCTTTTTATTTTATCTGCCATCTGTCTCTCCCTGGCGATATATCCTTCATACTTGACCGTGATCTCCGCCGATTCTATGATTTCTTCCCCCCTTTTCCCGCACTCTTCATATATCGATTTCAGTTCCGGTATGAACTGAACCATTGCCGACAAGCTCACCTGCGGCCTCCTTGCAATCTCGATTAATTTTACTTTTTGTTTCAGCGGAGCCGTTCCTACCCTCTCCAAAAAGTTGTTGATCTCATCCGGGGCAATGCTTTTCTCCTGCAAATACGCCATGATCTTTTGCGTGCGTACTCTTTTCTGATTCAGCAACTCCACCCGGTCTTTTCCTGCCAGTCCCAGCGCAGCGCTCAATTCTGTCAGCCTTTCATCTGCATTATCCTGCCTCAGCAGGATCCTGTATTCCGCACGGGATGTAAACATCCTGTATGGCTCGTCCACACCTTTTGTGACCAGGTCGTCGATCAGCACTCCTATATATGCCTGATCGCGGCCGAGTACAAATTCCTGGTCCCTCCGTATTTTTAGCGTCGCATTGATGCCCGCCATTAAACCCTGGGCTGCGGCTTCTTCATATCCCGTGGTACCGTTCACCTGACCGGCGAAGTAGAGATTCTCTATTCTTTTTGTCTCGAGTGTATGGTGCAGTTGTGTGGGTGGGTAATAATCATATTCAATGGCGTAACCAGGTCTGAATATTTTCACATCCTGCAGCCCGTCAATTTTCAGCAGTGCCTGGTACTGAACCTCCCACGGCAGGGATGAAGAGAATCCATTTATATAGTACTCGATCGTTGAACGTCCTTCCGGCTCTAAAAACAATTGGTGTTTCTCTTTATCCGAAAAGGTTACAATTTTTGTCTCAATGCTCGGACAATACCTCGGACCGATGCTTGTGATGGTGCCATCGAACATGGGACTATCATCAAAGCCTTTTTCCAGCTCCCTGTGAACCGTCAGGTTCGTATATGCAATAAAGCAGCTTCTGTGGTCGGCATAATCCGGTACTGCATCCAGAAAGCTGAACTTTCTCCCTTCATTCTCCCCCTTCTGCTCCTGTAGTTTTGAAAAATCAACGCTTCGTCCGTCTATTCTCGCCGGTGTTCCGGTCTTCATCCTGCCGACTTCAAAACCATGTTCTTTCAGTTGCTCGCTGATTCCAAAGGCTGGTGCTTCACCCATTCTTCCACCTTTCATCTTCACGTTCCCCACATGCATCAGTCCGTTGATAAAGGTACCGGCCGTCAGGATTACCGCTTTTGCACTGAATCTGATCCCCATCATGGTTTCCACACCCCGAACTTTCCCTTTTTCGATAATCAGTCCAATTACCTGATCCTGCCAGAATTCAAGATTCGGTATCCCTTCCAGTACGCTCCTCCATTCAGCTGTGAACTGCGACCGGTCACATTGTGCCCTCGGGCTCCACATGGCGGGACCCTTGCTCCGGTTTAACAACCTGTACTGGATCATGGACCTGTCCGTCACGATGCCTGAATATCCACCCAATGCATCTATCTCTCTGATTATCTGACCCTTTGCGATTCCTCCCATGGCAGGATTACACGACATCTGTGCAAATTTTGTCATGTCCATTGTGATCAAGAGCGTCCTGCTTCCCATCTTTGCAGCTGCGGCTGCGGCTTCACACCCGGCATGTCCTCCGCCGACCACTATCATGTCATACCCGTCTGTCATCTTTCGCTAATTCTCCCACAAATTTAATGCATCATCTTCCATTTTCCTCATGACATTCCTTTCCTCCTCGGTCCGGTCATCGTAACCCATAAGATGCAGCACGCCGTGAATCATGACCCGTCTGAGTTCGTCTTCAAATCCCACCCGGTATCCCACGGCATTCTTTTTCACCTGATCGGTACTGATGAATATGTCCCCCGATATCACTTTTTCTTCCGTATAGTCAAAAGTGATAACATCTGTAAAATGATTGTGTTGCAGGAATTCTCGGTTTATTTTTCGCAGTGCGGGATTGGTTGTAAAAATGAATGCGATATTACCGGGTTTGAATTGATGCAGGTGCAGCCAGTCCCTGATCCAGTATGTATGTTTTCTTTTATTCCTCAGTACATCTTTGGTCCCCTGGTTATGGAAACTTACGGCCACTACACCCTGAACTTAAGCTCCACGATTCTTCCTTCCTCAAGGTACATGATTTCATCCGAGAGCTGCTCCATCAGGAAGATTCCCCTGCCGTCAATCTTTTCAATATTTTCCGGTGAAGTTGGATCCGGAACAATGCTGTGGTCAAATCCTTTTCCCTGGTCTTCGATATGTACGACCAGTTCCCTGTTCAAAAAAAGGATCTCGATCTTCACATTCTTGTCAGGATCGGAATGGTTTCCGTGTATGATCGCATTGTTGGTAGCCTCCATGGTAGCGACCATGATGTTTCCGTAAACTTCATCGCTCAGACCAAGTTCCATGGAAAGTTCATCGATCGCTTTTTCGACCAATCTCAGATTACCAATATCAGAAGGGATGCTGAGGTCTTTTTTCATAATAGTATTTCTCGACTCTTTTTATACGGCACCTTCATTTAAAGGTTCCAAAAAATCCTACTTACTTATCCAGTCCTCAGGGTTCAATATGTTTCTTTCCTGCCATACCTCGAAATGTACCATTCCCACCTGTTGATTATCGTCCGTAAAAGCCTCTCCCAGAACCTCTTTCGTTAATACTTTATCCCCTGTTTTCACCCGGACATTGACCAGGTTCTGGTACACCGACAGGTACTCTCCGTGCCGGATCAGCACCGTATAATTTGCTCCCAGAATGGCAAATACCTTTGTCACTTCCCCTTCAAAAACAGCCCTCACTTTTGTGCCGGGAGTGGTGTTGATATCGATCCCGTTGTTATTATAACTTGACCCGACCAGTCCCGCGTATTCATTTTTTCCAAAACCCGCCGTAATCATGCCCCTCTCAACCGGCCAGGGGAGCTTCCCTTTATTTCTTTTAAAATCATTACCCACCAGTTGCTGTTCCGGTGTGAGTGCAGCCACCATGTTGTTTGCATTCAGTTTCCTGGCTTCCTCCTCGATGATCCTCCTGATTTCTGCTTCCAGTTGCCTCGCGATCCGTTCTTTCTCCTCTATATCCCTTTTCAGCTTATTCTCCTGTTTTTTTAATTCATTTACCATTTCCGTTCTCCGGTTTCTTTGTGAAACCAGTTTCACCTGCTCGCTTTCCTTGCTTTCCAGTAAATTCAGTTTTTCATTTCTCAAACTGTCCTGCTCTGCCTTTTTCTTCTCCAGTTCATCAATCAGCTGCTCAATTTCCTCTCCTTTTCTTTCCCTGTATTCTGCAATATACTTGAGGTATTTGTACCGTTGATAAGACTGGGATATGGATTCTCCTGCAAGAATGTACATCAGTTTTTCATATTCCGTATGGTTTCTGTAGGCATAGTAGATCATCCTTGCATATTCATCCCTGTTCTTGTTGTTCTGTGCTTCCAGTTTCCTGATCTGTTCCTGCGCGAGCGATATTTCTTCATCCAGTATTTCTATTTCCGATTCCAGCGTTCTGATCAGGCGGTCCCTTGAATTGATCCCGTTCTGCAGGATCCTGAGCTGCTGCAAAGAGCTGCTTCGCTCCGCTGCCGTTTTCTCCATCAGCTCCCTTGCCAGCTTGATCTCATCGAAGGCTTTCTGCTTCTGCCGCTCCAGTTCCTCCCGGTCCTGCCCCTGCAAAAGCATGGCACATACAGCCAGAATGCCGATGATAATGGGAATTTTTTTCACTGCAGTTCAATAAAAGTGTACTTGTCCGGATTTACGCCCATCCGTACATCCACATCCTGGTTATAAGTAGTCGTTCCACCCTGCGCCAGAACTTCCAGGTTTCCGATCATGAAATTTGAATAAATCCTTATCCCTTCACCTGTCTTTTCCCCCATCACGTATTCATTTGTACGCTGGTGATGGAATTCAAAGGTTTTCAGTTCAAGGTCCGTGCTTTCTGCAACGATCCGCTTTTTGATGAAATCCTCATCGAAATCATAGGTAATCTGTTTTCCTGTCTGGCCCCCGATACGGTTGCTCTCACGGCACAGGAAATATTTTGAAACGACGCACTGCAAATCCCTGTATTTGACCGGATGCTGGTAGCCGAAATCCTTATATAAAGGTGTCCGGTATAAAATCCTGTTCATCCGGTCGATCACCTTAATGCTGTCTTTCTCCACGCTCGCCCTGATGATCTCAAAGCCGGCGTAAACCGCAGAGATGTATATAATTGAATCTTTTACTGCAAATAGTGTCAGGGTTACTTCATAATTGTCGCCCTGGTAAGAGATGGTCGCATCGGCTTTATGGATCATGATGTTCCTGATGGTATCCTGTGCCGCGCATACCTGATCCCAGACGGCCAACCGATCCCCGGCTTTTTCAGCTTCCTCCCTCTGTGTTCCCGGCTCCGGTCGTCCGGTTGTTGTCTCTTTTCCCTGTTCCGCTTCCTTTCCGGTTTTCCTCAACGCCGCACATTGGGTCATACCCAGTAACGCCGCCATAAGGAATATGGTCAGATACTTATTTCTCGCCGGCATTTTTAAGCCTTTCAATTTTTTCTTCCAGAACGGCCCTATCCCCGCCCAGGATAATTGCCTTTTCGTAATATGATTCCGCCATCTCGTAACTCTTCAGTGCTTTCATGATATCTCCGGCATGTTCGTTCACCTCCGGATCATTTTCTCCTCCCTTTTTCAATGCATCCAGGATATATTTCTCTGCATTTTCATATTCCTCCATCTTGAACAACACCCAGGCATAGGTGTCAAGGTATGTGAAATTGTCCGGCTGGTTTGTAATGACTCTCCTGCTCCACTTTTCAGCCTTTTCCAGCATTTCTGCCCGTTCGGCAAGATAGTAGCTGAAATTGTTCATCACCATAAAATTCCCGGGGTCCTCTTCGATCAGTGCTTCGAACACAGTGTCCGATCTCTGATATTCCCCGGTTCGGTACAGCGCTTCTGCATAAAGCATTCTCGATTGCATCATGTATTCCTTCCTGCTGAGCTCCTGAAAGGAAAATTGCTCGAAGTTCGTGACCAGCTCCTCATATCGCCGCTCCTCGTACAAACCGATGCCCCTGAAAAAACGGATATCCGCACTATCCGGATATTGTGCCATCGCCCTGTCCGTCATCCGGATGAGATCATCATTCAATCCGGCCGCATTGGCAAGAATAATGGCCTGCATGTAAACAGGATAACTGCCCTCGCCTGTCTCCAGGTAATCCTTTAGCTGGTAAAACGCTTCTTCATAGTTCCTTCGCTCCAGATAAAAGTCCGCCGCCATCAGCTTTACTTCTGAAACTTCCGGATGCAGCTCAAGGAGCACATGAAGCAGGGCCCCTAACTCTTCCGGGTATTCATTGATGAATCGTTCTTCAGACAGGTAATACGACAGAATGGCCATTTTCCGCTTCACGTCGATCAGCTCATTCCGGAAAGAGCTGGTCAGGTATTGAAAGCTCTTCTGATAATTCTCCTGTTTCCTGTAATAGTCCGTCAGATTCGTCAGGGCAAAAATATTGGTGCTGTCGATCTGCAGGATATCAAGATAATATTCTGCAGCCAGGTCCTCATCTCCTTCTTTCATTGATAATTCGGCTGCTGCAATGCGGAACTGAACTGCCTCCGGGAACAGATTCATTACCTTTTCGATCTCTTCTCTCGCCAGTTCGAATTTATCCTGGCTTTCGTAGATGGATGCTTTCAGCAGGGTGATCTTCTCACTGAACCCTCTTTCCCTTTCTATTTTCTCCAGCAATCTGATCGCCCTTTTTTCCTTTCCCTGACTGAACCGTACATTGGCCAGCTGGTATTCCCACTCCACCTCGTCAGGGTCTTTTCTGATTTTTTCCTTCAATAATTCAGCAGCATCCGCGTAATCCTCCCCGGCCCCCAAAGCATTTAGATATCCAAGCGTATACCATTGATTTCCGGGATCCAGTGAATACGCTTTTCCCATGAATTCTTCGGCAAGATCCAGCTGACCCGTGACCAGATAAATTGTGCCCAGTTCATAATATGCCACATCACAATCGGGTTTCGCCTGCACCACCAGCCTGTAAAGCTTTACCGCTTCGGATATGTTTCCCAGGTTCTTCTGCTTGACCGCTTCAATGAGAGCATACTGATAGTCATTGCTATCCGGCGACTCCTGTCCGTGCCCCTGAAGAACCAGAACAGAAAACAGCCAGATCAGAATGATGATTTTTCCTGCGATATCCATGTCTTTTCAACCCTTCATCTATAATAACGCATCTTACCCTTTCCCCGTATGTCCGAATCCTCCTCCTCCCCGTTCAGTATCCTCCAGCAATTCCACGCTTTTCCAGCTAACTTTTGCCACTTTGTTGATCACCATCTGGCAGATTCGTTCTCCGCTATTGATCACGAACTCCCGATCGGAGATATTGACCAGGATGATTCCGATCTCACCCCGGTAATCCGCGTCGATCGTACCCGGGGTATTCAGCACCGTGATCCCGTGCTTCAGTGCCAGACCGCTTCTCGGCCTGATCTGCGCCTCGTATCCTTCAGGCAGTTCAATGAACAATCCCGTTGGAATCAGTTTCCTCTCCAGGGGCTTCAGGGTGACCGGTGAGGCGAGGTGCGCCCTGAGATCCATTCCTGCGGAATGTTCCGTACTGTATGCCGGCAATGGATTTCCGGACCTGTTTACAATCTTTACCTCCATGAATCATCCTCCGTATTTATAGCTGTTTAAGGTACCCTTCTCCCGCAGATAAATAAACGAGCCAAACAGGATCATCAGTGCCATCCTGACCACTTCCCTCCACCTGAAATCATCCTGCAAAAATAGTTGATTGAAGTAAAATATCATCAATGTCAGCAAGATGTACGTGATAATTCTGACGATCCTGTAAGGGACCGGGTAATGTTTTTTTGACCACAGGTAAGAGAGAACCACCATCAGGCTGTAACTGATCAGGTGTCCCCAGGCCGAAGCGGTATAGCCGTATCTCGGAATGAACAAAACGTTAACAATCACTGTCACCAGCGCCCCGGCAGTGACCAGAACTGCTCCGTAGAGGGTTTTGTTGGTGAGCTTGTACCAGATGGACAGGCTGAAGAAGATCCCCATGACAAGATTGGCCATCAGCACCACCGGAACTATATGCGCTCCTTCCCTGAAATTCTCCCCGATGAACAAAATGAAATAATCCAGGTAGAGGTTCACCAGCAGAAAGATGAACAATCCTGCCACCACGAAAAAAGTCATTACATCGGCGTACAGTTTCCTGGCATTTTTGTCGGATGCGCGTGAAAAGAAAAATGGTTCCGCTGCATATTTGAACATCTGGACGAAGAGGGTCATCAGTACGGCCATTTTGTAATTCGCCCCGTAAATCCCCAGCTGCTCCATGGGTGCCTGATCGGGAGGAATCAGGTGTTTCAAAAGTACCCTGTCCAGGGCTTCATTGATTGTCCCGGCCATGCCGGCAATGAGCAACGGATAGGAATATTTCAGCAATCTCGCGAGGATCGCCGGCTCGATCCGGTTCCTGAAAGCCCTGAAGATCTCCCCTGTCAGCAGGGACAATTTGAAAATTGATGCGGCCAGATTTGAAATCAGTACATACCCCACCCCGATTTCTTCCCGGTAGACAATCGCCACGAACTGACTCTCAGGGTGCCGTGGACAATAGTACAGAAAGAAAAAGTTGAGCAGTATATTCACCGAAACTTCGGCGATCCGGATCATGGCATATTTCACGGCACGGTCATACAGCCTGATCCTCGCGAACGGGATGGAAGTAAAAGCATCTATTCCCACGATCATTGCCAGCCACCTGATATATTCCGGATGGCCGGCATACCCCGCCATCGCACCGATCTTTCCGGACCAGATCACGACAGCGCCAATGAAAACGGCCGAAGTCACAAAGAGTGAAAACAGGACATTTGTATATATATTTTCCTTCTTTTGGGAGTCGCTTGCATACCGGAAATAGCCCGTCTCCATTCCATAGGTCAGGATTACCAGCAGGAAGACCACATAGGCATATAGCTCTGTGATCACCCCGTATTCGGATCTCTCGAAGATCCTCGTATAGAATGGCGTCAGCAGGAGGTAGTTCAGTACGCGGGGCATGACGATTCCCAGCCCGTATACCGCTGTCTGACCGAATAATTGTTTGATCGGATTTTTCAAATTTCCTGAACGAGGTTTTTAATGGCCTGGTCTATCCCGGGGTACATGAATCTGAATCCTTCTTCCTCCAGACGGGACGGGATCGCGTGCTGCCCCTCTGTAAGGAGTGTGTGCATCTCCCCCATGACAAGCTTCAGCATCCATGCCGGGATCCGGATTTTCAGCCTTGCTCCCGTCTCACGCGCCATGGCATTTATAAAACTCCTGTGTTCCACCGGTTGCGGGCTGGTGAGGTTGAACACCCCTTCCAGTCTGTTTTCAATGATAAACCTGATGGAATTTGTCAGATCCCTCATATGAATGAATGAAACCGTCTGTTTTCCCGATCCCATCACGGGAGCGATTCCAAGGCGCATGACTTTCCGGAAAGGGTTCATCACACCCCCGTCTCTTCCCAATACCATTCCAATCCTGAGAATGACATGCTTCACCCTGTCGTCCAATAATCCCAATGGTTCCTCCCACTTCTGCACCACCGAACTCATAAAACCTTTACCCTGACTGTTGCTGTATTCATCGTGCATTCCCCCGCTGTCGTATATCCCGATGGCCGAAACGGTGATAAAGCATTCGGGCTTTTGTTCCAGCCCGTTGATGGCTTTCACCAGATTTGTATTCACCCCGTGTCGGCTTATAAAGATCTTCTTCCGGTTTGCGGCAGTCCACCTCCGATTG
>JAXGMU010000092.1:12688-12901 GCA_040768485.1 Bacteroidales bacterium
ATATTGATGACGATGTGCGCCCCTTCCATGGCCCGTCCCAGTATTACCGGCATTCCGTACAGCAGTTCCCTTTTCAACAAGATGTAATCATGCCCTGGCAGATCAGTCATAAGCTTTTTTCCGAGAAATCCGTTGTATCCTGCAAGGGCTATTTTCATTCTTCGGTGGATCTTTTGTTGAACAGGAGGTACCCGAAACTGAGCTGAAACACCC
>JAXGMU010000093.1:0-12672 GCA_040768485.1 Bacteroidales bacterium
CATCTTTCCCCCGATGTGCGCGCGGCCATCTTTTGGCTGAAAAACAAACAACCCTGAAAGCTCCCGGTGCATTTAAGGGAAAAGGTCTGCATACGGGACTCGAGGTGAACATGACCTTTCATCCCGCACCGGACAGCCACGGCTATGTATTCAAACGGACAGACCTGCCGGGACAGCCGCTGGTCAATGCGCTGGCCGAGAATGTGGTGGAGACTGCAAGGGGAACCACCATCGAGGAGAACGGGGTCAGGGTGGGAACCATCGAACACGTGGTGGCTTCTTTTGCCGGAATGAGCCTGGACAACGTCCTGGTGGAGATTGACGGCCCCGAAACCCCCATCATGGACGGGAGCGCCCTTGAATATGTCAGGGCGATTGAAAAGACAGGGACCGTTGAACAGGCAACCGAGCGCAAATATTTTGTCCTCAAGGAGAAGGTGGAATATTACGATGAGAAGCACGGGACCCATATCATTGCTTATCCGGATAAGATTCAGAGCATCAACGTGCTGATCGACTACAATTCCAGGGTGCTCGGCAACCAGTATGCCTCCCTGGAGAATGTGGAGGACTTCAGGACCGAGATTGCACCCTGCCGCACGTTTGTCTTTCTGCACGAACTGGAACACCTGGCCGCGAACAACCTGATCAAAGGGGGCGACCTGGACAATGCCATTGTGATCGTGGACCGGAAGATGTCGCAGGAGGAGCTGGACAGGCTGGCCGAACTGTTCCGCAAACCCAAAATCAAGGTGCAGCCGGAAGGGATCCTGAACAATGTGGAGCTGCGTTTTTCCAACGAGCCGGCCAGGCATAAACTGCTGGATCTGGTGGGCGATCTGGCACTGGTGGGACGGTGGTTCAGGGCCAGGATCATCGCCACCCGGCCCGGACACCAGAGCAACAACGAATTTGCACGGGCCCTGCGGCAGATGATGAAAAAAACAGCCCTGCAAAAACAGGTGCCCCTGTATAATCCCAACCAGGAACCGATCATGGACATCATGGACGTGAAACGCAGGCTGCCCCACCGCTATCCCTTCCTGCTGATCGACAAGGTGATTTACATGGACGAGAAATCGGTGGTCTGTATCAAGAATGTCACCATGAACGAGCCCTTCTTCACAGGGCATTTCCCGGATGAACCCATCATGCCCGGTGTCCTCCAGATCGAGGCGGCAGCCCAGGCGGGCGGGATGCTTGCCATGGCTTCCCTGCCCGACCCGGAGAACTATTCCACCTATTTTCTGAAGATCGACCGGGTGAAATTCAAAAGGAAGGTGGTCCCCGGCGACACCCTGATCCTTAAAATGAACCTCCTGGAGCCTGTCAGAAGGGGGATTGCGATCATGTTTGCCGAGATTTTCGTGGGAAATAAACTGGTGATGGAAGGGGAACTGATGGCACAGGTAGTGAAAAACCAGGAGAATGATCAGTAAGCAAACGCATATTCACCCGGGAGCCAAAATCGCCCCGGACGTTGTGGTGGAGCCATTTTCCACCATTTATGAAGATGTGGAAATCGGTCCCGGCTGCTGGATCGGTCCCAATGTGGTGATCATGAACGGTGCGCGGCTCGGTAAAAATGTGAAGATCTACCCGGGGGCCGTGATTTCGGGTAATCCGCAGGACATGAAATATGCGGGAGAATATACCACCCTGGAAATCGGCGACAACACCGTGATCCGTGAATATGTGACCCTGAACAAGGGGACCAAGACCAGGGAAAAGACAGTGATCGGCAAAGATTGCCTGATCATGTCCTATGTGCACATCGCCCACGACTGCCACCTGAAAGACCGGGTGATCATGGGCAGCTATGCCGGCCTGGCCGGCGAAGTGGATGTGGACAGCTGGGCCATCATCAGTCCGGGCAGCCTCGTACACCAGTTTGTCAGGATCGGCACCCATGTGATGATCCAGGGGGGAAGCAAAGTGACCAAGGATGTCCCTCCCTATGCCCTTGCCGGGCGCGATCCTGTCTCTTTCACCGGCATCAATTCAATCGGGCTCAGGAGGAGGGGCTTCGAAAATGATGTGATCTATGCCATCCAGGAAGTCTACCGGATCATTTACCAGCGCGGGCTGAATATCTCCGATGCAGTGGATTTTGTGGAGGCCAACCTTCCCGCATCGAAGGAGCGTGATGAGATCATCCTTTTTATCAGGGAATCCAAAAGGGGGATCATCAGGGGCTATTTCGACGGCAAGGAGGAATGATCATTCTTTTTTGCCGAATGCGTTCCAGCCCTGTGCCTGAAGAAGGATCGCCCGTCCGTCGCCCGTGACCAGCCTCGCCCCTTCTTTCTCTTCGGTCATGTTCCCCAGGATGTGCACTCCCGGAATGGCCGAAACCTTGTCAAAGTCCGACAGCGGCACTGTGAAAAGCAGTTCGTAATCCTCTCCTCCGTGAAGGGCGGCCACCAGGGGCTCCATATTGAATTCCTCTGCCACCTTCCTGGTCTCTTCCGCGACGGGGATCCGGTCGTCGTATATCTGGCATCCGCAACGGGAGGCTTTGCAGATGTGCAAAAGATCGGAAGAGAGTCCGTCCGACACATCGATCATTGCACCGGGGACAATACCGGATTCCTTCAGCGCGAGCAGTACATCCACCCGTGCTTCCGGCTTCAGAAAGCGCTCCAGGACATAGTCGTACCCCTTCAGGTCGGGCTGGAACTCCGGATCCCTGGCATGGAGCTGCTTCTCCCTTTCCAGGATCTTCAGTCCCATGTAAGCGGCCCCCAGATCCCCCGTAACACAAATGAGCTGATGGCGTTTTGCACCGCTCCGGAAGGCCACTTCCTCCTTCCTTACCGTCCCGATGGCTGTGACGCTGATCACCAGGCCGGTCACCGATGCCGATGTATCGCCGCCCACCAGATCTACTTTGTATCGTTCGCATGCAAGCCGTACGCCTTCGTATAATTCTTCCAGCGCCTCCACCGAGAATTTTCCCGAGATCCCCAGGGAGACCGTCACCTGCCTGGGTGCTGCATTCATGGCATAGACATCTGAAAGGTTCACTACCACCGCCTTGAAGCCCAGATGCTTCAGAGGGGTATAGACCAGGTCGAAATGGATCCCTTCCAGCAGCAGGTCGGTGGTGACCACCTGGTAATAGGTCCCGTGGTCAATCACCGCCGCATCATCCCCCACACCCAGGCGGGTGCTGTTTTGCTGAGCTTTAAATCCCGAGGTGAGGTGATCGATCAGTCCGAATTCTCCCAGCTCTTCAATGGTCCTGATTTTCCTGGCCGCCATACAACGCGAAGTTAAATTGTGAACATTTCAAAACCCTTTCTGGTTAACAAAGTAACAACAACTTTTTGTATATTTGCACTCTATTTATAATTAATCTAATTTTCAATAAGTTGGTGGAATTCTGAACATTAAATGTAAGCCGCTGTGACTGATCAGGATAAGATATTGAGCGAGGTAACCGGCAGTGAGTATAAATTCGGTTTTTACACCGATATTGATACTGATACCATCCCGAAGGGACTCAACGAAGAGGTGATCCGGATCATCTCCGCCAGGAAGGAGGAGCCTGAATGGATGACCGAATTCCGGCTGAAGGCATACCGGCACTGGCAAACCATGAAAATGCCCGGCTGGGCGCATCTGAAGATCCCGGAAATCAATTACCAGGACATCATTTACTATGCCGCACCCCGAAGGAAGGCAAGGTACTCCAGCATGGACGAAGTGGACCCGGAGCTGATCGATACCTTCAACAGACTCGGGATCCCGCTGGAAGAACAGAAACAGCTGGCGGGAGTCGCCGTGGATGCGGTCATGGACAGTGTCTCGGTGAAGACAACATTCCAGGAGACCCTGGCCGAGCTGGGAGTCATCTTCTGTTCATTCAGCGAGGCGGTCAGGAACCATCCCGACCTGGTGAAGAAATACATGGGCTCGGTGGTTCCCTATACGGATAACTTTTTTGCCGCCCTCAACTCAGCGGTATTCAGTGACGGCTCCTTCTGCTACATCCCGAAGGGGGTCCGGTGCCCCATGGAGCTTTCAACCTATTTCAGGATCAATGCGGCCAATACGGGACAGTTCGAACGCACGCTGATCGTGGCCGAGGATGACGCTTACGTGAGCTACCTGGAGGGATGTACCGCCCCGATGCGCGACGAGAACCAGCTCCATGCTGCCATCGTGGAGATCGTTGCCATGGAAAATGCAGAGGTGAAATATTCCACCGTGCAGAACTGGTATCCGGGCGACAAAGAAGGAAAGGGGGGTGTTTACAATTTCGTCACCAAGCGCGGCATGTGTAAGGGGGACTATTCCAAGATCTCATGGACACAGGTGGAAACCGGCTCGGCCATTACCTGGAAATACCCCAGCTGCATCCTTCGCGGCAACCACTCCGTGGGTGAATTTTATTCGGTGGCCGTCACCAATAACAGGCAACAGGCCGATACCGGGACCAAGATGACCCATATCGGTAAGAACACCCGTTCAACGGTCATTTCCAAAGGGATCAGCGCGGGAAGGAGCAATAACTCGTACAGGGGACTGGTCAAGGTGCTCAGGGGTGCCGAAAACGCCAGGAATTTTTCACAGTGCGACAGCCTCCTGCTGGGTGATCAGTGCGGTGCACACACCTTCCCTTACCTGGAAGTGGATAACAGTTCAGCCATCGTGGAACACGAGGCAACCACCTCCAAGATCGGGGAAGACCAGATTTTTTACTGCAACCAGCGGGGGATCGACACTGAAAATGCCATCAGCCTGATCGTGAACGGATATGCGAAGGAAGTTCTGAACAAACTTCCCATGGAATTTGCCGTGGAAGCACAGAAACTGCTGCAGATCACGCTGGAGGGGAGTGTGGGGTAGGGAGTTAGAAGAGTTAATGGAGTTAGTAGAGTTAGGTTTTCTAACTCATTTAATCCGATTAACTCGATTAACACTCACGAAGTGGGTATATGAACTTTTATAAAGTAATTACATAAACAATTATAATGCTTGAAATTAAAGACCTATGGGTCAAGGTGGAGGACAAGGAGATCCTGAAGGGGATCAACCTGACTGTCAATGCGGGAGAACTGCATGCCATCATGGGACCCAACGGTTCGGGGAAAAGCACCCTGGCTTCCGCCCTGGCGGGGAGGGATTATTTTGAGATCACCCGAGGGAAGATCCTTTACGAAGGCAAAGACCTGCTGGAGCTTGAGCCGGAGGACCGGGCCCGTGAAGGGATCTTCATGGCCTTTCAGTACCCGGTGGAGATCCCGGGAGTCAGCATGGTGAATTTTCTGCGTACCGCCATCAACGAACACCGCAGCTACAAGGGGCTGGATCCCCTTCCTGCCGGAGAATTTCTCAAACTGATGCGCGAGAAGAAAGCGATCGTGGAGATCGACTCGGACCTGACCAACCGGTCTGTGAACGAAGGATTCTCAGGCGGGGAAAAGAAAAAGAACGAGATTTTCCAGATGGCGCTCCTGGAGCCGAAACTGGCCATCCTGGACGAAACAGACTCGGGACTGGACATTGATGCGCTGCGCATTGTAGCCAAAGGGGTGAATGTACTTCGTTCCCCGGAAAACGCCACCATCATCATCACCCATTACCAGCGGCTGCTTGAGTACATTGTCCCCGATCATGTGCATGTGCTATACAAGGGCCGGATCGTGAAGTCGGGGGACAAGGAGCTGGCCATGGAGCTGGAAACCCACGGTTATGACTGGATCAAAAACGAGGTGGATTCGGAAGTAGAATAAATACCTGTCAGCATGAAGGAAACACTGGAAGCACTGGGAACCGTTGACAAGTACCTTGCGTTGTATGACCGGAACCGGGAAGAGATCGGGAACGGGGAACCGCAGTTCATGAAAACGCTGCGGGAAGATGCCATCAAATCCTTCGAGCAAGGAGGATTCCCGGCAAAAAAAGATGAAGATTATCGTCACACCTACCTGGAGCCCCTGTTCGGCAGAGATTTTGATTTCCATTTTACACCCAGGAAGATATCATTCGATATCAACGAGGTGTTCCGGTGCGATGTGCCCATGCTGAACGCCGAGGTGCTGCTGGTGCTCAACGGTTTCTTTCACAATCCATCAGGTTATAAATTGCAGGAACTGGAAAACGGGATCATCTACGGAAGTCTCAGGGAGGCGATCCGGCTTCATCCCGGCCTGGTGGAACCGTACCTGGGTAAAAACGCATCCTTGCAGAATGAAACTTTTGTATCCCTGAACACTGCATTTGCCCAGGACGGGATCTTCCTCTACGTTCCTGACAACAGGCACCTGGAAATCCCCATCCAGATCATCCACCTGCTCCTTTCAGATAAGAACCAGATGGTCCAGCACCGGAATCTCTTTATCCTGGGACAGAATGCATCCGCCGAGGTGATCATCTGTGACCATACCCTGTCACCCCACATGTTCCTGACCAACTCGGTCACGGAGATCCACAGCGCTGAAAACAGCCAGCTGGACGTACTCAGGCTGCAGAACGAGCACAACAACTCGTGCCAGGTAACCAATACCTGGATCAATCAGGCGCGGGATTCCCGGTGCCAGCACAGCACCATTACACTGCACGGGGGTATTGTCAGGAACAACCTGCACGTGAAACTGAACGGCGAAGGAGCCGAAACCAATGCACTGGGTCTGTTCCTGCTGGACAAGCAGCAGCATCTTGACAGTTTCACCCTGATCGAACATGCATCTCCCAACTGTGTCAGCAACCAGCATTACAAAGGTGTGCTGGATGACACATCCACAGGAGCCTTCAACGGAAAGATCCATGTGTACCCGGATGCCCAGAAAACCCAGGCATTCCAGGCAAATAAGAACATCCTGCTCACCGATACAGCCCGGATGAACTCCAAGCCCCAGCTGGAGATCTATGCCGATGATGTGAAATGCAGCCACGGCGCCACAGTGGGACAGCTGGACGAGGATGCGCTGTTCTATCTGCAGTCGAGGGGGATCCCCAGGAATGAGAGCCGGCTGATGCTCATGTATGCCTTTGCCGATGATGTGATCTCCAGGATCAGGCAACCTGCCCTGCTGGACAGGATCTCCGGGCTGGTCAGCAAACGGCTCCGCGGTGAACTCACCAGGTGCAACAACTGTGTGATGCACTGCCACGATTAAACAGGTTGACCGATGGCCCTCAGCATCTCCGACATACGCAACGATTTTCCCATCCTGAAGCAAACGGTCTACGGCAAACCGCTGATCTATTTTGACAATGGCGCCACCACCCACAAACCGGAAGTGGTGATCCGGACCGTCAGCGAAATACAGGAGTTCTGGAACAGTTCCATTCATCGAGGGCTTCATTACCTGAGCGACCGGATGACCGAAAGGTATGAACAGGCGAGGGAGTCCGTGCGGGCATTCATCAATGCTGCATCCACCAGCGAGATCATCTTCACCAGCGGGGCCACCGGATCGATCAACGGGGTGGCCTTCTCCTTCGGGGAAAAATATGTCAGACCGGGCGATGAGGTCCTGATCACCGAAATGGAGCACCACTCCAACCTGGTGCCCTGGCAGATGATGTGCGAAAGAAAAGGTGCCCTGCTGAAGGTGATCCCCATGGACGACCGGGGAGAACTGGTACTGGATTCACTGGATGATCTGATGACGGAGAAAACCAGGATCCTGGCCGTGGTGCATGCTTCCAACTCCCTGGGCACGGTGAATCCCGTGAAAGAGATCATCCGAAGGGCGCATGCCCGTGACATCCCGGTCCTGGTGGACGGTGCCCAGATGGTACAGCACGGGGAGGTGGATGTACAGGACCTGGATTGTGATTTTTATGTTTTTTCCGCCCACAAGATCTTCGGTCCCACCGGATCGGGAGTATTGTATGGAAAGGAGAAATGGCTGGAGGAGCTTCCTCCCTATCAGGGCGGAGGGGATATGGTGGACCGGGTCACCTTTGAAGGAACCACCTATAACGCCCTGCCGTTCAAATTCGAAGCCGGGACGACCAATTACACGGGAGCCATCGGCCTGGGCGCGGCGCTGGGGTATGTGCAATCAATTGGGATCGGAGAGATCAAAGAGCATGAAGCACACCTGGTCCGCCTGATGACGGAACAGCTGGAAGGCATTCCCGGGCTGACCCTTTACGGAAAGCCAAAAGAACGAATCTCCGTATTCTCCTTTCTCCTGGATCAGATCCATCCCTACGATGCAGGGATGATCCTTGATAAAATGGGAATCGCGGTACGTACCGGGACACACTGCACCCAGCCCGTGATGGATCATTTCGGGATCGCCGGGACCATCAGGGCATCCCTGGTATTCTATAACACGGAAGAAGAGGTGTCCCGTTTTGCGGAGGGGCTGGAAAAAACCATTCAGATGCTTTCCTGAACCAAAACACAACAAAGTCCGTCCAATCATTGTTTTACCTGTGAAATGACACTGCACGAAACACAGCGGGATATTGTGGATGAGTTCTCTGTTTTTGAGGACTGGCTCGACAAGTACAATTACCTCATTGAACTGGGGAACGGGCTCCCCGAACTGGCCCCCGAGTACAGGACAGACGAGTACCTGATCAGGGGGTGCCAGTCGAGGGTCTGGCTCCACGCAGAGCTGAAGGACGGGAAAATCGAGTTCAGGGCCGACAGCGACGCGGTCATCGTGAAAGGGATTGTGGCATTGCTGGTCCGGGTGATGAGCGGACGCACGCCGGCGGAGATCCTGGAGGACGATCTGTTTTTCATTGAGCAGATCGGGCTTCACCAGAACCTCTCCCCGACCCGCTCCAACGGACTGCTCGCCATGGTGAAGAAAATGCGCACATATGCGCTGGCCTATCAGGCAAAGGCAGACCAAAAAACCGGAAAAGATGAGTGAATCGACGGACTTCCTGGAGATAGAAGGAAAAATTGCAGAGGCGCTGAAAAAAGTGTATGATCCGGAGATTCCGGTGAATATTTATGACCTGGGGCTGATCTACGAGATCGAATATACAGAAAAGAAGGAGGCCCGGATCACCATGACGCTGACCGCTCCAAACTGCCCGGTGGTGGACATGCTGCTCATGGATGTGGAGAACGCTGTGGAAGCCATTGACGAGGTGGAGGAGGTCCACATCAACCTGGTGTTCGACCCGCCCTGGGATAAATCGATGCTGAGCGAAGAGGCGAAGCTGGAACTTGGACTAATGTGAGTTAGTCGGGAGTCGAAAGTCGGGAGTCGAAAGTCGAAAGTCGAGAGTCGTTAGGAGTTAGGGGGGTAGGAGTTAGGTAGGGTGCAGGAAGAGAATTGGGAGAATTCCCTTCTTTGATTAGATTTGCGATTCAACCTGAATAGATCTTCGCTATCAATTCCATCCAAAAACGGACACAGGCGATCCGGGAAGAAGCGATCCGGCTGGGATTTACCGATTGTGGGTTTTCCAGGGCGGAAGCACTTTCCGGTGATGCGGAGCGTTTGCATACCTGGCTCAGCCGGGGCTACCACGCCGGCATGGGATACATGGCCAACCATTTCCGGAAACGTACCGATCCCACCCTGCTGGTAGAAGGAGCCAGAAGCGTCATCTCCCTGCTGTATAACTATAATACCGGCAAAAAGCAACTTGACCCAAACGCACCTGTGCTTTCCAGGTATGCATACGGGAAGGACTATCACATAGTCATGAAAGGGAAGATGAATCGGTTGTTCGATTTTATCGTAAGGGAGGTCGGTGAGGCAAGGGGAAGGATCTTTGTGGACTCCGCCCCTGTCCTGGAGCGGGCATGGGCCCGGGAAGCGGGACTGGGCTGGATCGGCAGAAATTCCTGCCTGATCTCAAGACATGCAGGTTCATTCATCTTTATCGGGGAGATCATCCTGGACCTGGAACTGGAATATGACCGGGTTCCTGTAAAGGACCTCTGCGGAAGCTGCACCCGCTGCGTGGATGCCTGTCCAACCGGTGCGATCCTGCCGGAGAGGGCCATCGATTCCAGCCGTTGTATCTCCTTCCAGACCATTGAAAACCGGGGGCAGATCCCCGGTGAACTGACTGGAAAGTTTGCCAGCCGGGTTTTCGGATGCGACATCTGCCAGGATGTCTGTCCCTGGAACCGGAAAGCCCCGGCGCATGATGAACCTGCTTTTGAACCTGTTGCCGGTCTCCTGGAGATGACCCGGGAGGAGTGGTATGGCCTGAACCGGAGCAGATATGACAGGCTTTTTTCCGGTTCGGCTGTCCGGCGGGCAGGCTACAGCAAGCTGAAAAGCAACCTGGCCTTCATTGAGAAAGACCCGCTTTCGGAAAAAGAATGATCCTTCTGCAGCGTTCTCCTGTAACATCCTTACAGGTTGTTCGTCTTATGGGTAGAATCCCAAAGCTGAACAACCATGAAAAAGATACTCCTGATCACAATCCTTGCAGCGCTCTGTGCCACCCTGCTCTCTCAACCTACAGGGCTCGACAGGCTTTATTATACCTACAAAGGCGAACAGGGTGTGGTTTCCCTCCGCATCCCGGGGTTTTTGCTCCGGATCGCCGGTGCCATTGCCGATCTGGACCCTGAAGAAAGGGAGCTGGTCAGGTCTCTGCGATCGGTTACCGTTCTTACCATCGAAGATAACACACGCTTCGGGGATGTTAATTTCACCAGGGAGGTGAATGTGGACCGCATGACCAACGGGTATCATTTACTGATGGAGGTACATGACGGTGACGAAGATGTGGTGATCGCCGCACGGGAAAAGAACGGCAGGATCAGGGACCTGATCGTACTGGTCGGGGGAGACGAAAACGTGCTGGTCCATGTCCGCGGAAGGATGAACAGCGACCTGCTGGAATCCCTGGCGGGGGTCACCGGCATCGAGGAGCTTCAGTTAACCGACCGGATCTGATCCCTCCTCAAGCAATTCTTTCAGGCCTTTCAGAACCATGTCCCAACCGTTCTCTGCATGGTTTTTGGCCTCTTCCCCTGCAAATCCGACCTGGCTCAGGGTAAGTTTGGTCTTTCCTCCTGCGTCTTCCAGGGTATAGGTCACATGGCTGTAATTCCCAGGCACATCTTCAAGTCCTGAGAATGCACTCCAGTAATCGTATTTGAGATATTTACCTGGTTCAGCAGCGAGGATGTGTCCTTTGTCCTCGTAAGATTTCCCCTCAATGGTGCCCCGGAATACCAGGTCGCTTCCAACTTTCCAGTCAGAAACAGCTTCTGTACCGAAAAAGTACTTTTTAACGGTATCCTGATCCGTCAGTGCGAACCAGACCTTTTCCGGCTCTGCATGAAGGGTAATGGATTTTTCAACTTTCAGCGATCTGTTCATTGCCTCATTTAAGAGGATAACAAAACTGTGCCCATGTTGTTTTTCACGATCCCGATGTTCCCGCTCCCATGACCGTAACCATGATATTCCGTACGCTCCGCGGTCCGTCAAACTCACAGAAGAAAATATTCTGCCAGGTGGACAATCCCATTTTCCCGTCCACAATGGGGATGGTTTCCTGGGGCCCCACGATCCCCGCCTTGAGGTGCGCATCCCCGTTGTTATCCTGCTGATCATGCTCCCAGATTCCGGAAGGGATCAATTTTTTCAGCAGATTGATCACATCGGTCTGGACCGATTCATCCCAGTTCTCCTGGATCATTATCCCTGCCGTGGCGCCCTGGGCATAGACATTGACCATGCCGGTCTTCACGCCGGATTCGATTACGATTGCCTCCACCTGCCGGGTGATATCGTAAAGCCCGTTGTGGGCGGGGGTTGATATTTGGATGGTTTGTTGCATTTATTTAGTATCCGGTGAAGTTCCGAAAGTATTCATAATCGATGACAGACTTTCAATCAAATCATCCAGATAAGACTCGATGATGGTCCAGACTATCCTGTAGTCAATTCCAAAGTATTCGTGTACGATCCGGTTCCGGAGTCCACGAATCCGGTTCCATTCAAACTCGGGATGGGAATTTCTGAAATCCTGACCGAGACGGTTGGTTGCTTCACCTGTAATCTCAAAATTCCGCACTGCTGGGTCAACTGTCTTTTCATCTGCGAGGAAAGACTCAAAATCAAACTCATTGGTACAGCGCTTTATCCTTTGCGCTGATTCCAATATATCTTCGATAAGTAATAATGAATCTCTTTCAGACATAGATTAAATCAGGATCGATTGCTGATAAATACCCTTTTTTGATACCATTTTTCGAAACAAGATCCACTTTCAAGCCTACAATGGATTCGATTTCATCTGCAAGATCTATAAAACGTATTCCTATCTTGTCATTGAATTCCACGAGTATATCCAAATCACTATCATCGGTATTCTCTCCTCGGGAGTATGATCCAAAAATCGCCAATGATTTTATGGGATACTCTTGAAACAACAGATTCCGGTGATTACCCAAAGTCGTCTTAATATCAGATATAGAATTCATGAAATCAAAGATATAGCTTTTTCGTCAAAGTAAGATGCTTGTAATAGCTCACTGTTACGGTCAACTTTATTTGGTTTACTAAAGTTTACTTTTTTTGATGAAAACAGAGGGTACATTCAAACGAATTCAACCATGATCCCTGCGGTAGCACCCGGGGTATAGACATCGACCATTGCTGACTGAACACCGGATTCGCTTACGATTGCCTCTGAAATGTCCTTATTGATACTGGCCATGCTTGCGAACTTCTCTGAACATCGCCATGCAATTCTCCGGATTTACCCCCG
>JAXGMU010000094.1:0-12600 GCA_040768485.1 Bacteroidales bacterium
AGCGCAGAGACGATATTGTCTTCAGAAAGTTGATATTCAAAGCCATTGGCAGAATTACCGAAGGGCATCACATCGCCCTGGTTATTCAGTTTTAATACAGCTACGTTTGTAACTCCGGAACCGAGAACATAATACGTTCCTGATGCAATCAGGCTTCCATCGGAAAGCACTCCTGCCACACTGAAGGATGAGGAAGTATCTTCCTTTGCAGCAGTGTAGACTCCGTCCTGGCCGAAGGGCATATACAGGTCGCCCGGGTCCTGCGGCAGAACAGGTATGCTGATCATACAGAGCAGGTAAATAAATGGTATTTGCTTCATGAGATCCGAGATTTGATTTTGGAAAAACATCAATACTTGACCAGCTTGAAGGTGCTGACCTGTGCACCGGAGGTGGTTATTTGAACCAGATATACCGAGCTCCGGAGTTGTTGTATGTCAAGCACATGCCGGTCGCCGGAAAAATTTCTGCTGAAGACTTCGTTCCCGGCCAGGTCGAAAACCTGTATGCGATGGTTACCTGCCCTGCTGGTCTCAATGGTCACCTTCTCCAAGGACGGATTGGGAAATAATAGGGTGGAAAGGCCGGTTTCATTACTCAATTCAATGTTTGTGGCCGTATGGTATCCTGTATGATAGGCAGCTACCATCAGGGCATCATCACCCGGGGTTTCCTCGGTCATTCCGGCTGCATAGAGTATATCTTCTTCCGGGCTTAACGCAAGTGCATTAATAAAATCACGGGGCTCGATATCGGTCAGCACCAGGCCATTGGTCCCGAATGTATTGTCAGCAAATCCGCTGGGCGTGATCCTTCCCAGAAAAAAGTCATAGTCGCCACCCACATTGGTATACCCTCCGATATAATACTTGCCGTCGGACTGCCTGACGGCCGCACTGAGATAATCCTTCGAGGTGGCACTTCGCAGGGTGGACAGGCCCGCAACACCGAAGGCAGGATCAGGACTGCCATCATCTCCATTCAGACAGTAGGCAAAAATATCTTTATCCCCGTCCACATGGTTGTACTCCCCAAACAATACAATGCGGTTGTTTTCAGTGTCATGGATGATTGTGTTCACTTTTCCGGAGAAACCTTCAGACATTCCGTAGATAAGAATTCCATCATCCCCGAAATCAGGGCAAAGCTCCCCGTCAGGCAGGTGGTACTTGGTTATAACCGCTCCTTCACTGTAGTATGCGCAGGCGTACAGGCAATCGTTTTCGCTGTCAATATCGATCCGGGTGAAGGTACCTTCCCCTTCCGTATCCAGGTCAACGATCCCGTGATCACCGAATGCATGATCCACCTCCCCCTCTTCACTCAATACCAGCATCCTTCCTGTATTGTCTCCGCTCTGTCCGCAGAGTACAATACAATAGGAATCTCCGGTCTGGTATATATCCATATCCATCACGTCCATATTGTATACTTCCCCATTGAATACCCCGTGATCACCAAATTCCTCGTCCGGTTGGCCGTCGGATATCAACCTGATGGCAAACGGGTGGTAATGACCCTCCGTGTAATAATATCCGGCAATCAATATTTTATCATCGGGAAGAATCTGGACCGCATAAGCCTTTTCATCCCCCGTAAAAGAGTATTCAAATCCGTATACAGAATTTCCAAACTCCACTGGAAGGCCCTGATCATCCAGCTTCAACGCCAGGATGTGTTCTTCCTCCTCGATGGTGGTTTCCAGATACCCCGTAAGTACCAGGCTCCCGTCCTGCAGAATACCGATATCATTGGCTTCAGTGATCGTCCCGGCCCATCTTTCCTTGTAAATACCGATGGTCCCAAAATCAATGTACAGGTCTCCCGGTTCCTGGGCCGTAAGGATCATGCCGGTAACCAGGAAGGTGATGGTGGTTAAAAAGTTTTTCATGGTTGTATGCCTTATTGTTCATATTTAATAAGCGGGATGCACTGTCTGCCCGCACTATGGAGGATCATCAGCATGTAGTTGCCCGCAGGGATGCCGCGATCCAGCACAAAATGTAAATGATGCCTGCCTGCTGTCACTGGCATCTGTGAAATGAATAATTGCAGGAGACGCCCGTGCAGATCAAACAACGATGCGGAGAGGTTGCCTTCTTCATCCGGTTCATATTCCAGGATCACATATTCCGATGCGGGATTCGGGTAGACCTTTGCTGTAAATTTCATTGCCTCCGGTTTCTTCATCCCGGTAGGCTCGGATTCCTGCAGATCATTTACACCGATGATCAGTGCTTTTTCAAATGTCTTTGAATCAAAATCGGTTGCCCTGACAAAGACATAATATTCCTGGCGGTTCTCGTAATCCGGGGTGGTAAGAATAAATACACTGTCACTGTGAATCAGAAAGGAATCATTGTCCGCGTCGTTCATACCGTCCCCGACGGCAAATGAAAAGCAGTGTCCGGATTCCTGGTCAGGATCCTCAGCAGCCAGGATGCCCACTAGTGTGCCCGGAGCCGAATGCTCGTCAATAGTATCGGGTGTTAGTATGATGTTGATAGGACCATCGATGACCAGTAATATGGTATCCGTGATAAGTGTCAGGTCAGGAAAACCGGGATTGATCATGGTACAGAAATACGGGCCTTCGTCGGTAATATCCAGGCCGGGCAGGGTTAACACCGGCGAATCTGCGTATGATGTGATTGATGATCTTCCTTTCCACCACTGATATTGATTGCCCAAAGCGTAGCAATCAGCATGGGTCAGCCCTGTAATATCCATCTGAAGATCACTCCCCGAAATGCTGTTTACCTGGTGGGTAGCAAGTGGAACCGGACCCTGCGGATGATATATAAATGATTCTATGGCCAGTCCTGTCAGAGGTTCCAGGTCATGGAAGTTGAAGTAATTATCCTGTAACCTCAGCGTAGTCAGAACAGGCAGGTCCCTTATCTTTTCAGGAACAGGTCCTTCCAGTTTGTTGTTCGTTAGATCGATCAATGATAATTGGGTTAAACCGCCGATCTCGGGCGGTATGTTGCCACTTATCTGATTATTCATAAGCGTCAGTTCCCGTAACTTCTTCAGATTGCCAATTGCGGAGGGGATGTTTCCAGCAAGTTCGTTGCTTTCCAGCGAGAGAATTTCAAGGCTGTCAAGGTTGCCAATTTCAGCCGGGATTTCGCCTGACAGCTTATTACTTCTCAGGTACAGGAATCTTAATTCTCTCAGGTTTCCTATTTCAGCAGGGATGCTCCCGTCCAGTTGATTACCATATAAAAAAAGCGTGTGCAGTATCGTCAGGTTGCACAATTCAGCCGGAATGGGTCCCGTAAGCTTGTTCCTGGTAAGTGCCAGATAGGTTATGTGTACCAATTCACCGATCTCGGGTGGGATTGGCCCGGTCAGCTGGTTCCTTGCCAGGCCAAGCCATCCTAATTTGGTCAATTTCCCGATTTCCGCGGGAATGGAACCCATCAGTTGATTATTGGACAAATTCAGTGTGGAAAGACCGGTCAGATTACCAATCCCTGTAGGGATACTTCCTGTCAGCTGATTGTTATCCAGGCTCAGATCAATCAGTCCGGTAAGATTCCCGATACAGGCGGGGATGGAATCGGAAAGCTGGTTATAATTCATACTTAGGTAATTGAGCCCTGTCAGGTTACAAATCTCATCGGGTATGGGACCTGTAAGCATATTATTCTGTAAGAGCAAATATTTCAATTTGACCAGGTTCCCGATTTCTGCAGGGATCGATCCTTCCAGCTGGTTCTCGAACAGGTACAGATGCTCAAGGTTTATCAGGTTCCCTGTTTCCGGAGGAATGGTTCCAATCAGCTGATTGCCTCTTAGTGATAACCAGGTCAGCCCGGTAAGATTTCCGATCGTCGAAGGGATCTCCCCTGAGATCTGGTTGGCATACAATTCCAGAATTTTCAGGCCGGTCAAATCCCCGATTTCATCCGGCAGTGTGCCTGTCAGATTATTCCGGTCGAGATGAATTTCTTTCACGGTGTCGCTACGAACCCTGATGCCATACCATGTGGAAACCGGTTGTCCCGGTTGCAGCCAGTTGGTATTTGCTGTCCAGCTATCCCCGTTCGTACTGTTAAAAAGCGCCACAAGTGCAAGCGAATCAGATACCGGGACCTGGTTGTATGCAACTGATATGCCGGATCCGATGATGAAGGCTATGATGACTATTTGTTTCATGTTTGAAGTTTTAAACAACCATGGATCATTTCTAAATTCTATTGTGAATCAATTGCTTAGGACAATTCGGAATGAATGTATGGCACATGATGACCTGATCCTGCAGATATAGCATCCCACCGGTAACCTTTCACCTGAATTTCCGGTGCCGTCCCATTCAACCGCATGAGGGCCTGCCGGCTGCCATTCATCAACCAGGGTACTGACTACCTCGCCCAACAGGTTGTACACGGTTACCGAGACAGCTCCGCTCTCCGGCAGGGTGTACGCTACACGGGTGTGTTCCGTAAAGGGATTCGGAAAACATTTGACCGAATTCTCCAACAGGTGCGAATTGTCTGCATCAGTGGTCTGAATGGATGGATAAAGTGTCAGGTAATCAGAGCGCCTGCCCTCCATCCGGTAGAGGTTGACCGGCCTGACATAATAGGTGACCGTATCCTGGACCTCCAGTGTAAAAGGACCCGGATCCACATAATTTTCGTAAAGCGTGGTGGGATATGAGATACCCACTCTTTTAAACGTTCCGGAGCGGTCTTTCCGGTATACATTGAAGCCGAGCAATGCGGGAGCCGGGTAGGGGGCTTTCCAGGATAGATTTGCGTTGATTTTCTGCCTGTCGAAACTGCCCTTCAGATTGGTTGCCTTTGCCAGGGGGATCTCCACATAGTCCCCGATGAAATTCTGGTTGATATCCACCTGTTTTGGGTTGTAGGCATTCAGAGCATTGTCGATGAAATCGGCCACACCGTCCCGGTCAAGGTCAGGAAAACCCTCATCGATCATCCCGTCATTGTCATTATCCGTTCCGTCACAGATCTCGGTCGTGACGATGCAATCGACCAGTGAATTTTCGTTGGCCAGAAACCGGTCCCGGTGACTCGAGCGGATCTGCAGCACGAATTTGTCCACATCGTTTGCGGATGTCAGCCGGGACATCCCACCATTCATGTTGATATCAGCTGAAACATCCGTTTCTGAGGCATTGCCATCTTGATCCCAGTCAATCGGTCTACCATCTGCCAGTATCCATTCCGACGTATTAGGTTCATAGAAACCCTTAGCGTCAACAGCCCATTCCTTCACATCAAGCATATAGTAGGTTCCCTCAAACCAGTCATTCACCTTGTGCAATGTTTCACCCTGTCTTCTCCAGGTATACATTCCCCAGGATAACGGGTATTCAAAACCAGCGGATTCATTCAAATGATTTTCATCCAGATCATTCATCCCGTCGGGATTCTGACTGAATCCCAGGATCATGATGTCATCTCCACCGGAAGTGCGGGCTTTCAAGCCGTTCTTTCCTTCGTATAAATAATTCATGATACTGAGGTAGTTTGGCTTGTAATTGGTGTTGATCCAGCTGGCCACATCATTTCTCTCCAGGTAACATTGCCGGTCAAGTGAATACGCTTCGCTCATTTCGGTATGCGACTGCCCGCCGTGCCCCAGGGCCAGGGAATGCCCGATTTCATGGATGAGCTGCCTTGCCTGGAAATAAGGTTCGTCATAGTTGTTCTCCGTATTGGGAGGATCCGATCGAAGGGTCATGTTCCCCGTCCCGAAGTACTGTCCCCATCCATGACCGTACAACGCATAGCGGAATATCCCGAAACGGGCCGGATCGCAGTTGGCAAGTTTGGTCGTCAGCAAATAATTGAGCTTGTCCTCACCTTCACCCATATTCTGGGTATGCGGCACAGCATTTCCGCCTCCAATGGACCCGGCATCCACATGCAGCCTGATGCCGTAGCACATGAACAGGTTGATGGCCGTCTGTACGGTCCATGGATGAGGCTTATGGCTGTGACTGGCGTCCTCCATCCAGTCCATTTCAATAAACAGGTCTTTTTGGTGGGGGGTTGTTCCATACCCGGGCAGATCTAGATCAATATCACCATCATTGTCCCGGTCGACACCAAAGACCTCCCAGGAATCAAAAAGTCCGTCCCCGTCCGTATCACATGATTCCGGATCGGTACCCAGTATGTCCTCGATCTCATCTTCAAGGCCATCTTGATCGGTATCCACACCACTTCCCTCACCGAAGACCACTGTGTGCGGACCGAATGTCGTATGGTTCCCCTCCCTGTCATAGGAAGTGGCAGCATAGGTCACCATACGCGTGGAGGCAGGATCGTAAAAAATATCCGCATCACCGATCTGAAGTTGGCCGTTTACTGATGTCTCCCCCGCGGTGATGTCAAGGAAATGCCTGGCGCCGTTCACCTCGATTGAAAGATTCGCAATGCCCGAGGGATCCTGCGCCGATGCGTGGAAAGTCACATTTTCACCTATCAGGGGATGCAGGGGAACATGGTGCAGCGTAACGGAAGGTGCTTCCCCGTCAACCTGCACCAGGATTCTTTTTGACACCCTCGTGCATTGCATCCTGTCGTTATAGGCCACTGCAAAGAACATCACCGGACCGGCTTCCTCAGGCCATACGATTGCTCCCGTCGTCAAGGAGTTCCATGAATATTCATCGGTTCTTGAATGAAGCAGTGTGCTGCCACGGTACAGCTGGACCATGTGGATCCCCTCACTGTCAGTTCCTGTTGCGGTCACATATACTGAACTTCCCAGTTCAACTTGGTTTTTCGAAAAAGTGAGTTCAAGTTCGGGCGGGGTGTCGTCACCGGTCGTGTTGCACAGGGGTGCCTCCGGGGAATCGGGCACAATGGAATCAGTCAGGTATACCACCTGTATATAAGGTTTGCATCCACCCGTCTCCCTGCTGTAGAACCTGCATTCCCCCAGATCACCGGATTCGTTCTGGGCCATCAGTGCGATCCCTTCGTTACTGGTTTCTCCTGCAATCCATTGCCTGACCGTTTCCTGTATATCAAAGCTTTTCCACCCGGGTTCACTGTCAATGGTCTTGGTGCCGATAGAAATCAGGTGTGTAAATCCGGGCTGGTCTTTCCAGTTCAGACTGGTTTCATCCCATTCTGCAGTGACTTTCCGGACAGCCAGTTGAAAGTTGTCATTTGTAGAGTAGCCCATGTACATATTCAGTTGCGCCGATAATACTTCAGCATCAGGGGGTAAGGGTGAATGATCGAATTTCATATAGATCCGGTACCCGTAGCCGAATTCCCAGTCCCTGCCCGCAACCAGGTCCACTGAACCTCCAAAATTGGCAGAAGGATTCGATTCACTCACATAGGTATCAGCCTGGATCTGCAGGTTGTATGTTCCCGAATTCTGTCCATAAAGGGTCCGCTCAGCATGGAGGAGTGCCAGGATAACCAGCATGGCATATAAGGATTGTGCTTTCATGGCAGGAAGACTGATTTTCATTATTTGCGGATGTCTGTAATCCAAGATATTCCACAGAAGACCCCCTCGGCAAATATTTGTGCCCAACCGCATGGCGCCGGGATGAACTGCAGGAATGCAGGGATGAAAAGGGAAAACCTCAGGACCCGTTCATAGGGAGACTTCTACAATTCCAGGTTCAGTGTTTTCTGAACCGTTTCTAGGTAGGATCTGCCGATGGGGACCTGGACTTTCTCCAGCCAGATGTGGCGGTGATCGATGGCGGATATGTGTTTAAGATTGACACAGTATGATTTATGGACCTGCAGAAAAAGATCCCCGGGAAGGCTATCAACAAATTCCCTCATGGTGGAACGGACCAGGTATTTGTTTTCCCGGCAGTGAAGTTCGAGGTAATTCAATTCCGATGTGATCCATATCAGATCATCAAACCGTATCTTTACCAGCTTATAATCTGTGCGGATAAATATGCTGTCCCCGAGAACCACATTCTCTCTGATATCCCTTTCCCCGATTGGGGAGGATTTCGCAGCTCCGCTATGATTGAATATGGCGATCTCTATGGATGTATAGAGGTCTTCCTTCACAAAGGGTTTGACGATATATCCTTCGGGTCGTACCTGCTTAGCCCTGTCAACTGTCTTCCTGTCAGACAGTGAAGTGATAAAAACGATGGGAATGTCGTATTGTTCCCTGATGAACCTGGCCAGTAAGATTCCGTCATCGCCACCGCTCAGGTTGATATCGATTAGAGCAATATCCGGCACATCGCCTGTGAGTATCTCCTTCGCTTCACGATTATCGGTGGCAATGCCGATGACCTGGTAACCGGTTTCCTGAAGCATACCCTTCATGTCCTCTGCGATAATCAGTTCGTCCTCGACGATAAGTATGTTTATAGAGCTCATATCCGGCTATGATTCTTCCGAGAATTCAATGTTAAATTCGGTACCGTTCCTGACAGTGTATTCAAGTTTTGCTTTTAATTGCCTGGACAGAATTTTCACCAGCTTCAATCCGAGTGTGGCGGAGCGGTCCACGTTAAATCCCTCTGGCAAGCCGATTCCGTTATCAGATACCCGGAGCCTGTATTTATGGTCAGTGATATGATTGAAATCAACTTCGATCCTGCCGGTGGAACTGTCAGCAAACGCGTATTTGTATGCATTGGTTGCCAGTTCGTTGGTGATCAGTCCCAGGGGAATGGCAGTATCAATATCCAGTTGAATATCGTCCGTCCTGATGACGTACTGGATATTCTTGCCCTGGGCGATGTATGTGCTTTCCAGGGATGCCATGAGCTGCTCCAGATATTTAGCGAAGTCGATCCTGTTGAATGTGCCTGACTGGTAGAGCATCTGATGGATGAGTGCCATGGATTTTACCCTGTTCTGACTTTCCTTCACTGCCGATCTGGTGCCCTCATCGGTGATGGTGCCCGATTGCAGGTTGAGCAGGCTGCTGATCACCATCAGGTTGTTTTTTACCCGGTGATGGATCTCCTTTAGCAGGATTTCCTTCTCCTTTTCGGCTCTGCGGGATTTCCGGTAATTAAAATAGAGGAATATACCGAACACGATGAGCATGGTTGCCGTTAAGAGGATAAAATTCCGGATGATTTTGTTTTTCCTGAGCTCTGCTTCATACCTGAGCTTTTCCTGCTGGTAACCGACCTCGATTTCATTCTGTTCCTTGTCAAAAGCGTTCTGCATCTCAAGCTGTGTGATGCGTTTGAAGTTTTCTCCGCTGACAATGCTGTCGCTGATCTGATTTTTTTTGAGAATGCTGGCAAACGCTTTTTCATAGTTCTTTTCCCGGGCATACAGGTCGCTCAACGAAGCCGAGCTTTCCATGACAACATCCGGGTAGTTATACTCCTGTGCCAGCGACAGTGCCTGCTCCAGCAATTTAATCGCAGTTGTATGATCCTTTTTCTGTGCATGGATTTTTCCCAGGACCATGTAGTTTTTTGCCAGTCCGTTATAATTATGGATACGGCTGTTGATCTCGAGGGACTCATTCACGTATTTCAGAGCCAGATCCGTGCCGTCTTCCATCAGAAAGTATGTGAGGCCTATGTTATGAAGGGAATTGCTGATGGCGATTTCATAATTCATCTCCTGCCTTAACCGCAGTGCTTCCAGATGATATTCCAATCCTTCCCGATATTTTTTCAGCGCATTACAGGCTTCACCCAATCCGGTATAGGTATTGCTTAATTGATAATTATCGTTGAGATCTTTGAGGATGGTTTCCTGTTTCAAATAATACTCAATGGCGGTCTGGTATTCCTGCAAATACAAATTCGTAAGGCCTATGCTTCCCAGTACATTGGCCATCTCGGCAGGATCACCGGATTCTTCTGCAATTTTGAGAGCCCTGTAAAAAGCTTCGATGGCAAGTTGAAGATAAGCCTGGTCAAAATAATGATTGCCCAGGGTGTAATAACTGTTTGCCATCCGTTTCTTATCCCCGGTTCTATCAGCCACGTAGACCAGTTCCCTGATCAGGGAATCAACCTCCATGTCATGGTGCAATTGCTTATGAAGGAAGATAAGGCCTTCAATGCAGTCATATACACTTGTGTAATCGTCCATCTCTTCCAGCATGGTTCGGGCATTTTCCATGCAATCCTTTGATCGTTCAATGTTTTGTTTCAGGCTGTAATCATAACTCATGCTGTATAGCGCCTGGGCCATTCCTTTTTTGTTGTTCATTTCTTCGAAGATCCTGTAGGCTTTCTGATGAAGGAACAACGCTGTGTCATACTGGTATTTATAGAAGTAGGCCAGACCGATGAAGTAGGTAGCCCTTCCTGTTCCGTACATGTAATTGAGTGAATCCGATTGTCGAAGTGTCTTATTCAGGTAAAACAGGGCGCTGTCAGGATTTTTCTGGACCAGCTGGATGGCGTATTGATTCAATAAATTGATGGAAGCGGTATCGTATCCGGGACCTGCCAATGACCATTTGTGATCATCATTTGATTCTTTGTCTCCGCACGCCCGTGTGAAAAGACACAGGAACGCGATCATAGAAAACAGATAGAACTTCATTGCTTCACCCTATTCCGTGAGGATTTCCACCAGCGGTTGCAACGGTTCAAGGTCCTCGTTCACGATTGGGAAACCATCCCTGTATTTGTACTCCCAGTGACAGAATGCAATGTTGTTTTCCCTGAAAACAGCGGTCACATCCCGGTACCACCTGAGCGCATCTTCCACGGGAGCGGCATGGTATACGCTGAATTCGCCGCAGTAGAGGGGCAGGCCCAGTTCCCTGGACACCTGGATCGCAATCCCGATCTCTTCCTGTATCCTTTCTTTATCCCAGTAGCCGATGGCCCATTGGATATCCCTGAAAAATTCTTCGGAATGGGCCGTTTGATCCTTTTTGGTTACCACCTCACCGGGATAATGCACAGGTCCTTCGTAACCATATAACTGGGTCCAGGGGGCTTTGTAATGTGTCAGACCGAAAGGACGGTAATAATGAAAGCTGAGGATGATATTCGGATCGTTCTGCGGAACCTTCAGGGCGGGGAAAGTTTCGGTTCCCTGCCAAAGGTTCGATCCGATCACGATCGTCCTTGCGGGCTCTGTCTCCCTGATGGATTTTACAAGCTTGGCAATCAATTTGTTCCAGTCGTCATGGTCCTCTGCTACCGCTTCATTCAATAATTCATACGCCACGTAACTGAGGGGATACTGCCGCAATTCGTCGGAAAGCTGCTTCCACATGAGGACCAGTTTTTCCTGCTCCAGCGGATCTGTCCACAGCGGATTGGATTCCGCATTGAAGTAGTGTGACCGGATGATGTGCAGGTCCACAATCACCCGCAGGTCGTTGTCCAGGGACCACCTGATGGCACGGTGCATCAGTTCGAAGGCCTCCGGGTTGGGGCTCAGGTCCTCATCCCAAAGCTGAACTTCGTCCACAGGCAGCCGGACATGGTCGAAACCCATTTCCGCGATAAGATCAATATCTTTTTCCGTGATGTATTGCTCCCGTTCAATTCCCCTTTTCTCAGATTGAGAAAGCCACATGGCCAGGTTCACTCCGGTCCGGATCTGAAATCCATTGGGTGTGCTGATGGTCTGTGATCTGGCTGTAAAAGCCATGAGCAGTAGGAGGCAAAGAGTCGGGGAGAATAGGAATACGAGGCGTTTCATCTGTTATTTTTTCATCAGCATGGAATGAACCGGTAGCAACTGTTTTATGGAGAAACAGGACCGGCCTTGTCAAATGGAAAACTGCCCCCGAATTTGTAAATCAGGGGAACCAGGGTTCACTTTTTCTTCTTGAATATCAGATTGAGCAGGAAGAGAATAATGATCGCGCCGATCGCTCCTGTAAGGATGGCGCTGATCCATCCGGTGCCGAGACTGACGCCCAGCTTGCCGAAAAGCCAGAAGCCCACGAAACTTCCCAGGAGCCCGACAACCATGTTCCCGATGAAACCCAGTCCGCTTCCCTTGTAAACCAGGCTTCCCAGCCATCCGGCCAGGACTCCTGTAATGAGTGCTCCAATGATTTCCATTTTTTCAGATTTTTGGGTGGCCCGTTGAACCACTGTTAATCAGTAACCAATTTAAGACATTTTTGGAGAATTATTCAATCAGGGCACTGATGGTCCACTGGGTCCTGGCAAACGATCTGAAGTGTCTCATGATTCTGAGGAATCCTGGTTTGATGTCAGTATCTTCAAAATAGGACCATTCATCCACCACATGGATGTTCCCCGCGTAGCTTTCAATTTCCCTGGCATTTCCCAGGCCGAAGCGATATGATTCACCCGCCATGGTCCCCGATGCGCCTTTGATTTTTGATTCAACGAGCCTTTTTCTGAATCCCTTCGTATATTTCCTGTGGATGATCTCAAACACCAGCTGCGAAGCGGTAAAGGTCCCGGCAAGTTTCTTGATCAGGCCGATGGCATCTGCTTCCTGAAGATACATGAGCAGTCCCTCGGCAAGGAACAGCACGTTTTTTTTCTGCCGCCCTGAGACCTGTTCGATCCAGTCATCATCCAGCACCGAGCACCCGATCATTTCATACCCCGGATCTTCCCCGAGCACCTCCCTTTTCACCTGGATGACTTCGGGCAGGTCGACCTCGGTATACTTCCATGGCCCATCCGAGATCCTCCAG
>JAXGMU010000095.1:0-12249 GCA_040768485.1 Bacteroidales bacterium
CCCTTACCCCCGTCCTGAGATACACAGGCGGTGAAAAGGAATTGAATTCCCTCGTACTCCAGGGAGAGGATGTGACGGAAAACAACAAGGTGATCAGCTATGACAACGGCGGGAAGGCCAGTATTTCAAACAAATTTGAATATGAAGATGAGATGATGCGGTCTGAGCTCTATTTTGATGTGAGCGCTCAGATGAAAGGCAAAACCGCACAGATCGGGGATGTGAAGCTGGCAGATGGCATCATCACCACTCCGCAGCTGGTCAGCGTGGACCCGAAAGTTTTGATGTTCAGCGATAAATTTGAAAGGATCATTCCCGAATCTTATGAGACCGACATTCAGTATGTGATCAACAGGGCAGATGTGCGTACTTCAGAGATCAGAAAAGATGATGTGAAAAAGATGAACGATGTCCTCAAGAACACCAAGGAGAATGAACGCCTGGAGCTGAAGGGACTGGAGATTTCCGCTTATGCTTCGCCTGACGGACCTGTTGACTTCAACACGGATCTGGCAGCCAAGCGTAAAAATTCAGCGGACCGGTATTTGTCCGGACAGCTGAAAAAGACGAACGTCGAGGTGGCCGATGAGCTGATCAGCATGATGACGACACCGGAGGACTGGGAAGGGTTCAAAAAATTGATGGAAGAATCCGATATTCAGGATAAAGAAATGATCCTAAGGGTTCTGAGCATGCATTCCGACCCGGTGGTGCGTGAGCAGGAAATCAAGAACCTCTCTGCTGCGTTTGAGGTCATCAAGGATGAGATCCTCCCCAAACTCAGGAGGTCCAAGTTCACGGTGAAAATGGAGCACATCGGATGGAGCGATGAAGAATTACAAGACCTCTGGACCAGCAATCCAGACACCCTGAAGCTTGAGGAACTGCTCTATACAGCCACCCTTTTTGACAACAACGAAACCAAGCTGGCCATTTACACGAAGACCGCCAAAGCGTTCCCCGAATGCGCACGCGCACACGGCAACAAGGGTGCAGTGCTTTATAAAATGGGTAAACTGGATGAAGCCGAAAAGGCATTCAAAGCCGCCAAGGACATTGTGGACAATGACATCCTGAACAACAACCTGGGAGCGATCGCCCTGAAAAATGGTGATGTGGAGGCTGCCAAGGAAGCCTTTACCGCTTCGCTCGGTGCAGGTGAAAAAGTAAACTACAACCTGGGGATCGTGAACATCATGGAAGGTGATTATGATGCCGCATTGAATAATTTCGGGAGCGAGCCGTCATTCAACGCCGCCCTTGCCAGGTACCTGAAGGGTGATGTGGACGGTGCATGGAGGACAGCGGCAAACCTCCCCGGTGAAAACCCATACCGCTATTACCTGCTTTCAGTGATCGCGGCAAATCAGGACAAGCCGGAAGTTGCGGTTGAGAACCTGAAGCTGGCCATTGAGAACTGCGAGTCACCCAGCATGATGATCGAACGTGCAATGAAGGATCTTGAATTTGCCAAGCTCTGGAACCTGGATGCATTCAAAGCACTCGTTCAGTAAGGCATTAACACACGCATATTCAAAAAAGCCGTTTCTGTCAGGAGCGGCTTTTTTGTTTAAATCCCTTCCCGCTGCGGTGATATTTTTTCTATTTTACGATGAACCGTAAGTGCAACAGATCGAAGTCAGCGGGTCATTTGCCTGAATACCTCCCAGATGACAATTCCCGCAGCCACTGCAATATTGAGGGAATGTTTCGTCCCGTACTGCGGAATCTCAATACAGCTGTCGCTTATATCCACCACCCGCTGATCCACACCCCTGATCTCATGTCCGAATACAACCGCATAGCGGTCAGAACGGGATATCTTCATCCGGTCAAGCTGTTCCCCGTTCTCAACCTGCTCCACGACGAGGATCCTGTATCCTTTCTCCTTCAGATCGGCGACAGCCTCCACGGTGCTTTCCCGGTACTCCCACGGGACCGTTTCTGTGGCACCCAGCGCCGTCTTGTGAATCTCCCTGTGAGGAGGGGTGGCGGTGATACCACACAGGCAGATCCCTTCCAGCCTGAAAGCATCGGCAGTCCGGAAAACCGACCCGATGTTGTTCTGGCTCCGGACATTGTCCAGTACCACCCAAACCGGGATCTTCTCCGCATGTTTATATTCCTTCACCGTCAGCCTGCCAAGCTCTTCATTCGATAGTTTTCGCATCACGAGAGAATTTTGACGAATGTACTGATTTTCTATCTTTACAAAACCAACGACTCTCGACTTTAGACTTTAGACTTTAGACTTTAGACTTTAGACTTTAGACTAATATGAATATACATGAGTACCAGGGAAAGCAGATCCTGAAAAAATTCGGTGTGGCAGTCCCGGCCGGCGAAGTTGCCTTCACTCCTGAGGAGGCATACGAGGCTGCCAGCAGAATTGAAGCTGAAACCCGGACCGGAACATGGGCTGTCAAAGCGCAGATCCATGCAGGTGGCCGGGGAAAAGGCGGTGGTGTGAAAATCGCAGGATCCCTGGATGAGGTGAAAACCCACGCAGGTTCAATCCTTGGTATGAACCTGGTCACCCATCAGACCGGGCCCGGAGGCAAAAAGGTGCAGAAGGTGCTCGTGGAACAGGGCATCTATTATCCCGGTGAAACAGAACCCGAGGAGTATTACATGAGCATCCTGCTGAACAGGGAGTCGGGCAGGAACACCATCATTTACTCAACCCGGGGAGGCATGGACATTGAGGAGGTCGCAGCGAAGACCCCGGAACTGATCCACAGGGAAGAGATCGACCCTGCGGCGGGGATCCTGGCTTTCCAGGCGAGGCGGATCGCATTTAACCTGGGTTTGCATGGCCCTGCATTCAGGGAAATGACAGGCTTTGTCACTTCCCTTTACAAAGCATACAGTGAATCGGATGCGTCATTGATAGAGATAAATCCCGTATTCAGGACCTCGGATAACCACATCATTGCAGCAGACGCAAAGGTAAATCTGGATGACAACGCGCTCTTCCGCCATCCCGAATATGAATCCATGAGGGATCTCAGCGAGGAAGATCCCATAGAGGTGGAGGCCGGCAAACACAGCCTTAATTTTATCAAGCTGGACGGAAATGTGGGATGCATGGTGAACGGGGCGGGACTCGCCATGGCCACCATGGACATCATCAAACTTTCAGGCGGAGCGCCTGCAAATTTCCTGGATGTGGGGGGAACAGCCAGTGCCCGGACGGTCGAAGCAGGCTTCAGGATCATCCTGAAAGATCCCAATGTGAAAGCGATCCTGATCAATATTTTCGGGGGCATCGTCAGGTGTGACCGTGTGGCCGAGGGTGTGGTGGAAGCCTACAGGTCAATTGGACAGATCGGGGTGCCGGTCATCGTGAGGTTGCAGGGGACCAATGCTGAAGAGGCGAAGGTTCTTATTGATCATTCCGGTCTGAAAGTACATTCTGCCATCACCCTGCAGGAGGCAGCCGACAAAGTCAGGGAGTTTGTTCTTTCTAAATGATCTTTCTGTTCTTCAGGGTGTTCTCCATCTGTTGCCGGATCAGGGCAGCCTGGTCACGTGCAGCCTCCGTAAACTTATCGGTCACGTCGGCGTAAATGATCGACCTGCTTGCGTTGACCAGCAGGCCGCACCGGTCGTTCATGCCATGCTCGGCCACATCAAAGAGTTCCCCTCCCTGGGTACCCACCCCCGGTACAAGGAGGAAGTGTTCGGGGATCATCCTCCTGATCAGCCGAAGTTCGGAGATCCTCGTGGCACCCACCACATACATCATATTATTAACCGTTCCCCATCTGGATGTGTTGGAAATAACCTGTTCAAACAGGTGCCTGTCCCCCTCCACCACAAGCTGCTGAAAATCTTTTGATCCCTCATTTGAGGTCAGGGCCAGGATCACTGCCCACTTTCCCGGGACTTCGAGAAACGGGGAGATACTGTCATATCCCATGTAGGGAGAGAGCGTGATCGCATCGCAATCAAGCGTCCTGAAATAGGCATTGGCATACATCCGTGAAGTATTCCCGATGTCTCCCCTTTTGGCATCGGCGATGATGAACATTTCAGGGTACCGGCTGCGAATGTATGTCACTGTCATTTCAAGGCTCATATAGCCGGCAGCCCCCATGCTTTCGTAAAATGCAATGTTCGGTTTGTAGGCCACGGCCAGGTCATGGGTGGCATCGATGATGCGTTTGTTGAATTCAAAAATGGGATACTCGGTTTCCATCAGGCTTCTGGGGATCTTATCGTAATCGGTGTCCAGACCGATGCACAGGTAGCTTTTCTTTCGCTGGATGTTCCGGAAGATGTCTTCAGCGTTCATGATTGATGGTTATTGGTCCAGACCGCTTTCCTTGAGCCGTTCTGCATTTTCGGCCATCTGCAGCTTCTCGATCACCTCCTGCAATTCCCCGTTCATAATGGACTGCAGGTTATAAATGGTCAGGTTGATTCTGTGGTCCGTCACCCGTCCCTGCGGATAATTGTAGGTGCGGATCTTGGCCGATCTGTCGCCCGTGGAAACCATGGTTTTCCTGCTGGAAGAGATCTTTTCCATTCGCTTCTGATACTCCAGATTGTATAACCTGGTTTTCAATTCCTTCATGGCTTTATCCAGGTTCTTCAGCTGGGACTTCTCGTCCTGGCATGTCACGACAATCCCCGTTGGAATGTGGGTAAGCCTGATGGCCGAATAGGTTGTGTTCACCGATTGCCCTCCCGGACCGGACGAACAGTATGTATCTTTCCTGACATCCGAGGGTTTCACTTCCACATCAAAATCCTCCGCCTCGGGAAGAACCGCAACGGTAGCTGCAGAGGTATGCACCCGTCCCTGCGTTTCAGTCTGTGGTACCCGCTGCACCCGGTGCACACCCGATTCATACTTCATGATCCCGTAAACCCCATCCCCGCGCACATTCATAATAATTTCCTTGTACCCCCCCACGGTCCCTTCCGTATAACTGGTGGCGGACATTTTCCATCCTTTGTTTTCAAAAAACTTGGAATACATCCTGTACAGGTCCCCCGCAAAGATACTGGCCTCATCCCCTCCGGTGCCGGCGCGGATCTCCACGATCGCATTTTTTTCATCTTCCGGGTCTTCCGGCAGTAAAAGCACCCTGATCTCCTGCTCAAGAGGCTCAAGGCTTTCCTGCAAAAGCTCCAGTTCCTCCTTGGCCATCTCCCTGAGCTCCTCGTCCTTCTCACTGGCCAGGATCTCCCGGGCACTGGAAATATTGCTGATCAGATTCCCGTATCGCTCATACGCCCTGATCACCGGCCGGAGCTGTTTGTATTCCCTGTTCAGCTTCACATAACGTTCCATATCATTGATCACATCCGGATCGGAGATGCTCCGTTCAAGCTCCTCGTACCGGGCCTTCACTCCCTTCAGACGGTTCAGTATCATATTCTCGCTCATGCGATCATTGAATTTATAAACCTAATAAACGAATGTTCCATGTTCGCTGACGATGGTCAGTTTTCGCTGCCCGTAAGCCTCGCACCTGCCCACGACCCTGGCTTCAATCTGGAAGGTTTCGGCGATCCGTATCATCTCCTCGGCGGTGTCCGGGTCGGTGTACACCTCAAAGCGGTGCCCCATATTAAAGACCTGGTACATCTCTTTCCAGTCGGTCCCGGACTCCTCCTGGATCATTCTGAAAAGAGGGGGCAGGCTGAACATGTTGTCCTTGATGATATGCACATTGTCAGCGAAATGGAGCACCTTGGTCTGCGCACCGCCGGAGCAATGAATCATACCATAGATCCGATCCCTGTGATGCTTCAGTATCTCCCTGATCACCGGGGCATAGGTGCGGGTGGGGGACAAGACCAGCCTGCCTGCATCGATCCCCAGCCCGGTCACCGATTCGGTCAGGCTTCTGCTCCCGGAATAGACAAGCTCGGGCGGCAACCCGGGGTCATAGCTCTCGGGATATTTTCGCGCCAGGTATTCCCCGAAAACATCATGCCTGGCCGAGGTGAGCCCGTTGCTTCCCATACCCCCATTGTAGACATCCTCATAAGTGGCCCTTCCCGTGGAGGAAAATCCGACGATCACAATGCCTGGGACAATCCTTGTCTGGATCACATCCTGTCTACGCAGGCGGGCTACCACCGTGGAATCAACGACTATGGTCCGGACCAGGTCCCCCACGTCGGCCGTTTCCCCGCCGGTGCTGTAGATGGGAATCCCCATGGCCCGGAGATCCCTCAGGATCTCCTCGGTTCCGTTGATGATCGCAGCGATCACCTCGCCGGGTATTTTGTTTTTGTTCCTCCCGATGGTGGAAGAAAGAAGGATGTTTCCGGTCACCCCCACGCATAGCAGATCGTCCAGGTTCATTACAATGGCATCCTGGGCAATCCCTTTCCAAACCGACAGATCACCGGTCTCCTTCCAGTAAATATAGGCCAGGGCTGACTTGGTCCCCGCCCCGTCGGCATGCATGACCAGGCAGTAGCCGGGATCGCCCGTCAGGATATCGGGAATGATCTTACAGAAAGCCCGCGGGTATAACCCCTTGTCCGCGTACCTTAGGGCATCGTACACATCTTCCTTCCCCGGGGAAACACCCCGCCTGAGGTACCGGGAAGACTCGCTCATTTGAATCAGTTTTTCGGGATGTAATCAGTAGAGAGCACCCGGAATTCGGTCCTTCTGTTCACCTGATGAGCTTTTTCCTGCAACTCGGGACTTTCAAGCTGATTGATGAAGCTTTCTGTCAGTACCTGTCCCAGTTCAAGGAACTCGTACTGTTCTTTGATTTTCTCGTCCACCACCTTGGGTTGCGTTTCCCCGTATCCCCTTGCCTGCAGTCTGTCAGCCGCAATCCCCTTGGAAATCAGGTAGTCCACCACAGACTGGGCCCTTTTCTGGGACAATTCCATGTTATCCGCATAGGTGCCCCTTGAATCGGTATGCGACATCAGCTCGATGGTCACATTGGGATTGTCATTCAGCGTTTCCACCAGGTTGTCGAGCGACACCATGGACTCGGGTCTCAGGTCCCACTTGGCAAAGTCATAGAAAATATTCGGAAGGTCGATGACCCGTTCGGTGGATGCCAGGTAGATGGTGACCTCAAACTCCCTGCTCTGCTCCAGTCCCTTTGTGGATTCCCGCACCTTACCGCTCAGGTAGCCATCCTGACTGGCTATGAATACATAGTCCGTGGAGGGTTTCAGCATGAACCGGAAAGAGCCATCGTCATCGGTGGCTGTTTCAACGGTGATCCCGTCGCTTCCGACCGATCTGACATTAGACCCCACCAGGGGCTGATCCGTTTTTTCATCCCTGACCTCGCCAACCACTGAAAAATTCAGAGGCGGCAGCACGAATGAGTAAATCTCATCATTGCCTCTTCCCCTTCTGCCAGAACTGAAAAAACCCCTCTCCTGCTCTGCCTCGAACACAATCCCGAAATCGTCACCCGGAGAATTAATGGGCGGTTTCATGTTTTCCAGGATCCAGCCCCCTGTTTCATCCTGCCGTGCCTTATATATGTCAAGTCCTCCCATACCAACCCGGCTGTCAGAGGAAAAATAGAGCGTGCCGTCGGGGTGCACATAGGGATATACCTCGTTCCCGGGCGTATTGATCCCTTCTCCCAGGTTTCTGGGTTCCCCCCACGGACCCTGCGGACTGTCCCGGGTTACCTTCCAGAGATCATTTTCTCCCAGTCCCCCGGGCATATCCGATACGAAATAGAGGGTAAGACCATCCGGTGAAATGGCTGGATGGGCATTGGTGATGCTGTCTCCCAGGGTCTCAAATTCAACCTGCGGTTCTGCCCAGTCGGAGCCATCTGCCCTGGCGCTGTATATCTGGCAGCTGAGCTCCTGGCTCTTCCCTTTCTTGCACCTGGTGATATAGATCATGGAAAAATCCGAGGAGACGGAAGGAGTTCCGTCCTCAAATTCAGAATTCAGGCTCTCCACGGGAACCGGTACGCTCCATTTCCCTTTTCGGTCCATCGTGGATGAAAAAATATCTGCGAAATTTTGTCCGGTCGCACCATGGGTCTCATTTCCGGTGGCGTCCTCCCTCGTGGAGGTGAAGTACACCTCCGTATAGCCTTCGTTGATGAAGATCGGGCTGAAGTCACGCTCCCTGGAATTGAAGTAGCGCATGTCATCCACAATGTAACCGGTGGGATTTTCAATCCACTGAATGGCTGCCTGGCAGGATGCGATCCCGGTGGAACCCCTGGGATCGTCGGGAACCAGCTCCATATATTTTTCAAACTCCGCGGCAGCTTCCTCATAATCCTCATTCATCATCAGCATCTGGCCATATCGCAGAAATATCATGGGATCCTGGTATTCCTCCCTGATGGCTTTTCTGTACCAGAGCTCGGCGGATCTTGCATCGCCCAGTATCCGGTAGCACTCACCGATTTTGAACAGAATGGCCGTTTTCAGTTCACGGTCATTCACCTTGTTGTAGGCATTCTTATACAGATCAATGGCTTCGAAATACTCACCGGCCTCGAAGGCAGCTTCGGCCCTGGCATCTTTCTGCTTCCTCTGCCCGTCCACAGGGAGGGCTATAAGGATCATGATCATGATGAACAGCTGAACGGGTTTTCCGGTATGATGCATAATCTCCCTGTTTTTACAATTCGTTAAAATTACTTCTTTTTCCATATATAAAAAACCCCCCGCGTGAACGGAGGGTTTACAGCCGGTGAGGGACAAATGCCCTCAGCTGGAAAACAGGATCTCCCGGTACTTGGGCAGGGGCCACATTTCATCATCGATGATGCGTTCAAGCTTATCGATGCGATACCGGATGCTGTCTAAAAAAGGAGCCACATTCTTTGAGTAATTGTGCGCCTTTTCCTTCGGATCTTCAATCTTATTGGCCAGTTTCCTGGCCTCTACCATTTCGTTCACTCCGTCTTTGATCATGGTCACGTGTTCCGAAATCTCCTTGATCAGCTCGATCCGGTTCTTTGAGACAGATTCATACGCATCTCCAAAAATCTGCTTCATCTGGAGCACGTTCTCCATCAGCCTGTTCTGGTAATGGACCGCTGTGGGAACAACATGGTTGATGGCCAAATCTCCGAACACCCGGGCTTCAATCTGAATGTTCTTTGTGTATTGCTCGAACATGACTTCAACCCTTCCTTCCAGCTCTTTTTCAGTGAAGATACCCAGGTCAAAGAAGAGTTTTTTGGACTTTTCGGTCAGGTAGGCAGAAAGGGCATCAGGCACATCCGTCACGTTGGTCAGGCCCCGCTTCTTTGCTTCCCTGACCCACTCTTCGCTGTAATTGTCCCCTTCAAACCGGATGGGCCTGGATGCGATGATATATTCCCTGAGCACCTGGAAAATCGCCTCGTCCTTTTTCACTCCTTTTTCGATTAGTTTGTCCACATCCCCTTTGAATTGCCTTAGCTGGCCCGCAAGGGCTGCATTCAGAACAGCCATGGGTGCTGCAGGATTACAGCTGCCGCCCACTGCCCGGAACTCAAAGCGGTTTCCGGTGAAAGCGAAGGGGGAGGTTCTGTTGCGGTCCGTATTATCCAGCAGGATCTCAGGGATCTTACCGATATCCAGTTTCAATGCGGTTTTCTCCTCGGGCGACATTTTTTTGCTGGTCACCTGTTCTTCGATCTGGTCCAGCATTCCCGAAACCTCTGATCCAAGAAAGCATGAAATGATGGCCGGAGGGGCTTCATTGGCACCCAACCGGTGTGCGTTGGAGGCACTGGAGATGGACGCCCTCAGAAGGTCCTGGTTGTCGTAAACAGCCTTGATGGTATTCACCACAAATGTCAGGAACTGCAGGTTCATTTTAGGATTTTTGCCCGGACTGTGCAGGATCATCCCTGTATTGGTGGAAAGGGACCAGTTGTTGTGTTTTCCAGTACCGTTGATCCCCTGAAACGGTTTTTCATGGAACAACACCCTGAATCCGTGGTGCCTGGCGATCCTCTTCATCAGATCCATCATCAGTACATTGTGATCCACCGCAAGGTTGCACTCTTCAAAAATGGGTGCTACCTCATATTGGTTGGGGGCCACCTCATTGTGGCGTGTTTTGATGGGGATGCCAAGCATGTAGGCTTCGGATTCCAGGTTGTGCATGAACGCCTCCACCCGCTCGGGAATGGAGCTGAAATAATGGTCATCCAGCTGCTGGTCTTTGGCCGAGGCATGTCCCATCAGCGTACGCCCAGTCAGTGCCAGGTCTGGACGGGCATAATACAGCGCCTCATCCACCAGGAAATATTCCTGTTCCCATCCCAGGTTCGCCTGCACCCGGGTAACATTCTTGTCGAAATACTGGCAAACCTCGGTGGCGGCCTTGTCCACCGCATTCAGCGCCTTCAACAATGGGGTTTTATGGTCAAGTGCTTCTCCTGTATATGAAATGAATACAGTTGGGATGCTCAGGGTGTTGCCCATGATGAATGCGGGGGAGGATGGATCCCAGGCGGTATAACCGCGTGCCTCGAATGTGTTCCTGATGCCGCCGCTCGGGAAGGAAGAGGCATCCGGTTCCTGCTGTGCCAGGGCCGATCCGGAAAAAGCCTCCACCACACTCCCGTAATGGTTGTATTCAATAAATGCATCATGCTTTTCCGCGGTTCCCCCGGTAAGTGGCTGAAACCAGTGGGTGTAATGTGTTGCGCCCCGTTCGGTAGCCCAGGCCTTCATCCCCGTGGCGACCGCATCCGCTTTTTTTCTGTCGATGGTGGTTCCGCTCTCGATGGCATCCATCACATGATTGAAGGCATCCTTGGAAAGATACTTCTGCATCTTCACCCTGTCGAATACATTGATGGCAAAATAGTCCGAAGTCTTGTCCGAAGGAGGCGTAATGTGAAGCGGTTTCCTGTCAAAAACCTGCTCCAGCGCTTTAAACCTGATAATGGCCATAATCTTATAATTACTATGTTATAAATAGGGGTTAACGCAACAAATATATATTATTTTTATGAATACCCCCTTATTATAATAGTTAAAAGTGAAATTATTTCATTTTTTTTGAAATATACCCTCCATTTTGTGATACGCCCTGAGATATTTTTAGAAGGTGGAAACGAAAACAGGCTCTGATGCCGACCGACGACCATCATACAGGCGCATGGTCCCCGGTCAGGCAAATAGCTATATTCCTCTGAAAGAAGGATGGACCTACCTTATCTCTTCGGCGAAATACCTGTAGAAGAGAGGGATCGTTTCTATCCCCTTGTAAAAATTGAACAGGGGATAATTTTCGTTGGGCGAATGAATGGCGTCTGAATCCAGACCAAAACCCATCAGGATTGATTTGATCCCGAGGACCTCCTCGAAATCAGAAACAATGGGGATGCTCCCGCCGCTTCTGACAGGAATGGGCTTTTTCCCGAAACTCTGTGCAATGGCTTTTTCAGCAGCCCGGTATGCCGGAAAGTCAATGGGAGTAACATATCCCTGTCCCCCGTGAAGACTCTTTGCCTCTACTTTCACACCCGGGGGCGCCAGGTTTTTAAAATGTCTGATGAACAGCTCATCCACCTTTTTTGAATCCTGGTCGGGAACCAGCCGCATGGATATCTTGGCATGTGCCTTCGACGGCAGGACAGTCTTGGCTCCTTCCCCGGTGTAACCGGACCAGATGCCGTTAACATCAAGACTGGGCCTGATCCCGGTGCGTTCCGTCGTGGAATATCCCTTCTCTCCGGTGACCTCATCGATATCCAGGGCCTTTTTATATGCTTCCAGGTTGAAAGGTGCCCGGGCCATTTCGGCACGTTCTTCCCGGGAGACTTCCTTTACGTCCTCATAAAATCCCGGAATGGTGATCCGGTTATTTTCATCGGTGAGCGATGCAATCATTTTGGCAAGAATATTGGCCGGATTTCCCACCGCCCCTCCGTACAACCCGGAATGCAGATCCCGGTTGGGACCCGTCACCTCCACCTCCATGTAACTGAGCCCTCTGAGCCCCACCGTGATGGAGGGGGTATCCTGGGCGATCATGGTTGTATCAGAGATCAGGATCACATCTGCCCTGAGCAGATCCTGGTGTTCTTTGCAGAATGCCTTGAGGCTGGGGGAACCGACCTCTTCCTCTCCTTCGATCATAAACTTGACATTGCAGGTAAGCGACCCTGTCCTGTTCATCAGTTCGAACGCCTTCACATGCATAAAGAGCTGTCCTTTGTCGTCATCTGCCCCGCGCGCATATATTTTCCCTTCCCTGATCTCCGGCTCGAAAGGCGGGGATTTCCAAAGTTCAAGCGGTTCTGCGGGCTGAACATCATAATGCCC
>JAXGMU010000096.1:0-11848 GCA_040768485.1 Bacteroidales bacterium
AACGGGCAAGGGGATAGTTCAGTTTCCTTCTGATCTTCGTCTAATGACCGGAAACTGACATTACCCCGGTTGGGTGCTGATATTTGCACTGGTTGCCCTGATCCGTGGCAGCTCAATGTTTGGTTCCGCCGAAAATTAACCGGCGGGCCAGATGCCAAAACAAATCTGCAGGGCAGCAGTAAATAACATGTTCCAAGATGACAATATCGTTTTTAGCTACACAACCAAAATGGCGGTGGAGGACGGGGTCCTGTTCCCTGTTCCTGAGTCCCTGACCAAAGCGGCGGGGATCAGGTACCCGGTCTATTTCAACGATTCTGTATGGCACAATTATGTGGATCCGGCCTACATGACCCAGGAGCAGAACGAGAAGGAGAACACCATCCGCCAGATACTGGAAGGGTTTCTTCCGGCAGCAAGAAGATGCTCTTCCAATGTCTGCCGGTTCAACTTCTGCCTAGATGGTCCAACAGCCAGAATCGTTTCTCCCCGTAATGAAGTCCTGAATCCGGATCAGAGCATGACGGTCACCTTAAAGGCCATCGTTACCGCTGAAGATATCGATCGGCCCAATCCCGCCGTGTTTTTCATGTTGCCCTGGGAGGATTAGCCATGAGCCGGATCATTCAACTGCATCCAAATGCGGATCATGACAGACCTGACCAAACCCGCATCAGGTCTTTCCCTGCTCTGTCTGTAAATGTACCTCCCAGGTCATGCGGAATCCAGATTCCAAAGATCGTCCGGGTCGTGCCATGCCAGAATAAACTGGTGGTGATTTCAACTGAATTTTAACCAACAGGCGTGCCAGATGCCAATACAAGTCCCAAGGGCATGGGCATTTTTCAATGAGAAACTTTAAAAACGATCCGTTTCCCCTGAAAACAAGATTCCGAAGCACATGCGCAAAATGCAACTGTAACCTTCCCAAAGGATCTGTTGCCTATTATTGGCCCTCAAGCCGGAAGGTTTACTGTCCATCCTGCGGGGAGGCTGATTTCCGCCAATTCCTGGAAAGCGCCCAGGATGAAGATTTCTACCAGAATCAGTACGGTCACTATTAGTCTGCATCCATGGATCCGACCATTCAAACCCTGTTTCTGCCCTTTGAGGATGTCCAGCAGGCCCTGGACGCCATGCTCTGGGTCATCAATCCTTACCTGGATTATGATTCTCTGGCAGAATATCCTTACATCGTGGAACTGGCCCTGGCTTATAACTCTATCGTCAAGAATATCCCTGCCTGTTATAAGCACTCTTACTCACTTGTTGAAATTCATTGAAACAACAGGATCCGCCTTGCGGCGGATCCTGTTTCCTTTTTTTTTGGAATCCTCCCCCGGAAATTCACTGATTATTAGCGCCCCCCGGGGCTTTGCCATTTTCCCTTCTTTGTATTCCCATTCCATAGGGGACTTCATCTTCATGTTGCCATCTGCAGGGTCAGGGATTCATCGTTTTTTCCGGTTCGACTGCTTTTTCCCGTAAGTCTTGAAATTCCATGCTAAGCAAGCTCTGGAAATCTCAACGTCCGGTGTCCGCACTGACGTGAAAACAAGGATTTTCCCGGCATATCCTCATTGCCCTGCGGTATTCCAGTTCCTCCTGGTTTTTCTCATTTCCGGCGCTGAACTGCTGCATATAATTTCTAAAACTTACTGAAATGAAAAAGCAATCTTCAAAAACCGAAAAAAACCTCTGGGCTGAATTCCTTGAATACCTTGCATCTGTCTACCAACCTGAAGCCGAAGATTACCTTCCCTCAGAACTTGTCCAATGGGAATACAAAAGGTTCCTGGAAGTAATGGCAAGATAGCGCCCCGCGGGGCGCTTTTTTTTTGTTCATTTCCTTCCCGCCCGCATTAAAGAACCTTCCACTCCCCATAGCCCTGTTTCCACCCTTTTCAGAAGGGTTTTCATCCCGGGTGTATTCTGCCATGGCATTTCAACGGGCTTTTCGTCTGCCTTGGGAGTGTGGGCAGAATCCCTGCCAAACAGCTTCCTGCTTTGCCTTGTATGGTAACACACCGTCCCGATTGCGATTTCTATGGCTGTAGGCCTTCAGTACTCTTATGATCTGATTCTCCACCGTCCCCCTGCCGGTATTTTTTCGGCCGTGATGTTAAATAAGTGTGTCGAAATTCCATGCTAAGCAAGCTTCGGAAATTTCAACGTCCGGTGTCCGCACTCGCGTGAAAACAAGGATTTTCCCGGCATATCCTCTTTGCTTTCCGGTATTCCAGTTCCTCCTTGTTTTTCTTATTTCCTGCGCTGATTTGCTGCATATAATTTTTTAACACTTTAAAATTTAACATCATGGCTTACGAAAAAATTTACATCGGCAAGGGAACTCAGGTTCCGAATCTTCAGATCGCAAGAGTAACTCTGAAGTTGGAAGAAATTAACAAAATCGCTTATGAGCGCGACGGTGTCTGGTACGTTACCTTCGAGGTTGCAAAGCTCAAGGAAGCTGATAAGTTTGGAAGGACTTATACCTGCTACCACTCCAAAAAGGTAGACGAAGCTCCGCAGCCCGCTCAAAAGAAAGCCAAGGGCAAGAAGAAAACACAAAAGGCGGATGAAAAACTTCCTTTCTGAAAAAGGGCCCTGGAAACAGGGCTTTTTTTTGGTCATTATTTAAATATTTTAAGCAATTTTGTAGATTATAGTAAAACCAAATCTTAGCAACAGGTTGATTCCCTTTTAAGGCTAATCTAAAAATTGCCTGAATAACTAATTGAATTAAAATGGCTAATAGTAATCTCACTAATGCAAAAAATGCAAAAAACGACGAGTTTTATACTCAGTTTCACGACATTCAAAAGGAAATCGAAGCATATTTGGAGTACAATCCTGATGTATTTCGGGGAAAGACTGTTTTATTACCTTGTGATGACCCTGAATGGAGCAACTTTACTAAGTTTTTCGCACAAAATTTTGAACGTTTTGGACTTAAAAAGCTAATAAGCACAAGCTACGCTCCTGAAAGTAAAAACTATAAAACAGCTTATCAACCAACTCTTTTTGAAGTTAACGATCCTCAATATGACGAATGTAAAACTGTAAAAAACGGAAAAATATTTACGCTAACTAGGGACAAATCAGGAGACGGAAGAATAGATGTTAATGATTTAGAATGGAAGTATTTAAAAGGTGATGGTGACTTCAAAAGCCAAGAGATTAAAAAGTTAAGAGACGAATCTGATATAATTATCACAAATCCACCTTTTTCATTGTTCCGTATTTTTTTGGCGTGGGTTGTAGAAGCCGAAAAACAGTTTTTAATAATTGGGAATATAAACGCCATAACTTACAAAGAGTTATTCCCTCACATTAAGGAAAACAAGGTTTGGCTAGGTGCTACCAATTTCAATAAAGGAATGTACTTTAAAGTTCCTTCTGATTTTGTTTATGCTGACTCATATAAGTTTGAAAAAGAACAGAACGGAGAAAAAGTTAATCGTGTTCCAGGTGTATGTTGGTTTACAAATATTGACCACGGAAGAAGACACCAACCAATGCAATTGATGACAATGGAAGAGAATTTTAAGTTTAGCAAGCATAAGGAAATCAAAGGTAAAAAATCATACGCCACTTATACAAACTTCGATGCAATAGAAGTACCTTTTGCAGACGCTATTCCAAGCGACTACGATGGCTTTATAGGAGTTCCTATATCGTTTCTTGATAAATACTGCCCTGAACAATTTGATATAATAGGGTCAAACTTAACGCACGGAATACCTATGTCTGAAGTTGCAAAAAAGGGAACATTTGCACAAGGTGGACCGAGTTTCTATTCTGACAATGGTAATGGTACTTTTAAGAGAATATATACACGAATACTAATCAAACATAAAAACGTTAATAAATGAAAACAACATTGCGTATTGACATTACCGTAAAAGATATTTGCAATGGCTTTGTGTATAACCAACTTGAAGGTAAAGGATTATTCGGATTATCAGGTAAATTGACTATTCAACCCGAATACCAACGTAATTATATTTATGCAGATGGCAAAAGAGACGTTGCCGTCATAGATTCAATTCTTAAAGGATACCCATTAGGATTGATTTATTTTAACAAAGTTAGTGACAGCAAATTTGAAGTGTTGGATGGTCAACAGCGTATTACAAGTTTCGGTCGATTTGTAACAAATAAATTGGCTATCAGGGACGAAAACGGAATGGAACAATATTTTGACAGTATTGCGACTGACAAACAAGAAAAAGTTTTGAAAACAAATCTTCTTGTTTATGAATGTGAGGGAACAGAAAGTGAAATAAAAGAATGGTTCAAAACCATAAATATTGCAGGAGTTCCTCTCAACAACCAAGAATTATTAAATGCAGTTTATTCAGGTCCTTTTGTAACACTTGGTAAAGAAGAGTTTAGTAACAGTCAAAACGCCAACATTCAAAAATGGGGTTCTTATGTTTCGGGAAGTGTTAACCGACAGGATTTTTTAGAACGTGCTTTCGACTGGGTAAGTAAGGGAAATATTGGCGATTATATGAGCCGTCACCGTTATGATACTAATATCAGTGAACTTAAAACCTACTTTAACACTGTAATTGACTGGGTATCTGCCGTTTTTATCGATGTTGAACGTGAGATGTGCGGTATAGAATGGGGACGTTTGTATGAACAGTATCATGGTATTGCTTACGATCCATCAAAAGTATCTGAGGAATTGCATAGACTCTATGGTGATCCTTATGTGAAATATCGCAAAGGCATTTTTGAGTATATTCTTGGTGGTTGTACTGATACAAAATTGCTTGATGTCCGAGTTTTTGATGAAGCAACTAAAAAATCTATTTACTCGATTCAGACTGCTGAGGCTGAAATTATTGGAGAGTCAAATTGTCCACTTTGTGCAATTGGTCATGATTCCAACAGAAGGAAAATATGGAAGTTTGCCGAAATGGATGCTGATCACGTAGCTGCATGGAGTAAGGGAGGCATGACTGAAGCAAAGAATTGTCAAATGTTATGCAAGACTCATAACCGGGCAAAAGGGAATCGTTAAAGCCTAATTAAATTTTCTTGCAAGTTATTGATCGCTCCACGGAACGGTCAAGGGGATAGTTCAGTTTCCCTTTGACCGTTTCTTTTTGGCCGGAAACTGACATTACCCCGGTCCTTCTTTCTTCTTTGTTCATGGTTGCCCTTATCCGTGGCAGCTCAATATTGTGGTCCGCCGAAAATTTAACCGGCGAGCCAGATGCCAATACAAAGCCCCAGGGCAGGGGTAATTTCCATGAACAATTTCGATTATTCCGTCGCTGAAATCGCTGTTACCTACAACCCGAAGGTACCGGCCAAAAACAGGGTGAAGATTCTGGGTTCCCAGGATGCTTACAACATCTGCACCCAGTTCTGGCCTGCAGTCGACCATGTGGAGTACTTCTACATCCTTTTTCTGAACCGCAGCAACCAGCTCCTTGGGGTTCACCAGATCTCAAAGGGTGGATTCACCGGAACCGTGGTGGATGTGCGGGTGATATTCCAGGTAGCACTCAAATCCTGCAGTACATCGATCATTGCAGTGCACAACCACCCATCCGGTAACCTTAACCCCAGTGATGCAGATATGGTCATTACTCAAAAGATCAAGGATGCCGGTAAGATTCTGGAGATTCAACTGCTGGATCACCTGATCATCACTTCTGAAAGCTTCTTCTCGATGGCTGATAATGGGCTGATCTGACTTTAAATATTCCGATCATGAAATGGTTCAGTAACATCCATACCCTGGACGAGCTTCGTACGGCATACCGGCAACTCGCCCTACTGCATCACCCTGACCGGGGTGGTTCCACTTCCGACATGCAGGAGATCAACAATGAATACGATATCCTGAGTAAGAAACTGATCAATGGGAATACCTCATTTTCCGATGGTCGTAAATCCTGGGAACATTTCGTTTCCGCTGAGATCCGGGATAAGCTCAATGAAATCTTATTCCTGGAAGATGTGGTCATTGAAATCATCGGTTCCTGGATCTGGATAACCGGAAACACCAAACCGCTGCGTGAAGAGCTCAAGGCCCGCGGTTTCAAGTTTTCCCCCAATAAACTGGCCTGGTACTGGCAATACGGGGATTACCGGAAGAAGAACGGGAAACAGTTCTCTATGGACGAGATCCGTGCCATGTGGGGATGCGAGGAGGTTGAAACCAGGAAAATGAAAACCCAATTGGCATCCTGATCATGGCACTGAAATCCTTTACTCAAAATATGCTTCTGCTGGGCTCCGGAATGGGGCTCAGCAGAGCTTTTTCCAAATTTCTGGATACGGCCATTTCCCTTAATTCTGACAATGATGATCCACTTTGTTTGCGTAAAATCCTTATAGGTTACTCAAAGGAAGACCGGAAATTGTTCATTGAAACCTATTATTCATTGCTGGATGAAATGAATTCAAGTGGCTCAGGATTAAATGACGTACTTGGAGAGTTCTATATACGGAATTTCAATAGCCCTGCCCGGATTGAAAGTCAAAGGTTCTGTGATATGCTTCCCGGAATTCATAATTGTATAGATCCTGTGACACGGGTAACCGATTATGATTGCAATACCGGCCGAAAATTCCTGGCCGCTGCAAAGTTCAATCGAAACCTTCAATTTTACGGAATGGAGACTTTTTACCCGTTTTTCCGGATTTCCCTTTTGAATCTTTGCCTTAACGGCCTCTTCGGTGAAATTGCCTTGATGAAGCCTTTCAACAGCGCCTTCATTACTGTTTGCGACGTTGGCTTAAACTATAAGGGAAAGGTGGTAATCCGTGAATTGATGTTGGATGACAGTCTGTTATACCAAAAACTAGGGTGTAAGGTTCCTGACTCCGGGAAGTTGGTTTATAACTTTTAACCCGGGATTCTACTTTAATGACTATTTTTGCGCTGTAGTTCCTGAAGGAGTAGCTACACATTTTTGTTTTGTTTAGTAAGCCGTCCTGGTCCAAAACCGGGGCGGTTTTTTTTTTGTCCCTGTCAAAATATGTCTATTCTCTAATTCCGCCACAAAGTTATTTGCGCTCCATGGAACTGTCAAGGGGATAGTTCAGTTTCCCCCTTTGGTTGGCTTTTAGGCCGGAAACTGGCATTACCCCAGGTGCTGGCTTTTCGTGATGCATGGTTGACATTATCCCTGGCAGCTCAATGGTGGGGGCAGCGTAATTATTGAATAACCGGCGAGCCAGATGCCAAAATAAATCCCCAGGGCAGGGGTGACTACTTATGGCAAATACAGCCAAAAAAACAGCTGACCTTTCAGTCGAAGAATCTGCTCCCATGCAGGTAGTGAAAAACAATGATCCCGTTGTGGAACAGATGGTGGTTCCTGAGGTAGAAGCACCCAAACCGGAGCTTACCCTGGAGCAGCGTATTTCAGTGGTGGAGGATCTGACCGCTCTGATTGAAAAGTGGCGTAAGCTCCAGGAGTCGTACCGCAACCTGCAGGCTTTCAAGATCGGGGTGGATGGCTTCAGCACCCAGATCATCCTGAGGGATACCGCCTCCGGTGCGGACTTTAAAACCTCCAATACCGCGGTGGTGGCCAGGGTCCTGGATGAAATCCGCATGATTCTCCAGTCCAAGATCAAGGAGGTCGAAACGCAGATCAGGTTCTGATCTTCTCAGTTTGCCCGGTAAGGGGGATCCGCCTGCGGCGGATCCCCTTTTTTTGGTCGATTCAGCCGATGATCCCCATTCCGGCGCTCTTTCCACTTCCCGAATAGATATACTCCCCGTAAAAGTTCATCCCTATAAATAAGGTATCAAATGCGTCTGTCCCGTCTGTGCGGTGCTCCAGCCGGTCCTCCTCCGTTTCTTCCTCCTTTTCCCCAGATTTGTCCTTTTGAAAGCCATTGGGGCCCACCTTCACCCCTGTGTGCTGCATGGCCATCACCAGGGCTTCGTTGTTGAGCTGGTTGATCTGGGGAAAAAGGTACTTCTGCCCCTTGAAGGCCTGGTCGATGAAAAGGTACTTTTCATGGTGCTTGACCGGGTTGCCGATATGCACCCGCTCTGTGCTCCAGCCCCTCTTTTCAAACTGGCTGCAAATGACCGAGGCAAAATCCTCCTCCGATACCGCGTAGTTGCTGCCCAGGGCCGTGTTGTCGAAAAAGTAGACCACCTCCCTCGTATGGTGATACCGGTAATAGGAGCAGAAGTCATCCACCAGCTCCCGGAGCTTGCGCTCATACTTCACGTAAAAGCTTTTAAGCACCTTCATCTTCATGCCGTCCCGTTGCCCTGCCACCAGCCAGTTGATATTGGCATTGTAGTCAAATGCCACGCAAATGGGTTTTGTGGGGTCCAGGTCCCCGTCCTGCCGGCAATCCTGATCTGCGGCCTTTTTAAGGTCATATTCCAGGTTCATCAGGTAGTTGTTGTCAAAGGCCGTGTAAAGGTGCTTGTTCTCCGAAAGGGCAGGGTAGAAGCCATCCTTGAGCTTACCGGGCCGTATGCACATGATCGAGGTCTGGAAAACCAGGGGAGGGAGGTCACGTTTCATCTGGGCGATGTACTTCTTGCCCAGCAGCTCAATGTTCTCAATCGAGCTCCATTCCCTGTAATAGACCGCCACGCTCCGGAATTGAGCCAGTTTGCGCCGGTAGTCGCTCAGTAACCTGGCCGTGTAGCTGTTCTGGGGCAGGTTTTTAAGCCTGTAAACCTCCGTGACCAGAAATTGGATCATGTTGATCAGCCCGGGGTCCATCTTTTCCCTGTAGTTCAGAAACCAGCTGCCCTTTTTCGTGGTGGGCATGTCGCTCATGAACAGCATCGAATTCAACCAGGGGCAGTTGGCCCAGGGGCCCTTGAAGCCCCCGTTGGCCGGGAAAGTCTCATCCTTGAGAACGTCAAAATCCAGGTATTTGGCCTCGTCCCCCATGATGTACTGCAGCGTGAGTGAATTACTCGTCCCCGGGATGTCCTGGCTGATCAGGTACTGGACACTGCCGTTGTACCAGCTCACCACATGGTCGTATCGTGCCGGTTCCCGGACCGGCTTTTTGAATCCCGCCGATTTGGGAGGGCGCATCCCGATGAAGTAATGGATGTTGCGCTTGTAGCCCATGTCATCCATCGCCTGCAGGGTTCCCGGCAGGGTCTGGGTCAGGATCCGCTGGTAGGCGGTGCCCACTATCCCCCCGGAGGATTGGGGCATGTACTGGATGTTCCGCAGCAGCCAGGGAGCCGCCAGCCCGTGGGTCTTTCCGAACCTTCTTCCGGCTACGATCACCGAGGTGTGGGCCGCCGTATAACGGAACTCCAGTTGCGGATCCGTGAAATAGATCTTTTTTGGCTGCTCCATGTCACTGCTCTGCAGGTTCGTAACCTATGTCCTCGATCTCGATCTCGTCCCGGTACTTTTCGTACATCCGACGGATCTCCTCCTCTTTGTTGGCCAGGGGCTTGATCCCCAAAACCGTCGGGTCTGTCGTGGGCTCGATGGTCTGGGGGATGATCTCATCCCAGGGCAGTTCCGTGGCATCCTCCTTGTCCAGCCGGTTGTACTTGCCCAGCTTGTCAGCGGCCAGGATCATCAGCTTGATCCCGTTTTTGCCCATCAGCTTGGCATCCTCGATGGCTTTTTTCAGCGTTTCGTTGACGATGTAGCGGATCCACTCCTTGCCCGCATTCTGGACATTGCCCAGCAGTACCCTGACATTCGACAGATCCCTGTAGGCCGTGGCCATGTTCACCCCAAACTCGTCCATCAGGTAATCCCTGAGCTTGGTGTCGGTCATGCTGGGATTCTCCAAACTCAGGGTGAAAACCGCCCTGTAACGCCTTAACATCTCCCTCTCGTCCAGGGTCAGGGCCGATTCGTCGAAATCCACGAACATCACATTGTGGAACTTGTCCAGGGTGTTGCGCTTACTCATTGCTCTCCATCTTTTCAATGTACTCCCTGACCAGGGACTCCGCCTGTGGACTGCCCTTTTTGGCAAACTCAACCGTCATGCGCCGGATCTGGACCATTGATTCAAGTTTGCCCTTCAAGTAAGCCTGGGCCAGCTTACTCTTTCCGTTTCGTACTTCTCGTCTGAATTGGGATGGTTCGAGTGCGCACAAAATGCAAATCTCATCAATGGTCAAAAACAACGAGGCGTATTTTTCCACCTCCCTGTAAACTTCGTTTTCATCCATACCGCACCGCCTGTTGTTTTACAAGCTCAAAGGCTTCCCCGAAGGTTTGGGCCTTTATGCTGTCTGATATGATAACCCCCGATTCAAACCGGTGGTTGTTGGTTGCATTGTTGCTCATGACAGCTGCCATGCTTTGTCCCCGGCTCTCCACGTAAATGATCTTGCTGTGGTTGTTCACCAGGTACAGGTTGTCCACGTTCTGGGCCGCATACATGGTGATGCGCGGATTGCGGCTGGCAATGGTAAAATCCAGGATCAGGTCTATCTTGTCGATGCGCTCCCGGTTGCGGATGATGCGCCGTACATAGGCTTCAGTGATGGCAAAGGAGCTGATGATCATCCGCTCGGCATGGCCGGCCCGCTCCAGCAGGTAGTCAAATACATTGTGCGACTGCACCTGCTGATTCAGGTACATGGCAAAGCCATCACACTCACAGATCGATTCCGAGTTCTTCGAGTTCATGCCGGGTTGATGCTTTGATTTTTATTCCCAATTTCTCCAGTTGCCGGGCCCTGTCACCGATCTTGAAAATGAGTTGCTGCCTTTTCAGCCCTTCCAGCTGCCTGGCCTTGCGCATGTTCACACTTAGGAATTTTCGGATGGCCCCGATCTGTTTTATCGTTTCCTCTTCCGTTGCCGGATCCGCTTCCCCGTTGGTGTGGTCCCCTTCAGGGTCCCACCCGTCAATCTGTTCCCAGTTGCCGGCAATCACATCATCGTAGCGGGCAATCTCCTCCCGCAGTTTGGCCCTTTGTTTTTCCTGGGTGGATAGCTTCATCTTTTCATGCAAGGCACGCATCTGCTTGTAAAGGGTGCGATTCTGCTCGTACAGGGGCCGAAGGTGACAGGGCAGATCCTCCAGCCTGACCCGGCCATCCATCACCACCAGCCGGCGTGGTGCGCAGGGCCCCACACGCGTCTTTATCTCTGCTGAATCCAACTGAATGCATTGATGGGCCAGCTTCTCCAGGTTGTAGCGCAGAACCGCAGGCTTGTACTTGCGCCGGAACAACTGAATCAGGGGTTTCTTCCTGGAATACTTCTCGAAAAGGGCGCGGCCCTGCTCGTAATCCCCCGGTCCTTCCAGCCATTCCAATATCTCTTTGTTCTCCATTTGCTTAAATGAAAAATCCCGGAGTCCGGGATCTTGTTAATGGTTATCTGTAGTCCTTCATCCCGGTTGATCTGTAAAGGGAGGCGACACTGGGCCGCCTCCCTTTTTCAATCAATCAGGTAAATTGCTATGGAACGCTCGGTGTGAATACTCCTGTGGCACAGTCCAGGCTGCCGTCGGGCAGTACAAGGGTGCCCTTGTAGTTGGCCAGCGGGGTGGTGGTGGGTACCTCGATCTCGATGGTGATCCCTTTGGCCGATCCGGGCTCATCCCCGCTGTCCCCCGTGATGGTGCAGGTGGTGTCATAGTCGGCATCCCCCAGCACCACGTAGCGCTTCTCCGTTTCATGGGGCAGGGGTACTACAAAGCAGCAGTTGGCATTTACAAAGGCCTTGGCAATGCTCTTGCCGGCATCGTTGATGTCGGGGAACTTGAACACTCCCTTTGCCTTGAACATCTTGCAGTCCTTCTCCCCCAGGGTCTCCCACGATACTTTTCCCTTTCCCTGTGTGCTTTAAATGGATTTGAAGGTTTTTCCGGCCACCATGGTGAAGTCCCCGTCAAGGGA
>JAXGMU010000097.1:0-11825 GCA_040768485.1 Bacteroidales bacterium
CGAATCCAGATATCTCCATATTCCCAGCATTCTGATTACTCATTGACATTTCTCTTATACTGTTCAACACTCGAATGACTCTGACTGCAGCCCAACGGTGGAACTAAGCCGCCGTAGCATGGCGCGAGCTTTGCCATTCTGCAAAGGGTGCGACATGCGTTAAGCGTTCGGCTTTAGTGATTTGTTCTATGTTTTCCTTGCTTTTGGGCTATCCTACCTATTCAATCTCGAGTATTTCTACTGCCGAGCATTCACTACTACCGATTGAGATTCTTACTGTATCTCGGAGATTCGCACCGCAGTTGCCAATGGCGATAATCTGATAATCACCTTCAGGAAGATTAAGAGAGAGGACAGTTCCATCATCAATGGCTAGGCAATCCGGAATACTATCAAAAGGCAACAACGGTTTTTCAAGCGTACCTATCTTCTCATTGTCGAGCATAATATCTACTCCAAATTCACCACAGTTTAGAAGTGCTTGAATATGCGTATAAAACACAATGTTCCCCTGCTCAGGTTCTGATTCACAAGAAACTAAAGCAACTGCAACAAGAAGTAAACAAAACCATTTTAGAACCATTTTTTTCATATCGTAGATCCAGATTTTTGAATTGTCTCTACTAAGATGATATCACTTACCAATAGGTTGCCACTTTTATTTTCAGATTCTGCAAATGCCTATTGCTTAATCATGACTTGAAATACATAGAACGGAGGAATTAAGTCGCCGCGATAGCGGTCGGCTTTAATGAATTGTTATATGGACTACCCCCAAAAGCATCCATATGGATCAGTTCTAATTTCAGACACAAGGTCTTTAAGTTTCACAGAATTTTTTACCGGCTTGTATGCGTACCATTTAAGATCACCCCGCATCCAAAACAAGCGCCATTCATTCTTTGTCTTTATGTATTTCAGTTTGGCAGCAGGAGTTTCTACGTACTCATTCGTTCGCTGATATGCTGGCCGCTTTTCGAAGAGATATACATCCTGTTTTTCCACCCGATAAATAATGCTCAGTTCATCTTTGAATTCCGGCCTATTCATTTCACGACACAAGCCGCCTACTTCTTTATCAATAAACTCTAACTCAAGCTCACTAAATGCCATAATTCTAGGTCATTTTGATGGGTTGTGTGTTTTTCTCTGTAATCAATCACCTATAGGTACTTGTTTTCGATATCGGAAATCTTATCATAAAGAGCTTCAAGCATACTCGAAAGCTTTCTATCCTCAGCATGATTTGCTTCGGCAGCTATGAAACCAGCGAGATCATCAATCTCATCCAGGGTATACACTACCTTGACATGATTCCCTTCAACCTTTGCTGCTCTCAGCCTTTCTGTTAAATCGTCTCCTGCAAATGTTTTGTCCAGGATTAGATTACGTTCTTCAGTCGTAAGCCTAATATTTATTCTATCCATATCGCTTCTTTCCATATAACATATATTCTGCTGCTTATTGCGGTGTAGGATGCTGATACGGGATTATTACACTGTGGTTTTAACGGGATAATATGATCGTTGTATTTGAAAGCTTCTGAATATTATGTTGGAGATTTTATTTGGAACATTGATTTTCTCAATGCTTCGCCATGCAACTCCCAGGAATATCAGTTGAGAGTGCCGTAAGAAATCTGCCATGATTGAAGTTTTGGTAATCACACGATGTTTCGATCCCTGAGTCTGACAAACCTTATCATGCGCCTTGTCATGTCTGGATGCAGATTGCATACCCACACGAGGGCATTTATGCATACCTAACTGAAGCATGTGTGAACACAGAACTTGAATCTCATGGCATTTTTGTGTTCAAGTTAAAAAAAAACTATGACGGTATATTGTCTTCCACGACAAAAAACATCCCATAGAGATGGGTGAAAGGGAGATAGGGGATTTCCTTACCAATCTTGCTGTTGAGAGAAAGGTATCTGCCTCCTGTCATACATTCCGGCATTCATTCGCCACCCATCTTCTTGAGGATGGTTATGATATTCGCACTGTTCAGGAGTTACTGGGTCATAAAGATATTCGGACGACTATGATTTACACCCACGTACTCAACAAAAATAAGTTTAATGTTCAGAGCCCGCTTGATAATTTAAAAATGTTGAAGGTGGAGCCCAACGAACTGACAGGCACACGTGTGCGAAACTGGATCTACCTGAACAGCAGCGGGGCCAGCTCTGAGAGGTAGATCCGCCAGTTGCTCCAGGTGTGTCCCCCGCCGGTCTCGAGGTAAACAACTTCCATGTCATGCTTCTTCATTTCCGCTACCAGGTTCAGCGCTACATCGTGCAGGAAATCATCCGTGCCGCATCCGATCCAGTAAAGCTCGTACCCGTTCTCCTTCAGGTGCTGCATGCGGGCTTCCACATCTTGGAACCAGTTCCTTCCGGAGCGGTCGTTCCCTGTGATCCCCATGCTCATCACCCCGTAATAAGCGAACATCTCCGGGTAATCGAATCCCAGGTTCATGGTCTGCATGCCGCCCATGGAAAGGCCCGAGACAGCCCTGTTCTCTCTTCCGTCCAGTGTCCGGTAATGTTCTTCCACATAAGGGATCACGTCTTTCACCAGGCTTTCTTCAAACCGGCGTGTTCCCATATCGAAGACGCCGCCCCGCTGTCTTTCTTCCTCAAGGACGGGTTCCTCGCCCGGTGCAGCTGCATCTCCCGGATTCCCGTTCGTCATCACCACGATCATGGGCATGCACCGGTTCTCCGCGATCAGGTTGTCCATGATCTGACAGGTCCGGCCCAGCGTGGTCCAGGCATCCTCGTCACCCCCGCCTCCATGAAGCAGGTACAGCACCGGGTATTCCTTCCCGCCCTGTTCATACCCGGGGGGAGTGTACACATACATCCTCCGGTGCATTTCCAGCGTGGGTGATTCATACCATACTTTGGCGAGGGTGCCGTGGGGCACATCCCTGACCGTGTACAGCGAAGATCCCTCTCCGGGCACCAGCAGCATGCTTTCAAACCTCCTGCCGTCCCGGACGATGCTTGTATTGGCAGGATCCAGCACCTTCACACCGTCCACGTAGAAAGCATAGGTATATATCTCCGGTTCCAGTGGTCCCACCGTGACCGACCAGAGTCCGGTGTCGTTCTTTACCAGCGGCAGGCTCTCTCCCCATCCCATCCATCCGCCGTTGAGCACAATCCCGGAAGCCTCCGGTGCAAACAGGTTGAACGTGACGGTGCGGTCGGGCTGCAATTCCGGCGATCTTACCCGGCTGAAGCGCCAGGGAGCTTCCTGTCCGGATCCTGCCATGACCGAACAGAACAGGAAGGCGAAAATGGTCAGATGATGTTTCATTTGCTTTAATTTAAGACTGAATGATCAGAGAATTTTGGTTACATTTATGCGAAACCCGGTGAAATGTCCGGCTTCTGCTCTTAAAGTTAATCAAACAGATGAATTAACCATTTTAAATCCAATGAAATGAAATCCACTGAGAAATTCCATCCAAAGTTCAAACTGATATGGCTCCTCTTCTCGGGACTGATCCCGTTGATCTTTATATCTTCTTGTACAACAAAACAGGAAACAGGTGCTGAAGAAGTAGGCCAGGTTCTTTTCCTGGGCGATGACATCGCCATTGCCGAAACGGAATACGGGAAGGTCCAGGGATTCATCCTCCGGGGGATTTACCAGTTCAGGGGGATCCCCTACGGGGCTAGCACCGGCGGTAAGAACCGGTTCATGCCACCTCAGAAGCCGGAACCCTGGGAAGATGTGTACCCTGCGGTCTGGTGGGGGAATTCCGCCCCCCAGATCATGGAGGGCAGGTATGACAATCCCTGGGCATCATTCGTGGACCACTGGAATTACGACGCGGTCAGCGAGGATTGCCTGAAGCTGAATGTCTGGACACCGGCCCTGGCGGACGGGAAGAAGCGGCCGGTGATGGTCTGGTTCCACGGCGGCGGCTATACCAACGGGAACGGGATCGAGCAGGACGGATACAAGGGTGAGAACCTGAGCCGCAAAGGGGATATCGTATTTGTGTCGGTGAACCACCGGCTGGGGCCCATCGGGTTCTCCGACCTTTCCGGTGTGGGCGGGCCTGAATTTGCCAGTTCCGGGAACGTGGGAGCATTGGACATGGTGGCTGCCCTGGAATGGGTGCATGAGAACATCGCCGCATTCGGGGGAGATCCGGGCAATGTGACCATCATGGGCCAGTCCGGCGGAGGAGCAAAGGTATGTGTTCTTCTGGCCATGCCGGCGGCCAAGGGGCTGATCCACAAGGCAGTACCGCTGAGCGGATCCACGATCGAGGCTACGAACCGGGAATACAGCAGGAAAGTAGGTGAATATATCCTGAAGGAAGCGGGACTGGCTCCTTCCGAAATCCACAAGCTCCAGGAGATGCCCTGGGAGGAATACATCCATCTGGCCAACCGTGCGGCAAGGAAATGTGCGGAGGAACAGGGGGAAAGCGGACGGATGCGGGGAAGCTTCGGTCCAGTTGGTGACGGCGTGCACCTGCCGGAAGGAACATTCTTCTCCGACCCAGATGGGCTTTCATCGGAAGTACCCATGCTGATCAGCAGCACCTTCCATGAATGGTCCATGGCACGGACCAATCCGGAGATGGAGGAGATCACCGCAGAAGGGGCAAAAGAGATGCTGAAAGAACGCGCCGGTTTCCGGGGCGGACTGGGAGATAACGCGGATGAGGTGTATGATGCCTACGCGGCAGCATTCCCGGATGCAAAACCCGTGGAGATCATGACCCTGATCAGCAGCAACCGCACGGGGGTTATCCGTACGGCCAATGCCAAGGCCGCTCAACAGGCACCGGTATATGTGGCCTGGTTCGGGTGGGAACCGCCTCTGTTCAGCGGACGCATGAGGGCCTTCCACTGCCTGGACATCTGCTTCTGGTACGCCAACACGGACCTGATGCTCACCCACACGGGCGGAGGCAAGCGGCCAAGGGATCTGTCCGATAAAATGTCCGGTGCACTGTTGCAATTCATGCGAACCGGGGATCCCAATGGCGGGGGACTGCCCGACTGGCCCGCATACACCGTGGAGAACGGTGAAACCATGATCCTGAACGATGTGTGCACCGTTCAGAATGATCCGGACAGAGAAGCCCGGAACAAGATCCCCGGATAGGTCAGACTTCGGTTTCGGAGACCCGCTTGATCAGGGTAAACCAGCTCCGGATTAATCATGTCATATTGTCTGGTTTTGGCCAATTTATCATGCCATTATGGCGCCCGTGTCCGGAACCAGGGCTCCCTTTCATTCCTTTAAATTCTTAATCATAACGCTGATTTACAAGGTGTTGAAAATGTGATTCCGGCGGGCATCTGTGGCTGGCATGTGATTTGAGAATTTAGTACAGGAGTTATGAACGAAATGTCTAACCATAAAAAAAGGAGGTAACCATGACACTGGCAAGATTAACAAACAACTGGCTTCCATCGGTTCCTTCCATGTTCGACAGAATGTTTGAAGGAGACATGATGGACTGGAACAACTGGAATTTTGCAGGGACCAATTCAACCATGCCCGCGGTCAATGTGAAGGAAAACGACAATGAATTCAGCATTGAAGTGGCGGCACCGGGATTGAGCAAAAAAGATTTCCAGGTAAACTATGAGAACGGCAGGCTGACCATCTCTTCCGAGAAGAAGGATGAGCGCGAGGAAAAAGACGGGGACAGGATCACCCGCCGTGAATTCAGCTACCGGTCATTCCAGCGGTCATTCACCGTTCCGGAAGAAGTGGTGGATGCGGAAAAGATCGATGCGAAGTATACCGACGGGATCCTCTATCTGACCCTGCCCAAGCGGGAAGAGGCAAAGCCCAGGCCTGCCAGGCAGATCAAGATCTCGTAAAGGGGATTTCTTCCCTGTTACGGGATGAGATGAACCAAATGGAGGCTGTCTCAAAAGTTGCCGGGCTTAAATGCCCGGATTTCAACGACTTTTGAGACAGCCTCCTTTATTTGGAAATATTGTTTATTTTTACGGGAACAAAACCAAAAAACATTACATGGGGCGATCACAGGAATCATTTCAGAAAAAAGAAGTTAGGAAGAAAAAAGAGAAGAAGAGAATCGAAAAAGAGAAGAAGAGGCTGGCCAGAAAAGAGAACGAAAAGAAAGGCGGCCTTGACGATATGATCGCCTACGTGGATGAGATGGGAAACATCACCTCCACCCCTCCCGATCCCGATGAGATAGAGAGCCCGAAACTGGAAGACATCGAGGTCAGCGTACCCAAAAGCACGGAAGCTCCGCAGGACCCGCTGAGAAAAGGGAAAGTCACTTTCTTCAACGAATCCAGGGGATTCGGATTCATCGAGGATTCCGAGACAAGAGAAAGGATCTTCGTCCATGTGAACAACACGGAAGACGAGATCGCCGAAGGCGACCGGGTGAGCTTTGAAGTGGAATCCGGCCAGAAAGGTCCTTCGGCATTCAATGTGAAACGCAGGGAATGACCTTCCTGTACCGGTAGCACTTCATTCCCTGATGCAATAAAGTCTTTCCACTCCCCTGAAAAGATATGCGTTGTCCGCTACAGCTACGGATGCCCAGAACTTGTCATCCAGCCTGTTCCTCGTGAGCACTTCAAATTCCTTTCCGGCCCGGAGCACAGTGGTTACTCCTTTTTCGTCATAGAAATAGATTTTTCCGTCGTGGGCCCATGGTGAAGCCCAGCATGCACCGACATCATCCACCTTTTCCCTGTATACGGATTCTCCCGTTACCGGGTCAATACAGCTGATCTCCCCTCCCCTGCTTGCCAGCAGATACAGCAGTCCATCATACAGCAACAGGGATGGATTCCCTGTGGGTGCATCCGGGTTGAACCAGAGGATTCCCGGTCCTGTTCCGGATCCTTCCCCGGGGGTGATGTCCCCCTCCGCTGCGGCTTTCACGGCAAACAGGGTGCCGGGTATATCACGGAAACCGGCATTCCCGAGGTACAGGTACTCCCCGTCCGAAACCGGGGAAGGAATGCTGTACCGGCCGGCCATGAACAATTCCCAGTGAAGTTCCCCTGTTTCCGGATCGTAGGAGCGGGCTGTTTCACCACCGGTCACCAGTTCGGTCCGGATATTGTTTTTCCAGATATAGGGTGTGCTGTAGCTGGTCTTTTCATCGCGGTCCACCCTCCATTTTTCCTCACCCGTTGATGCGTCAAGTGCTGCCAGGAAGGAGTGTTCCTCGTTATCCACCTGAACATAGAGCACCTCTTCATGCAGCACCGGGGATGAACCGGTCCCCCATCCGTTCTGGGTTTCAAATGCCCCAAGGTCCTTCTCCCAGAGCAGGTTGCCCTCCATATCGTAGCAGTAAAGTCCGTGCATCCCGAAATACACGTACACTCTTTTCCCGTCTGTAACAGGCGTCTCAGACGCATAGGTGGTGGCAGGATTCTTCCTTACCCGGGGATGCCCCCTCCGTGCTACTTTCTTCCAGATTTCCCTGCCTGTTTCCAGGTCCAGGCAGATGACCTCCCACCGGAATACATTCTTCATAAAGCTTTGGTCATCCTGGGGCGGACCCTGGGGTGGTCCCTGGGGCGGACCCGGAGGCGGTCCCTGGGGCAGTCCTGCTTCCTGCTCCGGTGCCGGGGCGATCTCCTCGGGGACATCAGCGGTGATAAATACCCTGTTCCCCCAGACAACCGGAGAGGACCATCCCTCCCCTTCGATGTCATAGGTCCAGGCCACATTGGTGCCCTCCCCCCATTCAGCGGGAAGGTTCCTTGCTGTGGGGATCATGTCCTGGTCCGGACCCCTGAACTGGTTCCAGTGGTCCGCACAGGAGGTGACCGCAAGGACAGACACGCACAGGGCTGTTACCCTGAACATCTTAAGAATTTTTAATTTTCGCATCGCTTTCAGATGTTTGTGGATAGTTGATGACTTGTCGACCTTAAAAATAATATAAATCGCAATTAACCGGCGTTCAAAATCGCCTATTTTCTTATCTTGTGTATCGTCGTCAATATGTATAATCAACCCAACCAAAAACACGGTTATGAAAATCAGATCAATCCTGCTTTCAGTCCTGTTCCTGGCTTTTTATACAACCATGTACCCGCAGGAAAAGCGTATCCTGCCCGTAACACCCGGAGCTTCCGAAGAGGCGATCGAGATGCTGAATTACATCTATTCCATTTCCGGGAAACAAACCCTCGCCGGACAGCATTGTGCCCCTCTGGTGGGATCCACCAGGCTGTCGGTGGTGCACCGGATGACCGGTCACTACCCGGCACTGTTTGGTCAGGACTTCGGGTTCAGCTTCCCCGGTTACTGGGACGGGATCAACTACAGGCAACGGATCGTGGATGAGGCCATCCGCCGCCACCATGAGGGGTTCCTGATCACCATCATGTGGCACGCGGTTCCGCCCACACAGGATGAACCGGTGACCTTCCGGGAGTCTATCCAGGGCGACCTGACCGACGAGGAGTGGAGCCAGCTGGTGACTCCGGGAACCCTGCTCAACGAGCGGTGGAAGTCGCAGGTGGATGTGATCGCCTGGTTCCTGAAACAGCTGCAGTACGCAAAAGTGCCCGTCCTCTGGCGCCCCTACCATGAGATGAACGGCGGATGGTTCTGGTGGGGTAAAAAGGAGGGAGAGAACGGGTATCAGAAACTGTGGCAAATGATGTTCGACCGGTTCGTGAATTTCCACGGCCTGGATAACCTCATCTGGGTGTATAACACGAATGAATTCAAAGAAGGGGTGGATCCGCACGGCACCTACTATCCCGGGGATGCATATGTGGACATCCTTGCCACCGATGTATATTCGGAAGGATTCAACCAGGTGAACTATGACCAACTCCTGGAACTGGCCGGGGACAAGCCCGTAGCCCTGGGTGAGGTGGGCGACAATCCCTCCCCCGACAAGCTGGAGGAGCAGCCGCGGTGGACCTGGTTCATGAGCTGGGGGGAACCGGACGGCTTCGGAAGGGATTTCAGGAATACCCTCCGGCTGTACGGGAGTGACCGCGTGCTCACCCTGGAAGAACTGCCCTGGGTGGACATGGACCAGCCAACCATTCACCATCCGATCCTGAAATGAATTCCAGAGAGCGGGTACTGGCTGCGCTGGATTATAAGGAACCGGACAGGATCCCCGTTGATTTCGGGGGCCACCGCTCCTCGGGAATTTCCGCCATTGCCTATGCCAGGCTGAAGAAAGCACTGGGGATCACCTCCGGCAACATTTACGTCTATGACATGATCCAGCAGCTGGCCATCGTGGAGGAGCCCGTGCTGGAAAGGTTCCAGGTGGATACCGTTGAACTGGGAAGGGCGTACATGCTTAAGGAGGACGACTGGAAAGAATGGATCCTTCCCGATGGCACTCCCTGCAAAATCCCCGGCATGATCCGCCTGGAAGAGAGAGCGGGCGACTGGTACCTGCTCTCCGAAAGCGGGATCCCGCTGGGGGTACAGAGAAAGGGTAGCCTCTATTTTGAGCAGATCCATTATCCCATGGCAGAACGTGATTTTGAGAAGGATGATTTCGGGGACCTGGAGGAGCAGATGAAACAGAGCCTCTGGTGTGCCGTTCCGGGACCGGGTTCGCTCACGGAGCCCGGCCTAGAGGGATGGAGGCTCCTTGCCGAAGGCGCCCGGAAGCTCCGCGGATCCACGGACCGGGCAATTCTCGGGTTGTTCGGGGGGAACCTGTTCGAAACCCCCCAGTCATTGTTCGGGATGGACCGCTACCTGTGCTACACGGCCATGTACCCCGCAGCCGTGATGCGGCTGTCGGAGAAGCTGTGCGATCTCTACTGCAGGGAGATGGAGAAATGGCTCGCAGCGGTGGGGCCTTCCATCGATGTGATGGTCTTCGGGGATGACCTGGGCTCCAACCAGGGACCCCTGATCGATCCCGGGATGTACCGCCTCTATTATCAGCCTTATCACAGGAAGATGTGGGAACTGGCAAAGCGGCTGGCCCCGCATGTGAAGATCATGCTGCACTCCTGCGGATCCATTGAGCCCTTTCTGGAGGATCTGATCGAAGCCGGACTGGATGCCGTGAATCCGGTGCAGACCAGTGCGAGCGGAATGGACCTGCCGTCGCTGAAAAGCAGGTACGGGGGACGCATCACCTTCTGGGGCGGCGGATGCGATACCCGGTCGGTCCTTCCCGGTGCATCCGCAGGAGAAATGGAAATCCATGTGAGGGAGCGGATCCGGACGATGAAAGGGGAAGGGGGGTTTGTGTTCCAGGCGATCCACAACATTCTTGCGGATGTACCCCCGGAACAAATCATCGCCATGTTCGACACCGCGCTGAAATACAGTTCATCCCCCTGAAAACCATCCGGCGGGCTGACTGTTCACCGGCGCCTCCTTCCGCTCGGGGGATAGGGTGATCTGCCTTTCATGTATTCCTGCAGGTCTCCTTCAGGCTGTTCCATCTCCTCCGGGAAAGGCATCAGTGAGAATTGCTGGAAGTAAAGCAGGCAGGCATTCCGCCACCACCTGGCTTCCTCTTCCTGTATCTTCAGCAGCATGAGGGTTTGGCCGTACCGTTCCCTGTCGATCCTGTGTTCCACCTCTGTCCACCTGTCCATCATCCGGGATACCATCTTCACGCCTAGGTCATAGCGAAGGCAGAGCTCCTCCCAGAGGGTATTCCCGCTCTTCATGGTGAAATCCCACGGAAGGTGATGGAACCAGAGCAGGTATTCATCCGGACATGTTTCCGGATCCGAATATAATGCTTCAATTTCGGGGGCATACTGTCCGATCGCATCGCTCCCCGAGGCGGTCCTGTCGAACCCGATCCCGGCCGAATCCGCCCTGTGATAATAGACCGATGTCCAGTCCGGCCGTCCCCTGCTCACCCACGGTCCCGGGCCCCAGTGATGCCCTTCGGCCATGATGTGGTGCAAACCCAGCGGGGTCATGTAATTCACGGCTGCCTCCCTTGATGACAGCATGATCTCGCTGACCGTCTCAACCAGGTCCGGATCTGACCCGAAAGTAAGCCGGATCCATTCTTCAGCGATTTGTCCGGAGGTCAGCTGATGGTCCCATGCCAGACGCCCGTAAGCATACCAGTTCGACTGTCCGAACGGATGTCCGGTCCAGTTGACGTCCGAGCCGATGTTGGCTACCCCGGCCATGGCTGACCGGTCACGTCCGTAGAGCGATCCATCGATGATCCGGGCCACGGTCGCCCCTTTGCCGGGCCGGTATGTATCCGCATCGAGGCACTCCTTGAAGAGGGGTGCAAGGTACACCAGGTGCGTCCCCTGTCCCAGATACTCCTGCGTGATCTGGAATTCAGGGGCCAGGGCGGTTTCCGGCATGGCTCCGAAGATGGGATGGAAAGGTTCGCGGGGCTGGAAATCAATGGCACCGTTTTTCACCTGGACAAACACATTGTCCCTGAATTCCCCGTCATAGGGCACAAATTCGTCGTACGCCTGCTTGTGCCGGTCCACATCAATGTCCGCACTGTAGACAAATGCCCGCCACATGACGATCCCTCCGTGGGGAGCCACCGCTTCGGCCAGCATGTTTGCACCGTCGGCATGGGTGCGGTCATAATTCTGCGGTCCGGGCTGACCCTCCGAATTGGCCTTCACCAGGAATCCCCCGAAATCGGGGATGGCGGCATAAATCTCATCCGCCTTCTTTTTCCACCATTCGCGCACCTCCGGGACCAGCGGGTCGGCGGTGGAGAGCCCGTCAAGCTCCACGGGAGCACTGAAACGTGCCGTCAGGTAAACCTTCAGTCCGTAAGGCCTGAATGCATCGGCCAGGGCCGCCACTTTTTCGATATACTGGGATGAAAGGACATACGCA
>JAXGMU010000098.1:0-11819 GCA_040768485.1 Bacteroidales bacterium
TGATCCCGGTACCCGTGAAAAGGTAATACCCGATCCAATCTGCGTGGTCCATTACGGCGATCCGGACCTCGTACCTGGCAGCGGAACGGTATGCCTCCCCACGGTTGTCTCAGAGGCAAAATATCTCATTAACATCGCCCTGCCACGCCCGCATGAACTGGCTGGGGTCACCTTCTGCGCCAAGAACCATTTCGGATCGGTATGGCATCCGACACAATATGACTATTACCACGGCTGGCATCCGGCGTTTATGCACAAGGCTGTAGCCGCCCTCGATTTTTTCGCAGACATTCCCATGCGCCCCATGGAATCCTATAATGTCCTTGTCGACCTCATGGGTCATAAAGACCTGGGCGGCAAGACCCTGTTGTTCATAGCTGAGTGCATTCGCTATCGCTACTGGGAGGCTCCTCCCTTCAATGGCGGGCCCGCCTCGAGTTTGTTCATGAGCCAGGATCATGTTGCCATTGAATCGGTCCTGCTGGACTTTTTGCGTTCCGAAGGGGACATTGTTGCAGGAACGGCCGATAATTATTTACACGAAGCGGCCCAGGCCGGCGATCCACCTTCGGGCACGGTTTACGACCCTGAAAACGACGGCATTCCACTGGAGAGCCTGGGCGTTCACGAACACTGGAACAATCCCGCGGACAGGCAGTACAGCCGAGATCTGGGTACCGGTGAAGGGATTGAACTCATTGACATTATTAATTATGTCCCGACCCATGTTGAACACGTGGAGAGCGATATCCCGGATGGATTTGGGCTCAATGCGAATTATCCCAATCCTTTTCATGCATCAACAACAATTTCCTATTCAGTTCCGACTTCTGCCAGGATCAGGATAACCATCTTCAATCTGAAGGGGGAAATGGTGCGTACGCTGATCAACCAGCACCAATCTGCGGGCAACTTTGAACTAATCTGGAATAGGCGCAATGATCATAATGAGGATGTGGCTTCCGGAACGTATATCTGCAGAATGGAGATAAATGTAAATGGACAGATCCTCAGCAGTTCACGTCAGATGTTGTTGCTCGATTAACTGAAAGAGAATCATTCAATAGATGAACCCAAACTGTTTTGTATGATGTTTAAAAACCTCATATTTATCTTATGCCTGCTCCTTCTGCTGTCATGCCGGCAGCAATATGAAAACATGAGGCAGGTGATTGACCTGGACGGAACATGGCAATTCACAATGGATACAGCCGATGCTGGCATAAGGGATCAATGGTATTCCGGGGAACTCTCTGATTCCATTCAATTACCGGGCACCATGGACCTGGGACAAAAAGGGTTTCCAAACAAGGATACCACCACCATGCGCCTGAACCGCCTGTACACATATGAGGGACCTGCCTGGTACAGGAGAACGATCCTGGTGCCCGAGACATTCCGGGACAGGCATATCCTGCTGGTTCTGGAAAGAACAAAGTCATCCACGGTATGGATTGATGGCCAACTTGCAGGATCATCCCAGCTGCTTCAATCGCCCCAGTCCTTTGATGTGACCCAGTTTATGCCTCCGGGCGAACACACCATCACTATAAGAATCGACAACCGCCTGGACCTGACTCCCTATGGAAATGTGCATATCTATTCCGACGACACCCAGACCAACTGGAACGGGATCATCGGTAAGATCCAGCTAACCGGTTCCTCCCGGACACATATTTCCGACCTGCAGGTATACCCGGACCCCGACCGCCGGAAGATCGCTGTTCACATGCAGGTTGAAAATGCACCGGACATGGATGAACTGGATGTTGAGTTGCGGATCAGACGCACCTTCAGGGGCAGGAGGAAGCAACTGAAAAGCAAAAACTACATCGTTCCCGCAGATTCGGTTATCCTTCTGGAATACTATCTGGGACGTCAAATGAAGCTCTGGGATGACCTTCACCAGCCGCTGTACGAACTCACTGTCATCATCGGGCAAGGAGAGACCATGGATCAGAAGACAGTCCCCTTTGGCATGAGAAACTTTGAGGCGAAAGGAACACAATTCGCCGTTAACGGAAGGACTGTCTTCCTGCGGGGTAAGAATGACGCCTGTGTTTTTCCCCTCACCGGCTTCCCTCCAATGGATGTGGAAGGATGGGAAAGGGTGTTCAGGATCGCCAGGTCATACGGGATCAACCATTACCGTTTTCATTCCTGGTGTCCTCCCGAGGCGGCATTCACCGCAGCCGACCGCGCCGGTATTTTCATGCAGGCCGAGCTGCCGTTCTGGGGCGGACTGGAATCCGATTCGGTGGCAGACATGCTCAGGGCTGAAGGCTTTGCCATACTGGACCGCTATGCCAATCATCCCTCCTTTGTGATGTTTTCGCACGGAAACGAGATCTGGGGCGGACACGACCGCGTTGAAAAGAATATCCTTGCCTTCAAGGCACATGACAGCAGGCCGCTTTATACCATGGGTTCCAACAACAACATCGGGTATGTGCCACCCCGTGAATGCTCGGATTTTTTTGTAGCTGCCCGTACACCCTACCCACATGATACCACGCTGACGCACACCCGGCTGACACATTCGTATGCCGATTCCAGGGAAGGAGGCATCCTCAATACACAGTCCCCTTCCACGGAGGTGGATTTTCAGTATGCCGTGTCCCAGATCAGGATCCCCCTGATCAGCCATGAAATAGGACAGTACCAGGTGTTTCCCGATTACAGGGAGATCGATAAATATACAGGCGTCCTAAGGGCATGGAACCTGGAAGTGTTCCGGGATCGCCTGCAGCGGGCAGGCATGGCAGATCAGGATTCGGCCTTCCGGAGCGCATCCGGGGCCTGGTCGGCACTCTGTTACAAAGTCGAAATGGAAGCTGCATTGAGGACACCGGGCATGGCCGGCTTTCAATTGCTCGACCTGCAGGATTTTCCGGGTCAGGGAACAGCGCTTGTGGGTATGCTGGACGCATTCATGGACGAGAAGGGGGTTGTCGACCGGAAAAAGTGGCTGCAATCGTGCAATGATGTGGTTGTCCTGCTGAACTTCCCGGGATTTTGCCTGACTCCCGAAGAAGATTTTCATGCGGCGGTCCAGGTGGTAAATTATTCGGAGAAAATCATTTCCGATGACCTGCACTGGGAATTGCTGGACCGGGAAGGTAACATACTCCGGGGAGGTGTACTCGAAGATTTGAAGATCGAACATTCAGGCATTAACGACGTGGGGGTGGTTCATTTCAGACTGGACTCCCTCCGGGAAGCTGTGCAGTTAATTCTAAGGGCCCGGCTCAGAGAGAGCGGCTATTCCAACGCATACCCGTTGTGGGTATATCCTGAACCTGAACCTGAAATAAAGAGTGACCAGATACTGGTTGCCAATGAGTTGGATCGGAACACGCTCGAAAAACTTCACCAGGGCGAAAAGGTATTGTACTTCCCGAACCATGATGCAATCGAGCATCACAGCGTCGGCGGATTGTTTCCCCCGGATTTCTGGAACTATGGCATGTTCAAAGGGATCAGCGAGCGGAACAACAAACCGGTCTCACCGGGAACCATGGGCATCCTGACCGATCCCGGTCACCCGGTTTTCCAAGCCTTCCCCACCGATTTCCATACCAACTGGCAGTGGTTCCCGATCATCAAAGCAAGCCGTCCGCTGATCCTGGATAAAACAGCAGATGACTACAGGCCCATTGTCCAGGTCATCGATAACCTGGAACGGAACCACAAGCTGGGGTTGATTTTCGAATGCAAAGTGGGCCTAGGGAAGTTGCTTGTGTGCATGTCCCGCCTGAATGACATCACTGACAGACCGGAAGCCTGTCATCTCTTTGCATCCATCGTCAGATACATGGAATCGGAGTCATTCGATCCTGACCATGAGTTTGGCGAAGATTTGCTTACCGAATTATTCAACTAATGATTCATAAATGTCATGAGGTTTTTTATTGCCCGGCGTTTATCCCTGGCGGCAGTTGTGATTGTTGCCGGGATGATGACCTCCTGCGGGAACAGAAAAGAAGGCAAAACGGACAACCGGGATGAAGATGTTCCCCGGCTGGGTTACCGGACAGCCTGTCTTCTGGAATCAGACGGTCTCAAATTCAAGGACCTGAACCGGAACGGCCGGCTGGATCCGTATGAGGATTGGCGGCTCTCATGTGAGGAACGGGGCAGGGACCTGGTTTCCAGGATGTCCCTGGAAGAAAAAGCGGGTCTGATGCTGATCAGCACCACACGAATGGAAAACGACCGTTCGTTTCAGGGACCGGGGGCATCCGTTCCGCCCGGAAGCGGATTCAATGAGGAAGACCTGGTTATGGAGGTGAATATGTTCACCGGCAAGCCCCTGCCCTACCCGAACATGTCGGCGGCCGGCACCACCAGGGCGGTAACCCAATTCCACGAAAGATATTTTATTCTCAGGGCGAATCCAACCGCGAGGATCCTGGCCGAATGGGTCAACAACCTGCAGGCCCTGTGTGAAGGTGATGGTCTGGGAATTCCTGCCACCATTACATCCAATCCCCGGAATCATATTACTGCCGACGCTTCTGCGGGTCTGAGTGTGGGCAGAACCGTTTTCTCCACGTGGCCTGGTGAACTGGGGCTGGCAGCCATGAGGGATCTGGAGCTGACCCGGGAATTTGCCGACATTGCCAGGCAGGAATGGCTTGCGGCGGGAATACGGAAAGGGTACATGTACATGGCGGACCTGAGCACCGAACCCCGCTGGCAGCGGGTGGAGGGCACATTCGGGGAGGATGCGGAGCTGGCAGCCGGCATGATCAGGGAAATCGTGCTGGGATTCCAGGGAGACAGCCTGAACCCGACATCCATTGCCCTGACAACCAAACATTTTCCCGGAGGTGGCGCCACAGAGGGAGGGCAGGATCCTCATTTTGAATGGGGGAAACGGGAAGTATTTCCGGGAGGGATGTTCGAGAACAACCTGATCCCCTTCAGGGCAGCCATCGAAGCGGGCACATCTGCCATCATGCCCTATTATTCATTCCCGGTGGGTACGGAATACAGGCAGGTGGCCTATGCCTTCAACAAGGAGATCCTGCGGGATCTGTTGCGCGGGAAACTAAAATTTACGGGGATCATCAACTCCGACACGGGACCCATCGATATGATGCCGTGGGGCGTGGAATCACTTGATATCACCGAAAGGTACAAAATGGCTATCGAAGCGGGGATCAACATATTCTCGGGGACAGCCGATCCTGCCAAATTGATCGAAACACTGCACACCTATCCTGAACTGATGCCAGAGGTAGATGCGTCCGTGCACCTGCTGCTGATGGAAAAATTCAGGCTCGGACTTTTCGAAAATCCCTATGTGGATCCGGATACTGCGGAAAAAATCATAGGCAATCCCGGGTTTCAGGCCAGGGCCGACCTCGCCATGCGGAAATCCATTGTGCTGCTGAGGAATGATACACTGGTCTGCTCTCCCCTGCTGCCGCTTGCGTCCGGAACCAGGGTTTATTTTGAAACCTGTCAGCAGGGATCCGGATCGCCGGCTGACAATGTGTTCCATCCCGCCGAAAACAGCTGGGGAATCCGCTTTGTGGACAGCCGGGATCAGGCGGATGTCATTCTGTTGTGGATCATTCCTGAGGCGAAACCACTCTTCCGGTCGGATGGATCCCCCCTGTATCTTTCCCTGAGCAAGAACGGAGTGGATGTGGCGCATGTCCGGCAGGTCATCGGCGATAAACCTGCTGTCCTGATAATCAATTTCACCAACCCGTGGGTCATTGATGAAATTTACAGTAATACCGCTCAGCAGATCAGGGCGGTGCTCGCCACCTTCGGGACGACCCGTGAAGCGCTGCTGGATGTGGTCACCGGCAGGTTTGCCCCCACCGGGAAAATGCCCTTTTCCACCCCTGTCTCGGAGGAGGCTGTCCGGAAACAGAAACCGGATGTACCCGGTTCACAGGAAGATTTTCACTATTCTTTGTTTAAATTTGATGAAGGTTTGACATACTGACGATCATGATCCTGCCAGGGATGAATAGACTACCTGTTGCCTGTATGGTGGCACTGCTGGCGATGTTCCTGTTAACAGCGGCATCCTATGGTCAGACCAATAATTTCAAACTGCTGGTTGACATGGGCACCCGGTACGATTACGCATATTCAATCGCCGTTCAGCATGATAACAAGGTTATTGTGGGAGGAGATGCCTGGGGTAATCCATGTATGATCCGCTTCGACACGACGGGTGCACCGGATCAATCATTTGGATTAAACGGGAAAGTATTTGCAACCTGGAATTGCGGCTCCAATCCTGCCGGTAACGACATCAAGGTCCAGGAGGACGGGAAGATTGTCCTGGGTACCCGTTATCATAACGGGACCGATGAAAATTTCGTGGTGGCCCGTTATCAAACGGACGGGACGCCGGACGGCGAATTCGGCGACAACGGAAAGGTCATCACCCGGATCGGGGATTACAGCGACCTGTGCAATTGCATCGCCATCCAACCGGACGGGAAAATACTTGCAGGTGGATGCACGGGTGTTGATACAGCATTTAAGTGGATGTATGATTTCGCAGTGGTCAGGTATCATCCGGATGGCCAGATCGATAATGAATTTGGTGAGAACGGATCGGTTACCACGCATATTGGTGACCAGTACAGCATTGGCTATTCGATGGCCATTCAGCCGGACGGAAAGATCATCCTGGCGGGTGAGACCCGTGACAGCATCTTTTCGGATGTTGCCATTGCCAGGTATCACCCGGACGGATCGCCGGATCAGAGTTTTGGCACAGCCGGGATTATCCGGACCGCGTTGAGTGAAACCGATGACTTTGCCAGATCGGTCGCCCTGCAGTCAGACGGGAAAATTGTGGTGGCAGGTTCAACCCGGCAGGATTTGTCTAATTATGATATCGCACTTATCAGGTATCATCCGGATGGATCGCCGGATCATACGTTCGGTGTAAATGGCGTTGTGAAAACGGATGTGGGCAATGAATTCGGAAATTCCGTGGCCGTGCAACCTGACCAGAAAATCATTGTGGCCGGGGGCCTTACAACCACAACAATATACGATTTTGCCATTTTGCGGTACCAACCGGACGGAACCCTGGATAATTCATTCGGGACCAATGGTTTGATCAGTATTTCTTTTGGTGCTGGCGATTCGGAAGGGCATGCGGTGACCCTGGGCAGACATGGGGAGGTGATCATTGCCGGCAGCTATAACCATGGTTCTCCCAATTATTTTGACTTTGCTCTGGTGAGGTTGTTCTCAAAACTGAATCCATCAGCTTCCCCCCTGTTGACATTCCCGGAAAATGGAGCCGCCGGCCAGCAGGTCAGCCCCGAACTTGCCTGGAGCCCGGTACAGGGGAATGCAAGCTATCACCTGCAGATATCCGAAGTTCCGGATTTCGCCACACTGACATTCGAAGCAACCGGCATGACTGCAACCAGTTGCATGGCTGAAGGACTGGATTACAATACGACCTATTACTGGCGGGTATGCGCCACGGTGGACGGGATCACAGGCAGCTGGTCCGATACCTGGAGCTTCACAACGACCGAGGACACCGGCATGGCCACAGAAAATGAGACGCAAATCAGATTGTATCCGTTACCAGCTGCTGACATCCTGTTTATCGGGGGAATTGAGAATGAGCAGTCGACCGTTGAACTCCTGTCTGCGGATGGGAAAATGATCAGGCAGAGGAAAGGTTTCGGGATTAAACACCTGCATCTCCGCGGCATTCCCGGGGGGATCTATATATTGAGGATAACAGGGCCGGAGCACAATCTCACAAAAAAAATCATGAAACTTGAATAAGCCCCGCAATCATGAAAAAAATACTTTTTTTTCTGATTGGAATCCTATCACTGGCAGGGTGTGAAAAATACACCTCATCCAGATCAGCGATTATCATCGGAGATGATGAGGATATGACCCTGAATTTCTATGATACTATCCTGGCAGGGGGATATTATTCACCTGCAGTGATGAACCTTGACCTGGATAACGACGGCACCGATGATATTCAATTCGAAAGCTGGATCCATGGTTCTCCTGCGATGGGGCAGATCCCGGAATCGATGATCAGGTGCCTGCGTCAGGATGCGGAGCTTTTCGGACGCTTTACCGACGATACATTGTTCGTGCACAAGGAGGAGCATGTATCGGAGGAAGGGGACGGCGGGTATGAAAAATTCATTTATTACATTCATACCTGTCACAGGATCAGCGATGCGGATTCAATCGTCAGAATCACTCCTTCATTCAAAATTATCCCGCTTGAAAGAGATGATAGTGTTGAAACCATTGACTCATTTCATACCGATACGTTGATCCTTGCCGCACACTGGTACAGCTATCCCCCTATATACGTTGAAAATGAAGGTGACACAGCCATATATGAATACCGGACATACAACAATGATTGCCATGACTTCCCCCTGGAAAAGATAAAATATATCGGATTCAAACTGGACGACAGACTTGGATGGATCAAATTGAGCATATTCGACTGGTATAAACTCGTCATCCATGAAACCGGGATCCAGGATTGACAGATGGAACGATATGGAAAATAAACAGAAGATGGACCCTCAGAGCAGAAAATATGCACTTTCCGCCCAACGCACCGAGCTCACCGAATATCACATTTACAGGGAGCTGGCAAAACGGACCAGGAATAAAAAAAATGCGGATGTGCTGGCACGGATCGCCGAACAAGAGAAGCAACATGCCGATTTCTGGCAAACAAAAACAGGGGTCAAAGTGCAACCCGGCAGATGGCGGTTGCGCAGGACGGTTTTCATGGCCCGGATCCTGGGCCTCTCCTTTGTGCTGCGATTGATGGAGAAGAATGAAGGCACCAACGCCCGGAATTATTCAGCCCATGCCGATTTTTTCCCCGAAGTGGCTGAATTTGCAAAAGAGGAAGAGCAGCATGAAAAAGAACTCCTGGAAATGCTGGAGGATAAAAATATGAGATTTGTGGGTTCGATCGTTCTTGGACTGAATGACGCGCTGGTGGAACTGACCGGGGCGCTGGCCGGTTTTACCCTGGCTCTGGGTGATACACGGCTCATTTCGCTGGCAGGAATGGTGACCGGGATTTCGGCTGCCCTTTCCATGGCAGCTTCTGAATTTCTTTCTTCGAAAGCCGAAGGAAATACAAAAGCCCGGCAGGCAGCTGTTTACACAGGTATTTCATATCTCGTCACAGTGATATTGCTTATTCTTCCCTATTTCTTTGTGGGCAACAGGTTCATTGCCCTGGGGATCGTGCTTGCTGTGGCACTGCTCATTATTTTCTGCTACAACTACTATGTGTCAGTTGCCCAGGGTCTTAACTTCAGGAAACGGTTCCTGGAAATGGCAGCCATCAGCCTTGGAGTGGCGGGATTCTCTTTTTTGCTGGGTTATGGCCTGAAGTCCCTGCTGGGGGTTGATGTTTAAACATGTTGAAATATGACCACAACCATGTATTTCGTGTTATTCTACACAACAGCGGATGATTTCATCAACAGGCGGGCCCCCTTCCGCGAGGAGCACCTGCAACATGTCAGGGATGCATACAACAAAGGGGAACTGGTCATGGCAGGCGCACTGGCTGACCCTGCGGACGCAGCCCTGCTGGTCTTCAAAGGAGACAGTCCCGAAGCAGCCAGAAAATTTGCACAGAACGATCCGTATGTGAAGCAGGGACTGGTCACCGAATGGCAGGTGAGACCCTGGTCGGTGGTGGTCGGGAATACATAACCGGCGGTTGTGGCGGCCAGACCCGATCAATATTGCGTTTAAACTTGTATGATACTAAAAACAAAGAAATGGAACGAATTATCAGGACGACACTTCTTGCATTGACTGTATTGCTGGTTTCCCAAAACCTGCTGGCCTACCCGGGCAAGGTGCTCCGGTCATTTCCTCTTCCCGGAAATTTCTGTACCGGCCTTACCTTCGATGGTGCATATCTCTGGGTGGCGGACTACAAAACAGATCAGATATACAGGCTGGATCCGGCAACAGGCAAAGTCATACACCAGATCCCCTCCCCCGGTTTCTGGCCCGCAGGGCTGGCCTGGGACGGGCAATACCTGTGGAATGCGGACAGGGGACAGGACAGGATCTACCAGATCGATCCGGAAGACGGAACGGTATTGCGGACCATCGAGTCCCCCACCGGCGAACCGGAAGGACTCACCTGGGACGGGATAACCCTCTGGCTGGGAGATTCCCGGGATAATACGATCATGAAAATCGACCTGAGCGACAATGACGGCACCGCCGTGGAAAAATTCGACGGTCCGGCCCGGTCGGTCACCGGGCTCACCTTTGACGGAAGGTATTTGTGGTCATCCGACAGGAACCTGGATGAGATCTATATGGTGGATCCAGCCTCCGGCGAGGTGATCCTTGTTCTGGATACCCCGGGTCCCTATTCCAGGGATCTTGCCTGGGACGGTCACTATTTATGGAATGTGGATTACCAGACAGATTCCCTCTACTGCCTGGTCCGCCAGGATGAAGAGACCTACAGGCTGAAAGACCCCAGGAATGCAAAAGTCACCCTCACCCACCAGGTGAATGTATATGGAAAAGGAATGCTGAAGGAACTCGATGTATACATTGCTGTCCCGGAAGCGATGCCGCAGCAGAAGATCCTGGGTCAATCATTCCTGCCTGACAGCTATACGATGAAGAGTGACCGCTGGAACCAGCGGGTGGCCTCGTTCGATTACCGGAATGTTTCCTCCGGTGAAACAGTGCAGACCATCATGAAGATCGATGCAGAGATCTCAGAGATCAGGTACTTCATATATCCGGACAAGGTAGGATCGCTGGAATCCATTCCGCAGTCTATTTCAGACCTTTACACAACAGACGGAAGCAAATACCTCACAGGAGATCCTTACATTCAGAAACTGGTCGGCGAGATAGTAGGCGATGAGACACATCCGTACTGGATGGCGCGGAAGATTTTCAATTATGTACGGAATCACCTGGAATACATCATGGAGGGAGGCTGGAATGCAGCACCGATGGTCCTGAAAAGGGGCACAGGTTCCTGCTCGGAGTATTCATTCTGTTTCATCTCCCTCTGCCGGGCGGCCGGACTGCCCGCCAGGTATGTGGGTGCCATCGTGGTGCGGGGTGATGATGCCAGCCTGGACGAATCCTTCCATCGCTGGCCCGAGATCTACCTGCCAGGATACGGCTGGGTACCCATGGACCCCCAGGGCGGGGACAGGCCCTCGGGGCGTGACCAGGCGATGCATATCGGGAACCTGTCGAACCGTTTTTTGATCACCACGCAGGGTGGCGGTGATTCGGAATATCTGGGATGGTATTACAATTACCATGCGGAGTATGTCACGGAACCGCAGGTCCGCGTGAACATTGAGACCTTCGGGGAATGGGAGCCGTTAGAAATTGAATAATTTTATGATATGGCAAACCTGAATGCCGTTTCGGAAACAGCGCTGATCACTTTGAAAGCGCGGGTCATCGAGGCAGAGAAACCGGCCCCTCTGATCCAAGATCCCAGGGGACGTGAGATCATGGACAAGCTCAGCTCCCGGGTATCCGCCGGAATACAGCAAAGGGTGCTGGGAAAGAAGCTGAAGCCATCCCTGACCAGTTATCTCGTGCTGAGGGCGCGAAAATACGATGCATATACACGCACCTTCCTGGAGCAGAATCCCGGCGGGTGGGTTGTCAGTCTGGGAGCGGGATTTGACACCCGCTACTGTAGGATCTCGGATGGTCCATGGAAGTATACAGAGGTCGACCTGCCCGAAGTCATCCAGGTGAAAAGGTAGGTGCTCGGGGAAGATCCGGGGTATGAAATGATC
>JAXGMU010000099.1:0-11793 GCA_040768485.1 Bacteroidales bacterium
GTACCAAAAAATCCGAAAGATCATCCTCGGATACGGGAAAATATTTGACAAGGCTAAAAAGCATTACGGACCATTGATTGTCCTGGATTACGGAATCAATGAGGGGAGATGGAAGGTTGAGATTTCAAACAGTTTCTTTGATGACAGCTATGAAATTAAAAATTTTCTGGGTATCAGTGTAAAGGTGATGGTACAGGAGGATATGTTCGCCCACAAACTCTGCGCATTACTTGACAGGAGCGCCATTGCCAATCGTGATATTTTTGATTGCTGGTTTTTTATGAATCGAAGGACTCCCATCAACAGCGAACTGATCGGGTCAAGGATGGGGATGCCTCTGGATGAGTACATTCAGGCATGCATTCATAAACTTGAGTCAATGAGTGACAAAGGATTATTACAGGGCATGGGAGAATTGATGGATCCCAAGATGAAAAAGTTTGTCCGCACCGGGTTGCGAACCGAGGTGATCCGGTTATTGCGTGCTTACAAAGAGTACCCCATCATATGAGGAGATCGAAAGGAAGCCTCGGGATGGAACACAGGATAGAACGCGGGATGGAACACGGGATGGAACACGGGATAGAGCGGGGGACGGAATATTCTACTTTTTTACAAACATGATATAATCCGAGTTCCCGTCCCGGTTGATGACCCTCAGCATACATACTCCCGAAGCTACTCCCGACAGATCCAGTTCCGCACGGCTTGATCCGCACGGCTGACCGAGCAGGACGGAGCCGGTCATGGAATACACTTCCACCCGCTCCATGATCCCGCCGGAGACCACCGTCAGACGATCGCCCGAAGGATTGGGAAAGAGGCTGATCGCGGGCGGGGCAGTCCGGGCTTCCCCCGTCCCGGTCCCGTCGCCCGGCACAAGCAGGATGTTGTCGAAATAAAAAAAATTCTTCCGGTCGGAACCGAAATCGAAGAAAAGGGTGATCCGGTCGTACAGGTCCGTGGCCACCCCGGGAAAAGGGAATCCCAGGACCTGCCATTTGTTCACCGCCGTCAGGTCCGTCCACACCTCGGTGGTCTGTCCGCTTCCCCCGTCAATATCCTCCAGCTTGAACCGCACCTCCCCGGTGACCGGTCCCCGTACAGTCATCAGAAACTTTTTATGCGTTTCCAGATCCAGGTTATATCCCAGGTCCGCATAGATCCCCGCCCAGGTCACCTCCGATTTGTAGGTCCTTCCCACCGTTGGGGATGGATTCACCGCGTCGGGTAGCGGGTTGTTTGTCTGGATGAAGTCCGCATCGGCGAACGCACTGAAATCATATGAAAGATCCTCGAAATCCACGATCACCACCGTGTCCGAAACGTGCACCGGGAGGGCGTACTGCGCGGTGCCGCAGCTGCTAATCACCTCCACGGACACCATCCCCCCTTCCGCACCGAAATCCACCGTCACATCCCCGGTTCCCTGTCCCCCCGCCACCGACGCATCCATGGGGACCGACCAGTTGTACGTGGCCTCATGGACCGGCTCGATGGTATAGGGGACCCCTTCCGCGCCGGTCACCATCCTCGCCGGACCGCTCAGCACCGGGTCCCTCACCGAAACCCAGACCGAATCCTTTTCGGTCTCGCACGCATTCGCCATATAGACCACCACATACCCGTCCCCGCACCCCCACCGCAGCTCCAGGGTGTCCCCCGGCTCGTTCAGCGCCTCGGCATCGCCGGGGAAGGTCCAGGTGTATTCGGTGCCGGACTGCTCAAATACGCTGAACAGCGCGGACTCCAGCGGGAGCAGCTGGGAAGGACCCGCGATCCTGATCTTGCCGAAGACGACCGGCAGGGCAAAAACCTGCTCCCTGCAGCTGGTGTTCCCCAGGGTGAGCTGCACCTCCCCTTCCATACATCCCCAGTCCACCACGATCTCCCGGGTCCCCTGTCCCCCGACAATCTCCGCATCCCCCGGCACCGTCCATGTATAGGTGGCACCGGGGATCTCCATGAAGCTGTAATGCACCCCTTTTGCCCCGGCAATGGCCGAGTCGGCCGCAATGATCTGCAGCTGAGCAGGATCACAGTACGCCCGCACATAGTCCACCTCCATGGTCTGTGGGAACACCGTGGTCTCGTCGGGATTGCCCGGCCAGATCCCCCCCACGGCCAGGTTCATGATCAGGTAGAACCGTTCCCGGAATACCTTCCAAAGCTCTGCATCTACCAGGCTGGAAGCTGTTTTGAAAGTAAAGCGGATGTCATTCACATACCAGTCGATCCGATCCTCGTCCCACTCGATGGCAAAGACGAATGCGCTGTCCGAGAACCTCCCCTCGGGGAGCGTTAACCCGCCGCCGGTCTGGTAGTGGGGCGGGCCGTAATGGAGGGTCCCGTACACCGTGGCCGGCTCGTTTCCTATCATCTCCATGATATCGATCTCCCCGCTGTTGGGCCATGTGCCGTACACATTCTCCACCGGCATCATCCAGAACGCCGGCCAGATGCCCTGTCCCTCGGGCAGCCTGATCCTGGCCTCGATCCGGCCGTATCGCCAGTCCGCCAGTCCCTTCGTGGTCAGCTTCCCGGAGGTATACTGTTTCCCCAGGTAATTTTCCTTCAGGGCCCGGATGATCAGCCATCCGTCCTCAACATGCACATTCGTGTCCCTGTCGGAGTAATACTGCAACTCCTGGTTCCCCCCGCCCCAGGGATCGTCCACCACGTTCCACTTTTCCGGATCCACCGCCTCCCCTTCGAACTCATCCTGCCAGATCAGGATCCAGCACTGGGCCTGAAGCGCGTTCCCCGGGATCAGGACGGGCAGCGCAAAGAGCATGAGGGGCAGGAGGAACAGCGCGCGCAGCGGGCGCAGGGATCGCAGAGTGCCAAGGAGGCGCATGGATCCCAATAAAAGCCCTGAATGCGCCTGGAGCCGCCGGATGCCGGAGCGCCCCGGGATGGTTAAAATTTCGTGCCTCATATATGTCGTATTTGTCTGTAACGATGTTGTACCGCTGTAAAATACGAATTAACAAATTATTTCCCACATCGGATCCGGCCGGAGCTTCGCATGAATAAATATAGATTTACAGATCTTTTTTTCTTTTTATACATTTTTTATATATTTATTCAGCTATTAAAAAACCACAGCAATGAACAAATTACTAATATTTTTGATTTTTATTACCCCGACAGTTTTGTTAGGACAAGGGAAAGATATTCCGATAAATATTTCTTTATTTAATGAATCAACAGCTATCCCGTTTACAAGGTTTATAACGACACCAATTCACCCAGGACTTCAGCTCGGAACTGAATTTAATTATAATGTAAAAGAACAATCACGTCTTTTTCAGACTGCAAATGTTAGTTACTTCTATCACAACTATCTGGCACAATGCATTGGACTCAATACAGAATTGGGTTATGAATACCGACTAATATTTGGACTTGCTTTTGAAGGTCTTATCGGTGTTGGTTATATGCACACATTTGCAACTGCTGAAGAATTTACGTTTGTTAATGGACAATACGAAAAGAAAGTTGATAAAGGCAATGCAAGATTATATCCATCACTTACTATAAATATTGGCTACTATCTGAAAAAGGTAGATAAAAATAGTCCTAAAATATTTATAGGTTATCAATCTTGGGCGGAATATCCCTATTCGCCCGACTTTATTCCTGTAATGACACATATCAACCTACACGTTGGGGCAAAATTCTTTATCAATACTAAGACTTAGAAAAATGACTAAAACAATTTATATTATCCTTGCTATACTCTTGTTAACCGCTTGTCATAAAAGCGAAGATATTAATCCAACATTTTATAACTGCAGTTTCAATTTTGCTGACAGTAGTTCTGTAAATCCGAACAATAATAAATACCAGTCATTAATCAATGATATGACTTCAAGCGGTGTTGTTGGGATTACAATGTCTGTCTATCACACTCAGACTGGAATGTGGATGGGGGCAAGTGGTAAAGCAGATTTGCATAACAACATTGATATGCGATCTTGCAATATTTCACGAGTTGGTTCGACAGTAAAAATGTTTACTGCTACTACGGTATTGAAACTTGCAGAAGAAGGAAAGTTAAATTTGGATGATAAAATTTCATCCTATTTACAAGGTGATGTGATCAATAAAATTGAAAATGCAGACAAAGCAACCATCCGACAACTTCTTCAGCATTCAAGTGGTATTTACAACTACATCCAAAATTTGAAGTTTCAAACTGCATCACTCAATGACTTCATTAGAGAATGGAAGCCTAACGATTTGTTACAATACGCCTACAATCAAAAAGCTTATTTTCAACCAGACGAAGATGTGCGATACTCAAATACAGGTTACATTATGCTCGGAATGTTGATTGAAGAAATTGAAGGTAAATCCTTTTATAAAGTCTTTGAAGATAAAATATTTAATCCACTTGGTTTAACAATGACAAAGTTTGCTGCGGAAGACCATATTCCCAATGGGACTGTTAGGGGTTATATAGATATGTATAGCAATTTACAAGTTGTTGAAAGCACCTATTTTAGTGGTTGGGATTATTACACAGCAGATGGCGGGTTAATATCAAATCCTTACGATTTGAATGTTTTTTTTAAGGCATTAATGAGTGGACAAATTATTAACTCAAACTCCTTGAACCAAATGTTGACTTGGAAAACACCCAGTGAGCCAGACCCGGCATTTTTTCCTATATCTTATGGTTTAGGTATTTTCAAAATTGAGACAGACAAAGGAATTGCCTACATGCACAGCGGTGACGCAGTAGGCTATTATGCAAATATGCTTTATTTCCCTGACGACAGCACAACTATTGTTTATGCAGTAAACAGCAACTATGGTAAAATTGACCAGTTTGTATCAACAAAAGAAGCAATGGAGAGAATAATAAATGGAGCAAAGTAATAAGTCACAAAAAAATAAAAGCCATGACCAATCCGGCAGATACCCGTTATTTACCCGTTGATCCCGATTTCCTTGACCTCATCGACAGTGTGATGAAAAAGAACGCCGCCATTGTTGTTCACTATTTCGGACCAGATCATGAATTGTGCGATGCCAGAGGTGTAGTGGAGGCTGTGGTGACCAATCAGGATCGCGAAGAGTACCTTGTGCTGCATTCGGGCGATCATGTAAGGCTGGACCGCATCATCACCCTGAATGGAATACCTGGTCCGGCTTACGGAACGTATGACAGTTATGCCGCAGCCTGCATGGACTGTGCGGGAGGGATGGATCTTTAGAGGGGTGAATATACAGAAAGGAGCAGGTGTGCTCAACATTGATGAAGGAAAACACCTGCTTGAAAGAGGAAATGTATTTATCATACCTGAAAAACAGGTTCATTCCCTGGAGCTTAGATCGGACTTTAAAGCCCTTGTCATCATGGAGAATGATTCGGAGATTGAATTCGATACATGACCATGCAACCCTGACCCCAATGATGGACAGAATGGATGATCAACTTAAAAATTAAAATGCCATGACGATTACATCAGGGACACACATCGGGGAAATTGTAAGGCTGAATTTCAAAACAGCTCCGATATTCCACGAAATCGATATCGATTATTGCTGCGGCGGAAGTAAAACAATCTCCGAAGCATGTGATGAAGCCGGGATTGAGCCGGAACAGCTCATTGCACGAATTGAAAAAATCATACATACCCATGATCCAGACAGTGAGTATATCAACAATCTTTCTCCGGATGAATTATGTGAATACATCCACAGGAGGCATCATGCATATGTGAAACGCAGCATCCCGTTCCTTAAAGAAAGCCTGAAAAAAATCTGCGGGGCCCATGGTGCAATCCATCCGGAGCTGCTTAAGATCAAAAGACTATTTGAAACCGCAGCCGGGGAGTTGATCATGCACATGCACAAAGAAGAAATCATGCTGTTCCCGTACATCAGAAAAATGGTGAAGGCGAAGAAGGAAGGCTCTCCGATGGTCAGACCCGCCTTCGGCTCGGTAGCGAATCCCATCGCAATGATGATTCTGCAGCATGAGACCGAGGGAAAGCGGTTCCGGAAGATTGCTCAGGTTTCCGGGAATTACGATATCCCCGATGATGCATGCGCCACTTACGAGTCCACAATGTACCACCTGAAGGAGTTCGAAAGAGATCTGTACCGGCATATCCATCTGGAAAACAATGTCCTGTTCCCGGCAGTGGTGGAGATGGAAGCCGAACTAAAAAACTGATAAGGTAGCTCTTTCAATGCCCTCCCTCGTGTCCCCCGCCGTGGGCCAAAAGGTCATGGATCGCTTTCAGGGTATGGGTGTAATCCACATATGCATGCACATATTCCCTGCCTTTTTCAACGGATATATCCTTCACCTTCTCCAGCGCCGCCACCTTTTCGTATTTTTCCCGGATAAGCTGTGCGGTGCGGCTGCTTAGCATTCCAGCCAGTTCATCCACACTACCTTCCCCGATGGCACTGTCACTTAAACGGATGATCTTTTCCGTTGTCCCCGAAGGTTTCAGTCCCGTATAGGGTTCACCCTCGGTTTCCCGGTGCAGTCTGACCAGGGTTTCGAGGAAATGCTGTTTTACGATGCCATAGACCTCACGGTCACCGTCCTTCAGACCATAAGTCTTATTAAACAGAGAAGTAATCTCCTCTTCCTGATCCCCGTCAATCCATTTCAGCACCAGGTCAACATTGTTCGTTTCAAGCGCTTTCAGTGCATCGGTGACCACAGGACCATCGTAGGAATCGCAATGTGCGGTGGCCGGAGATGAGCCGGCAACCAGTATGACCGCCACCATCATCATTGCCAGGAACGGTTTCAAATGTCTTTCTTTCATTTTCATCATTTCAAATGTTTAGAGGTTCTTAAAATGGTTTTCAGGATAAATGTATGCCGGATGATCAGTGTGTTCGACCTGATTTATAAAGTGGGACCTGTTTTTATGCCGGGATCCGCCTACAGGTTGTGATCTGTCTCAGGCAGCGTGTTCCTGTACTGGCTGGGGGTCATCCCGGTCATTTTCTTAAACACCCTGTTAAATGCCGATTTGGAATTGAACCCGCTCTCATATGCGATCCCCAGCAATGAAAGATGGTTATTTGCAGGATCCGTTATGCGGATCTTCACTTCCTCCACCCGGTACCGGTTCACAAAATCGAAGAAATTCTGTCCGAAACGCTCATTGATCACCTGAGACAGGTGATGGGAGGGGATCCCTGTGGATGAGGCAAGCTGCGGGAGACTCAGGTTCTCGTCCAGGTAGGGTTTTTCTTCATCCATATGATCTTTCAGCTGACCGGCATATGCATCCAGATCTGAATCTCTCAGCGATGATCCAGCATACCTGATCTTCGGTTCCGTGATGAATTCCCGGTTCTCACCGCCGGGATGGCTGACAAAGATCTCCTTCTGCTTCAGTCCGAAGTACCCGACCAGGATAATGAAAGCCGACAGTGAAAGGAACAGGCCGTCGGTGCAGAAGGACATTGAAAAAAGATGGAAAACGTGATGGATGACGGCAACGATGATCAGCGCGGTCCAGACGATCCCGAATACAAGTGTAAGCTTCCTGAGCCAGTCAAGGTCGATATCCTTTGAATAGGAGAAATTGTTGAAAATGCGGACATCCAGTTTCCTGAACAACCTTACTGACAACAGAAAGTATACGGGACCTGACAGTGCGGTCAGGATCAGAAAGGCCACAAACAGCAGCGGAGGCTCTATCTCCCTGGAAACATGATCGATCCTGATCCGGTCCGCGTAGCCTGGGAACATGGATGCTGCAAGCAGATAAAGGATAAAAGCTGCAAACGGGATGAAATGCAGGAAGTCACCCCGGTCCGGACGGTCCTTTTTCTCAGCCAGGGCAGAGATATAGAGGTAGAGGAACGGACCATGCAGCATGAATGAAGCGATGAGTCCCGCAGCGAGAAGTGGATTCACGGTAAAGACCACATGCGATGAAAACGCATATGCAGCGGTGATCAGTCCCAGGTAGACCAGCCACAGGAGCAAAATGCAGTCATGCAGCGCCTTTGGCCTCTTCTGCCAAAGGAGGACGAAGAAAAATAACGCATCGAAAGCCGCTATCAGTAAAATATACTTCATGCTGTCGTCCGGTCCCGGGAATCCGGACTGACAAGATAAGGAATCTATGGATAGACCGGCCTGGCCTCAACATGATGTTTTTCATCCATGGCGGCATGGATCAGCCGGACACATTCCCCGGGCTTGTCGAACCAGGGACAGTGTCCGGCATCCTCCACCGTATCCATCCGCACATCCCTGATCGCCGACGCTTTGGGGAAGCCCGTTTCCGGTTTTTCGAATGCATCCTTTGTACCCCAGATCAGCCTGACGGGCACCTGAAGCCTGTCCAGCCGGTCCCCTATATAAAGATCCGGTTTCCATTGCCTGACCGTCAGCAGGTTCTCCGCCAGGGTGAACCATGAAAACAGCCTGCCCGGCAGCAACTGGTGATAATAGACATGCTCCAGGTATATCCCGGGCACCCTGGAAACATCGGCCACGAAAAGGTTGCGGTACAAACTGCGCACGCTTTTTACCGACGGTCTCATGATCGTATTTTTCATTACCATGTTCAGGTTCCTGATCCCCATCATCCGCATGGGCAGCGGAATCCAACGATTCACTCCGGCAGGTGCACCTATCAGGATGAGCTTCCCGACCATGTCCGGGTGCTTCATTGCAAACCAGATGGCGAAATAGGCACCCATGGACTGGGCAAGGAAGGATGCTTTCTTCAGCCCTGCCGCCTTCATAAAGGAGCGGATGAAGCTTACCGCATGACCGGGGACATCCACACCCCTGTAATTAAAGAAGTCAGTCTGACCACTACCCGGCCTGTCCACCACGTAGAGCGTATGGCTCCCGGCAAGAGGCCGGAGGATCCCGAAGAACTCCGCGGAGTGACTGCCTCCACCGTGGATCAGGATGAGCGGATCGCCCGATCCTGCCTTCAGGTAGTGAATATTCCTCACCGGGCCGTCCGTCCGGACTGTCCTTGACTCGGGAAAAATACCGGCATGCTCAAAAAGCTGGTGCCGGGTGCTGAGATATTGATCTAAAACATTCATAAGTCCCGATTTTTTTGGTTTGTTTCAAAAATAGGCCTTTCACCGGCAGGCAGGGGTGGCTGAAAAGTCAGAAAAATATACCGGGAAGGCAGAATGTACCCGGACTGCATCAGCTATTCAGGCTACATCACCCGTAATCCGCGGAGCCTGAACTGGCCCGGGGTCTGTCCGTAGCGTTCCCTGAAGATCCTGATGAAATGCGACTTGTTCCTGAAACCGCTGGCATATGCGATTTCTTCGACCGCTTCGTCCCTCGTTTCAAGGAGATACCTGCTGTGCTCCAGGCGCCTTTCCTTCAGCCATTTTCCCGGGGATGTGTGAAACAGGCTTCTGAATTCGGCCTTGAAGGAGGAAAGGCTTCGGGCGCACAGCCTGGCAAATTCCTCCAGGGAAAGCGGTTGTGTGAAGTTGGCCTCCATGCTCTCCCTGATGGAAGGCCTTGAAGAGACACACAGATCGCTTAGAAAATATTTAAGCGGGAGGTAGTTGCCGCTGGTGGCAATATTCACAATCAGTTCCTCAAACCTCAGTTTCAGGAGGGATCCGGGTGGCGGATCCGGCATGTTGAAGTAGGAAAAAAGCGAATGAAAATAGGTGGTGAGCACCTCGTTGCCCGGGAGCGGGATGATTGAATCGCTTTTTTCATGCGGGGGCGACAGGGATAGCGGTATCTCATGTTTACGCATCACCGTCCGGATGAAGTCATCGGGGACAAAAACCAGCAGTTCACAGAAATCCTCGTGCACATCGCTGTGAATGATAAAGCTCCCCTTCTTGGCAAAGGCGCAATCGCCCGGTTTCAGGTGATATTTGTTGCGCGGGGTTTCCACCATGGTCTCCCCCGTCATCACAAAAGCAAAGAAATTGTTGTGACACCAGAGGGGCGTGGTTTCGTCTTCCAGCGGGCACCTGAACTCGACAAAATGAAGGTCATCCGCCTTGATCTGTCTGATGAATTTTGTGCTTCCGATGAAATCCTGAAGGTTTACCATAAAGCCTCCGGTAATTGTCTCCCCTTTCACTGGTTTAACAAGCCGCCTGGAGAAAAGTTGAAGAAGTGGATATATTTGCACGCTCTTGCATAAAAGTTTAACTTTTCTGACACCAACACCGGCAGGACAATCAACCGGTTTCGTCCATCACCGGCAATATTTCTGACCGATTACCGGCAGTGTCTCATGTTAATCGCCTCCAATACACTACATTTGATAAAAACCATCCCGACATGAAAAAATTAATCCTGCCCCTCGTCCTCATCCTGGCCCTGTCCCTGCAAACATCCGCGCAGGAAGGGAACACGCGGATCTTCACCATTTTCACCTCTTCGGGCTGCGGCTGCACCGGGTCCGGCGGCGCCCCCTGGACATTCACCACCCATGAAATGGTCCTGGAGGACCTTCGGCGGGCATGTGCGGATGTGGATTTCATCCGCTGGGAAGGAACCTATGAAGATGCGGTCAGCGAGGTGGAGAACCACAAGGAGGATTACGACGGGGTGCTGATCGTGGGAAGGGTCGACTGGGATTACAGGCTGGCTTTCACCGGGCTGCCCACAATCGTGGTCTACAACCTGTTTGAATTCATGGATGCGCAGCCCTACTACCTGTTTGCCACGGGGGAAACGGACCAGGAGCGGAACGTGCTCAGGGGAGGCACCGGTTATCCGGAGACCAGGATCCTGACCGCCACGCTGGACAGGCGGAATGTCTGTGCGCCGTCCGTTTCCGAAGCCATGTTCAACGACCTGGTCTACAAGATCTACCTGATCCGGGCCATCCACGAGCTTCAGCAGACCAGGATCCTGATGGTGAAGCGCAACCCCGGCGAGATCATTGCCAGTGTGAATTACCGGGGCGATTACAACCAGTATTTCCCGCCGGATCACAATGCCCGCTTTGTCAGCCGGATGAAGGAACTGTTCGGGGTCGGGATCGTCCCGGTGGAAGCGGAGGAATTCTACCAGGCGTATGCGAACATGGATGTGGGGAAAGCGGAAGAGGTGGCCGGGAAATGGATGCGCGAGGCGCGGGAGGTGGAGGCCTCAAGGGAGGAGATCGTCAGGACCGCCCGGGCGTACCTGGCTTTTGATGCGCTAAGGGAATTGCATGACTGCGATGCGGTGTCCACCCACATCCGGACGGTGGCCGGGAGCGGCGAGCTGAAGGACCGGTTCTGGCCGGGACTGGGTCTGGAGCTGGGATTCAAGACCCGGGGCATCCAGGCTGCATGCCAGAACTATCCCGATCTGCTGGTCGCCGAGATCATGGGATACCTGATGACCGGCCGTCCCAGCATGATGGGCGATTACATGTACGATGTGTACAACTCCACGGAGATCCTGCTGCACTGCGGCATCCCGGTCAATCCGTGGGGAGATGACCGCCGGCTTCCCTACACCATCCGCACCCACGCGGAAAGCCCGGTGAGGGACATCCCTTCCGAACCCGGTTCATCCACCGGTATCACCGCAGAATGGCCCGCCGGGGAGACCGTCACTTTCTGGGAAGTGCACGCGCTGTTGGGGGAGATCAGGCTGCACACCGGCACCCTGGTGGACGGCAAGGCGGTCTACAGCGGCGGGGAGGATCTGGACAATGTGATGTGCACGGCCAAGATCATCGCAAAGGTGGATGACACGGAGAAGCTGCAGAACCAGTTCCGGCCCTACCTCTACGGCATCCACCGCATCGCCACCCTGGGCGACTGGAGGCAGCAGATCAAAGACATGGGCAA
>JAXGMU010000100.1:0-11290 GCA_040768485.1 Bacteroidales bacterium
TAGAGCAGCTCACTCGTAATGAGCAGGTCGGGGGTTCGAGTCCCCTGAGAGGCTCTGAAAGGAGGGTGTCTATAAGTCCCGTTTCTTCCTTATCTGAGGGACGCTTTCGATGCAACCTGGCATCTTTTTGCGCCAGCAAAATTAGCACGTTGCGAGAAAGCGTCCCTCAGTAAATATGAGAAGGTTATCCCTTTTGAGACACCCTGCTCTTATTCGATGGTTCCTTTCAGCAGCGTGAACGAGTGGGGCGGAAAGGTGTAGGTGAACCGGTCGCCCCGGACCCGGACATTTTCTTTCTGCACCGTTTTCACCGGCTCGCTGCCGAAATCGTTCATCGTCTTGATATCCGGACCGTTCACCTCGTAAACCCGGAACTCGCCTTTAAATGAACCTTCCTGGCTGATGATCTCGGTGGTGACGGGCTCCTCCATGTGCCTGTTCACCACACAGAGGACCACTTCCCCGTCCCGGTAAGTGGCCGAGGCATCCAGGTAGGGTACATCCTCCTGCCGGGTGGTGCTTTCCGCCAGCCCGATGAAAAACTGCTCGGTATCATAGGTTTCGCATTCCACATGAAGGTCCAGGGAGGTCCCGTGCATATGCTCCGAAAAAAGCTGGAGCGGGAAGTAGATGGTCTGCCGGAACATATCATCCCCGCTGGTGAAGATGGGGGCGATCACATTGACCAGCTGTGCCATGTTGGCGATCTTCACCACGTCCGCATTCCGTACGAAGACATTCAGGAACCCGGCGATCACCAGCGCATCCTCCAGGTTGTAATGCTCCTCGAGCGCCCTGTTCCCCATCATGTCCGCACTCGTCCGGGCGCGGTACCAGACATTGTACTCGTCCCATGCGATATAGATCGGGTCCCTTTCTCCCCTTTCAGCTTTCTCCATTTCCTTCAGGATCATACCTTTGACAATCCGGGTGCGGTCCTCGCACACCAGGGGGGTCGAGAGGTAGTTGTAATAATTGTTGTCCGGATTGCCCACATAGATGTGAAGCGCGATGTAATCCACCACGTCTCTCAACTCTGCCAGGACCGCTGCGTTCCAGGCATTGGGGTCCGCATTGGGCCTGTAGTTGGATGATCCGGCCGCGATGAGCTTAATACCCGGCGAGGTGAGGCGCATCATCTTGGCTGCCTCCCTGGCCTTCTTGCAGTAATCCTCCGCATTGAGGTGTCCGATCTGCCAGAATCCGTCCATCTCGTTGCCCAGGCTCCAGTACCGGATGTTGTGTGGTTCCTCAAACCCGTGTTTTTTCCTCAGTTCCGCGTAGTACGGTCCCTCCGCGACATTGCAGTATTCCACCCAACGCTGGGCCTCCTCGATGGTGCCGGTCCCCATGTTCACCGCAAAGTAAGGTTCCGTGCCCACTTCCCGCACGAACTTCATAAACTCATTGGTCCCGAACTGGTTGGATTCCATCGTGTTCCATGCAAGCTCAAGCCTGGGAACCCTATCATCCTTCGGGCCGACCCCGTCCAGCCAGTGGTAGTTGGAGACGAAGTTACCACCGGGGTACCTGGCCAGGGTCACATTCAGATCCTTCACCGCTTTCATTACATCCTTCCTGAACCCGTTCTCATCCGCCAGAGGTGAGCCGGGATCATAGATCCCCCCGTACACGCAGCGGCCCAGGTGCTCCACGAAGTTCCCGTAGATCAGGTCACTGACCTCCCCAATGGTGCGGTCCACATCAATTTTTATCCTTGCATCCTGTCCGGCCAGCGGGGATGCCATCCATGCAGCGAGCATGACTGCCAGTGCGAGTCTGGCGTTTTTCATTTTCTTCATATTTATCCGAGTTTATCGATTTTTTTTTCATTGGTCCCTATTCCTCCTGTGACTCTTCCCCCGGAACACCTTCGACCACCGGCCATCCCTCCTCGTCCCACCGGATCCGGTCGATCTTCAGCTTCGATCTTCCGTTATCCGAAGCATCATAGGCATGGTAGATGAGGTAGTCCTGCCCGTCGAAGGTGCAGACCGCATTGTGCCCCACACCCGGCCAGTGGCTGTCGCCCTCCAGGACCAGGGTCCCCGCGCCCCGGAGCATGTCCCTGCCGCGCCTGTCCAGGTAGGGACCGGTGACCTGCTCCGACCTGCCGGCCATGATCTTGTAGGTGCTTTCAATGCCCCGGCAGCAGTAGTCGAATGAGACGAACAGGTAGTAGAACCCGTTCTTCCGGAAGATGAAAGGGGCCTCGATGGCTCCCTCCCCCGCTTCCCGGTCGTCCGTGTACACATCCCGCGGCCTGGCGGCTATGGTATACCACTCCTGGGGTTCGGCAGGGGCATCCATTGAATCGTTCAGCCTGAAAAGTTTCATTCCCCTCCAGAAGGAGCCGAAGGTCAGCCATGGGTTGCCTGCTTCATCCTCGACCCAGTTGGGGTCAATGGCATTCCACAGGTCCCTCCCGGGGACGGATTTCACCACCATGCCCCGGTCGGTCCACTTGTAATCCGGATCGGCGGGATCCAGTGTCGTGTTGGTGGCCAGTCCGATGCAGGAAAGGTTTTTCCCGAAAGTGGATACCGAATAGTAGAGGTAATACACCCCGTCCCGCAAGGAGATGTCCGGGGCCCAGATGTGACCGCGAAAACCGGGCACCTCCTCCTTTGCCCATCCGGGCGGCTCGCTGAATACCGGAGGAAGCCGCTCCCACTGTTCCATGTCGGGGGAGGACCAGGCCGAGATCCCGAATCCCGTGCAGTAGAGGTAGTAGGTATCCCCCTGCCGGATCATCACGGGATCATGCACGCTGATAGCGGTTTCCTGAGCCGGAAGACATACGCCGCTGAATGTGATCAGGAGGACCAGTGCGGTGATGATCTGATGGTTGCGTTTCATTGGTTTCATGGTTTTTACCGGGTGATTTGTTTGCCCCAGATGCATCGGCCCGCATTATTCATTCCCGTGTACACCAGGGTGGGACTCCCGTTTTCCCAGTCCCACTCATCGAAGATCCTGCACGCAAATACCTCCCCTTCGGCGAAACAGATGCGCAGTACCTGGTCTTCAAAACTCCAGGACCCTTCCGGGTAGTCTTCGATGGTTCCCCCTTCCTGCAGCCCGATGTGAACCGATGTGTTCTTTTGGGATATATGCACCAGCTCGATGTGTTCCCAGCTGCCGGCGACGGATTCCGGGGTGACCGTGGTTGCCGGGACCGACGCATAACGCTCCGGGCTGACCAGGGGCCATCCGGAAGGGGACCAGGCCATCTGCCGCACGTGGAGGTTCATCAGGTAATGGTTTGAACCCAGCCTGCCCTGGCTTACGAAAAAATAGCGTCCTTCATCCTTCAGGATCCCGCAGTGCCCCACACCCTGCCAGCCCGGGTGATTGTCAAACCGGTACTGCGCGGTGATCATGGGGAGGTTGTCGCCCGGATCAGCCATGTCATTGCCGTGGATGTCCAGGTATGGTCCTTCCGGTTTATCACTTCTGCCCACCCTCACATTGTAATCATCCTCCAGCCAGTCGTAGGAAACGAACAGGTAGTACATTCCGGTTTCATCGTTGTACACGAACTCGGCCCCCTCGATGGCATCATGGAACCTGTTCCGGAAGGCGATCAGGTGGCCATTGTCGGTTTCATCCTTCCTTTTCCCGGTGGCAGGGTCCAGTTCTACCATGTGGATCCCCGAGGAATAGGAGCCGTAGGCAAACCAGTGCTTACCGTTCTCCCGGTCCACGACCACTGCCGGATCGATCGCATTGAAGGGGTCAGCGGGTTTGCAGGAGATGACGATCCCTTCATCGGTCCATGGTCCGTAAGGACTCTCCGCGGTGGCCAGGGCGATGCAGGCGAGTTTAAGGCCGTCGTTTCCCGGGACGGAATAATAGAGCCGGCAGATGCCCTCGTGTTTGTAAATGAAGGGGGCCCAGATGGACTCCTGCCGGTATCCCGGCTGGTTTTGCTCCATGAACTGCAGTGCGAGGGGGGGTACCCCGTTGAACACCCATCCCATGAAGCGCCACTGCACCAGGTCGCCCGACCTGCGCTGCATGATCCCGCAGTCCCCGTTGGGCCCGAATGCCACATCTGTGGAAAAAATAAAGAACTGCTCCCCGTGACGGATCAAGGTGGGATCATGCAGGTTGTAGGGCCCCCACTGTGCGCTGTTGCTCAGGCTGGCAATGGCACTGTAATCGTCGGGGATGCCCGGGTCCAGGGTCTCCTCACCCTCGGGCGGTTCCTTTCTGTTCTCCGCCGGCTGTTTTTCCTCGCATGCAGGAAGGCCCAGAGAGAACAGCAACACGGCCCCGAAAAGAAGACTGTATGCAGCTTTCTTTCTAATGTCTCGAACGATTTCGCATGATACGCAATTACTGCACCTCCAGCACCACGACGGACCTTGCGGGAAGCTCCAGCCGGATCCGGTCGCCGTCCAGCTTCGCACCCCTGAAAAGGGCCGTGGTCACCTCGCGAGGATTCTCAAAGGTGTTGTGGCTGTTCATCTCTTTCGATTCCAGGATCGTTCCGCTGACCTTTCCGGCTTCGGCTCCACGCAGGTGAATGGTCAGCGGGATGGCGTTCTCCGGGTCGATGTTCACCAGGGAGATGTGCATCCTGCCCTCCCCGTCACGGGAAGCACTGGCACTGACGGCCGGCAGCGACCAGTCGCCGAATGCATAGTCAGGACAATCGAGGGAAAGGGGAAGCATGAGGGCATCATGGTGCACCTGGTACATATCGAAAACATGGTAGGTGGGTGTCACCAGCATCTTTTCCCCCTCGGTGAAGATGAGTGCCTGGAGCACGTTCACCGTCTGTGCAATGTTGGCCATTTTGACCCTGTCGCACCTTTCATTCAGGTAGTTCAGGGTCAGCGCAGCCACCAGCGCGTCGCGCATGGTGTTCTGCTGGAACAGGAATCCCGGATTTGTCCCGGGCTCCACGTTGTACCAGGTGCCCCATTCGTCAAACACCAGGGCGACCCGGTTGCGCGGATCGTACCGGTCCATGATGGTGATGTGGCGGTCGATGGTGTTTTTGATATCCAGGCACCTTCTCAATATATCAAAGTAGCGGTCTTCCCCGAATTCGGTGGCCGATCCCTTGTCGCGCCAGTTGGAGGTGTAATAGTGCAGGGAGAGCCCGTCCATCATCCGGAGGGGGATCCGCTGCATCAGGACCTCCGTCCAGTTAATATCCTCCGAATTGGCCCCCCCGGCGATCCTGAACAGGCGGTTTTCCCCGTAATCCCTGCAGTACGTCGCGTACCTTCTGAACTGGTCCGCATAGAACTCGGGGGTCATGTTCCCGCCGCAGCCCCAGTTCTCATTGCCGATCCCCCAGTACCTCACACCCCAGGGCTCGTCCCTGCCGTTGACCCGCCGCAGGTCGGCCATGGGGCTGATCCCGTCAAAGTTCAGGTATTCCACCCACTGGGACATCTCCTTCACGGTGCCGCTGCCCACGTTCCCGCAGATCACCGGTTCGGTCCCCAGCTGCTCGCACAGTTCCATGAATTCATGGGTACCGAAGCTGTTGTCCTCCGTTACCCCGCCCCAGTGCGTGTTGACCATCTTCGGCCGCTCCGAAGCGGGACCGATCCCGTCCATCCAGTGGTATTCATCGGCAAAGCACCCCCCCGGCCAGCGCAGGTTGGGGATCTTTATTTTCCTGAGTGCATCCACCACGTCGTTCCGGATCCCGTTCGTATTGGGAATGTCCGAATCCTTTCCCACCCAGTAACCGCCATAGATGCAGCGACCCAGGTGCTCCGAGAAATGTCCGTAGATATGCCTGCTGATGGTCTCTGTCCCCTGGTCGGCATTGATGATCACGGTTGCCTCCGGGTTATTGTCCCCCCTTTGCGCACCAGTTTCGGCCGTCATGAGGAATAAAACACAGCCGGCCAGCAGGATGTGGAGTTTTGTTCTTTTCATTTGTTCGTTTTTTTAAGGTGTTTCACGTGAAGTTTCTCCATAAATATAACAACTTGCCGTGAACCCCCCGAATCTTTTCTACCATCCGGGCAGCTGCTGGATGTTCGGATTCACATCCAGCTCGCCCTGGGGAATGGCCAGCCATTCCCTGCCCGGGGGAAGGGTGGCGAACTCGTCGTCATGTTCGATAATGAGCTCCAGCATGGGATTGGTCCCCGCTCCTGCATCCTGGTTCAGCCATCCCCACCTGAGCAGGTCGGTATACCTTAGTCCTTCGAATGCGAATTCCACCGCCCGCTCGTGGGAGATCTGCATCCGCATCTCCTGCTGGGTCATTCCGGGCTTTTTGGTGGCCAGGTCGGGCAGGTTGGCCCGGTTGCGCACCATCTGGATGTACTGGTAGGCTTCTCCCGTTCTGCCCGCCTCGTTAAGGCACTCGGCATACAGGAGCAGGATGTCCGCATACCGCAGGATCCGCTCATTGATCTCGGAACGCCATTCCACCTCGTCAGGATCGGTATCGTCGTTCAGGTACTTCCGGATATAATATGGAACGGTCCTCTTGTTGGCGATCAGGCAGTTCTCCCAGGAACGCCCGTACACGATGGCTCCCGGGTAATCGTAAAAGAAATTGGCCCTGAGCCTCGGATCCGGCTGTCCGTCCACCGTGCTGTCCTGCTGGTACTCCTCGAAGATCCATGTGGTCGGAGTGAGGTCGCCCCACCCGTAACCGAGGGGCGCATAGGTCCTGGCCTTCCCGGATGTCTTGCTCCAGTCGGCCGCAGGTTCCCCCACCCAGCCCAGGGTGGTCCCCCCCACATTCTTGCTGAACTGGATCTCGAACAGGGATTCGCTGTTGTTCTCGTTGAAAACGGTAAAATTGTCACGGTAATTGGGCACCAGGCTGTAGCTGCCATATTCCTGGTCAATGATCGACTTCAGCAGCGGTGCCGCCTGTTCGAACGCTCCCAGGAACATGTACGCTTTGGCCAGGTAGCCGGCGGCCGCACCCGAGGTGGCCCGGCCCATATCCTCGGGGGGATATTCCTGTTTGGTGGGAAGTACGGGCAGTGCAGCCTCCAGGTCCTCGTACACCTGCTCGAAGATCTCAGCCTGGGAAACCTGCACCGGGTAAAGGTCCTCGGGCGTCTCGGGAAGTTTCAGGATCAGCGGGATGTCCTTGTACATCACCGTGCCATGGTAATAATACAGTCCCCTCAGGAACCTCGCTTCCGCCAGGATCCGCGCTTTCAGCTCCTCGTCCATCTCGATATCGGGCACGTAGGTAAGCACCTGGTTGGCGCGCCAGATCCCCTGGAAAATGGCCTGCCAGATGGTATAGTAACAGACATTCTCGGGGGAGGTGGTCCAGTTGCTCAGGGCATTGGTCCACCAGGGACTTGTGTTGTAGCAGTCGTCCGCCCGCACATCCATCACCCAGGGCCACAGCCGCATATACAATCCGTCAATGGTCAGGCTCTGGTACACCGCGTTGATCCCCTTGATGGCATCCGATTCGGACTGCCAGAAGGTGCTTGTGGTCTGCTGGTTCGGGTTGTCAAGCTGCAGGAATTCCTCGCTGCAGGATGTCAGCGCGCCAATCAACAGGATCGAAATAATATATCTGATAGGTTTCATCATGCTGGTTTTTCTGGGTTATACATCTATAAGGTCAGCCTGGCCCCGATCATAAATGTCCTCGGAGAAGGAAATGATCCGGGATCCTGTCCCCGGTAGAACAGTCCGTCATTGCCCACATCGGGATCGAATCCTTCATATTTTGTAAGGGTGTACAGGTTCTGGGATGCCACGTAGATCCTCAGGTTATTCACTCCCGGGACACGTTCAAGCAACCGTTCGGGGAAGGTGTACCCGATCTGGAGGTTCTGGACCCTCAGGTAGGATCCGTCCTGGAGCCAGCGCGCGGACATCCGCTCGTTCAGGTTGGGATCGTTCTCCGAAGGCCGCGGGTACTCGTTGGTGGTTCCCTCGCCCCTCCAGTAGTTTTCATAGGATTCAAGTGAGTAATTTCCCAGTTTATAGTTGTTCAGGTTCCAGTAGATACGGTTATCGATCAGGTTCCCGTACACCCCGTACAGGAAACAGGTCAGGTCGAATCCCTTGTAATCCATGGTGATATTGATCCCTCCCGTCACCTTGGGAAGGGCGCTCCCAAGGTAGATCCGGTCTTCGTCGGTCACGAATCCGTCCGGCTCCCCGTAAATGATGTTGCCGGCCTCGTCCACCCCGTTGATATCCCTGAAGATGCAGTCACCCGGCTGGGTTTCCGGCTCCTGGAAAGCGTGGGCATCGATCTCGTCCCAGTTCTGGAAGATCCCGATGAAATCCCACCCGTAAAGCTGGCCGATGGGCTTCCCCACCTCGGTGCGGCTCATGTAGGTGTCGATGGGAATATCCAGCTTACCCAGGGAAAGCACCTCGTTTTTCAGGGTGGTGGCGTTGGCCGAGACCGTGTAGTGAAAATCGCCCTCCAGGTGCCTGTATGAGATCATGAACTCAAATCCGCTGTTCATCATGGAAGCCCCGTTCACGAAAGGATTGTTCAGCGATCCGTTGGAATCCGGGATGGGGATGTCATAGAGCAGGTCATAGGAGTTGTTGTAATAGTACTCGGCCGTAAACTCAATGCTGTTGTTCAGAAAACTGGCATCGATCCCGATGTTCCTGGTCTGCTTCTCCTCCCAGTGAATGTCGGCCGAGGACATCTGGGTCTGGATGGCCCCCTGGGGCAGCTCTCCCCCGAACACATAGGAGGCGTACCGGTTGATGTAGGAGGTGTACTGGTAATCCGGGACGCTCTGTGCATTTCCGATGATCCCGATCCCGGCCCTCAGTTTGAGGGTGCTGATGAAATCGATGTTGAAAAAGTCCTCGTTGTGGATCTTCCATCCCAGGGCCAGGGAGGGGAAGTTCCCCCAGCGGTAGTCGGGAGCGAACTTGGAGGATCCGTCCCGCCTGAAATTGGCTGTCAGCAGGTATTTATCCGCATAGGCATAATTGATCCTTCCCAGGATGGAGAGAATGGAGGTCTCGCTTTTGGTCCCGCTGACCGATTTGCCGTCCGGGCCTGCATCGATCACCTTGAAGTAAGGTGGCTCGTAACCTTCCGCGTGTCCCGAGATCTGCTGCCACCTGCCATACTGGGCCGTATACCCGGCCATGGCCGTGAGCCTGTGGTTCCCGAACTCCCGGTTGAAGGTCAGGGTATTCTCCATCAGCATGATGTGGTGGTCCCCCCGGGTGTCATCCAGGTACGCGATGCTGTTCTGGTAACGGTCGCCCACATAGAACAACGGGAAAAAATAGGTGTCCCGCCAGTCGGTCCGGTCATAACTGAGATTCAGCCGGTAGTTCAGTCCCCTGATAATCTCCAGTTCCCCGTACACCGAACCCAGGAACCTGTTCCGGATGCCTGTGCTTTCGAAGAGGTTGTTGAAAGCGATCACGTTGGGGATGATCTGGTCATGGATGTTGTCCCTGGCACCACCGTACCCTCCCAGGTTGTTTTCGTCATATACCGGGATGGTCGGCGCGGCCAGCACCAGGTCCACCATCGTGTTGCCCCATTGTGAAAAGGTCAGGTTGATCTTGTCGGAATAGCTGTAGTACATGGATTCACCGAATTTGAACCTGCCCTTCTCGGTATCGGAATTGACCCGGAATGCATAGCGTTTGTAAGCCGGACCGGGACCCTCAATGGTCCCCGTCTGGTCGAAGTAGTTCATCATCACATTGTAGGTGGACTGTTCGCTTCCCCCGGAGATGGACAGGGTGTGTTCATTGATGAATCCTGTTTTGAAAGCCTCCTCCTGCCAGTCCGTGTCGATGCTGTCCACAAAAAACGGGGATGTGGAATCATTGGCAGGGGCAGGCCAGCTGCGGTCGTTTGTTCTGGCCAGGTTGTTCATCTCCTGGAACTGTTCCCGGTTGGTGACTTCCATCCGCCTGGCCACGTTCTGCACCCCGAAATAACCGTCATAGGTGACTTTGACGCCGCCCGGCTGGCCGCGCTTGGTGGTGATGATGATCACCCCGTTGGCCCCCCTTGACCCGTAGATGGCACTGGCCGAGGCATCCTTCAGCACCTGGATGGATTCGATCTCGGCGGTGGTAAAGTCGGCCGTGCCGACCACCGGGACCCCGTCAATTACGTAGAGGGGACCATTGTTCCTGAATGAGCTGACCCCGCGGATCTTGATGATGGGATTGGCCCCGGGCTCTCCGCTGCCGTGGACCTGCACCCCTGTGGCCTGGCCCTGCAGGGCTTTGGAAATGTCGTTGGTGGCTACCCGCTCGATATCCTCGGTCTCCACCACCGCCACCGCACCCGTCAAATCGCTTTTTCGCTGGGTACCGTAACCGACCACCACCAGCTCGTCCAGCGCAATCATCTCCTCTTCCAGTTGTACATCGATCCGGCTCCTTCCCTGGACCGGGACAATCTGCTTCACATACCCCACGAAGGAGAATACCAGTTCGGCATCTCCCGTGGGCACATCGAGGGTGTAGTTTCCCCCGGCATCGGTGATGGTACCGGTGGTGGTCCCCTGTACCGTGATGTTGGTGCCCGGAATCCCCGTCCCGGATGAGGCATCGGTGACCTTTCCGGTGACGGTAAGCTGTTGTGAATAGGAAATCCCCGCGGTGCAGCACAGGAGAATCAACACCCGTGCGGCATGCAGGTACATGCGATTGTTTTTCATAGATGTATGGTTTGTTTAGTGGTTCTAGCAGTCCGGCTGCATGAAACGCATGCAGGTAACCATAAATAAATTTAATCCCGGGGCGACTGGGAGGGGTAGACTTTCCTGTAATTTAAGTGGAGAATTGTGTATTCACGGAGATATTCGCCTCCACAAATTCCGAGGGGGTTTTCCCGAAATGTTTCTTGAAGATCTTGCTGAAATATTTGGGATCATTGAACCCCACTTCGAAGGCGATCTCGGATACTTTCCGGTCTCCCTCCAGCAGCAGCATGGCTGCCTGCTTCAGCCTGACGGAATTGATGAAGCTGTTTGCCGACTGGCCGACGGCGGAGATGAGTTTTTTGTGGAGGAGGCTCCTGCTGATGCAAAGTTCTTCGGCCAGCTCCTTCACTCCGAACTGGTGGTTGTTGATCTGCAGTTCCACGGTCCGGATCACCTTCTGAAGGAAATGGTCCTGCACCTTCACTTTTTTTGCATTGATCAGATCCTCCATTCGCGTGGAGGTGTAGAGCCGTTTGAGCCGCTCCTGGTTGTTGATCAGGTTTCGAACCTTGGCCTCAAGGATTTCAATGTCAAAAGGCTTTGCGATATAATCCAGGGCGCCGTACTCCATCCCTTCCAGGAAATCCTCCGCTTCGGACCTGGAGGTGAGCAGG
>JAXGMU010000101.1:0-11172 GCA_040768485.1 Bacteroidales bacterium
TCCATTCGAAGGATTGCTCTGCCTGGACAACGGGTATGCGATCCTGCATGCCAGGCAGGAGGATCTTTCCCGGAGCATCGAGGACAAAGAGCTGATACTTAGGAGCGTCGAGATCAAAGGACGCTCAGGAAAAACCCAGAACCTGCCCCTGGGGCAAAAAACATTCAGGATCCCGTTCAACAAAAACAGCCTGATCCTGAAGTTTGCTTTCCCCGTATTCACCAGTGAAACCATCAGATTTCAGTATTATGCCGAAGGATTGGAGGATCAGTGGAGCCAGCCCCTGGAAAGCCCGGTCTTTCAATTCACCCGGATCCCGGCCGGCACCTACCGGATCCATTACAGGGCCAGTAACGCATGGGGCAACCACAGCAGTGAGCATATTTTGCAGTTGCAGGTCAGGAAGCCGTGGTATCTGAGCCAGGTCGGCTTCGTGGTATATACCTGTTTGTTGCTGGCAGGATTCTTTGCCGTGAGGTCCATCCTGATTTCAAGGATCCGGGAGAGGGAACGGAGGATCCGGGAGACCAAGGAGAAGGAACTGATCCGCCTCAGAAATGAGAAGCTAAATGCGGAGTTGTCCTTTAAAAGCCAGGAGCTTGCCAATCTCACGATGGCCATGATCAAAAAGAATGAATTCCTGCTCGATCTGAAGGAAAACATCAAGAAGCAGAAGGAAGAACTGGGACCACGCTTCCCCGAAAAATATGCAGGTAAACTCCTGAAAAAGATCGACAGCAACATTTCCAGCATGGATGACTGGAAGGTATTCGAGATCCACTTTGAGAAAGCACATGAAAAATTTCTCCAGAAACTGATAAATAAGTACCCCGGGCTTTCTCACAGCGACCTGAGACTCTGCGCCTACCTGAGGATGAATCTGTCTTCAAAAGAGATCGCCCCGCTCCTGCGGATCTCTTACAGGGGAGTGGAGAACCACCGGTACAGGCTGAGGAAGAAACTGAACCTGAGGAAAGAAGAAAATCTCACGGATTTTATCCTTTCCATCTGACCCGGAGCATTCGGGCTGTCCCGTCAGGGAATATTTCCTCTTGTTTGCTTAATAATGCGGGTTCGTTTTCATCGAATGTTGTAAAAAGATTTGTAGACAGGAAGTATCGTATCATATTATTTATTAAATTATTAGAATCTGATCGGGCGTCAGAGGTGAGGTAATCATGAGTTTGTTTTCGTACTTCACTCAGCGGAAAGAAGCAGAAGTGTAGGTTTTTAATTCCCCATGACGGCGGACTTCTTTAAATTTATTAATTGCCAGATAAAACCAGAACTAACCTAAATCAACATGAACTAAAACAGCACTGCTATGAGAAAAATCATTCTGTACTTGGTTCTCATATTATTGGCACCGGCCCTCTTTGCACAGGAAGAGATCACTGTGACGGGCAGGGTGACCGATAATACGGGAGAAGGTCTTCCCGGAGTGACGGTCCTGGAGAAGGGGACCAACAACGGGACCATCACAGATGTGGATGGGAATTACACCCTTCAGCTGCCCGGTCAGGCGACGCTGGTCTTCAGTTTTGTCGGATTCGAGGCACAGGAGATCCCGGTCGCCAACCAGACCAGCATCGATGTGCAATTGACCGAGGCGGTCATCGGCCTGGATGAGGTCATCGTGGTCGGATACGGTGAACTGGTGGTGAAGGATCTGACATCATCCATTACCACCCTGAAAACGGATGATATAGAGAATACTCCCACAGCCCAGGTGATGCAGGCATTGCAGGGAAAAGTGGCAGGACTCCAGGTGGTTAGTGCCGGGGGACCGGGAGACGCGCCGACCATCCGTGTAAGGGGGATCGGCTCCTACCCGGGTCAGAACAATGAAGCTCCCCTGTACGTGGTGGACGGGATGTTCTTTGATAACATTGATTTTCTGAACACCTCCGACATTGCATCCATCTCTGTACTGAAGGATGCTTCAGCAGCAGCCATATACGGGGTCAGGGCGGCCAACGGGGTGATCCTGATCGAAACCAAATCAGGATCCTTCGACCAGAAAGCCCAGATCACCTATGACGGTTACTACGGGACACAGATCGCACAGAATGTGCTGAAGATGGCCAATGCGGAACAGTTCACCGCCATGGCGATGGAATCTGGCTCTGCCGCGGATTCCACCTTCATCCTGAATGCCATGCAGCGTTACGGAAGGAGCCGCATCAATCCCAATGTACCGGATGTGAACACCGACTGGTACAGGGAGATCCTCCGTCCGGCTCCCATCCACAGCCACAGCCTGAATGTGACCGGAGGGTCGGCAAGAGCCAGCTATTCCATCGGGACCAGTTATTTCAGCCAGGACGGGATCCTGGATATGAAGAACAACTACAAACGATTCAACCTCCGCTCAAAGCTCGATTTCAAAGCCACAGACTGGCTGACCATCGGAGGGAACGTCATCTGGAGCGATGCGAACAAGTACGAGGAAGAATCCTCCGCCTGGTTCTCGGCCTATCATGCAGTACCCATCCTGCCGGTCTACGATGAGTACAACATGGATGCCGAGCCCATCAATTTTGCCAGTGCACAGAGCATTGGCTATCGCGGGGGACAAAATCCATTCCCGGCACTTAACTTCGACGATAACTTCCTGCAGATCCGGAAAGCGCTCACAAACTTCTACCTGGAGCTGCAGTTCATCCCGGAGAAACTGTCCTTCAAAACCACCTACAACCTGGGCTACACGAACATCAACAGCCGTTATGTGGACCTTCCCTATTACATTACGGATGGTTTCCAGAGGCCGGATGCTTCCCTCACAAAGGCCACCGAGAATTTCGTGAATAAAATATGGGACAACGTACTTACTTACACCGACCGTTTTGGCGACCACTCCATGACCGCCATGCTGGGTTCATCCTACAGGGATGAGTCATGGCACCGGCTGTCTGCCCAGGGACTGAATTTCCCAACCGACCAGGAGCAGGCATGGTACCTGGACCAGGCAGAGACCATCGTTGCGGATGCGGTGGGAGACGGCGGTTCCAGGTATTACGGACTCTCCTATTTCGGAAGGATTTCGTATAACTATAACAACAGGTACCTGGTTTACGGTACCATGAGAGCGGACGGAAGCTCGAAATACCAGGAAAAATGGGGTTATTTCCCCACCGTGGGGATCGGCTGGGTGATCACCGAGGAGAGCTTCATGTCCGAAGTCCCGGTGCTTGACTACCTGAAGCTGCGTGCCAGCTGGGGTGAGCTCGGGAACGACAAGATCCAGGCCAGCGACGGGGCGTCCACAACGACGGTCATTACTACCGCGATTGACGATGTGCTGGTGGCGGGAACCACCACGACCAGCAGTTTTTCATGGCTGCAGTGGGAAGTGACGGAAGAATGGAATGCGGGACTCACCTCCAGATTGCTGAACAGCCGGCTGGCAATTGAAGCGGACTATTTCATCAGGGACACAAAGAATGCCGCGATCTATGTTACCATCCCGGCAGGCGGGGGAACGGTCCTGAGGAATGTGGGCGATATCCGCAACTCGGGATTTGAATTCACGCTGAACTGGAACGAACGGCTGATGGGAGATTTCAATTACAATATCGGGGCAAACCTTTCCACGCTGAAGAATGAAGTGATGGACCTGTACGGTCAGCCTTATATCGACGGAGGAATGGCAGAATTCCGCCAGCGCTCGATCGTGGGTGAACCCCTTCTGGCCTTCTTTGGAAGGGAAGTGATCGGGGTTTACCAGAACCAGGCTGAAATCGATGCCGATCCCGTGGCGGTGGCCAACGGCCTGGAGCCCGGCGATTTCATCTACAAGGACCAGAACGGGGACGGAAATATCGACGATGATGACCGTGTGATCCTGGGTTCTTATTTCCCTTCACTGATGTACGGTTTTTATTTCAATCTTTCCTATAAGGGGATCGATCTTTCTGCCAATTTCATGGGACAGAGCGGGAATAAGATCCTGAACCGGAAAAGGGGCGAAGTGATCTGGACCTCCGATACGAACATGGATGCCGATCTGGCCATCAACCGCTGGCACGGAGAGGGGACATCGGACAGGTATCCTTCTTCTGCCGGTCTTCGCAAGGGGTGGAACCAGAAGATGAGCGACTATTTTGTGGAGGACGGTTCATTTTTCAGGATCCAGAATGTCCAGCTGGGTTACAACATTACAAGCAAGCAGATTTTCGGTGCCCAGATGCCTGACATCAGGGTCACGCTGACAGCCGACCGGCCGTTGACCCTTTTCAAGTATAACGGATTTAACCCGGAGGTGCCTGACGGAGTGGACCGGCAGACCTATCCCATCCCTGCTGTGTATACCATCGGGCTGAATGTCCAGTTTTAACCTGAAATATCAACGCTATGAAACCGCATAACTATATCAAGCTTTCAGCAATCATTCTGGCGCTCGTGGTGGCTTCTTCATGTGAGGATGTTCTGTATGAGCCGCCGGAGAACACCGCTTTTACAGAAGAAACCGATTACACCCTTACCGAGAACATGATCCTGCCCCTGATCGGTGCCTATGCAGAGTTCTATGCCAGGGGATGGGAGGACTTCCCGCTGATCTCTGTCAGGGGGGATGATGTGAACGCAGGGGGTCTGGGCGACCAGCAGGATTTTGCAGAAACGGACAAGTTCAATTATAACAAGGACTACTGGATGTACAATTCGGTCTGGCAAAATCTTTACCGCGACATCTTCTTCTGCCATTCGGCCATGGAACAGGTCGAGCTGTACAAGGAACACGCCACAAACAAAGGACTGGCAGACCAGTACATCGCAGAGGCAAAAACACTCCGTGCCTTCCTGCTCTTCCAGCTGACCCGCCTGTGGGGGCCGGTTTTTATTACAACCAGTTCGGATCCGTCCGATCTTCTTGTGATGGAGCTCTCCTCTACGGCTGAGGTCATGCAGCATATTTCGGATCAGATGGATGAGGCGATCCCACTGCTGCCTGATCTGCATCCGAATGCGCGGACCGATATCCCGGGCGGTGTTACAAAACATACTGCCCTTGCCATCCAGGCGCTTGCCAATTTGGAATTGAAAAATTACCAGGGGGTTGCCGCTGCCACGTCCCAGATCATCAGTTCGGGCAGGTTTGCACTTGAACCGGATTTTTATGAATTGTTCAAGATCAAAGGCAAGCTGAATGATGAAAATATCCTGGAAATGCAGTATTCCGATTTCGGTCAGGGTTCGGGTGACATCAAGAGCTATCTGTATGCATTCTTCGGTCCCCAGGGCTGGACGCCCAAGATTGAAGGTGCCAGCGGAGGCTGGGGATTCTGGGAACCAAGCCTGAAATACATCAAGTTCATGCTGGACCGGGGAGAAAGGATAAGGCTGGAAACCAGCGTACTGTTCACGAACCGCGGGATCGAGGAGATCAAGAAAGATCCGGCCTACGCCACCCTCCCTGAGTGGATCTCGAACACAACCCCGTCGGGGGACGTGATCAATGATTTTGCCCGTGAAATGTTCTGCAGCGGGAAGCATTACCTGCCCTCGGATCAACTGACACCGGGGCGTACAGACTACGGGAGCAATCAGAACTTCACCTGTATCCGCTATGCTGAGATCCTGCTCATGCATGCGGAGGCCCTCACCCGAGGTGCCTCGGGTTCGGGAATGACAGCTGATGAGGCGGTAAATGCGGTCAGGGCCAGGGCCGGAATGGGGCAATTGTCCGGGGTGACCACCGATCAGGTAATGGACGAAAAGTTTGCCGAACTGGCCATGGAATGGGGAATCCGGTTCTATGACATGGTCCGGCTTGGAGACTATGGCGAACTGAACTATGGTGGCAGGACCTTTTCGGAGGACAAAATATTCCTGCCCTATCCCCAGCTGCAGGTGGATTTGTTGTCTGCCCTGCAGGAAAACCAATAATATATCTGATCATTAAAATGGCAAGAAAATGAAAATACTGAAGCTTATATGGGTGGGCATCCTGTTCGCTGTCTTTGCAGTAGCCTGCAACGAATGGATCGATCCCATCACAGAAGTTGAACCGGGGCCGGACGAAAAGGCCCCAGTAGTGACCATCAAATACCCGACCGAGGGCACCGAGATCAAGGTGCCGGACATGGTGGCATCCATTACCATCCAGTTTGAGGTGACCGACGATATTGAGATCGCAACCATTCAGGTACTAATGGATGGAACGGAGATTGCCAGTTATTCCGAATTCAGGGATTACAGGCGCTTCATTGAAGAACTGACCTACGACAATGTGACGGATGGCGCACATACCCTGACGGTGAAGGCCACTGATACGGAGGGCAGGAGCACCTCCGCCACGGTGAATTTCAGCAAAGCGCTTCCCTATGTTCCGGTTTATGAAGGGGAGATCCTTTACATGCCGTTTGACGGGGCATATAACGACCTGATCAGTTTCCGGAATGCCACGGTGGTCGGGAATCCCGGATTCGCAGGGGAAAGCGTGGTAGGGAGTGATGCCTATGCCGGAGCCACCGATTCCTACCTGACACTTCCCGCCGAAGATTTACAGACGGAAGCGTTCAGCGCGGTTTTCTGGATGAAGGTCAACGCGGTCCCCAACCGTGCCGGGATCCTGGCCATGAGCAAGCCGAATCCTGACAACTCGGATGCCGGGGAACAACGGTGGAACGGATTCCGCTTCTTCCGTGAAGATGCAGCCGGGATGCAGCGGTTCAAACTGAATGTGGGTAACGGCAGCTCCGAAACCTGGGTGGACGGTGCTGAAATGGCCGACGTGGACCCTGCTGTGGATGAGTGGGTACATTTTGCCTTTACGATCAGCTCTACGGAAGCAAGGGTTTACATAGACGGCGAGATGGTGAAAGAATCAGCATTCGACGGAATCGACTGGACCGGGTGTGACCAGCTTTCAATCATGTCCGGCGGCCAGCGTTTTGCTTACTGGAACCACAAATCAGACCTGGGTTACATGGATGAGCTGCGGATGTTCAACAGGGTTTTGTCACAGGAGGATATCCAGCAGATCATGGTGGACGAGTCGGGACAGAGTGGGGGTTATACCCCGAAGTATGAGAATGAGATCTTCTACATGCCCTTCGAGGATGCATTTACCGAGAAGGTCACCTCCACAGAGCCCACAGTTGTCGGGACACCCGGCTTCGGTGAGGGCAAAATAGGAAACGCGTATGCAGGTGCCACCGATTCTTATCTGGAGTTCCCCACAGCAGGACTACAGGGAGAAGAATTCACAGCAGTATTCTGGATGAAGATCAATCCGGATCCCCTCCGTGGCGGCATTCTGTCGGCCAGTATACCCAACCCGGATAACCTAAGTGCCACAGAGCAGCGTCATAAGGGTTTCCGCTTCTTCCGGGAAGGTGCTGCCACCAGCCAGATCTTCAAACTGAATGCGGGGACGGGCGATGCGGAGGCATGGTTCGACGGCGGGGCAGCTGCTACGCTGGATCCCTCAGCAATTGACTGGGTGCATATGGCGTTCACCATTTCGGGGACCGAATGTGTGGTCTATATTGACGGTGAGGTGGTCTCCCAGGGTGAATTTGCGGGCATCGACTGGACCGATTGCGATGTGCTGACCATCATGTCGGGGAATCCCAGGTTCGTTTACTGGGACCACTTCTCGGATCTGAGCCTGATGGATGAGCTGCGCATGTTCAGCAAAGCGCTCACGCAACAGGAAATCCAGGCGATCATTGCAGATGAGCAGTAGATGGATCAGATGCTGATCCGATTCTTTTCATAGAGGGAAAGGCTGCCGGGAAAGGGACCGTGCAGCCTTTCTTTATCCAATCGTAAGAAAAACATTGTTACACAAATCAATCAGGAAGAATGAAATATTTAATCAACGGTATCCTTCTCATCATGGTTGTTGCGGGTTGCACGCAGCCAGAAAAAACAACCGGGTGGACAGAGGAACAACTTCTCGATACCCTGCAGTACCAGACGTTTCAGTATTTCTGGGACGGTGCAGAACCCACCTCGGGAATGGCCAGGGAACGGATCCATATGGATAATGTCTATCCCCAGAATGACCAGAATGTGGTGACGCTCGGAGGTTCCGGTTTCGGGGTGATGGCCATTCTCGTGGGAGTGGAAAGGGGCTTTATCACGCGTGAAGAAGCCCTGCAACGATTTCAGAAGATCGTGGATTACCTGGGCAGGGCCGACCGGTTCCACGGGGCATGGCCCCACTGGCTGCAGGGAGAAACCGGGAAAGTGAAACCTTTCAGCAACAAAGATGACGGGGGCGACCTGGTGGAGACAGCCTTCATGATCCAGGGTTTGCTTACGGTGGCTGAATATTTCAGAAGCGGAAATGAAGTGGAGCAGCAGCTGGTAGCCGATATTCAGAGACTCTGGGAAGAAGTGGAGTGGAACTGGTACACAAAAGGAGGTGAGAATGTACTCTACTGGCACTGGTCGCCCAATTACGGATGGGAAATGAACTTTCCTGTGGGCGGGTACAACGAGTGTCTGATCATGTATGTGCTGGCAGCCTCCTCACCCACCCACCCGGTTAACCCGGATGCCTACCACAAGGGCTGGGCAAGGGATGGTGAGATTGCGAACGATACGGTATATTATGGTTTGAATACGGTACTGAATTTCTATGAGCATGATGACGATCCCATTGGACCGCTGTTCTGGGCACACTATTCTTACCTGGGACTGAACCCGAAAGGGCTGAAAGACAGGTATGCCGATTACTGGCAGCTGAACACCAACCATGCCCTGATCCATTACAGGTATGCCCTCGATAATCCAAAAGGTTATAAGGGATATGGCAAAGAGCAGTGGGGGATGACCTCCAGCTATTCCATGAAAGGTTATGCGGGTCACCGGCCCGGGGATATGGACCTGGGTGTGATCTCCCCGACCGCCGCGCTTTCCTCCTTCCCTTACACTCCTGAGGAATCCATGGCCTTTCTGAAGTACCTGTACACGGAGGCCGATTCACTGGTGGGCGTTTACGGACCCTATGATGCTTACAGCCACTCAAACAGGTGGTACCTGCCCCGTTACCTTGCAATTGATCAGGGACCCATTCCCGTGATGGTTGAGAATTACCGCACCGGACTTTTGTGGGATCTGTTCATGCGGAACGAAGATGTCAGGAGGGGACTTGAACGGCTGGGATTTGCATTTTAAGTATATTTGATACAACCAAAAGATGTGGAATTATAAATACTGTGACATGAAAAAATTATTCAGTTTGTTTGTCGTACTGACCTGCCTGGCCGGTTTCACCCTTACGGGATTGTCTCAGGGAAAAAACCTCTATGAAAAAGAGGGCTATGTTTCGCTGTTCAACGGAAAGGACCTGACGGGCTGGAAGGTCCCCGAGGGGGACAACGGGCACTGGTCGGTAATTGATGGGGTGATCGACTACGATGCACGCTCGGAGGCCAGGGGGAGCAAGGATCTCTGGAGCGAAAAGGAATTCACCGATTTTAAATTGCATGTGGAATGGCGTTTTAAAGGGTACGGTGACCACCTGTTCCCGCTACCCACCATCCTGCCCAATGGGGATTACATGCGCGACAAAGACGGGAACACCATTGAACCGCTTGGTCCCAATTCCGATTCGGGGATCCTGCTGAAAGGTTCCGGCCAGGCCAACCTCTGGTGCTGGTCGGTTGGATCGGGGGAACTCTGGTCGGTCAGGACCGATGCGTCATTGCCACCGGAAGTGAGGGCCGCAGCAGTACCTTCGGAGAACGCAGATCAGCCGGTGGGACAATGGAATGCCTTTGACATCACGGTGACCGGTGACCGGATCACGATCGTGAACAACGGGATCACGGTGATCGACAATGCACTCTTTCCCGGGATGGCTGAAAAAGGACCCATCGGGTTCCAGCACCATGGGGGCATCAATCAGGAGACCGGAAAGCTCCAGGGAGCCTCCAGCCTGGTTCAATTCCGGAACATCTGGATCAAGGAACTGTAGGGACCGGTCCCGTTGTTTGTAATTACGATTTGTTGCATGTCTCAGAAACCACTGAACCTGCTGCTGAGATTTTTGCTGGAGCTCATCGCCCTGGCCGTTACGGGCATATGGGGCTATCACCTTTCCGATTCCTGGACCAGGATCCTGTGGGCCATCTTGTTACCCCTGCTGTTTGCCACCCTGTGGGGGGTGTTTGCCGTCAGAGAAGACCCGTCCCGGTCCGGGAAATCAGTCATTCCCACACCCGGGATTGTCCGGTTGCTCCTAGAACTGGGGTTGTTCGGTGTGGCCACATGGATGCTGATCGATCTGGGATATCCAACCACCGGAACCATATTCGGTGTGGTGGTCATGCTCCATTACCTGCTTTCCCTGGACCGGGTGTGGTGGCTGATCAAAGACGGAAACCGGCCATGAGATCATCAATACAGACCGTGCAATGATTATCCGGGGTACCTATTCCCGGGCAAATATGTACATCCTTTCTGCGCTCCTGTCTTTCGGGAATTTTGCTGGGTACTCCCCTGAAGAAGACATGTAGATTTCCAGCCTCCCGTCATCTGTCAGCCGCAGGATGCAGAATTCCGAGGTCCACTCGGAACCCGCGGTGCTGCAATCGCCCAGGCAGAGTCTCAGACGTGCAGGGGAGGCGCCTGCATCAAGGAGATATCCCCCTTTCAGTTCCGCTTTGGTTCCGTCGGTGAAGATCTTCTGAAACGCATAGGTGTCTCCCGCCTGAAAATTGAGGATCCCACCAGTGAGCTGGTCGCCTGTGGACTCCAGGATCCAGGTTCCCATGATATCCTTCTCAATGTTCTGGGCGTTAATCAGGTTCAGGAAAGAAATGAAGATACTTATCAGTAAAACACAGGTCAGTTTTCCCGGCCTTACAACCCTTTGAAGATTACAGTGCATGACATTTTGTGTTTAATCAATCTTCAATTTACAAAAAACGGCGGATTTTATTAATTTTGTGAACGAAACGCCCGGTCGGTTTGCCGAGTGGCTAGGCGCTGGTCTGCAAAACCAGTTACAGCGGTTCGAACCGAGCTGCTGCAAGCAGCGAGCTCACCGAACCGAGTGAGGTAACCGAGTATCCGTAAGGATACGAGCTCACCGAACCGAGTGAGGTAATCCGCCGTGGATTCGTTCTCGAAATATTATGTAATGGTCGGTTTGCCGAGTGGCTAGGCGCTGGTCTGCAAAACCAGTTACAGCGGTTCGAATCCGCTACCGACCTC
>JAXGMU010000102.1:0-5983 GCA_040768485.1 Bacteroidales bacterium
GGATAGAAGGAAACTGGGAAAATCCGAACTGACCGTCTCGCCCATTGCCCTGGGTGCCTGGGCCATCGGGGGATGGATGTGGGGTGGTTCGGACAGGAAGGAGGCCATCAGGGCCATCCAGGCGTGTCCCGACCACGGGATCACCTCCGTCGACACGGCGCCCGCATACGGATTCGGACACTCTGAACGGATCCTGGGTGAAGCCATCAGGGGAAGGCGCGACAGGTACGAGGTCTTCACCAAGGCAGGATTGCGGTGGGATGACGACCGGGGTGCCTATTACTTCACCTCGGAGGACAATGACGGGAAACTGAAAGACCTGTACAAATTCTCGGGGAAGGACAGCATCATCCATGAATGCGAGGAGAGCCTGAAGAGACTGGGCACCGATTATATTGACCTGTACCAGATCCACTGGCCCGATCCCACCACCCCTGTTGAAGAAACCATGGAGGCCTTCCGGATCCTGCTGGAACAGGGCAAGATCCGGGCGGCCGGGGTCAGCAACTATTCGGTGGAGGAGATGGAAAAGGCCGGCAGGGTGGTCACCCTGGCCTCCAACCAGATTCCTTACAGCATGGTCAGAAGGGAGATGGAGAAAGAGGTGATCCCGTGGTGCGTCTCCCACGGTTGCGGGATCCTGGCCTACAGTCCCCTTCAGCGCGGACTGCTGACGGGGAAGATTACCCCTGATTATCCGTTCAGACCCGGGGATTCAAGACCCGATACCCCCCACTTCAGGATCAATAACCTTATTAAGATCAATCAGTTCCTTGAAGAGATCAAACCGCTGGCAGCATCGAAGGAGATCACCCTGTCACAGCTCGTGATCCGCTGGACCCTGGAGCAACCCGGGATCACGGTGGCCCTGGTGGGGGCAAGGGACCGCCGGCAGGTGAAAGAGAATGCGGGCGCCCTGTCGGTCTCCCTCCCGGACGACGAGCTGGCGTTCATTGACCGGGAACTGGGGAAGCTGGAACTGGAACTGGACTGATCACCCGCCGATGGTCACAGCTGCGGAGTCCTGCGCGGGGGTGATCAACACCCCCCTGTTCCATTCTCCCACATAAAGCTGTACGATATTCACCTGGTCTGAAAATTCCCTGAAAAGAACGGAATTTTTCACCAGGAAGGAGGCCGGACATACCAGGGGTTCCGATTCCAGATAGCACCAGATGGCGTCCGATTCAGGTTCCTTCCCCAGGAAGGTCAGCACCACCTCCCGGCCATCGGCTTCCACGCTGAAATGATCCAGCAGGTACCTGCCCAGCAGGCTGTCCGCCTCCGGGTGTTCCAGTCCCGTTCCCAGGTGACTGGATACTCCGTGGCTTATTTTCAGCGCGTGGTCCAGGTCATCCGGAAAAATGCGCATGGAGATCTCCAGCCGGCCTGAATCCCCGTTGTACCTGATCTCCGTCAGGCTCACATAGAATTCATGTCCCAGCCATGACCCGGCCATGACGGAGTAAAGGAGCGCGAGCAATCCGGCTGCTGTTTTTCTCAGCATATAAGCTGTGTGCATAGCGTGACAAAGATGAAAAATCTTTTGTTAACTTTAGCGGATGCTCATGATTCCGGTATGATGAAACGTTTCATATTGTTCACGGTAAGCGGGTTCCTGATGTCCGCCCTGATGGCCCAGGAGAAAAATGATCCTTCCCGCAACCAGTTCAGGCAGATGCGGACCCAGTTCGCCACCCCCAATGCATACCGCACCGCCTCGGGCGCCCCGGGTCAGTTTTACTGGCAACAGGAAGCCAATTACCGGATCCAGGTGGCGCTGGATGATCACGGCCAGAAGATCTCGGGAAGTGAAACCATTGAATACATCAATCATTCTCCGGATGTGCTTGATTACCTGTGGATACAGCTCGATCAGAATATCAGGCAGAAGGAAAGCCTGTCAGGGCTCATCTCCGCCAGCACTTTCGATGAGCAGGTACCATTCAGCGTTCTGGGAAGGCTCATGAGCAGTTTTGAGGGAGGATTCAATCTCGAATATGTGGGTGATGCAGACGGGAATCCCCTTCCCCATACGGTCAATTATACCATGATGCGGGTGGATCTGCCGTCCCCCCTCAAGCCGGGAGAGAAATTCATTCTGGAGATCAGATGGTGGTACCGGATCAACGACCGGATGAAGGACGGCGGGGGACGGTCGGGTATGGAGTATTTTGATGCGGATGGAAATTACATCTACACGATCGCCCAGTTCTTTCCCAGGATGGCCGTTTATAACGACGTGGAAGGATGGCAGAACAACCAGTTCCTGGGGAGGACGGAGTTTGCCCTCCCGTTCGGGGATTACGAGGTGGAAATCACCGTTCCGGCCGACCATGTGGTGGGTGCCACGGGTATTCTTCTCAATCCGGAAGAGGTGCTTTCCCCCGCAAGGCTGGAAAGATACAGGAAGGCGCATGAATCGTACGGCAGTCCGGTGGTCATCGTCTCCGAAGAGGAAGCCAGGTCGGCCGAGAAAAAAAGAGCGAAAGAGACCAGGACCTGGAAGTTCAGGGCGGAACAGGTCCGGGATTTTGCATTTGCCAGCTCCCGGAAATTTATCTGGGATGCCATGGCGGTTTCCTTCGGCGAGCGGACCGTCCTTGCCCAGTCGCTCTATCCGAAAGAGGGGAATCCCCTCTGGGAGAAATATTCCACGCGGGTGGTGGCCCACACCCTGAAGGTTTATTCCCGGCACACCTTCGACTTTCCGTATCCTGTGGCCTATTCGGTACACACCAATCACATCGGAATGGAGTACCCGATGGTGAGCTTCAACGGGGGCAGACCGGAGCCGGATGGCACCTATTCCGAACGGGCCAAATTCGGGATGATCAGTGTGATCATCCACGAGGTGGGGCATAACTTCTTTCCCATGATCGTAAATTCGGATGAAAGGCAGTGGACCTGGATGGATGAGGGACTGAACACTTTTCTGCAGGGCATTGCCCAGCGGGAATGGGACCATAACTGGCCTGCCCCGGAGGGAAGACCACGGGATATCGTGGATTACATGAAGGGTGACCAGTCCGGTATCGCTCCCATCATGATCAACGGCGAACTGACCATGCAGTTCAGCAACAATGCCTACGACAAGCCGGCGGTTGGTCTGAACATCCTCAGGGAAACCATCATGGGCAGGGAGCTGTTCGATTTCGCCTTCAGGCAGTATGCCCGCCGCTGGATGTTCAAGCATCCGACGCCGGAAGATCTGTTCCGTACGCTGGAAGATGCTTCGGGGGTGGATCTGGACTGGTTCTGGCGCGGCTGGTTCTACGGGACGGACCCGGTGGATATTTCCCTGGACCGGGTGACACTTTACAGGGCCAAAAGCGGGGATCCGGCCCGGGAAAAGGCGCTGCTCAGAAAGGAAATGGAGCGGGAACCGGAGGAAATCGCGGTGACCCGCAACCGGGAGGTCATGCGGTCCATGGTGGAATCGGATCCCTCCCTCCGGGATTTCTACGATAACTATGACGCCTTCGCTCCAACGGAGGCGGACCGGGAAGCATACCTGGAATACCTTTCCAATCTGACAGGTGAGGAGAAAGCATTGCTTGCGGCTGACAATTACTATTACCAGCTCGATTTTTCAAACCAGGGCGGACTGGTCATGCCGTTGATCCTCCGTTTTGAATTTACGAAAGGGGAACCCGAGGTAATCCGCATCCCGGCGCAGATCTGGAGCAGGAACAACCGGCATGTCTCCAAGGTGTTCATGTTTGACAGACCGGTTGTCTCGGTGACCCTGGATCCGTTCCTGGAAACAGCCGACATTGATACGGGCAACAACCACTGGCCTCCGAGGATCGAGGAGAACAGGTTCGAGCTCTACAAGCGGTCCTTCAGGGGCCGTGCCCCTTCGAACCCCATGCGGGAACAACAGGGCCCTGTTCCCCGGGGAGCTTCAGCGCAGGATGTTGTCCATGTAGGCCAGCTCATCCCTGGTGAACCCGGTCTGGCCGATGGCCTTCAGGTTCTCCTCCAGCTGGGAAACTGAACTTGCCCCGATCAGGACCGATGTGACGCGGGGTTCTCGCAGCAGCCATGAGAGCGCCATCTGGGCCAGGGTCTGGCCCCGCTGAAGGGCATGGTCGTTGAGGGCCTTGATCCTGACCATGGTCTCCGGTACCAGGTCTTCCTTCCCCAGGGAAATGCTGTTGCGACCAATCCTCGATTCTTCCGGGATCCCTTCCAGGTAACGGCCGGTCAGCAATCCCTGGGCGAGGGGACTGAATGGAATGCACCCGATCCCTTTCTTCTCGAGTACATCCAGCAACCCTTCCTCCGGCCGGCGGTCAAGCAGGTTGTACCTGGGCTGGTGGATCAGGCAGGGGGTGCCCAGCGCTTCCAGGATCCCCACCGCCTCTTCCGTCTGCTCCGGATCATAGTTCGATATGCCCGCATACAGGGCCTTGCCCTGGTGGACCGCAGTATGGAGCGCCATCATGGTTTCGGCCACGGGGGTTTCAGGGTCGGGCCTGTGCGAGTAAAAAATGTCCACGTAGGGGAGCCCGAGCCTTTTCAGGCTCTGATCGAGGCTTGCCAGCAGATACTTCCGGCTTCCCCCGTCCCCGTAAGGACCGTCCCACATCAGATAACCGGCCTTGGTGGAGATGATCAACTCATCCCTGCAAGAACCCAGTCCGGATCGCAGGATCTTTCCGAAATTCTCTTCTGCGCTGCCCGGGGGAGGACCATAGTTGTTGGCCAGGTCGAAGTGGGTGATCCCCGCATCGAATGCCCTGTGGATGATCTCCTTCATGCCCTGGCCGGGATTCGTCCCGCCGAAATTCTGCCAGAGGCCCAGTGAGACAGCCGGTAAAAACAGTCCGCTGTTGCCGCAGCGGTTGTATTTCATTAATTCGTAACGGTGTGCCGAAGGTGTGTGGTCCATATCGCATTCAGTTGGTGAAACGCTTTTATTTCTTGATTATCGGGATCTTATACATGAATTGGTAAGTGAAACCAAAACCCCGCTGTCCCGTCCCCCGACCATACCCGGGAATCAGCAGCGGGGTCACCTGCGGATCCATTCCCGGATTGACCAGGATCTTGTAGCGGACGCTCCACCCAAGAAAGCAGTTGGGAACCAGCTCGGTTTTCACCCCGCCGGCCAGCTCAAGCCAGTGGCCTGTGAGCCGCTGCATGTATTCATCCGGTTCCGCATCCCCCCAGTAGTCGCTCGGGATGGTGATGTCTCCCGCCTTGTGGGAGAAGAATGAGATCCCGTAACGGATCCCGGCAGTGAGGCTGTGGTGGATCGATTTTTCTTTCGGAGCAAGCAGGTTATAATCGGCCCCGATCCTTGCATATGCCCCCCCCGTACGGTACCTGTACAGATCCGTGTTTTGGGACAGGGAGTTGTATCCTGCTTCCAGCACCGGGTAAATGTCCGGGAAGACCTCCGCATCCAGGGAGAACTCTGCTCCGGTCTGGGCCGGATCGGCGAACAGGTACCCGAACCGAGCCAGATCGATCCCGATCCGGGGTCCGTAAGTGCGGAGGGTATCCTGTGCCGGCACGGGATGTGCCAGCAGGAGGAGGAGCATCAGCTCAGAAAAAGATCCGGATATGCGCTTCATCCTTCAGTAATTCAGCGTCGACCTCTTCATTGATCACTTCCACCCCTCTGATCAGGTGCATGGTATGCCCGATCTCCCGCAGCGTAAAAAGCATGCCGAATCCGCAGGCGTAGGAAATCAGGTAAGCCGTATTCTCGTGCATGATCACAAGGGTGTCCGATTGCTGTCCGGCCCGCAGCACGAACCGGGACTCCCCATGTCCCGGATCAAGTGGGAGCAGGAGTCTCGAGACGGAAGCGGAATCGACCAGCAGGCTGTCGCTTTTCCCTTCCCTGATCCCGCACACGGTAACCCCACCCACGGTGGTATCGGCCGGACTGTCCGCAGAACCGGTGGCGAACCTGGCCACCAGCACGGACTGGGTATCCTCATCGCAGGTGTCCTGGGGTGCGCAGGAA
>JAXGMU010000102.1:5993-10926 GCA_040768485.1 Bacteroidales bacterium
CAGGAAAAGAACAGGACCAGGAGAAGCAGTCCCGCCACTCCCGCCAGGATGTCTCCGCCGGAATCCCGAAAAAAGGTATGCATGCCCGATTGACTCACCTATGCAAAGATGATAAATGGTTCGGCAAGATGCAAGAGATTAATTTATTGTGAATAATTACTATCTTGGAGAAAGATTGCCTTCCATGAAGCGCTTCATATGAAAGGGAACCGGGTCAGAACGCATCCCGCACCGGAACAGTATTTCCGGGGCATCCTCCTGGAACGGATCGGCCAAGTGCAGGAATTGATCCGGAAACAGGAGGACAAGGATGAGATGATCCATGAGGTACGCAGAACCGTGAAACGGATCAGGGCCGTCCTGAAATTGATCAGGGATGAAATCGGTTACAGCAGCTATTACAGGGAGAATCTTTATTTCAGGGACCTGGGGAGGGTTTTCTCTGGGGCAAGGGACAGCCATGTGCTGGGCCAGGTCTTTCGATCGCTCTGTGACCGGTATCCCGGACTGGTTCCGGCCGGTGAGAAGTCTGCAGTGCTGGAAAGCCTGGACCGGAAACATGAAAAGGAGCTGTCCCGGATTCTGCGGGAAAAAGGAGGCTTCGATCAGATCACGGGAGAACTGGACCTTGCCTCGGGGCGGACGGAGCAGTACTGCCGGATGAGGAACGAATTTGGTTTACCCGGGAAAGGGATCCGGCGGATTTACGGCCGTGCCCGCCGCGGGCTCCGTCACCTGAAAAGGGAGTTCCAGATGGCAGCATTCCACGAATACAGGAAGAATACCAAGTACCTGCTCCATCAGGTGGAGGTCCTTTCGCCCCTCTATCCCCGTGTGCTGAAATCCTATGTCAGGTCCATTGACAGGCATGCAGAGACGCTTGGCATTGCCAGGGATTATGACCGGTTGGGAATATATATCGGGAAGGAAACCGGTGATCTGATCGGCAAGGATGCACGGTCCGGCCTCCTGGAGCAGCTCGGTCTCCTGCGGGGGGAGCTGCTGGAAAAGATATTTTCAGATGCAATGCGGATCTATGCTGAAAAGCCCGGGGCATTTGTCAGAAGGCTCCAGGCATACTGGGATGCCGGGGATGGTTTGCAGTTTAAATGATCATATATAACTTAAAATGACTGAAAAACAGGAAAAAAGAATTCGTATCCAGCAGGCTGTCATGAACGTGATGGAAGCTCATCATGCCAGCTGGCAGTCAATCCCCGAGATGAAAGAAGCGTTCGACCGGTTTGTCAGGAACCTTAAAAAGATCGGGGATCATCGCGGGGTGATCGAAGCCGGGCCTGGAACCCTGAAAGAGGCCAGGGCCGGATCAAAAAATGAACTGATCGAAGCGGTTTTCCCGGTCACCAGTGTCATCGGAGTATTTGCCGATGATGCAGCGGACAGGAGACTGGGAAAACTGGGAGGAATGAAGTACAGCGAACTGGAAAAACTGAAAGCGGGCCCGCTGAAACGTCACTGCACCAGGATCCTGACCCGGTCCCGAGCCCTGCTGGAGCCGGAACCGGGTGAAAAAGCAGGAAAGACGGCCGGCCAGAAGATAGGGAAAGAAAAACCTCCCAGGCCGCTGGCAGATTACGGTGTGACGGTGAAACACCTGGACCGGCTTCAGCAGGCACTTGAACGGTTTGCCCGGGATGATGAAGCCCTCGGACAGGCCAGGAAAGCCAGGAAAAAGAGCCAAAAGAAACTGGACCGCCTTGTGAAAGAGAACAACTTGCTGCTGAAAAACAAACTGGACAGGTTGATGCACCTGTTCAGGGATTCCGGAAAGCCTTTCTACAGTGCATACATCAGATCCAGGACGGCTCATACGGAAAAATCCAGCTCTCAGGAGCCGGTACAGGAAAAAGTAAGTCCGGAAGGCACCCCTGAGAATTAGTTCCCTGGCTGCAGGTGTTCCTCCAGGAAATCCAGGTATACCGAATAGAGCATCAGCATGCTGTTCATGTCATAGGCAACACCGTGGTCACCCGGGGGAAAGATCTTCAGGTCGAAGTACTTCCCACTGTCGAGCAACGCCCTGACCAGCTGGAAGGTGTTCTGCGGGTGCACATTGTCGTCCATCAGTGAATGAACCAGCAGCATGTGTCCTTCCAGGTTGCCGGCATGGGTGATCAGGGAGCTTTCCCGGTATCCGTCGGGATTGTCTTCCACCAGTCCCATGTATCTCTCCGTATAGATGCAGTCATAATTCAGATGGTCTGAGGGTGGCGCGGTGAGGATCCCCGTCCTGAAAACCTGCGGGTAGCGCAGCAGGGCACTGCCCGAGGAGAATCCGCCGTAACTGTGCCCCATGATGCCGATCCTCTCTCGGTCGATCCACTCCTTCTCTGAAAGATACCGGGCAGCGCTCGCAAAATCGCGGGTTTCATACCTGCCCAGCTGTCCGTAGACGATCTTTTCGAAGTCCCGTCCGTATCCGCCGTTTCCCCTGTTGTTGATGTTGGCGATGACGAATCCGCGCTGGGCAAGGTACTGGCTCCACCCGCTGGATTCAAAACTGTTGTAAACCCCCTGGGATCCCGGTCCCCCGTAAACGCTGAACAGCAGGGGATAGGTGCGATCGGGGTCAAAATCGGCAGGTTTGATCAGGTACCCGTCTATCTGCTGTCCGTCCCCCGCATCGAACGAAAACAACTCCCTCCCCGCGTATGCATATTCCTCCATGTATTCCAGCGCGCTTTCATTTCCGGCGAGGGATTTGATCAGACGGCCCTTTCCGTCCTTCAGACCGGTCCGCAAAGGGGTATGGATGTCAGAATACCCGTCTATGAAGTACAGGCCCCGGGGGGAGATATCCACCCGGTGGTTTCCCGGTTCGGCGGTGAGCCGTTTTTTCCCTTTCCCGTCGAACTTCACACTGAACAGGTGCCTCTCCAGGGGAGATACCTCGGCGGAGAGGTAGTACAGCTTTTTTCCAGCGGTATCAATGGCTTTTACACCGATCACGTCATGGTCTCCCGCGGTGACCCGGCCGATGAGTCGGCCGTCGTAATCATACTGGTAAATGTGCGAATAACCGCTCCTGTCTGAGATCCAGAAGAATGTTTCCACCTCTTCCGGGAAATAGAGCAGGTGAAGCTCTCCGGCAAAAAAGTCAAAAATATCGATCCAGGTGTCTGACTTCTCTTCAAGCACCAGTGATCTTTCCCCGGTCTCTGTCCGGTACAGGTAGAGTTTCATGTGGTTCTGGGGACGGTTCATCCAAACCACTGCCAGGGTCTCCGGTCTGGCGGTCCAGTAAATCCTGGGGATATATCCGCCTTCCAGATCGATGTCCAGCCATTTTCGGGTGGCCGTTTCAACATCGATCACCCCGATCTTCACAAGTGGCGGGGGATCACCCACCTTGGGGTAGGGGATTTCCAGGTATTCAGGGTGCTGCCCCGAGAAGTCCGTCAGCCGGTAAAGCGGAACCATCCGCTCGTCCGACTGCCAGAAAGCGATCTGACGGCTGTCGGGCGACCATTCCCAGGCCTGGACCAGTCCGAATTCTTCCTCGTAGGCCCATCCGAATCTACCGTTGTAGAAGTGTTCTTCCGCATCATCTGTAAGCCTGGTGTGTGTCCCGGTTGCGAGATCAAATACAAACAGGTCGCCATCCCTGCCATAACCCACTTTTTTTCCATCGGGCGACACCTCCGCGGTGAATGCACCTTCCACAACCAGCTGCAGTGTGGAGTCCCCCGTGGAATAGAAATAATAATCCGCATTTCCGGAATTCCTCCAGAGAGGCCTGAAGTTGGTTTGGAAAAGGAGGCTCCGGTCTCCGTCCGCCCACTGGTAGGCACTGTATCGGAAAGGTTCTTCCGAGCCGGGAAAGGAGAGACTCCCTTCCCTGAATACAAGTTCCTCGGTCTGCTCCGAAGGATCGAACACCCATATCTGCTGTTCCCTCCCTTCCCTCCGGGAAAAAGAATACTTTGCTCCGTCATCGATCCAGTTCACCTGGGATGGTCCCGATCCACCCCTCAGCTGTCCGGAAGCCCTGAGCGCCTCCTCCAGTGAACCGTATTGTTTTTCCTGACCGGTAAGAACAAAACCGGTGATGATCAGCAGGCATGTGATGATCGCTTTTCTCATATCCAAAGGAATATTGACTAACCACCAAAGCTAGCAAAAATGATCTATTCAAGCATCCGGAGGGCATTTTTCCTCAGGATCTTGTCCATCTGTTGTTTTCCCAGCTTCATGGACCGGAGCAGCTCCAGCAGGGGAAGGGCTGTATTGTCGGTCCCGTACAGCACCTTTCCCGAATGTTTCTCCAGAAAGGAGCGGGCCATATTCCGGTCCCTCAGCAGGGCATTGTAGCCACTCAGGCCCGAGATGTCGCAATACAGATTGGGGTATGATTCGAGCAACCGGTCAATGATCCCGAAGGTGCTGTAGGTTCCTTTCTGGTGGATGTACATGGGATGACGGGTAACGCTGATGTGGTTCCAGAAGTCCGGTCCGTGCGCGATGAACCTGATCTGTGGGAACTGCACCAGCCTTTGCTCCAGGAAGGCAAAATCGAAGAGGATCCCTGGAAAACAGACCCGGTTCATTTCGATCCGCTTTCTCAGGATCCCTGTATGTTCCGCCTGTTTGTTCAGATAATACCTGCTGATCCCGTTGAACTTATCGTTCAGCAGTCTCTCCAGGAGCCATTGGAAGAATCCCTCCCCGGAGGACACGTACTGGTACCTGGGCTCTTCCATGTGAAATACGAGCGGGAGCTGATGGTACCGTACCACCTCCAGGTACTGTTCAATGACCGGATCCTCCCACCGGATGGATACTTTAAGTTCACCGCAGCCCCTGATCCCCCGCTGGACGGATTGTGTGATCCGCTTTCCTGCCTCCGGATCGGTGGGATCGGTCGCATAGAAAGGGACGAACCGGCCTGGGTATTTCGCATGTGCCTCCAGGA
>JAXGMU010000103.1:0-10830 GCA_040768485.1 Bacteroidales bacterium
TGGCATCGTTCATGGAGTTTCCCTGAAAGGCCTGTTCAGGTCCATGTCCAGCAGGCGATCTAACACAAATATCAGAAAGAATGTACGCTTTTACAGAAGGCATGCTACCTCCATGCTGGCATACTGGGTCCTGGTGAAATATTATTTCCGGGTAATCGGTGGATTTGTGAAATGGAGATTTCTCTCATTGATCGGCATCAGCAGAAAAGCCTGATAAAAATCGTCTCATTTTTGACGAATACACAAAGATTGGTCTGAAGGACTTTCAGGCTATTTTCTGCAATATTCATCTTCTCAAACTTTTACAAAATATAATAATTATAATTAATATTTGACAGAGTGATCGTTCTTAATGACGAAAAATCTATTCCCGATAATGCAATATTCACTGTTTTTATTTGAAATAAACCTCCTCATACCACCTGTATTTTTTACCTCGTCAAATTGACCTGAAACGGTGAAACTATTATCCTCCTTTCCCGGTTTAAAACTATGCAGGGAAACTCCTGTTCATTTGTTTATTTTTATGCCGATTTTATTAACCTTATCGATTCTGTCACGTATACGCGTTAAACAATTAAAGCATGATTCAGCATGAAACCAAAATTTCACATTGCTATGAAAAAACTATACATTTTTAATCTGATTGCCCTTCTGGTGATATTGTCCATGAGCCAGAAGTCCATGGCTGCGGAAGCACCGTATCTGGCTCCTATACCGACCCAGACTGCAACGGTTGGCGCATTGTTTACTCTGGATATTGATGCGCTGTACGCCGATCCAGCGCCCACTTATGAATTGCTGGAGGCAAGACCGGGGATGACCATCAATTCAACTTCCGGTTTGATATCCTGGACACCAGCCCAGAACAGTGATGGAGGGGTTGTGACCGTCAGGGCATTCAATTCTCAGGGAGAATCGGTCAGGACTTTTCTGATCTATCTCACCGATGCGATCATCTGCGCAGACGATCTGATCTCCTACTGGAATCTGGATGAGACTACGGGAAGTACCTATGAGGATTTCAAGGGGGGATACACAGCCACATCCTTGACTCCTCTGACTGACACCGAGGGAATGGTAGATCGGGGAAAGATCTTTGAACCACTTGGTGTGACAGATCAATTCGTATATGTAGATGATGAGGGTCAATATGATTTTCCGAGATCAGGAGGTTTTTCCATGTCTCTGTGGTTCAGATACGCCGGTCAGCATACTGAATCCCCGAGAAACCAGGTATTGATCGCCCGAGGTTCACCCTCCTCGGCATATGATGAGATGTGCATGATCCTGATGGTCAACGTTGAAAGCAATCCGTCAAATCCCAGGGTTGCATTCAGTCTGAGGCCCAAATCTACCGAGGAACTGAAGACGATCATGCCCAACATCACCATCGGTACAAATCAATGGTATCATGTGGTGGCAGTGTACGAAGGATCTCCGGATCCCTCTGGGACAACCTATATGAAACTGTACATCAACAATCAGAAAGGTTCCTATCCCCATGTGTTTGGAGGGTATAATTTTACAGGTGACGGGGTATTCGACCTGAACATTGGATTCTGGGATAAATATCCGACAAACAGGTACCCATTCAACGGGGCAATGGATGAGATCCTGATCTATGACCGTGCGCTGACAGATGGAGAAGTGGCTGCAATCTATAACGATGGTTTGGCCGGTCAGGCCCATTGCCGGGCGGGCGACTACTTCCCGCTGATCACATCAACACCGGTAACGACGGCTGTCCAGGATGTGGAATACTCCTACACCTTCAGTGCAGAGGATTATTATGGAGAAGAGATTATCCTTTCGGCAGTAACAATTCCTGACTGGCTGACATTTGATCCTGCGACGGGCCTTTTGAATGGTACACCCGGAAACGACGATGTGGGTGATCATACGATAAAATTGAAAGCGACCGATGGCAGCACGGAAATATTCCAGGAATTCACCCTAACGGTGGAAAATGTTAATGATCCACCTGTGTTCACGTCCACACCAAAGACAACAGCGAAGGAAAATACCGCATATTCATACCTGGTGCAGGCAAATGATCCGGACGATGATGATGTCACACTGACTGCTGAAATAATTCCTGGTTGGTTGACCTTTGACGAGGAGACGGGGATCCTGGTCGGGATACCGGGAGTTGATGACGTGGGAGATAATCCCGTGAAGATCGTGGCAACTGACGGAGAACTGGATGCAGAACAGGAATTTATCATTGTGGTTGCCCCGGACAATAATCTCCCGGTGATCACATCCACACCCCCGAATTCCGTGGATAACTACAGCACCTATTATTATCAGATCACAGCATATGATATTGATGCGGGAGATGTGCTTACCTACAGTGCGGAGACGATTCCCTCCTGGCTGAGTTTCACTCCGGCTACCCAGACCCTGACGGGGATTCCTGAAAAACAGGATGTGGGAGATCACAGTGTCGTGCTGGTTGTATCTGACGGTTACGGGGAAGCCAGACAGGAGTTCACCATCAATGTGAGGGATGTCAATACCGCACCTCGTGTCATTTCTGAGCCCAATGATACGGCAAGGGTAGATCTGCTCTATACCTATCTGGTTGAAGCAATTGATAACGAGGGAGAGGCACTGTTCTATTCAGGGACCCTGATACCCGACTGGATGACGTTCGATACAAATTCGAAGGTGCTGAGCGGTACACCATCCGCCGAGGATAAGGGAGACCATACGGTGATCATCACGATCACTGACGGAACCTTCACGGTGAATCACCAGTTCAAGATCACAGTGGTTTCCAGATGGCCGGAAGGAATTGGTCAGAATGTTGATTTGGTATCAAAAGTGTACCCGAACCCGTCTCATGATTATGTCAACTTTGAGTTCGCCGGAGAGGTATCGCTTATCGAGATCACCGACCTGTCAGGGAAGGTGTTGATCCGAAAAGCGATCGAAATGGGAACCAGTAGTGTACAGCTTGATATAACTGAACTGAGCGGCGGAATGTACATGTTCAGGGTGGTGGATCAGGATCAGCATCAGACCGGTAAATTAATCATCAATTGATTAGATAACACTATGAAGCTCAATAAAATAGGGTGTCCTGTCTGACACCCTATTTTATATGTGCTCCAAACTCGTATCATTCATAAAATTAGTAAGGGTTGACACGCATATCAGGTATGAATTTTCGCAAGCTCCTTGATATTATATCTGTATTCACGTTTGTTGCGATCCTGGCACAGGGGGTTCACGTAAGGGCACAGTCGCAATTAAGGATTCTTCCTTTGGGGAATTCAATCACCAGGGGAAGCATGTGTCTGAACGGAAGTGTCAGCGGATGTGACCACCTGAGTGATGCAGAAGCCATCGGTTACAGGCACAGGCTCTACAACCTGATGGTAAATGCAGGCTACAACGTTGATTTTGTAGGTAATTACAAGTATGGATACCAGATCATGTCGGATCCTGATAACGCCGGCTTCGACGGGATCAGGGACAATGCGTTGGCGGATGTAATGGAGACAGGTACCTCTTCTTATACGGGGCAGGTTACACCCGGCCCATACCTGAACTATTTCCCTGCAGATGTCGTTCTTTTGCATATCGGTACCAACGATGTACTCGCGGATGATTATTTCACCGTAAGTGATGTGGCGAGCATCCTGGATGCCATAGATGATTATGAAACCGCCCACAGCCAGCCTATCCTGGTGTTTCTGGCCAGAATAATAAGCCGCCGCAACAGGTCATGCAACACGGATTACGGGATCACTCAATACAACAGCAGGCTGGTTTCCATGGCGCAGAGCAGGATCAACAATGGCGATCTCATTGTTCTGGTGGACATGGAATGCGGTGCAGGTCTTAACTACTACAGTGACCTCATTGATGAGGTACATCCAAACCAGACCGGTTATGATAAAATGGGGGATAAGTGGTTTGATGTGATTGACGGTTATAATTCCGCGCCTGTGGTCAGCCAGATACCGGATCAGACAAGGGACCGCGGATCATCTTTTGCACAGATAACGCTTGACAACTACGTTACAGATGTTGAAGACGATCCGCAGGACATGACCTGGAGTGTTTCCCCTTCTTCCCCGGAACATTTTCAAATAACAATTGATGCGAACAGAAAGGCCACGATTTCACCCATTGATCCCCACTGGAGCGGCAGTGAAACCATTGATTTCATTGCAATGGATATGGGCAGGGTAATCACCGGTCTGCAGAAGGTTGATTTTTGCAGTGTTGACTTCACGGTGAACTGGATGCCGGAAATCATTGGTCAGCAGGATCTGACGATCCCAGGTGGAAATCCGTACGAGATTACCCTGGATGATTTGCTCATCGTAGAGCCTGAAAAAGCACCACCGGGAATTGAGGTAATCGTTGAGGGTGGAGATAATTATACAGTGGATGGAAGCACCATCACACCTGTTCAGGGGTTCACCGGGTATCTGATCGTACCCGTCTCAATTGAAGTGGCAGGAAAAGAATCGGACACTTACGAGTTGAACGTGGAGGTGATCCAGGTGAATTTCCCGCCGGTGATTACTTCATCTCCGGTGCAATCGGTGAATACGAATGAAGAATATGTCTACGAGATGATCGCTGAAGATCCGGATCCTTATGACATTCTCATTTATTCAGCAACCGAAAAGCCGGGATGGATGCAGGTTAACAGCGAGACAGGTCTGGTTTCGGGAACTCCTGCCAAGGATGATACAGGAATCTACCAGGTTACACTGGCGGTCTCTGACGGGCAGAATATCGTTGAACAATCCTTCCCGCTTGAAGTAACTTACCTGAACCATCCTCCCGATTTTCTGTCAGAGCCAGCGGAAACCGCTACCATATCACAGACCTACACCTATGGCGTTCAGGCATCAGACAGGGAAGGTGATCCGGTTTCTTATTTCGCGAGCATACTGCCAGGGTGGCTTGAATTCTACCCGCAATCAAAAGTATTGATCGGGATCCCGGGATACGAGGACTACGGAACACACATGGTCGTGCTGGGTGCATCGGATGAGGCGGATACATCCTACCAGGTGTACCATCTTTTCGTTGATTTCCCTGCCGGCGGGAAGGATCTGGTAACGGGAGATCAATTCATGTTATACCCCAATCCATCTCCGGGTTATATCATACTGGATATCAGCGATATGTTCAGACCCACTGCTGGAGTGATATTTGAGTTGTACGATCTGACCGGGCACAAAGTATATCAAATGAAGATTGATCGACCGCAAACCGAGATCAGGTTCAGGGATGAAGGAATCAGTTCGGGGATATACCTTTTCAGGTTACGTGCCGGAAATACCCGGGGGTCCGGGCGATCGGGCAGGCTGATCATATATTGATATGACGAGATAATAAGTTTACGTATATATAATTACTGATATATGCTTTTCAATTCTCTTGAGTTCATCGTATTCTTCCCCATCGTTGTGGCAGTGTACTTTGTGCTGAATCCCAAGTACAGGTGGATCCTTCTGTTGCTGGCCAGCTACTATTTCTATATGTGCTGGAACTACAAGTATATTGTGCTGATCATGTTTTCCACAGTAGTGGATTATACAGCAGGAATCCTGATGTACAGGCTGCAAAAGGACCGGACGAGAAAACTGCTGCTGCTTGCCAGTCTGACCACAAACCTTGGATTGCTCTTTTTCTTCAAATACTTTAACTTTTTCGGTGAATCAATCAATTTCCTGTTTGAGAAATTCAACATATTTGCCAAGGTGCCGGCTTATGATTTCCTGCTTCCCGTAGGGATCTCCTTTTATACTTTTCAGACACTAAGCTACACGATCGATATATACAGGAGAAAACAGAAACCTGAATACCATTTTGGAAGGTTCGCGCTGTTTGTATCCTTCTTCCCCCAGCTTGTTGCAGGCCCCATTGAGCGTTCGGTTAATCTGATCCCCCAGTTCCGGCAGGATTTCAAATTCGAATATGAACGGGTCAAGGAAGGTATTTTGCTGATGGTATGGGGTTTCTTCAAAAAGGTGGTCATCGCAGACCGGCTGGCAGAATATGTGAACCTGGTGTATAATAATCCCTCCGATTTCGCCGGATTACAGAATGTGATCGCCACTTTCTTTTTTTCCTTCCAGATCTACTGTGACTTTTCAGGGTACTCTGATATTGCGATCGGTGCGGCGTTGATCATGGGCTACCGTCTGATGACGAACTTCAGAAGGCCCTATTTTGCAGCAAGCATCGGAGAATTCTGGCACCGCTGGCATATCTCACTTTCGACCTGGTTCAGGGATTATGTCTATATCTCACTGGGAGGAAACAGGGTTGTCAAATGGAGGTACTACTACAACCTTTTCATCACATTTCTTGTGAGCGGTCTCTGGCACGGAGCAGAATGGACATTTGTGATCTGGGGTGGGATCCACGGACTTTATATGGTGTCTGCCATATGGACAGAAAAAATCAGGGCCGGTGCCAACAGATGGATCGGGATCAGCAGGTATCAGGGATTGTACAAATTTACCCAGATCCTTGTCACATTCATACTTGTGTACTTCTCCTGGATTTTCTTCAGGGGCAATAACCTGCAGGAAACGCTTCTGATCATCAAAAACATGTTTAAGTCAGCAGGAGATGCCCCACTGAACCTGTTCAAATTTAATGTTGATTTTTATATCGCTTTTATCAGTATCGGGTTTTTACTGGTTGTCGAATACCTGGAGGAATACAGGGGATTATATGCAAATTTAAAATTGCAGGTACCAAGGCCCTGGAAATGGGCGATCCTTACAATAATGTTATTACTGGTGATCGTTATGGGAGTGTGGCAGGGGGCTGATTTTCTATATTTTCAATTCTAAGATGAGGAGGATGATGTCATGAACGAAAAAGCACTGAAAATAATCATCTACGCTGCCGGGGTCATTTGCCTCTATGCGTTTATTGCCATTCGGGTTCCTCCGCTGTTCAATGCCGTATTGAAAGAAAAAATCATCCCGGAATACTGGGAGAACACCAAATATGGCGAGCTTTATTATTTCAATTTCATCCATCATTTCAGGGAGAAAGACCTTCCCCCGTACAGGGAAAAATATCGCTTTACGGAGAAACATCCCTCGGTTGAAGAGGCCGATATCTATTTGTTTGGAGATAGTTTCTTCGATTTCAGCAGGATGAAGACATTTCCTGAAATATTGGGAGACACCCTGAATAAGCGGGCATTTTATGCCAGGATGGACCGCCCCCTGGAATATTTTGCCGAACAGAATTTTGAGAATACCCGTGAGAAGATCCTGATTTTTGAATCTGCAGAAAGATATATCCCGACCAGGTTTACAGATTCTCACGCGCAGGGTGTTGCGGAAGATCAGCGAAGCGGAATCAGAAAGTTTGTGGCTGAAGTGAGGGATTACCTCTTCCTGCCGAACACAGATGTGTTATACCAGACGCTTCTTTCCAGAAATGTTTTAACAACAGACCTTTATTCCTGTATTGCCACATTCAAATTCGATGTATTCGAATATATCACGGATATGACACCGGTTTATTACCTGGGAGGGGAAAGACCATGGCTTTTCTATCATGACCAGCTGAATGGTGAGCCTTCCAGTTTTTACTATCACCACAGCCGCGAAGAAATCAATACCTATTGCGATAATATTGCAGATCTGGCTGTGAAGCTCTATGAACAATACAATTTGAAAATGGTGTTCATGGCGATCCCGTCCAAGTATACCATTTATCACACACTGCTGAATGATGACCCGTACAACAATTTTATTCCCAGGCTATATGAAGGACTGAAAGAAAGGGGGGTCCCGGTAATCTCTGTGTATGAGGATTACAGGGATGCCGAGGAGGTGCTGTACTACGGTACTGATACACATTGGAATGAAAAGGGGCTTTCCATTGCAGTAGATAATACAATTGAAATGTTGGATCATCTCAATAATAAAATCAGTTATCATGAAAGTTGTTCTGTTAGCAGGTGGATTTGGGACCAGGATAAGTGAGGAAAGCGGTGTCAGGCCCAAACCCATGGTGGAAATAGGAGGACGCCCGATCCTCTGGCATATTATGAAGATATACTCCCACTACGGGCTGAATGAATTCATTATATGCTGTGGATACAAAGGATATATGATCAAGGAGTATTTCTCCAATTATTTCCTGCACAATTCGGATGTAACGTTCGACATGAAAAACAATCAAATGCAGGTTCATTCCATGCATTCTGAACCCTGGAAGGTGACACTGGTGGACACCGGTGAACTGACCATGACCGGGGGAAGGATCAAGCGTGTGAAAGATTATGTGGGGAATGAAACATTCTGCCTGACGTATGGGGACGGAGTAAGCGATGTAAATATCAACGACCTGATCATGCACCACAACAACCAGGGACTCTATGCCACGCTTACCTCGGTGAGACAGCACGGAAGATTCGGGGTTTTCAATTTAAAACAGGGCGATTCAAAGATTACCTATTTCAGGGAAAAGCCACAGGGAGACGGGGATGATACAGCCTGGATCAATGGAGGATTTTTTGTGCTTGAACCACAGATCTTTGAGTATATCGAGGGCGACACTACTGTATTTGAAAAAAGCCCCCTTGAGAAACTTGCCAGGGATGAGCAACTCACAGCGTTCAAACATACCAGTTTCTGGCAACCAATGGATACGCTCCGGGACAAAAATCTCCTGGAAGGTCTCTGGCAAAGGAATGAAGCCCCGTGGAAAGTATGGGAAGACTAATCAATCATATAAAAAAAGAAAAGTAGATATGAAAGTACTAATCGCCGGTAATCTGGGCTATGTGGGCCCAAGTGTTACCAACCAGTTACGCGCTTCATTCCCGGATGCCGAGCTAATCGGTTTTGATATCGGTTATTTTGCACACTGTTTAACCAATCCCTGGTTTTTTCCCGAGGTCAGACTGGACAGCCAGATATTTGGTGATATCAGGAGATTTCCGGAAAAGCTTCTGAAGGATGTGGATGTGGTGCTTGATCTTGCCGCCATATCCAATGATCCCATGGGGAATAAGTTTGAAGAGGTCACCATGGAAGTGAATTACAGGGCAGCGGTGAACCTTGCAAAACTCTGCAAGCGGAATGGAGTGAAGAAATTCGTTTATGCATCAAGCTGCAGCATGTATGGAGCCGCCAGTGAGTATCCGAAGAAGGAAGAAGATGAGCTGAATCCGCTTACGGCTTACGCACGATCCAAAGTCGCAGCCGAAAAAGAGCTCGAACCGCTTGCCGATGAGAACTTCCTGGTTACCTGCCTTCGATTCGCTACTGCCTGTGGTTTCTCAAACCGGCTGAGGTTGGATCTGGTCCTGAATGATTTCGTTGCAGGAGCATTGATCAACAAGGAGATCAGCATCCTCAGCGACGGCACCCCGTGGCGGCCCATGATCAACACGACAGATATGGCCAGGGCTTTCGAATGGGGCCTTCTCAGGGAGAAAGAGCAGGGAGGCACATTCGTTGCCGTCAATACCGGTTCGAATGAATGGAACAATCAGATAAAGCCACTTGCTGAGGCTGTGGCAGCCCAGATCCCCGGCGTCAAAGTCACTGTGAATAAGGATGCCGCCCCCGATAAGCGATCCTACAGGGTGAATTTTGATTTGTATAAAAAACTGGCTCCTGATCACCAGCCCATCATGGACCTTGAAAGTACCATCAGGGGTTTGAAGGAAAATCTGGTTCAGATGAATTTCAATGATTCGAATTTCCGGGAATCCAGGCTGATCCGGCTGAAGGTTCTGAACTCCCTTCAGGTGAATGGCCACATCAATGAAAAACTTGAGTGGATCTAGCGCATAACAAAAATGATAAGAAATGGAATTTATTGAAACAAAGTTAAAAGGCGCTTTCCTTGTGGAAATAAAAAAGCTCGAGGATGAGAGGGGTTTTTTTGGAAGGTCATGGTGTCAGCGGGAATTTCAGGAAGCCGGCTTGAAAAACGAGATCAGGCAGATCAATACCTCTTTAACACTAAAAAAAGGAACGATCCGGGGGATGCATTACCAGATCGACCCTTACCAGGAGACCAAGTTCATCAGGTGCACAAAAGGCAGAATTTTTGATGTAATTATTGACCTGAGGAGGGGATCAGAGACATTTATGCACTGGATAGGGCACGAACTGAGTGAGAATAATTACAGGATGGTATACGTCCCCGAGAATTTCGCACATGGATTTATTTCTCTGGAAGATCATTGTGAAGTGTACTATCCGGTCACAGAATTTTACACTCCGGGATCAGAAAGGGGCATCCGGTACAATGATCCGGCTTTCAATATAGGCTGGCCGGTGGAGGTGGAGGTTGTTTCCCAGAAAGACAACGGCCATCCAGATTTTGATATAGACAATTTTGATAAATAATATCCCGATGAAACATACAAAATGTCCCAACTGCAGGCATGCAGATATTGAAGATTTTTTTGTGATAAAAAACGCACCCGTTCACAGCCTGGTAACGATCAAGGATTACCGGAAGGCACTGGAAGTCCCCCGAAAAGACATTACACTGGCTTTCTGTAACAACTGCGGATTCATTTTCAACAGCACCTTCGATACAACACTTGATTATTATACACAGGGTTATGAGGACCAGCAGGGTTTCTCTCCGACCTTCGTGAAATTCCTCACCGGAGTGACGCAGCGTTTCATTGACAGATATGATATCAAGCATAAAAAAGTAATTGAGATCGGCTGCGGGAAGGGTGATTTCATTTCGCTGATCAGTGAACTGGGTGATAATTCTGGAATAGGCATCGATCCGGCCTGGGTCCCCGGCCGGACCAGGGAGAATCCGAGGGTCCGTTTCATCAAGGAATTC
>JAXGMU010000104.1:0-10391 GCA_040768485.1 Bacteroidales bacterium
GAGATAGCAGGAGACAATTTAGCAGAGGTCTCCTGGTACCAGTAGGCAACCGATGCCAAGTCCAGGCATGCAGAGTTGGCATGGCCATGTTCAATTGTAACCTTGCATGACTGTTCAAAATAAACAGGGTCTTCAATGTGGAAACGGTATAAATGTGTTCTGCCCATCCACCCAATGTTATTGTTTACACGAGCGTAACCAAAATAAGGATGCATAAACAACTCTTGGGGACACCAGGAAGTATTAAAATAATCTTCGGTACCCGTTCCATTGAGTGAAGCAATCTTTTCGCCATCAATAAAAAACATGTCGTCACCTTCTCCATACCAATATGGAGAAGGATTGTTTACATAATAGTTAACTCCAATAAAGTGACCTTTACCTTTAATATCGGCAAACAGATAATTGCCTTCCCCATATTTATTAATTCCATCATTATTCTGTTCGTATTCGATAACCCCGTGATTAAACCAGGCATGGAACCTACCCAAATTTGCAGGTAACTTCTCCACTTCAACATAATCAATATAATAGTAAAGGGAACTGATTGTCTGTTCTGCCTGGTTCTCAATTTCAATTCTGGCTCCCTGTGAAAATGGCATCGAAAAATAGCACACGTAGGCTTTCCTTGGAGCAACCGTCAGTGGCATTGAATAAAAGGGGTAACATTCTCCCCATCCGTTCCCAAAAAAAGGGCCAATAGGCGATTCGACAGATGGATATGAATTGCCGTCCCAATAAATTTTTAATATAATATCATTCCCAGGAAAAAACAACTGCTTTTCATGGTTTCTGTAAACAGCAGAATCTGGACTAATCGTAATCCATATATGCTGTATGATACCAGCGCCTTTCACATCCATCAGTGTGACTTTTTCACCTTCTTTGATCCCGCCAATGCAATCAGCATTGCCACCTGTAACATCATAACTGCTAATTCTTTTGGTTTTTACGTTATTCTGAATTTGTGAAAGTGACATCAGATCGTTACCAAAATCCTGTGCAATCAGCAATGAGAATTGTATTAGGATTAGTAAGAACAAAATACTTATCTTTCTCATAATAAAATATTTTATTTAACCATTTAATAATAAATAATATATATGATCATTTAAGGAACTGGAATTTCATTCAGATTTAATAGTAGCATTGCTTCTATTTCCATGGCTTTGCTCCCATTCCTGCCAGATCATATGAAGCGTTCATATTCTTTCTTAAGATTTTCATCCAGGTGTATAAACACCCTGTTTGTCTGAAAAGTATAGTCAATAGGCAGGGTTAATCGAAGCATTTCAAATAACTGTTCCGGGGTTTCATTTTCAATGGTACCAGAAAAACTGTAGTTTTTTAATTCTTCAGAACAGAGTGTTACAGAAATTTTATAGCGTCTTTCAAGCATTCGAATTAGGTTATCAAATCTTTCAGATTCTACGTACCAGGAACTGTCTTTCCATGAAGTATAGATATCAGTATTTACATCAAAAACCTTTAGTATCGAAAATAGATGAGGAACTGATGATTTGTTCTGGCTCATATCTCTTTTTGCATCACGCATTTCGATATCAGGTGTTGCATCTGACACCCTTTCTCCATAATAGTATGTCACTTTCTGTTGGGGCTCCATCGAAAGCGTAAATGCAATGTTTTTCTCATCGGTTCTTTCTATGATTGCCTGCCCGTTAACCAGGGTAGTAGTAATCATATTTTCTTCAGGGTAGGCTTTCACATTAACTATTGTACCCAGCGTAGTAATAGAAATATCATGCGTTTTTACAATAAATGGATGTCTCTTACCGGGAGTTACTTGAAAATAGCCTTCACCGGTAAGTTTTACTTCACGTTTGTTTAAATTATAATCATCTTGATATTCAAGGGAACTGCCTGAATTAAGCCAGACAGAAGTCCCATCAGGCAGTACAATATGGTTCCTTGCACCTACGGGAGAATAGACAATCGTTTTTTGGGGTTGTTTCTCTATATTATAACTTGTATACCAATATGTTACCGAAGTACCCAACAGAAAAAAAATTAACCAGCTACATGCTATTTTTAGAGTATGATTAATTTTTATTTTTTTAAAATATTTAAAATGAGATGCTACTTCTGTTTGTTTCAGTTTTGGCTGCAGATTATTCCAGAGTTGGTTCTCATCAAATCGCTTTTTATTTGATAGTCTTCCTGCTAGGATCCACGATAATTTAATTTTTTCAAAATATTCTTTATTGCCATTATCAATATCCAGCCAGGACTTTAAACAATCTGCCTCTTTCTTCTGGATGTTTCCCTGAAGATAATCGAGGATTAATTGTTTGATCTTCTCAGTAATTTCCATATCAGTTAATATTCTCTTCTTTATATTCTTGTTCGAATAAACGACAAGATTTTTTCATGGTTTGATTACAGAGAATTCAATTTTTAACCATTGTAACTCATTCAGTCACCCCCAAGTCAGGTATAAGCTTAAAGTCCTTTTTTAATTAACTCTAACGCCTTATATATATGAGTTTTAACAGTATTCACAGAGATCTTTAAATGAAAGGCGATCTCTGCATTGGATTTTTCGTCAAACCTGCTTAATAGAAAAACTCTGCGACATTGTTCTGGAAGTGTGTCAATGATTTCTTTAATTCTGTTTTCAGTTTCCTTCGCTTCAATTTTTTCGATTATATAATCTTTACTATCAAATGTATCCTGTATAGTATGCCAGTTGTTTTCAGGAAATGTTATATTAACAGAATACTTTTTCGTTTTCTTACGTATTAAATGATTAATTGATTGATTGCGTGTTGCTTTGTATAGGTATGATTTTAAAGAACCATTGATCTTTATTTTATCTCGATCCTGCCAGATTTTAATAAATACATCCTGGACAATTTCTTCAGAAATTTCATGATCTTCCGTCATATAATAGGCATAATAACATAAAGATGAATTAATTTCCCTGAAGAGTTCTTCGAGAGATTTTTCATCTCCTTTACAGATTCCATTCCAATACTTATTAAGATACATAAATCAAAACAGGTTCCTCGTTATCAATGAAACAGTTTTCTCTCGTTTAAATAAAATTCCTTGCCTGAAACAATACATTTCTCAACATACAGTGAACCGGAAACCATTCTTATATAGGGTACACCCTTTTTTAGTCCTATATTTCCGAAACCCGAATTACAAGAAAAGAAACTATCAAAATCATTTCCTACCCTTGAATCGATATAAAGGGTTTTGGTCACTGCATCATAACGGACTCCAGTTAAGCCCTGGATTAATCCATAGCTGGCCATGGCTCTGGCATACCAGTGTCCGCATTCATATTCATTAAATGGATTTCTGATTCTGCCGTCGTAACGCTGCCTGCAGGCTCTTACTATATCCATTGCTTTGGTATTTAGTCCAACCATCGATAGGTGAGAGGCTACCTGATATTCGATTCCCGTCCAGACCTCGTTGCTATAGACAAAAGGCAAGGATGGTGCATCTCCTTTCGGCCACGTGCAGAGCAGCAATCCTGCCTCATGCTTCAAAGCGTAGGCTGGACGCTGTGGATTGGGATGATCACTCAGGTCGGTTCTGAAATTGTACTTATAAACAGATTCAAGGTGACTTATGACCTTATCCGTATCGATTATCTCATCACAAATGCCGCACACTCTGGCCATCCACATTCCCAGAATGCCATCTGAAAGGCAACCAGTACCGTATTGATATTTCGGTCCTTCTGTTTCCAGCAGAACCAAGGCTTCATCAGAGTACACCGAACGTGGTAATTCCCTTGCCGATTCAATGGGAGATGGCTCATGAAGCCCTTCTACCATAATCCTTTGATGAAAATATTCTCCATTGAATAGAGTGCCCTTCATGGCTTCTGTTCCTTTATCCAGTAGGGCCTGATAACGACCGGTATCTTCATTAAAATATTCACATATGATGATGATTGCCCTCAGGGCTCCCAAATAGAAACTTGTAGACATTCCGTTGGGACCCCAGAATTCAATATCATAGGTGTTGTGGTGGGGTTCTTCCAGGGTGCCTGTCTCGCGTGGATCCCACGTTTTGATACAGTACTCCATACTCTTTTTAAGAAAAGGAAACAAGTTCCCAAGCCATTCATCATCACCGGATATTCGCCATTCCCGGTAAGCTTTCATTATCCCGCCAAGCTGACCATCAGCTGCAGCATGAAAACCATGATCGGTCTTTCGTATCGGGAGAGAAGCCCTGAACGCCTGGTGTCCTTTCTCATCCTGATTGACCAGAAACTCGGTTTCTCTCAGGGACCTTTCAAGGGAAGGAAACAGATGAGGGATGGCCTGGGCATAATTCCACACATGAGTACAGGAACCATGACAACTCCCCCAATCATCCATGCATCCTTCCCAACCCCATAACTTTCCGTCGTATTGCCTTAACACCGTAGGTGATTTCAGGATGGTAAGGTTGGCAGCAACAGCCTCAATTACTTCATCAGGGAGCGTAGTACTATAAAATGCTTCTGTAAATAATTCAGTGCGCTCTTTCAAATCATCGTAATATGTCATCCAATAATCAGTCACTTCATGAATGTTTTTAAATTTGGAGGCATACCATGGTCGATAAAAAGGGAACTCAAAATCTACCTCTGAGCTGCACTGTTGTTGATCAGATTTCACATCTTCACCGATTCTGAGGGATGTATTGGGGACGTACCAGGCAAAAAGTAATGTTATTGTCTTGATCTCTCCGGGCATCAATTTAAATGGTATATAAAGGGAAGCTCCGGGTGCATCCTGTTCCACAGGTTCAGATATACGTGGATTTGCTTCTTCAATATGTTTCCAAGTGATGGAGATGGGATCAAACCATCTTCCTCTGAACCAGCAATGATCAACCAAAGTAGCAGTATCAGTGGTAAATAATGCAAAATCGCCATTCAGTTCAGAATCACTTTTTCTGTCACGCGATGAAAGGATAAAACCATTTTTATGAGGCCGTATGGATATTATAGCACCGAGCTTACTCAAGACTCGCATGATATGTTCACTATTGTATGAATAAACTGCATTAATTTCGGATTTCCCTGTATTTCTGAAGGTATATTCCAATGCACCACAGGGCAAACTCGAATCATCTGCATCTAACGGAATAAAGGGACTCCAACCGGTTATTGTGATATCCATAGGAATATCAGCATCTTTAAGTTTTACCATACCAAACGGGAAACGAGATTCAAATTCAGCATGATTAAAGCGGGGCAGTCCATAACTGGTATTAGCCGCTCCAGTACCATTACCATTATTTGGACAACCAAATATCTTGAAATCCGGGACGGGTCCTTCCAGCACCTTAGCCCCGTGATCCAAACCTTTCACAGATAGAGCTGCAAACATTTTAGGCTCATTGAATATGGCCGGTTTGTTATATACTAAAACATGGGAAAGAGCTCCGGTTCCTTCAAGGCAAACCATACCAGCCCCTATTCCTCCAATAGGAAAGGCAATGTGGTTAAGATATTCTCCAGTGTATAGACCATTGAAAGGTCGCTCTGTATCGGTGATAACAGCATCTTTAATAAAGTTACATGAAGCAAATACTAGCAGGAAAAACATTGATATACAAATACATTTCTTTATCATACCTAATTATTGTATAGGATTGATTCTAGGATAACACTTGGAGTATGATTCGAATTGAATGGATAATTCCATATCTATAACATTTTAATTGGATATCAGGGATATATTGCCCGGAGATGGTCTCCCCGGGCAATATTCCTGAATCTCCCCTCACTCAACTTCACCTAATCTGCCACAACTCAACCAACCTAAACTAACTAAACCTAACTAAACCTAACTAAACCTAACCAAGCCATATTGATAAGATCATTTGACCAAATTGTCATCATTCATCGGGATCAATTTTTATTTCATTCTGTCTGGTTATTTCTTTTCATCTCATGCCTTCGGGCAATCACCGCTCCGTAAAATCCAACCACCAGGAAGGCGATGGCCGGGACCCAGTAGGCAAAGATGATATTCCCTGACTGATCGGAGACGATCCCCTGGATCTGCGTCAGAAAAGCAGCCCCCGCAATGGCCATGATCATTCCGGCACCCCCGATCTTGGTATCCTCTCCCAGTCCGTCAATCCCCAGTCCGTATATGGTCGGGAACATAAGCGACATACAACCCGATACGCCCATCAGCGCATATACCCCGTAATAGCCCTGTCCGTATATGGTGATCATGCAAAGGATGAATGCCAGTGCTGCCAGCCCGGCCAGCAGGTTCCTGGGCTTGATGTACTTCATCAGCCAGGTGCACACAAAACGTCCGATCACAAACAGGCAGAGGGACATGATGTAATAGGTGGCCCCTGCCTGCTCGGCCGTTCGCGGCAGCAACGCGGTTAATCCGATTGCCTCCAGGAAATTGTAAAAACCCGATGCCACCGGGTCCATGTGCCGGAGTTTTTCAATGATCGCAGCCGAACCGGGACTCGGTCCCAGGGAGGCGATCACTTCGTTCAGCTGCATCTGCTGCATCACATAACGGATGATGAAGGACCAGACCGCAATCTGAGCACCCACATAGAAAAACTGGGCCACCACGCCCCACACATAGTTGCCGTTCTTACGCAACCTTTTGAATGTCCCCGGGAAATCCAGCCGTTTGTCATCTTCCTTCAACCGGGGCATCCTGGTAAAATAGATGGCCAGCAGCAGGCCGACCATCACCAGGCCCAGGATCATGTAGGTGACCGTCAGCGACTTCAGTTCAATTCCCTGAATCCGGGTCAGTTCTGCAGAAGGCAATGCCGCACGCTGCGATTCCGTCATGGTATTGAGCCTGGAAAGGATAAAGACCTGGCTGATCACCACTCCCGTGATCGCACCGAACGGATTGAACGACTGGGCAAAATTCAGCCGTTGCGTAGCCGTGGAAGAAGGACCGATGGCACATACATATGAATTGGTGCTGGTCTCCAGAATAGACAGACCGGCAAACAGGATCAACAGGGCAAACAGGTACAGGATGAATCCGGCCTCCACGCTGACACGCGAGGTGATCATGGCCGGATAGAACAGGAATGTACCAGTGGCATACATCCCCAGTCCCAGCATGACCCCGGATTTATAAGTGTATTTCTTTATAAACAGGGCGCCCGGGATGGCGAAGCACCCGTAACCGCAAAAGTAACATGCCACCTGGATCCATGCGGTTTTCGTATCCGTCAGGCTCATGATTCTCTTGAAGGCAGCAAGCATTGTATCTGTCAGGTTATTTGGAATTGCCCAGGCAAAAAAGAGTGACGAGAGTAAGATAAAGGGCCATACGATCCCCTTGGGGATGATGCGGTGGTTTTCCATGTGTGTATTTAAATCTTCTATTATTTAAACTTGTTTTCGATTTCCTGCAGTTCAATCCCGAACAGGGAACGGACAATGCGGTCCAGTTCCTCCCTTCCACCTTCGATATGAGCAATTCGCTGGGTATGCGTAATGGTTGCATGCGGCTCCAGTGCCGCAGCCGGGGATGAAGTCTCGATCTCGTAGAATGGTCCCATCACGGTTCCGTCCTCAACGGGTCCGTCATTGTAAGAATTGATCACATCCCCGCTGTAAGGATCATCCTGCTCCCCCCAGGTTGAATTCACATAGTGTTGCGGTTCGTCCGGCAGTGAGCACCACAGGAGGGTCAGGACACTGTTTTCCGGATCGAAACTGCCGCACAATGGTTTTGCCCTCCCCGGAGGAATGCCGATTTTGCTGCGGTACTTCCCGTCGATCCTGAAGAATACCATGCTGCTGTCCACAATGAGCCTGTCCGCCGGGACCTTCCCGAAGTAGTCATCGTTCACCACAACACCTTCCGCATCCTGATGGTAGGGAATAAAAACAGTGGTCCCCGGAGAAGGATTGAACATGCTCAGCAACCAGATGGACAGCAATCCATTCTCCCTGGTCCATGGCTCATCGCCCAGGTTGATCAATACATTCTCGGTCTGGTAGGCCACCATCTTCACCTGACCGGGATCGTCAATCTGAAACAATGATGCCGCTTCTTCCTTCCCCAGCAGGGAAACCGTTCTCCGGATGCCGATCCGGAACCGGGTTCCTGAGGCATTTTTCAGGACCGCTTCCTTTGAAAATTTCACCATCCCGTCATCTTGCTGCTCGACCTGAAAGGGATCGGTATCAATGACCGGGGGTACCTTCCAGTTCTCATACACCTGTGGTGCCCCCGGTTCAAAATAAATGGAATAGGGCCCTCCTTCCGGTCCCAGCCAGAAGCGCTCTTCTCCTCCATACACATTGAACTGCGGATCCACCTTCCCCGATGCAATGAAGGAGTGATTGATCCAGCCGTAACTCAGGCCATCCGCTCCCCCGGCCGACGAGGTCATCACCCTTCCCTGGTAAGCGGGGACCACCAGCACCCTGGACATGCCATCATTGCTTTTCAGTTCCAGAAAACCGATATTGTGCTTTTCAAAAAATGTGCTGTCATATCCGTAGGTTCCCATCTGATGTGTCTGATTGGTTGAATTACAGGATACCAGAATCAACTGGAATCCGGCAATGATCAGGTATTTTGTCACTGTTCTCATCAATTCGCCGTTTTAATCCGCTGTCCGTTTTTTCACCCGTACAGGGGGCCGTATGCGCTGCAGGCTCTGAAATCCGGTCCTTCTGATCCGGATCCGAATGCACGCCATGAAGCGGGACGGAACACCTTTTCCTGTGCCACATTGTGCATGCAAACAGGGATCCTCAGCATGGAGGCCAGGGTGATCAAATCGGCTCCGATATGGCCGTAGCTGATGGCCCCGTGATTGGCACCCCAGTTTTCCATCACAGAGTACACATCCCTGAAGGGTCCCTCTCCATTGGTCCTGGGCACGAACCAGGTGGTGGGCCAGGTGGGGTCCGTCCGCCTGTCAAGGATCGCATGAGCCTTCTCCGGGAGTTCAATGGTCCAGCCTTCGGCCAGCTGCAGCACCGGTCCAAGCCCTTTGGCCAGGTTCACCCGGCACATGGTCACCGGCATCTGTCCCGCCGTTCTGAACTGCGAAGAGTATCCGCCTCCCCTGAAATATCCCAGGTTGGCAGGGCACCACCTGGTGCTTTCCAGGCACTTTTCCACCTCCTGTTGCGTGATCTCCCAGAACGGTTTCATCACCGGATTTCCATCTGCATCCTGCTGCATTGCCGTGGCATCCAGCGTGGTGGATCCCGAGTTGATCAAATGGATGAATCCGTCGGCTGCCAGTCCCTCGGGTTGATAGCCGGTCACTCTTTTTACAGATTCAGGACTCCAGTAGGTTCTCACATCCGAGAAGATCTGCGCAGTACCGGTGAGCAGGTGGCCGAACAGCATGGAAACACCGTTCAGGCTGTCATTTTCCGTGGCCACCACAAATGCCTCCCGGATCCCGTTCCAGTCAAAGGAAGAATTCAGGATGGCTTCGGGGAAATCCCCGTTGGGAAAATGATCCGTCCACTGCCGCTGTCCCTGGAACCCGGCTGCGATGGCATTCCGGCCCCTGGCCTCCTCTCCGTACCCCAATTCGGCCAGCTTCGAATTTCCGGTCATCAGATCCCTTATGATCAATGTCATTTTGACCACCATTTCCCATTCCCAGTCCTTTCTCTTGCGGCTGGATGGCTTCTCATTGACATCTTCGCCTTCCCTACAGTGCTTCTTCACCCAGGCAAGGGCTTTCCGGAACTCATCCCTGTCATATATCTCCAGTTCAGTTCTCCTGATTATTTCGCTCATGTCCATGAACTCGGTCCGCAGTCCCAGGTAATCCTGCAGGAATTGCGAATCCACCATCGACCCGACGATCCCCATGGAGGAATATCCCAGCGAGAGGTAGGACTTCCCCTTCATCTGGGCGACAGCCAGGCCCGCCTGCGCGAAACGAAGGATCTTTTCCTGCACATCTTCGGGAATGGACTGGTCATCTGCGTCCTGAACATGCCGGCCATAAATGCCGAAAGCCGGCAATCCTTTCTGGGTATATCCGGCCAGCGCCGCGGCCAGGTATACAGCACCGGGCCGTTCGGTGCCGTTAAATCCCCAGATCGCCTTCGGGATCAGCGGGTCGCTGTCCATCACCTCGGTCCCGTAACACCAGCAGGGTGTAACGGTGAGGGAGACGCCTACCCCGTCCCGGGCAAACTGAGCGGCACACCTGGCCGCGTCGGCCACCCCCCCGATGGTGGTTTCCGAGATCACGCATTCGACTTTTTCCCCCGAAGGGAATCTGAGTCTCGATTCAATGAAACGGGCCGCTGCCCTGGCCATGTTCATTGTCTGTTCTTCCAGCGCCTCCCGGACGCCTCGCTCCCGGCCGTCGATGACCGGGCGGATCCCAATTTTCGGTAACTGTCCAATTAATCTGTAGCTCAT
>JAXGMU010000105.1:0-10391 GCA_040768485.1 Bacteroidales bacterium
GTATTCTTCATTTTCGGAGACCAGCCCGATATTGCTCTGCCTGAAGTCAGTCAGCTTGTTGTAGGTAAGGAAGATGAGCCGCTGCTCGATCTCGTAGTCGAAGAACCGCTCGATCAGTTCCAGCTCCTTTTCCACAAAATCGGCCACATAGAGGGACAGGTCCGTTCCGTTCTCATAGGAGTAGACATCGAACCTTTCGAAGCGGTAAAATTTCCAGTACCGGTCATTGAACTGGACCCGGTTCTTTCCGAAATCCATCTGCATCCCGTTGTAGAACTGGGCGTGGAGATGACCGGTGCCTGCGAACAGGAGCAGCGCGCACCATATTTTCACCAGGCTTCTCATGATCCTCTTTCAGGGGCTAAAAATACATATTATTGATGACAAGTGGACCTAATATTCCGGAACGATATTTGCATACACCTGGTTGTCTCAAAAATTATGCAACTTTTTGTAGATTTTTTGTGTTAATTTTGTGGGAGCCCGAACAATGGCTCTCGTTTACCGTAAAAGGGTAAAGAACCAATTTTGAATACGAATTAGTGTAGAAACGTTATGAAACGAGAACAGTTAAATCATCGCAGCGTCCTGGTAGTCATCATGTTCAGCATGCTGCTGCCATTGATGGGGCAGACCGTGGAGCCGAAGATCTCCTTCGGTACCACAGACCATGACTTCGGAAAAATCCAGGAAGCGGAAGGGAATGTCACCTACCGGTTCGAATTTGTGAACACCGGCGGAAGCGACCTGATCATCCAGCATGTGACCACCTCCTGCGGATGCACCGCCCCCAGCTGGACCCGCGAACCTGTGAGGCCCGGCGAGAAAGGGTTTGTGGCAGCCACCTACAATCCTGCGGGAAGGCCCGGCGCATTCAGGAAATACGTGACGGTGATCTCTAACTCCAATCCGGGGAACGTGCGCCTGACCATCTCCGGCGAGGTGATCCCGAAACCGAAGACCATTGAGGATGAATACCGCTATGCCATGGGACCGGTGCGTCTCAGATCGAACCATCTGGCATTCGGGAACATTAAGAATACCCAGAAGACGGACAGGAGCCTGGAAGTTATCAACACCTCGGAGGGTCCCGTGGAGATCGGCTTTGAGCGTGTCCCGGCCCACATCCGGATCAAAGCTGAACCATCCACCCTCAAACCGGGGCAGAAGGGAATGCTGACAGCCACATACGATGCACCGGGCAGAAACGACTGGGGATTTGTCATCGACAGGATGAACCTGAAGCTCAACGGTGTTTCGGAACGCAACTACAGCCTGGTGGTCAGTGCCAACATCGAGGAGGATTTCTCCGGGATGACAGCCGGGGAGATGGCCGCCGCTCCCGTGCTGAGCGTAGACAATACTGAGTTCAGGTTCGGGAACATCAAACAGGGTGAGAAGGTGGAACACACCTATGTCCTGTCCAACACGGGCAAATCGGATCTGGTGATCAGAAAGGTGAGCGCTTCGTGCGGATGTACGGCCGTGCAGCCTGAAAAGAAAGTGATCGCCCCGGGTGAAAAGGTGAACATCAAAATGATCTTCAACTCAGCCGGGAAGGTGGGGAACCAGAACAAGACCATCACGATCATCACCAACGATCCCAGGAACAGCAAGACCATCCTCTGGGTGAAGGGGGAGGTGACCAGGCCCTGATCCGAAGTTTTTTCAGATACCGAGAAGTTCTTCGATGGCCGACCTCAGCTCGGCGCCGTGTAATTTTTTGGCACGGATGATCCCCTGTTGATCAATGAGCACCGTATGGGGAATGGCGGGAACGCCATACAGGACGGCACCCTTGTTGTCCCAGTACCCGAGGTCCGAAACGTGGTGCCATGAAAGGCCGTCCTCCCGGATGGCCCCGACCCAGGCAGCCGAGTCCCGGTCGAGCGATACCCCCAGGATCGTGAATCCCATGTCACTGTAATCCCCGTATATTTCCACTAGCTCCGGATTCGCCCTCCGGCAGGGACCGCACCAACTGGCCCAGAAGTCAATGAGCAGTACATTTCCTTTATGCACATCCGACACGTTAAGCACCTCTCCTTCCGGGGTTTCAAGGCCGAAATCCAGGTATTTCTTTCCGATCGCCACCGCCTTCATTCTTTCCAGCTTGCCGTTCATGTATTGATACTCCTCAAGTTGCCGCACCACCGGGTCCATGGCGTTGAGCGCTTCTTCAAGCCTGCCGGCATCCATGGTATAAAAGATCCCCCTGAGGGCAAGGACCGATGCGAAGGAGGAGGGATGTTCTTCCACGTACAGCGAATCGGCTATTTCTGTTTCCCGGGCCACCCGGTAATATGCATCTACGAGGCTGTCCCGCGCCGCCTGGCCGGCCGGGGAATAATTTTCCTCAATCGCTTCTCTCAGCCGGGCTTGTTTTTCCGTGAGGGGCCGGAGCGCATCCCGGTATGCATTCAGATCTTGCTGTGCCCTGCTGTTCGTCTGAATCACAGGATCTTCCAGCGATCCTGTAATCCTGTATTCCGCATTCTCCACCAGCAGTTGAATGGATCCTTCCGCATCCCCGACAGTCAGGTACATGGTCCGCACACCCCCGGCCTGTTTCGAGAGGAGTGCCGGTTCATCCGGGCCGATCAGGACCGAGTCATACACCACCCGGGTCCGGTTCACCGGAAGTATCAGCTTCAGCCAGTTCCCGTCATATCCGTCCACATCAAATGTGATGGTATACCGGTCCTGCGTGGTGTTGCATGAAAAAATGAACAGGAAAGGCACCAGCAGGATGATAAAGAGTCGTTTCATATCCGTCACCAGAAGTAAAGTTAGACGGATGCAAATATAGGATGTTTTGTATCAGGCAGGGTACATCACGGGTGCCTGTGAAGGGATTTATAATGATTCAAAATTGAGACAGCAGCCATGTACGGGGTTGCCTTCCCATCTGCAATGGCCTGTTCGTGTTTTTTCAGTTCCTTCTGCATCTGGGGGTCGTTGAAGGCGTGGCTGAAGATCCCCTCGCGGAGGGTCTCGTACATCCAGTACCTTCCCTGTTCCTTTCGCCGCTTTTCCAGGTACCCGTTCCCCGTCACATGTTCCCGGTAATCCAGTGCCATCTGCCAGATCTCCCCGATGCCCGTCAGATAGACGGACGAGCAGGTTTTTACCTGTACGGTCCACCCGGAGGGTGAAGGCGGGAAAAGGTGGAGGGCGTTGGCATATTCCGCCTGTGCCCTTTTGGCTTTCTGGATATTGGATCCGTCCGCCTTGTTGATCACCAGTGCATCGGCCATTTCCATGATGCCCCGCTTGATCCCCTGCAGTTCGTCGCCCGCACCGGCCAGCATGAGCAACAGGAAAAAGTCAACCATACCGTGCACCGCTGTTTCCGACTGTCCCACTCCAACGGTCTCCACAAAAATGGTATCGAAGCCGGCCGCTTCGCACAGCAGGATGGTTTCCCTGGTCTTGCGGGCCACCCCTCCCAGGGTGCCGGAGGAAGGGGAGGGACGGATATATGCTTCGGGCCGGCCCGCCAGCACTTCCATCCGGGTCTTGTCACCCATGATGCTCCCCCTGGACCGCTCGCTGCTCGGATCGATGGCCAGCACGGCCAGCCTTCCTCCATGCCCGATGATGTGGTTTCCGAGGGCTTCGATGAATGTGCTCTTGCCGGCACCGGGCACTCCCGTAATGCCGATCCTGAAAGCGCTGCCTGACATGGGGAGGCATGCTGTGATCAATTCTTCCGCTTCGGACCTGTGCCGGGGAAGTGAACTTTCAACGAGCGTAATGGCCCGGCTGAGCATGCCGGTGTCGCCCTGCCTGATCCCTTCCAGCAGCCGGGCGGTGGAATACTGTTTCTTTTTTGCCTGTTTCAGGCGGCTGACAGCTTCCTTGTTGATGGGATCGGGAGGGGGCACCCCGCGGGAGAGGGAGAGTGCCGACCTTTTCTTTTTCGGTGATGTCATACAGATCGCGGTTGTGCCTGATGCCCGGGCTCATGACCGGTCATGGGACGGCATATTTTTTCCTGAAATATTCGTGGGTGGCGATCTGGGCCCTGATGTCCGGTCCCTTCGTGATGATTCTCACATTGTTCAGGTTTTCGTCCACCTCGCCTGCCTTCACATTATCGGACAGCTGGATGTTCAGGATATCCAGGATCTCCCGCCGGGCATCCGGGTCATAGACTGGAAAGACACATTCCACCCTTCTGCGCAGATTCCTTTTCATCCAGTCGGCCGAACCCAGGTAGATCTGATGCTCCCCGTTGTTCAGGAACACATAGGCCCTTGCATGCTCCAGGTAGCGGTCCACGATCCTGATCACCCGGATGTTCCGGCTGTAGGGTTGGTTCGTTTTAAGCGTGCACACTCCCCGGATGATCAGATCGATCTTTACCCCGGCCTCACTCGCCCTGTAGAGGTGATCGACCATCTCTTTGTCCTGCAGCCCGTTCATCTTCAGCAGGATGTAGCCGATCCCGCCTGCTTGTACATGGGCGATCTCCTGGTCAATCAGGTGGATGAAGCGGGGGATCAGGTTGAAACCGGGAACCAGGATGTGCCTGAACTCCGGCCGCAAAGCCTGGTTCTCCAGGTGGTTGTAAAGCTCCTTCACCTCCTTCACCACCTCCGGATTCGAGGTAAAAAATCCGTGATCGGCATACACGCGGGCAGTTTTTTCATTGAAGTTGCCAGTGCCCAGGTAGACCTGGTCGCCGTGCTTTGAGTCCGGTTTCCTGATGACGAGCGCAATTTTGGCATGGACCTTCAGTCCGGGGATGCTGTAGATGATCCTGATCCCCGCCTTGGTCATCTCGTTGGCCCATTTCAGGTTGGCTTCCTCATCGAACCTGGCTTTCAGTTCCACGAAAACGGTCACTTTCTTTCCGTTCTCAGCCGCGTCGATCAAGGTATTGACCACCACCGAATGATCGGAGACCCTGTACTGGGTGGTTTTGATCTCTTCCACGGCAGGATCCGTGGCAGCTTCCCTCAGGAACCTGAGAAAATGCTCAAACGGCTGGTAAGGCACACTCAGCAGGAAGTCTTTTTTCCCGATCAGTGAGGCCATTGTCTTTTTCTGGTTCGCCAGGACGGGATTGGGGACAGGGGGAAGGTTTTCGATTTCCAGCCGGGGGTAAACCGGGTTGGGAAAGTTGAAAAAATCCCTGAAGTTGTGCCGGCTTCCCCCGATGACCAGGATATTTTTTTTGATTCCGAAAGATGCCGTGATATAATCCAGCAGCTTTTCCGGCATTCTCCTGTCATACTGGAAGCGGTTCGGACTTCCCACGGAGCGGAGGGAGCGGATCCGGTCGATGGTTTCGATCAGATCCTCCCCCTCGTAATCGTCGTATTCCAGGTCTGCATCCCTGGTCAGTTTCAGGGAGTACCAGTTCTTCACGATGTATCCGGGGAATAGGGCTTCCGAATGCCGCATGATCACATCCTCCAGGAACATGATGTAATGTTTGTGGTCCTCGCGGGGGAGTTCCAGAAACCGGGGGATGTTGTGATCGGTGGGGATCTTCAGGATGGCATACCGTGTGAGCTGTTTCCGGCCCGAACGCTCCTTGCTGACCATCTCGATGGCAATGTAGGGCTGCCCGGTCTTCAGAAACGGCCGTACCTTTTTCTTTACCAGCAGGACCGGCTGAATGGAGGTGAGGATGTCCGAGTAGAATATCTCGCGGATATACCGGACCTGTTCCGGGGAGAGCCTGTCTTCCTCCTGAACCACGATGATGTTGTTCTTCCTCAGCTCTGGCAGGATCTCGTCCTCGAAGATCAGGTGAAAAATGGATTGCTGGTTGGTGACGATCTCGTTGATCTGCCGGATGATCATCGAGGGATTGACCTCGCGCACATGTTCTCTCGGGAACTCGCCTTCATGCCGCAGCATTTCCCTGTAGTAGCTCACCCTGACCTGGTAGAACTCCTCCATATTGTTGGAATAGATGGCAAGGAACTTGATGCGTTCATACAGGGGCAGCGTTTTGTCCATGGCCTCCTGGAGCACCCTGAAGTTGAAGGAAAGCCAGCTGATGTCCCTGTTGATATACTCATATCTTCCCATGCACGGAGGATGTCTATTTACAAATGTACGTAACCTGGGACAATTTTGTGCATAAAAAGTCAGATTGGTTTTTCGTTATAATTGTAGTTTTGCAGCTGATGATGATTGTGGACCTGTGAAGGAAGGCGTGCGCATGAAAGGGCATTTTCGATGGATTTTTGTATTCATCCTGATCTCATTGATCGGGATCATTTCGATCCTGTTGCATTCAGGATCGGAAATTTCTCCCGGACTCCCGGAAACGGTCCGGACACAAGCGGGCGGGAGGGAACCCGTCGGGCGGAATGAGAAGCCTGCCGGGGCAGAACCCGCGTCGCCTCGTGAGGAGACAGCGCCTGCAATGGGGGCCATCAGGGAATACGCGGAGCGGATGGACCGGTTCCTGGACAGCACCCGGACCGTGGGTGCCGCATTCACCATCGTGCACGACGGACAGGTGGTGGTTACCGGGACCCACGGCGTGAGGAGAAAAGGCAGCAATGCGAAGGTGAACAGTCACACTGTTTTCAGGCTGGCCTCGGTATCCAAGGGATTTTCAGGCGCACTGGCCTGCCTGCTGGAGCACGACGGGCTCCTTACCCTTGACGACAAAGTGGTGACCTACCTGCCCGGATTCCGGCTGAAGGATTCGGCCAGTACGGCAGAACTGACCATCCGCCATATCCTGAGCCACACCTCGGGGCTGGTCCCCCATGCCTATGACAACCTGGTGGAAGCGGACGAGCCTCTCGGGGATATCATAGAAAGGCTCGACGAGGTGGATATCTCGGCGGCACCCGGTTCGCTCTACGGATACCAGAACGTGGTATTCAGCATGCTCGCGCCGATTGCCGAGCAGGTCTCGGGCATCTCCTTCGCACAGCTGATGGAGGATAAGATCTTCGGTCCGCTGGGAATGGACGATGCGTCGGCCGGCAGGATCGACCTGGGACACTCGTACAATGTGGCTTATCCGCATGTGAGGGGGAAAAACGGCTTTATCCCGCTCGACCTCCATGAAGGGTACTATAATGTACTCCCCGCCGCAGGGATCAATGCCAGCATTGACGACATGGGTCAATGGTTGCTTGCCCTGCTCGGGATGCGTCCGGACATTTTTCCCGATACGGTACGCCGTCAGCTCGAAACGCCGGTCATTTACACGCCCCTGAAGGCGGTCTACACCAGGGCATGGGGACCGGTCAGCGAAAGACATTACAGCCTGGGCTGGAGGATCTATCAATACCGGGGAAGAAAGATCGTGTATCACGGGGGGTACGTCCGGGGTTACCGGGCCGAGATCGCCTTCTGTCCGGAGGAAAAAACGGGGATCGCATTCCTGCAGAATTCACCCAACGGACTTGCCTCAGAGAGTGTTCCCGGTTTCTTTGACCACTTTTTTCAATATATGGATTCCGGCGGGCAGGAAAAAATGATACCCTGATCATTTTCCGTTGTTACAGCCAATTTCAGAACAGAACAATATGAAAAGAATAAGTATAATTATTGGCATCGTTATTTCAACTACATCATTTGGACAGACGGCTCAAATAAATTTATTGGATAGTTTGTTTACAGCTCTGCATGAAAAAAATGCCTATAATGGTAATGTTTTAATAGCAGAAAAAGGAAAAATAGAATTTAAACGATGTTATGGTTTTGCGGATGAAGGGTCAAAGAGAAAATTGAATGATGAAACTATTTTTGAGTTAGCCTCTGTATCAAAACAGTTCACGGCAATGGCAATCGTCATTCTTCAAAAACAGGGTAAATTAAGTTATGAAGATAAAATTTCGAAATACATTCCCGAACTTAAAGATTACGAAAGCATTACAATAAGAAATCTGTTAAATCATACGGGCGGTTTACCAGATTATATGGAACTTTTTGAAGAAAAATGGGACAAAACCAAGTTTGCGACCAACCAGGATATTGTAAATGAGTTTTCAAAATATAAACCTGAAGCAAGATTTCAACCTAATGAGAAATTTGAATAAAGCAATACTGGATATGCACTGCTGGGACTATTAATTGAAAAAGCATCAAAAAAATCATTTGAAGAATTTTTGAAACAATACATCTTCGAGCCACTAAAAATGAACAATACATTTGTATATAGAAGCAGATTTAAACCTCAGAAAGTTGAAAACTATGCTCTTGGCTATGCATTAGATAGTTCAGGTAATAAAGTACTAACAGACAATTTTGGCAAGACTTTTTATACTTATTATCTTGACGGAATTGTTGGGGATGGAATGGTAAACTCAACAGTTGGGGACTTACTAATTTGGGATAGAGCATTATACACTAATAAACTTATAAACAGACGCGATAAAAAAATAATATATCAATCATCAAAAACTTCTGATGGAGAAGAAAATCCGTATGGCTTTGGTTGGTTTATTATTGAAAATGAAAAATATGGCAAAATAATTAATCATTCAGGTGGTTGGGCGGGTTACACCGCTTTTATTGAAAGGCACCTGACCAATGATAAGACAATCATACTTTTACAGAACAACAGCCTTCCCTCCACAACAATACCTGTCAGCGATATTAGAAAGGTGTTATACAACGAACCAATCATAACTGACAAGCAGATCGAGTTAAAATCCGAAGATTTGGATAAATATGTAGGTGTTTACTCTAATGAAAAATTCCCATTAAAAATCAGTGTTACCAAAAAGGATAACATATTATACGCCCAACCAACTGGACAAGGGGAACTACCAATGGATGCTTATGAGAATGATACTTTTAGATTTGAACCTGCAGATATAAAATTGGTGTTTAATGTGAAAGAGAATACATTTGTGCTTTATGAAGGTGAAATGAGAATTGTATTTAAAAAAGAATAAAAACTGGCTATATATTCACGTATAGTCGCTAACAAAACCATAAAATCCAGCAAGTATGAAATATGATCTGATCGTCATCGGCAGCGGACCGGGCGGGCTGGTGGCTGCCATCCGCGCCTCTCACCTGGGACTCAAGACCGCCGTGGTGGAAAAGGAATCCCTGGGCGGAGTCTGCCTGAACTGGGGTTGCATCCCCACGAAATCCCTGCTGAAGAGCGCACAGGTATACGACTATTTCCGGCATGCGGGGGATTATGGTGTGGCGTTGGAAGGTTCGGTCAGTCCCGACCTGGCAAAGATGGTCGAACGGAGCAGGACGGTTGCCGATGGGATGAGCAAGGGGGTCCAGTTCCTCTTCAAGAAGAACAAAATCGAGGCCATCCAGGGTACCGGCAGGCTGAAATCGCCCGGGAAGGTGGAAGTGACGGACGGGGATGGCGGGACCACCATCGTGGAGGCCGACCATATCATCCTGGCCACGGGGGCAAGGTCCAGGGAGCTCCCCAACCTGAAGCAGGATGGCAAAAAGATCATCGGATACCGGGAGGCAATGACCCTTGAAAAGCTGCCAGGATCAATGCTGGTGGTCGGTTCGGGAGCAATCGGCAGCGAGTTCGCATATTTTTACAGTACCCTTGGCACGGAAGTAACGCTGGTGGAATTTCTGCCAAATGTGGTTCCGCTGGAGGACGAGGAGGTGTCCAAACAGCTGGAACGCTCGTTCAAGAAATCCAGGATGAAGGTGATGACCGGTTCCTCGGTGGAAAGCGTGGACACCTCGGGCGACATGTGCAAAGCGGTGGTCAAGACCCCCAAGGGGGAGACGGAGGTGGAGGCCGAGGTGGTGCTTTCGGCGGTGGGGATCACCCCCAACATCGAAAACATCGGCCTGGAAGAGGTCGGGGTCGAAGTGGAAAACGGCAGGGTGAAAGTGGATCAGTTTTACCGGACCAGCGTGAACGGCATTTATGCCATCGGCGATATCGTGGGCGGACCCGCCCTGGCCCATGTGGCCTCGGCCGAAGGGATCACCTGCGTGGAGAAGATTGCCGGTCATGATCCCCGTCCCGTGGATTACCAGAACACACCGGCCTGTACCTACACCAGTCCCGAGGTGGCGTCGGTGGGGATGACCGAGAAAGCGGCCAGGGAAGCCGGGTATGAACTGAAGGTGGGGAAATTTCCCTTCACCGCCTCGGGCAAAGCTTCGGCTGCAGGGGCCAAGGAAGGCTTTGTGAAACTGGTCTTCGATGCAAAATACGGCGAACTGCTGGGCGCCCATATGATCGGGGCCAACGTGACCGAAATGATCGCTGAGATCGTGGTGGCCAGGAAGCTGGAGACCACCGGGGAGGAGATCATCAAAGCAGTCCACCCGCATCCCACCATGTCCGAGGCCATCATGGAGGCGGCCGCAGCGGCGTACGGGGAAGTGATACATATATAGTGCCCGCTGCGCGGGCGTTAGGGGAGTTAGGTTGCTTGCTTTGCAAGTGTTAGGAAGTT
>JAXGMU010000106.1:0-10366 GCA_040768485.1 Bacteroidales bacterium
TCGTTCAGGATATCAATCAGTGTCAGCCCTTTGTCATCGGATAAACCGTGCTCATCCAGCGCTTTCCTGTACCCCCTGAAGCGTTCCCTGTACACGTGACAAAGCAGGTTCCCGCCGATAAACATGATCCTTCTGCACCCCTGTTCGACCAAATGTTCGGTCGCATCAAACGCGGCCTGGCTGTTATCGATCACCACACTGGTACATTTGTACCGGGGATGTTCCTTAACCCGGTCAAACAACACCACCGGGATCCCCTTCTCGAAAAACATATCCAGGTGGTCAAGGTCCCGTGTGTCACAGGCCAGGGAAATGAGCAGCCCGTCCACCCTGCTGTTATACATGGTGGCGACATTGGCCCTTTCCTTTTCCACTGATTCACGCGACTGGCTGATGATCAGATTGTAACCGATCTGGTTCACTTTCTTTTCGATCCCCGAAACGACCGCAGACTGAAAGCTGCTGTCCAGCCTCGGAAGGATCACACCCAGGGTGTTGGACCTGTTCTTTCTGAGGTTCCTGGCAAAGGTGTTCTGCTGGTAGCCCATGGCCCTGGCGGTGTCGATAATCCTCCTTGAGGTTTCTTCCCTGATGGCCGGATGGTTCCTCAGTCCCCTGCTGACAGTAGAAGCTGAAAGGTTCAGTACCTTTGCGATATCGTAAATGGTAACCTCTTTTTTCTCGTTCATGGGACATGTATCCCGCCATAACGGGAGACGGAATTAAAATTATGAAAAACTTTGTCAATTTCCTTGCAATCGGTTGCAATTTTCCTATTTTTATATGAAAAATCTGCGAATTTGACCGGGCAACAGTGGGATAAGCTCCTTAAAGTGATTGAAGGAAAAGAATTTAGTCCAATCCCTACGGGGTTTATTGTGGACAGTCCCTGGTTGCCCAACTGGTACGGCGCCGACATCCTGGATTATTTTACAAACGACGAGATCTGGCTGAAGGCGAACCTGCAGGTGGCGGAAACCTTCCCGGATGTGATGTTCCTCCCCGGTTTCTGGTCGGAATTCGGAATGTGTTCCGAACCCTCGGCATTCGGCTCAAGATGTACCCTCCCACGGAATGTATTCCCGAGTTCGCACAGGGTGATCCGCCATGCGGGGGATATTGCGAAACTGACCCGGCCGAATCCGGAAACAGACGGGTTCGGCCCCTTTATTCTCAACCGCCTGCGGCTGAACCGCCGGAAGATAGAGGACAGCGGCCACCGGATCTGTTTCTCCGTATCGAGGGGTCCGCTCAACATCGCCTCTTTCCTGTGGGGAGTGACCGAATTCATGACAGCCATGATCACAAATCCGGAGGAGGTCCACCAGCTGCTTGAACTGGTCAATGCATACCTGATCGAATGGCATGACCTGCAGGCAGATGCTTTCCCGACCATTGACGGGATCCTGGTCCTGGACGACATCATCGGTTTCATCGGGGAGGAGGAGTTCCGGGAATTCGGCCTTCCCTATTTCAAGAAACTGTTTGACAGGGATGCGTCCGTGAAGTTCCTCCACAACGACGCCACATACAAATCCTCCATCGGTTTCATGAACGAGATGGGGGTCAACCTGTTCAACATGGGCTTCGAATCGGACCTCAATGAACTGAAGGCCCTCACACAGAACCGGGTTACCATGCTGGGGAATATACCTCCAAGGGATGTGCTGGCCAACGGAACCGTCGAAGAATTGGAGCGGCAGGTGAAGACCCTGATCCATGGCCTGAAGGATAAGCGAAGGGTCATTCTCTCATGCGGGGGCGGGATGCCACCGGACGTGACCACCCAAAAGATCCGCACATTCTTGGAAACGGTAAAAAAATACAGCTGAATAATTCATATATAATATTAAGGTATGAAACAAACACTGACGTTTGCCCTTTTGCTGATCTTCCTGCAGGTTTCGGCCCAGGAGATCGCAAAAATACAAGTTTTCGCAGGTGAGACAGACCGCATGGACAGTCCCGTGGCTGTAAACCTGGACCAGATCAATTACAATGAAGACCAGGGGAGCCTGGCGCTGTTAGAGGTGACCGGGAACCAGAAGGTCCCTGTCCCCTGCCAGCTGGAGACGGGACACTCCACCCGGCTCTGGTTTATCCTGCCGGGGAAAACCCCCGCGGGGGAAATCCGTGAATTCATCATATCCAGACAGGGAGGGGATCCGGCTTCCCCTGCAGTGAGTCTGCATAAAAAGCATCTGAGCCTCCACCTGAGCTACGGGGAAAGCCCTGTGCTGGACTATTGGTTCGGGACGATGTATCCGCCGGAGGGGGTTCCCGTGCTCTTTAAACGTTCAGGCTTCATCCATCCCCTGTGGTCTCCCGACGGACAGGTACTCACCAGGATCCAGGCGCCCGACCATTACCACCATTACGGGATCTGGGGACCGTGGACGAAAACGCACATCAACGGACGCGAGGTGGACTTCTGGAACCTGATCAAGGGAGAAGGCACCGTGCGGTTCGCCGGTTTTATGTCCGAAACCGAAGGGCCTGTTTACAGCGGATTCAGGGCATTGCAGGAGCATATTGATTTCGGCGGAAGGGGCGAAGACCAGGTGGCCATGAACGAGGTGCTGGATGTCCGTGCCTGGAATGTTGGGAACGGGGATGCCTGGCTGATCGATTATACCACCACACTGAACACCCCCCTTGATTCGGGCATCATGCTCGATGCCTACAGGTATGGAGGGGGGATCGGGTACCGGGCCACGGAGGACTGGCACAAGGATAACTGCACCGTCCTCACCTCCGCAGGAAAGACCAGGCTGGACGCGGACGGCAGCAAAGCAAAGTGGTGCATCGTTGAAGGGGAATCTGTTTCTGAAGAAGGCAGAAGCGGCATCCTCTTCATGGGGCACACCTCGAACCGGGATTTCCCGGAGCCCATGCGGGTCTGGCCGTTAAACCAGAACGGAAGGGGGGACATGTATTTCGAGTTCTGTCCCATCCGCCACAAGGACTGGAAACTGGACAGGGGAAGGGACTATACCCTGAAGTACAGGCTGCTGGTGTTTGACGGGAACATCTCCCCGGAGGAGGCGGAAATGTACTGGCAGGGATTCGGCAATCCTCCCCGCGTGGAGATCCAGGGCCAGTAGAAACACAGCTTTACAAAACCAGGCATATGAAGGCAATCAAATCCATATTCATTTTTGCGGCACTGTGCCTGACCGGCATACAGGGCCAGGCACAGGCGAAGGTAACCGCCGAAAGGACCGGGGACAGGATCGAGATTCGGGCCAACGGGAACCTGCTCACCTGCTACATCCTTTCAGAACATGAGAAATACCCCTTCTTCTTTCCGGTGAACGGTCCCTCGGGAGCCGGTGTCACATCCATGCGGAATGGCAACTATCCCCACCACAGCTCGCTGTTCTTCGGGTGTGACCGGGTGAACGGGGGAAATTACTGGCAGGAGGGACTGGAGCGGGGACAGATCGTTTCCCTTCGGGCCGATATCCTGGAAACGGGCGGCGACAGGGTGGTCATCGAGAACGAGAACATCTGGAAACGCCCGGGAGCCATGGCACCCATCAGGGATCTGCGTACCATCACGGTGACCGTCCCCTCCAGGGAGATGTACCGGATCGACTTTGAGATCACCATGGAAATGCTGCTGGATGTGACCATCGAAAAAACAAACCACTCGCTGCTGAGCGTGCGGATGGATCCGGACCTGGCGGTCATCAACGGAGGGACCCTGGTGAATGCGGAAGGAGAGAGCGGGGAAAAGGAAACCTTCGGGAAATCCTCTCCCTGGATGGATTATCACGGCACACGGATGGGAAAAACGGAAGGGATTGCCATCCTGCAGCACCCGTCCAATGAATGGTATCCGGCACCGTGGTTCACACGCGACTACGGGTTCTTCTCTCCCACCCCCATGTACTGGCCCGCGAACGGGCAGAACACGGATTTGCAGAAAGGGCAGAAAGTGCATCTTCGATACAGGGTGCTGGTCCATGCGGGCGATCACAGGGAAGCGGGCATCGCGGAACAGTTTGAAACGTACCGGAACGAATAATCAATATTCATTAAAACCATACACCAATGAAACGACGGAATTTTTTAAAGACCACATCAGCGGCCGCGGCCAGTGCCATGGTGATCCCCACCGTGGTCCCCTCCTCGGTCTTCGGCAAAAGCGCACCCAGCAACAAGATCCAGATCGGACAGATCGGGTGCGGCAGGATCGCACGCGGGCATGACCTCCCCGGAACCATGAGGTGGGACATCGCGCGGGTGATCGCCGTGAGCGATGTGGACAGCAACCGGATGAAAGAAGGCAAAGAACTGGTGGAGGGGTTCTATGCCAGGAAAGAGAACAGCGACAAGGCCATTGAGGTGAAAATGTATGATGACTACAAGGAGATGCTGCTCAATCCCGAGATTGATGCGGTGATCATCAGCACCCCCGACCACTGGCATTCACAACCCGCCATCGAGGCCTGCCTGGCAGGCAAGGACATCTATCTGCAGAAGCCCACCTCCCTGACCATCACCGAGGGAAGGATGCTGAGTGACATCGCCCGGAAACAGGGAACCATCCTTCAGTTGGGCACCCAGCAACGTTCTTCAGATCAGTTCCGGATCGCCGCCGAACTGGTCAGGAACGGCAGGATCGGAAAAATCCACACAGTGAAAGTCGGGTTGCCCGGAGATCCTTCGGGACCGGAAGCGGGGCCGGAACCCATCCCTGAGAACCTCAATTACGACATGTGGCTGGGTTCCACTCCCTATGTCTATTATACCGAAATGGGCGTACACCCTAAAAAGGGATATGACCGGCCGGGATGGCTGCGGAGGGAGCAGTTCGGGGCCGGGATGATCACCGGCTGGGGCCAGCATCATTTCGACTCGGCCGCATGGGGCATGGACACGGAATATACCGGCCCGGTTTCCCTGGAAGCAGTGGCCGAGTTCCCCAAATTCGGCCTGTGGGATGTCCATGGCGATTTCATGGTCAAGGCCGAATACGAGAACGGGATCACCATGTACACCAGCGGGGGCTTCCCCAACGGGATCCGCTATGAGGGTACCGACGGCTGGATCTTCGTTTCCCGCGGAAATTACCAGGCCACCGCCAGTGATCCGGTTTCGCAGGAGAGAAGCAGCAGGGCATTGAACGCCAGCGATCCGGAGATCCTGAAATCGGTGATCGGGGAAAACGAGATCCACCTGTACGTGAGCGAGGAACAACACAAGAACTGGCTGGACTGCATCGTCAGCAGGAAAGATCCCATTTCACCCCCGGAGATAGGACACCGCACCTGCTCCGTGTGCCTGCTGAGCCACATCGCCATGAAATTGCCCAGGAAACTTTACTGGGACCCGGTGGTGGAAAGGTTCATCAATGACGATGAGGCCAATGCGATGCTGAGCAGGCCTCAGCGTGCCCCTTACGGGACGAACTATATCAGAATGTGATCCCGGGACACCGGATGAGCAATTTTTCCGGGTTCCGTACTTGACCAATTAAAAAGTTTTTGTAAATTGCTGCAACCGATTGCAAATTACAAACTGAAACCAACCCAATTTTACCTAACTAATCTAAAACTAGTTCTATGAAAAAGAAACTTTTGTTTTTTTTATTCGGATTCGCCTGCAGCCTTTTCTGCGTGCAATCATTTGCACAGGAAAGGACTGTTTCCGGCGAGGTGACAGATGCTGCCACCGGTGAGCCCCTCATCGGGGTGAACATCGTGGTCGAAGGGACCACCATCGGTACCATCTCGAATGCAAACGGCAGCTATTCTATTTCTGTGCCGTCGGCCGAATCGATTCTTGATTTCTCATTCGTGGGCTACGCCACCCAGCGGATCACGGTGGGGGATCAGACCGAGATCAATGTGGCACTTGAACCGGGGGCCGTCGGGCTCGACGAGCTGGTGGTCATCGGTTACGGTACCCAGAGAAGGGGAAGCATTACCGGGGCCATCTCCTCGGTAGATGCCGACGATATCCAGGAGCGGCCGGTCCTGAATGCAGGCCAGGCGCTCCAGGGTAAGGCTCCCGGTGTGGTTGCTCTCTCTGACGGCGGAAGCACGCCGGGGACCGATGTAACCATCCGGATCCGTGGCCGCAGGTCACTGACCGCCACCAATGAACCGCTTTTCGTGGTGGACGGAATCCCGTGGGAGGGAAGCATTACCGGCCTCAATCCCAAGGATATCAAATCCATGGAGGTTTTAAAGGATGCCTCGGCCACCGCGATCTACGGATCCAGGGGCGCCAACGGGGTGATCCTGATCACCACCTACCGGGGCGGTAACATGCCCACCACCGTATCCTACTCCGGACACTACGGCATTTCCAGCGTGCTCGCCCTGCCCGACCTGATGAACGCCGAGCAGTATTACAGGCTGAAGGAGGTGGGCGGACGCGCCTTCACCCAGGACGAACTGGATGCTTACGCGGCCGGTGTGGATACCGACTGGCTGGACCTGGTGATCGAGAAGGGATACCAGACCAACCACCAGCTGAGCATCAGGGGCGGGAATGAAAAAACCGCCTATGCCATGTCGGCCAACCTCTTCAAGGAGCAGGGCGTGATCTCATTGCAGGACTACACAAGGAAGTCATTCCGCGTGAACCTGGACCACCAGGCGAACAAATGGCTCAAGGTGGGAACGTCCACACAGGTGTTGAAAGGTCTCCAGAATGTGGGACCCAACACATACGGGGGCGCCTGCAACATTTCACCGCTGGCCGAACCCTATGATGAAGAGGGCAACCTGATCTTCCGTCCGGGTGCCGACCCGCTGCTCTGGAACCCGCTGGCCGATTATGAAGAGAACATCAGCCTGGATGAGCGGGAATCCTTCAGGGTGTTCAGCAACATTTTCGCGGAGGCCGATATCCTGAAGAACCTGAGTTACAGGATGAACTTCGGACCCAGTCTGCGCGAATACAGAAGGGGCGTATTCCGGGGGAGCAACTCCAGCGCCCGCCAGGGAGGAACCCCGCTGGTACGAAAGGAACACCAGCGGATTTACGAATACACATTTGAGAACATCCTGACATACAGCCTGGTGACGGACAACCACAACCTGAATTTTACGGGACTCTACAGTATCCAGGAGTCCAATGCAGAAGAGACCTTCATCGAAGTGGAGAACATTCCCTACGAAACGCAGCTTTTCCATAACCTGGGAACAGCAGAAACGATAAATGACATGGGAAGCGACCTGTCAGAATGGGGCATCATGTCCGTCATGGGCCGCGTGAACTATGAACTGATGGGCAAATACATGTTGACCCTGACCGGCCGGTGGGACGGATCCTCCAGGCTGGCAGAAGGCAACAAATGGGGTTTCTTCCCGTCGGTTGCCCTCATGTGGCGGATCAACAGCGAGGGTTTCATGTCCGGGCAGGACCTGTTCAACGACCTGCGCCTGCGGGCCAGCTACGGGGTGACCGGTAACACCGGGATCGATCCGTACCAGACCCGTGGATCACTCAGCAGGAGTTTTTACAATTTCGGCGACAATGCGGGACTGGGCTTCAGGCCGGGAACCCTGGCCAATCCGGACCTGCGCTGGGAATCCTCTGCCACCGCCAACCTCGGGCTGGACTTCGGTCTGCTCCAGGGACGGATCACCGGTAGTTTCGAGGTATACAGCACCCATACCACCGACCTGCTGCTGGAGAGGCAGCTGCCCATTACCTCGGGATTCAACTCCGTGTTCGAGAACGTCGGTGAAACCCGCAACAGGGGCTGGGAACTGGGCCTTACGACCCGGAACATTGCCACGGGCGATTTCAGCTGGGAAACCAACCTGATCCTGTTCGGCAACAAGGAAGAGATCCTGGAGCTTTACGGAACGGGCGAGGATGACATCGGGAACGAATGGTTCATCGGCGAACCCCTCACCGTCTGGTACGACTATGAGAAGATCGGGATCTGGCAGCTGGGCGAGGAGGATGCCGCATCGGTCTATTCTCAGTTCCCCGGAGAGATCAAGATCAAGGACCAGGATGAGAACGACATCATCAACCAGGACGACAGGGTCATTCTCGGATCGGACATGCCCACGCTGACCGCCAGCCTGGGATCCCGCCTGGAGTATAAGGGAGTTGATTTTTCGTTCATGCTGCTGGGCGTATTCGGGCATACCGTGTACAACCGGTACCTGAGGGACAGGACCACGCTGCAGGGACGGTACAACAACCTGAATGTGGATTACTGGACCGAGACGAACCCCACCAACGAGCATCCCAAACCCGACGGTTCGAGGGAATACCCGCTCTACGAGACCACCAGGTGTTACTACAAGGGCGATTTCTTCAAGATCAAGAATGTACAGCTGGGATACAGCGTCCCGCGCACCCCGCTGTCCAATATCGGGGTGAAAAAGCTGAGGGTTTACCTGAACCTGGATACCTTCTTTATCTGGTCGCACCTGCAGAAAGGCCTGGATCCGGAAAAATACGGAGGCGATATCTCAGCCGATGTGCCGTCGACCCGCATGTATTCATTCGGGTTAATGGTTGATTTTTAATTGATAACGGATGCTAAAACATGAGAAAAATGAAAAAAATAAAATATCTGATTTTAGTTGTTTCCGTCGCATTGCTGTCCGGTGTCTCGTGTGATGTCCTGGATGAGGAGATCATTTCCGGGGTCACCGTGGATACCCATTACAGCACGCCCGATGGATTCGAAGATGCGGTGAATGCAGCCTATGAAAGATTCCGTTATTTTTACGGCATTGAAGCCGGCTGTGCGCTTACTGTTTTCGGAACAGATGAATATACCAACGGCGGACACGGGGGGTATCAGTACTTCAACAAGTACATTGCCGGTCTGAACGGCGATGCCGGTTACATCTGGTCTCCCTGGCAGAATCTCTATATCGGGATCAATACCTGCAACGCGGTCATCGGACGTGCTCCGGATGCCGATATCCCGGAAGATGAAAAGGCCATCATGGTGGGTGAAGTCAAGTTCCTCAGGGCCCACTATTACTTCCTGCTGGTACAGCTCTGGGGCCCGGTCCACCTGACCCTGGAAGAGACGATCGGGGTGGAGACCGAAGCCCGCAGGGATTCGGAAAGCGACATCTATGAGGCCATCATCGCGGACCTGGAGGATGCCATCGATGTGCTTCCCATGCAACAGTCCGAGTGGGGCAGGATCACCAAAGCAGCTGCACAGCACGGACTTGCGCTGGTATACCTGACCCGGGCATACAAATCTTTCGGACAGGGAGAGCAGGATTTCAGCCGGGCGGCTGACCTGGCCCTGGAAGTGATCAATAACTCGGACCGTGTTTTGCTGGATGATTTTCAGCGGATCTACAACTCGGATGACGGCAGCGGGGGACTGGTCCACAATGCCGAAAGCGAGCAGAACGATGAGATCATCTGGTCCATCCAGTTCTCGGGTGACATGCTGCTGAACGGGGACGGTAACCAGACCCACCTTTATTTCAGGCCCTGGTACGAGACCTTCAACGACGGACTGGACCGGGCCCTGGGACACGGGTATGGCCGTCCCTGGATCCGTTTCAGGCCCACTCCCTGGATGCTTGAGAATTTCAGGCCGCTGGATGTGGATTCCCGTTTCGAGAAATCCTTCCAGATCGTCTGGCTGTACAATACCGACCGGAACATTCCGGAAGGCGCATCTGTTGGAGACACGGCCATCTGGATCACGGACAAGACCGCAGCCGAGTTCGATACGGCCGCTGTCCGCGCGCGCCTGCCCGGCGTGAACCTGTTCACCTGGAACCTGGATGAGATTGACCAGGACTGGTGCCTGTGGAGAACGGATGTTTCCGTGAACGCTCCTAATATCAACATCTTCCCCTCTCCCTGGAAGATCGACGACAACCTGAGGCCCTCCCTGAACGAGCAGAGGGGATCGAGGGACTACGTCGTGTACCGGTTGGGCGAAACCTACCTGATCGCTGCAGAAGCGATGCTGGGTAGGGATGGCAACGGGAGCAATGCCATGCAGTACATCAATACCATCAGGGAAAGAGCTGCCTATCCGGGCAAGGAAGCCCAGATGCATGTCTCCGCGGCGGAGATCGACCTGGACTTTATCCTGGACGAATGGAGCAGGGAGTGTTTCGGGGAGCAGAGCCGCTGGCTGGATCTCAAGCGGACAGGGAAACTCCTGGAGCGCGTCAGGGCCTACAACCCGGATGCCGCAGCCAACATCAAGGATTTCCATGTATTGCGACCGATCCCTACGAATCAAATTACCCGGACTTCCAACGATTACGAACAGAACCCGGGTTACTAGTGAGGTTTTAGGTTAGAGAAATGCTGCCTTCCGGTTGAATGCACTGCCCCGGAAGGCAGCTTCTTTATTTCTTCTCCTTCCTTCCGAAGAAGGGATCGATCTGCAGGA
>JAXGMU010000107.1:0-2808 GCA_040768485.1 Bacteroidales bacterium
CGGATAACCTGTCGTCAGATACTGAAACCGGAATATTTTTCAGGATATTATCCAGCGTGGTCAGATCTTTCTGGTCGATCGCATTATCATTATTAATATCACCTGAGCCGTAATAATTCAGGGTATGCCTGTTGGGGGAAATGAAAGGATTAATGGGTTCATACTGCGAATAGGCTGATGAACAAGCCATAACAATCACGCATATGGAGATTATGAACCGTCGAAATAGCATCAGGGCAAAAACTTATAATTGCCACCTAAAAACAGGAGTTCACTTATACGAAAAAACAGACAACAAGTTAGAAATATTATCATAAAAGTGAATGAAATAATGGATGTTATCGCATGAATGTTGATAATATTTTTCAGAAGAATAGTCTCTTTGATGGGATCATCTTCTGTAACCTGGGCTCTATTTATTTATAAGCAATTTTCATACATACCCTAACCATTTCGATTCAAATATCTAGATACCTCCATTATTTAGACCCGTTCTGTTTTTCATCCATATGTTTAAAAAAATAGCAAGTAGTGAATAAAAGGGATATACCCTCCCTTTTAAAAGGCTAACTTTGTCAAATGAATTGATTTGAAAACAATCACTTAACCTGAAGAAATGGCAAAAAATCCCAGGGTAATCGAACTGGACGAAGTGGTGGTGAAGTTCGCGGGTGATTCCGGTGACGGCATGCAGCTGACCGGTACGCAGTTTTCCGACACCTCGGCGTTTGTCGGGAACGATCTTTCTACATTTCCGGACTATCCTTCCGAGATCAGGGCCCCGCAGGGGACCATCGCGGGGGTTTCCGGGTTCCAGGTGCACATCGGCCACAAGGAGGTTTCCACTCCGGGCGACCAGGCGGATGTGCTGGTGGCCATGAACCCTGCTGCACTGAAGGCGAATATGAAGTGGGTGAAGCATGGGGCGACCCTGATCATTGACATTGACAATTTCGACAACAAGCATTATAAAAAGGCCGGATACGAGGAGGATCCCCTGCATGACGGTTCCCTCGAGGGATACAACGTAGTGAAGGCGCCCATAACAAATCTATCCAGGAATGTGGCCATGAAGCACGGCCTGGATGTCAGGACGGCGGACAAGACCAAGAACCAGTTCGTGGCCGGGATCCTGTACTGGCTTTTCAACCGGGACCTGAAGATCGGGGAGGATTTCCTGCGTGACAAATTCAAATCGAAACCAGAAATAGTGGATGCCAACATCGCCGTCCTCCACTCTGGGTATAACTATGCGGAAACCATCGAAGCGCTGGCCACCAGGTTCCAGGTGGACCCCATGAAGGGGAAGGAAGGGCTTTTCCGCAACATTACCGGCAACACGGCGTTGTCGTGGGGTCTGCTCGCCGCGGCTGAAAAGGCGGGACTGGAACTTTTCCTGGGATCCTATCCCATCACCCCGGCATCGGAGATTCTGCAGGAAATTTCAAACCGGAAGCATTTGGGAGCGGTGGCTTTCCAGGCGGAGGACGAGATTGCCGGGATCTGCAGTGCCATCGGGGCATCCTATGCCGGGAAGCTGGGGGTGACCAGCACGTCGGGACCGGGACTGGCGCTCAAGAGCGAGGCCATCGGTCTGGCCGTGATCACCGAACTGCCTCTGGTGGTGGTGGATGTGCAGCGGGCGGGTCCCGCCACGGGAATGCCCACCAAGACCGAACAGGCGGACCTGATGCAGGCGCTTTACGGGCGCAGCGGCGAATCGCCCTGCATCGTGATCGCCGCCAGTACGCCGGCCAATTGTTTCAACTATGCATACGAAGCCGCCAAGCTTGCCGTGGAGCACATGACACCTGTGATCCTCCTCTCGGATGCCAACCTGGCGAACGGGTCGGAGCTGTGGCAGCTGCCCGATGTGGGCAAGATGCCGGAGATCGTCCCTCCCAGGGCGAAGGACAATGATCCGAATTACTATCCCTATCACAGGGATCCTAAAAGACTGAACCGTTACTGGGCCATCCCGGGACAGCCCGGTCTGAGACACCGGGTGGGGGGACTGGAAAAGATGGATGTGACCGGGGAGGTGTCCAACGATCCCATGAACCACCAGATCATGGTGGAGCAGCGTGCACAGAAGGTGCAGAGGGTGGAAGAATTCATCCCGGAACAGCAGGTGTTCGGCCCGGAAAAGGGCGATTTGCTGGTGGTGGGATGGGGAGGGACCTACGGGGCCCTGCTGAGTGCCGTGAAGGACCTCCAGGAGGAGGGGAAGAGTATCGCCCTGGCACAGTTCAATCATATCAATCCCCTTCCGCGGAATACCGGGGAGATCCTGTCCCGTTACAAAAAAATCCTGGTCTGTGAGCTGAACATGGGACAGTTCGCCGCGTATCTGAGGTCGAAGCATCCCTGCTACAATTATTTGCAGTACAACAAGGTACAGGGACTTCCCTTCTTTATATCGGAACTGAACATCACTTTCAACGACGTTTTGAAATCCATTTAAACGGCACAGAAGCCGACTGGAAAAAAGAAAAAATCATGGCAACATTCGAACCAGCAAGCGTGGTAACAAAGGATGATTTTAAGGCAGACGGACCGGTGAAATGGTGCGCCGGATGCGGGGCGCATGGTGTGCTTTCGGCCATCATGAATGTACTTCCGGAAACGGGGGTTCCCAAAGAGAATGTGGTGTTCGTATCGGGGATCGGCTGTTCGTCGCGGTTCCCCTATTACATTAAAACCTACGGATTTCACAGCCTGCACGGGAGGGCCAGTGCGATTGCCTCAGGGATCAAGGTGGCCAATCCGGACCTGAGTGTGTGGATCGTGACCGGCGACGGGGATTCC
>JAXGMU010000107.1:2818-10279 GCA_040768485.1 Bacteroidales bacterium
GATCCGCCGAAACATTGATGTGACCGTCCTGCTGTTCAACAACAAGATATACGGACTGACCAAGGGACAGTACTCGCCCACCACCCCGAAGGGGAGCATCACCAAGACCTCGCCGGACGGGACCATCGAAAATGCGTTCAAACCGGGAGAGCTCACCATGGGCGCCCAGGGCACATTCTTTGCCCGGGTCGTGGACACCGATCCGAAGATGATGCGGGAGGTCTTCCTGGCCGCGGCCAATCACCGGGGGACCTCGGTGGTGGAGATCCTGCTCAACTGCGTGATCTTTGCCAACGAAGTGCACAGGGACATCACCGGGAAGGATGTGCGGGATGACAACCAGCTCTACCTGGAGCACGGCAAACCGATGATCTTCGGGAAGGAGCGGAACAAGGGGCTGAGGTTCCGGAACAATAAAATGGAAGTGGTGACCATCGGGGAGAACGGGGTGACCGAGCAGGATCTGATCGTCCACAACGCCCACGACGAGGACGACACCAACCACTACCGTTTGGTGCGGATGACCCTGCCCGATTTTCCCGTGGCCATGGGCGTGGTGCGCAGCGTGGAATCCACCGCCTACGAGACCGCCCTGTACGATCAGGTGGACCATGCAAAACAGAAGACCAAGATCCACACCGTGGACGATCTGATCCACAGCGGGAATGTGTTTGAGTCTAAAGGTTAGAGGATCAGGGAGGCCTCAAGCCAATCATACCTGCGGTCAACCATATCCCCAGTTGTCCCGGTTTCATCCATCAAAAATGAAATAATTACGTGAGCGCAATCCCCGCTGCTTGCAGCGGGGGAAGCGAACACCTTTATTTTAAAGGTATTCCACACCATTTCTGGGACCAGCTTCATTTGGATGGAGGCGCTTCATCCGGGAGGAGGTACTTCATTCGGGTGAAGGGATTTCATCCGGGCGAAGGGATTTCATCATGTCGAACAGATATAAATTATCCGGGGATGATACTTTTTTAGTGCATATTCGCCTAAAAAATATCCCTCGACAGATATTTTTTATCCGATTATCAACCGTATTAGTTAATGGCTGGATAAAAAAGATCTATCCCACCTGTCAGACCTAACCCACCTAACCCACCTAACCCACCTAACTCAACTAACTCAACTAACGTCCCTGACAATATCAACTTTTCCCTCATCTCGATTAACTTTGTATATTAACGTTCGCAAAGCAAGTTAACCATGGCCCAGATCCCGCGTTCGGAAGAGGAAATCCAGCGGCTGATCGCCGAAAGGAAGGAGCGGCTCAAGGAACTGACGTGCATCAACGAGACCACCCAGATCATCCGGGAGAACCGGTCCGTTGAGGAGAGCCTCAGCCTGATTGCCGGGATCATGCCCAAGGCCTGGCAGTACCCGGAGATGACCGTGGCCAGGATCTGGTTCGACGGGAAGGAACATCCCAGTCCGGGATTCCGCGAGGGGCACTGGAAGCTTTCCCAGAAGTTCGAGACCCTGGACAACCGGAAGGGGACCATCGAGGTGTTTTACCTGAAGGAGTTCCCCGAACTGGATGAAGGGCCCTTCCTGAAAGAGGAGCGGCAGCTGATCGACAACCTGGCCAGCATCATCGCCAACTACCTGAACACCCGGGAGGCCAGGAAGATGCTGCACAAGACCATGGACGAGGAGACCGTCCGCGAGGAGCTGGGCCGGTTCCAGCATCCCAGGGAGATCACCTCACGGATGCTGCTCCAGAAATTCCTGAGCAGGCAGAACGCCAACCGGAGCATCTTCCACGACCTGATGCGGTACAAGGTGAAGGAGATCCTCCTGGTGGCCACCCTGTACGATGCCTTCAGCATCGAGAAGGAGGGGCGCTTCTCGGAACATATCCTGGGGGAATACGCGCAGATGAGCCTCACCTCCATGCCGCGGGTGACGGGCGTTTCCAATTACGACGAGGCCATCGAACAGCTCAGTACCCGCCACTTCGACCTGGTGATCCTGATGATCGGTACCGACCGGGTGACCCCCATGCGGATCTCGGCCCGCGTGAAACGCGACTATCCCTACATCCCCATTTATGTGCTTCTGAACAACGTGCTGGAGGTATCCTCCTTCAAGGAGACCAATCCCACGCTGGTCAACATTGACAAGTTGTTTGTGTGGAACGGCGATTCCAGCATCTTCTTTGCCATGGTGAAGCACCTGGAGGACCAGGTGAACGCGGAGGATGACACGCGGATGGGACTGGTGAAGGTGATCCTGCTGGTGGAGGACTCGGAGATCTATTATTCCCGCTACCTGCCCATTCTGTACAACACCGTGCTGGACCAGACCCAGCGGATCATTGACGAGGTGAGCACCGACGATCTGTTCCGGGTCCTCCGGCTCAGGTCCCGACCCAAGATCCTGCTGGCCACTACCTACGAGGAGGCGATGGCCATTGTGAAGAAATACAGCGAGTTCCTCCTCTGCCTGATCACCGATGTGATCTACACCCGTAAAGGGAAAATGGACGAGGAAGCGGGGTTCAGACTGGTGGCCGGGGCGCGGGAACTGGTGCCGGAGCTGCCCACCGTGATCCAGTCCTCCGACGTGAAAAACTCACGCAGGGCTTTCGAGCTCAAATCCACCTACATCAACAAGGACAGCGAATCGCTCCTGCAGGATATCCGGAACTTCATCACCTTCCACCTGGGTTTCGGCGCGTTCGTGTACCGCGACTCGGCCGGGAAGAAGATCGCAGAGGCCAAGTCGCTCCAGGAATTCGAGCGCCACATCGCCACGATCCCGGACGAATCGCTGATCTACCACGGCAAGCGGAACCATTTTTCGCTCTGGCTCATGGCCAGGGGGGAGATCAAGATCGCCAAGATGATCCATCCCATCAAGGTGACCGACTTCAGGAGCGCCGATGAATTCCGGAACTACCTGCAGTATGTGGTCAGGAAATACCGCAATGAGTCCAACACGGGCAAGGTGGTGAACTTCGACGAATCGGCCGTGCTGGACGAGACGAACATCGTGAGCCTGGGGAGCGGGGGACTCGGGGGGAAGGGACGGGGCTGCGCCTTCATCAGCGCGCTGATCTACAACCTGAACTTTTCAGAGATCATCCCCGAGATGAACATCCGCACGCCGCGGACGGCCATTATCGGGACCGACGAGTTCGATATTTTCATGGAGCGCAACAAGCTGCATGAGCTGGTGGCAACCGAGCAGGACTACGAGACGATCCGCCGGGCATTCCTGGAGGCGGACCTCTCCTACAACCTGGAGAAAAAGCTGAAGCAGATGCTCAGGCTGCTGGACCGGCCGCTGGCGGTGCGCTCCTCCAGCCTGCTGGAAGATTCCACCATGCAACCTTTCTCAGGGGTGTTCGAGACCTACCTGGTCCCCAACAACCATCCCGAATTCAACGTCCGCCTCAGGCAGCTGTCCGACGCCGTGAAGCTGGTCTATTCATCCATCTTCTCCCCCCATTCCAGGAGCTACTTCGAGGCCATCAAATTCAGGCTGGAGGATGAAAAGATGGCCGTTGTGATCCAGGATGTGGTGGGCACCTGTCACGGTGACCATTTCTATCCCCACATCAGCGGCATTGCGCAGTCGCACAACTACTACCCGGTGGCCCACATGGAGCCGGAGGACGGATTTGCCATTGCGGGACTGGGACTGGGCCATTACGTGGTGAACGGGGAAAAGGCGCACCGTTTCTCGCCCAGGTTCCCCACGGTGGAGATCAGCTCCCTGAAAGCTCAGGTGCGCGACTCGCAGGTGGAGTTCCTGGCCCTGGACATGAACGGCCCGGAAGCGGATTTCGTGAAGGAGGGTTCCGAGGCCAACCTCAGCAGGCTTCCCATCTCCGAGGCGGAATCGCACGGGGTGCTGGACCACCTGGCCTCAGTGTACGATCCGCAGAACGAGCGGGTGGATCCGGGTCTGGCAGGCGCCGGTCCCCGCATCCTCAATTTTGCGGACATCCTCAAATACGAATATGTGCCGCTGGCCCATGCGCTGGACCTGATCATGGATGTGGGGAAGGAGGCGCTGGGTTCGCCCATCGAGCTGGAGTATGCGGTGGACCTGGGAAAGGACGACAACGGGAAGCCGTCCTTTTTCATCCTGCAGATCAAGCCCATGCTGGGTACCGGAAAAGAATTTACCTTTGATGCGGAGCGCATCCCTGAAAAGGACCTGATCATTTACGCGGAAAAGAGCATGGGGAACGGGATGATCGACGACATCACGGACATCGTGTATGTGGACCCGGATGCATTCGACAGGCTCAGGACCAAGGAGATGGCGGGAGAGATCGAACAGTTCAACCGGAAACTCACCGGGCGGAACCGGAAATACATCCTGATCGGTCCCGGACGCTGGGGCACCCGGGATCCGTTCATCGGGATCCCGGTGGACTGGTCGCAGATCTCGGGAGCGAAGGTGATCGTGGAGATGGGGCTGAAGGATTTTCCGCTGGATGCGTCGCTGGGGTCCCATTTCTTTCATAACCTCACCTTCATGAACGTGGGGTACTTCAGCATCCACTACGAGGGAACGGACTCCTTCATCCGGTGGGACGAGCTGAAGAAACAGAAGGAGATGGGGCGGACAGGGTTCGTACGGCACGTCCGGTTCAGTGAGCCCATCCGGATCATGATGGACGGGAAGAAGCGGATTTCCATTGTAATGAAGCAAGGCGCCGGCGGACCATCCGGCGAATAAGAACAGGGCATGGAGAAAAAGTACAGGCAGGTGGTTTATCCCACCATCGATTTCAGCCACACGGCATTCAACCTGCTGATGCAGCGACGCATCCGGAAGGTGCTGATCATCAGCAGTAATTACGACTTTTTTATGCTGGAAGAGGACGGACGGATCGATGAACAGATCTTCAATGAATATGTTTCCCTGAGCCTGCGCTATCCCCCCGTCTTCATCAAGGCCACCAACGCCACGGAAGCCTTCAGCATCCTGGAGGAGGACGAGATCGACCTGGTGATCGAGATGCTGAACCTGGGGGATGCGGATGCCTTTACCCTGGCCAAGCGGATCAAGGGCAGGTTCGAGCACATCCCCATCGTGGTGCTCACCCACTTCAACAGGGAAGTGAGCCTGCGGCTGCAGAACGAGGACCTGTCCGCCATCGACTACGTTTTCTGCTGGCTGGGCAATGCCGATCTCCTGCTGGCCATCATCAAACTGCTGGAGGACAGGATGAATGCGCCCCATGACATCGAGAAGATCGGGGTGCAGTGTATCATCCTGGTGGAGGATTCCATCCGGTATACTTCCGCCTACCTCCCCGAGCTCTACAAGATCGTCATGCAGCAGTCCCGCAATTTCTCCAAAGAGGCGCTTAACGAGCACCAGCGGATGCTGCGCATGCGCGGAAGGCCCAAGATCCTGCTGGCGAAGACCTACGAGGAGGCCATGGAGCTTTACAGCAGGTACAAGGAGAACCTGCTGGGCATCATAGCCGATGTGAGTTTCAAGATCGGGCCCATGCAGCGGGACAAGGAGGAGAAGCAGGGGATCAGACTGGTCCAGCAGATCCGGGCGGAGGATCCGCACATGCCCGCCCTGCTTCAGTCGTCCGACATCTCCAACCAGGCCCTGGCAGAGGAGATGGGGACGGGATTCCTGCACAAATATTCCAAATCCCTTTCCATCGACCTGCGCAACTACATCATCCAGAATTTCGCTTTCGGCGAGTTCATCTTCAGGGATCCGGAAACGCTGAAGGAGGTGGCGCGGGCGGCGGATCTGCAAACACTGCAGCAGAAGATCCTGGAGGTGCCCGACGAGGTGCTGGCCTACCATGCGGCGCGGAACCACTTTTCCAAATGGCTCAATGCTCGGGCGATCTTCCCGGTGGCCCAGCTGTTCAAATATGTGAGCGCGGAGGATTTCAAGAACATGCAGGAGGTGCGGAACTGGCTGTACGAGGCGATCTCCAGTTTCCGGATCAGCAAGGGGAGGGGGATCATCGCAAAGTTCGACAAACACAGCCACGACGCCTACACCACATTCTCCCGGATCGGGGAGGAGTCCATCGGGGGGAAGGCGCGGGGACTGGCCTTTATCAGCTCGGTCATCGAAAAGCACCGGCTCATCGACAAATATCCCAATGTGCTGGTCACCGTGCCCCGGACCGTGGTGCTGAGCACGGATGTGTTCGACGAATTCATGGAGACGAACGACCTGTACCGGATCGGGCTGTCGGACCTTCCCGACGAGGAGATCCTGAACCATTTCGTCTCGGCCCGGCTTCCCGGGTGGCTGCACCAGGACCTGTACGCGGTCATTTCCGTCTCCACCGCCCCCCTGGCCGTCCGTTCCTCCAGCAAGCTGGAAGACTCGCATTACCAGCCGTTCGCGGGCATCTATTCCACCTACATGATCCCGGTGGATCCCGGCGACAGGGCCCACACCATGGAGCTGCTCACCAGCGCCATCAAGAGTGTCTACGCTTCGGTCTACTTCCAGGAAAGCAAGGCTTACATCCAGGCCACCTCCAACATCATCGACGAGGAAAAAATGGGGATCGTGCTGCAGGAGGTGTGCGGGAGCAGGCATGGCGAGCGTTACTACCCCACCATCTCCGGGGTGGCCCGCTCCATCAATTACTATCCCATTCCGCCGGAAAAACCGGGTGAGGGGATCGCGAAGGTCGCGTTCGGACTGGGGAAATATATCATGGATGGCGGGGTGTGTCTCCGCTTCTCCCCCAGCTACCCCAAAAAAGTCCTGCAGCTCTCCTCCACCGGCATGATGCTCCGCGACACCCAGCGGCAGTTCTATGCGCTGAACCTGGCCGAGGGAAGTTACCACATTTCCACCGACGATTCGGTGAACCTGCTGCGGCTCAAGATCACCGATGCCGGTGAGGACCGCACGCTGCGGCATGTGGCGTCGGTGTACGACCACCAGTCGGACATGGTCCGCGACGGGATCAACTATGACGGGAAGCGGGTTCTCACCTTTGCCGGGGTGCTGCAGCATGAGAAATTCCCGCTGGCGCAGATCGTCAAAGAACTGCTGGAGATCGGACAGAGGGAGATGAACATTCCCATCGAGATCGAGTTCGCCGTGAACATGGATGTGCCGGAAGGGGAGCCCTTCATCTTTAATTTTTTGCAGATCAGGCCCATCGTGGAAACCGACCAGTCGGTGCGGATCAACATGGACAATGTGGAGGAGGATCAGACCATCCTCTATTCGAAAACGGCCCTGGGTAACGGGGAGTTCAAGGGGATCAGGGATCTGATCTACGTGCGGCCGGAAAGCTTCAGTCCGTCGATGACCAAGGAGATCGCCGCGTGCATGGAGGAACGTAACCGCATGTTGCGGGAGGAGCGGCGGGGCTATGTACTGGTGGGGCCCGGACGGTGGGGATCCAACGATTCCTGGCTGGGGATCCCCGTGAAATGGTCCCAGATCTCCGAGGCACGGGTGATCGTGGAATCAAGCCTGAAGGATTACCAC
>JAXGMU010000108.1:0-10016 GCA_040768485.1 Bacteroidales bacterium
GGAGCTGTTGGGAACCGAGCCTGTGAGCCCGGCACAGCCAATCCGCTCGCATAATTCAGCGGACTGCTCTTCTGTCTAAGCCGGAGAACAGCCTTGTATTGCTCAATACGGCGAGCAGCAAAAAACCCAACACAGCCCCCACCCCGTTGGCCAACAGGTCATTGATGTTGAAGGCGCGGTAGGGGATCACCAGCTGGAGGCATTCCAGCAGGACAGTGATTAGGAGGGAGTAAATGATGATCCGGATCCAGTATTGTACAGCACCTGTCTTTAACGGTTCTAATTCACGAGGTCCTGGCTTCACAATATGTTCCCCTGATCCTTTTCTGATGCCCAGTGCCAGCAGGAGGGGCAGGGGCAGATAGACCAGCGCATGCAGCAGGTAGTCCCACCGGATGGACATGGTGTAATTGTCATTCAGGGCTGTTGACGTGTTCAGCGGAATCACCGTCCCCGCGACCAGGAGCAAGAGGTAAGCGTATGTGATCAATCTGTATCTCAGAAATAGTGGTATTGGGTTGACTATTTAAATCGCCTTTGACGAATCGTTTTTTCACCAATGACAGTAAGCATTTTGTCGAATCGGTATTCCTTTGATTGGAACACTTCGACAAGGTATTTACCCGGGTCATCTGGTTTATAATCATCCCAGCGTAAATATATTACACCCGCATCTGGACGCAGTCCTTTTTTAAAAATTAGCTCACCGTAGTCGCGATCAAACGTCAGGATAATTCTATTCTCGTTTTGTGCCAACCTAATTACTTCTTCATCCGAAACACCTTGAAAATCAACACCAACACCTATTATATCGTGTCCGGCATTCTTGAGAATCTTAATACTTGATAGGGGGAAATTCTCGTTAGCGAGGAGCTTCATCAGGCAGATTTAGATGGTTCGTTGAACATAAGACCATCCCTCAGACAATCCTTGATATAAAGGAATACCGCTTGTATTTTGGCTTTATCCAATCTCGGATAATTATTCAGTAACTGCTCCTCGGTCCAACCCGCGGCCATTAAATTAATCAAATGCTCAACAGATAGCCTCGTACCCTTAATTACTGGCTTGCCCAGCAATACTTTGTCATCTGCAATGATGTACTCTTTCCAATTCATAATGCAAATTTAGTCAAATTCCCTTAATCACTGTATGGACTACAATGCAAGCATCATTCCAAAAACTTTTATGTGCCAATCAGGCAATAAAGGAGTGATGAAAAACGCTACCTGATCCCGTGCCAGATGTTGCTCAGTCCGGCGTTGCCCTGGATGAGCTTGAGAACCCGCCAGGAGGTGTCGGTGATGGTGTAGTCCTCTGCGATCCGGGTGTAGGAGCGCTGCTGGTGCTCCTTGATCACCAGCCGGATGGAATCCAGCACCCGGTCCGGCTCGAACCCGGTGAGGATGATGGTCCCCGCATCCTGTGCCTCGGGCCGTTCCATGGACTGGCGGATGGAGATGGCGGGGAAGGAAAGGATGGCCGACTCCTCGCTGATGGTCCCGCTGTCGGAAATGGTGCAGAGCGCCTTTGTCTGCAGGCGGATGTAATCGGTGAACCCGAACGGCTTCAGGAAGCGGATCTGCTGGCTGGTCTGGTCCACTCCCAGTTCCTCCAGCCGGTTCCGGGTGCGGGGATGGGTGGAGACGATCACCGGGATCCCGTACTCGGTATCCAGCTGGCTCAGCACCGCGATGATCTTCGCCAGGTTCTGCCGGTTGTCCACATTCTCCTCCCGGTGGAAACTGGCAAGGAAGTATTGCTTCTCCTCCAACTCCAGTTCTCCGAGGATGTTCGAATAGGTGATCTTCTTCTGGTAGTAATCCAGCACCTCCCGCATAGGCGATCCGGTCAGGTAGATCCTCCGCTGGGAAAGCCCTTCGCTGATCAGGTGCCGGCGGGCATGCTCGGTGTAGACCAGGTTGAAATCGGCAATGTGGTCGATGATCCGCCGGTTCAGCTCCTCGGGAACATTGAAATCGAAACAGCGGTTCCCGGCCTCCATGTGGAACACCGGGATATGCAGCCGCTTGGCCATGTAAGCTGCCAGGCAGGAGTTGGTATCCCCCAGCACCAGCAACGCATCGGGTTTCACCTCCTTCATGACGGTCTCCGATTTCCGGATGATGTCCCCCACCGCCGCACCCAGCGAGGTGGTTTCCACCTCCATGAAATGGTCCGGTTTCCGGATCTCCATGTCCTTGAAGAAGATCTCGTTCAGCTCGTAGTCATAATTCTGACCCGTGTGGACCAGGGTGTGGTCCACGTGTTCGTCAAGCCGGGGAATGACCCTGGACAGCCGGATGATCTCCGGCCTGGTCCCCACAATGGTCATCACCTTCAGCCCCGATTTTTGTGTTGTTTTCGCCATGATGGTATGTTCGTGGTGTGAATTTCTCTGACCTCAATATGATGTTATATTTTCCTGATGTTGAATCCCAGTTCCTGATAATAATGCCCGACTCGCTGGTTCAGTTCCCGTAGCTCTGCTGCAGTGGTGGCGGGGACAGCCTGGGATGTTAAGTGCGGCCTCTTTCATACCTCCTCGTAATAGGTATCCGGATCGGAAGGGTCGAAGAACTCGTTGATCCAGAACAGGGTGTACAGTTCGTCCTTCCCGGTGTTGGTGATGTTGTGGGTGTACCAGACAGGCATGTCCACATAGGAAGGACGGCTCCCGTCCAGGTGGAACTCGTGCACCCCGGTGGTCCCCACCCTGCGCAGCCGGATCACCGCCTGGCCGCGGATCACCGCGAACCGCTCGATCTTCCTGGTGTGGTAATGGTTCCCCCGCGTGATCCCCGGTTTCGTGGTGGAGAACGAGACCTGTCCCCCCACCCCCAGTTTCATGGTCTCCACGAAGCTCCCCCGCGCATCGCTCTTCTCCTCCAGCATCACCGGGAAGTGGTTGGGGATGTCCATGTAGCAGCGGAAGGTGTTGAACAGGTTCCGCTCGAAGTCGTTGCGCAGCGAAGGGATGATCCCCTTCTCGGCGTAGCCTGACCGGTAGGATTCCAGGAGCGCCAGGATCTCTGTCACCTTCGACTCGGAGGTGTGGGGCACCATGTACTGCGGATCGGACACCTTCCGCAGGATGCAGTCCCGGATCACTCCGGTCAGTTCCCCCACGTAGATCAGCTGCATCTGCTTGTCCACCTCGATCCTTGGCTTCTCCCCGTGGTTGAGCTGGTGGCTGAAGGTGGCCACCACGGAGTTGTAATAGGGATGGCCGAAGGGGCCGAACACGTTCGGGATCACCAGTCCCGTGAAGGGCGCGCCACTCTTCTCCGCCCAGGCGGACAGCAGCTCCCTCCCCTCTTTCTTGGAGCGTCCGTACGGGTTGTCGTACTGCTCCTGGGTGGAGCTGGAGAAAAGCACATGGGGAGCGGAACCCGTTTCCTCCATGGCCGCGATCAGCTCCCTGACCAGCCGCACATTGGTCCGGTAGATCTGCTCCGGCTCGTTGTGACGGTTCAGTGCCGCCAGGTGGACGATGGCATCGCACTGCTTCACCCAGTCCTTCAGTTCCTCCTTCTCCCCAAAAATCTCATCCCGGAAAGGGATCAGCGTAAACCGCTCCTCGTCCAGACTCAGAAAATTAAATAAATGCGTGCCGACAAACCCCGGCTGTCCCGTGATGCCTACCCTGATCATGCAAATGTGTTTTCCGCGTTCATATGTCAACCCGTTCCCTGATCCGGTTCCCGGTCGAGCCAAACCGGTGTCACTTCAAAACGTCCTCCCGCACCATCTCCAGCTTCAGCAAAAGCTCCTTCATCCCTTCCACATCCAGCCGCTGGGTATTATGCGAAGTGTAATCCTCCAGCTCCTCGATCCCCCCCGTGCCCTTGGAGAAAAAACTCTCGTAGTTCAGATCCCGCGTATCCGCCGGGATCCGGTAATACCGCTCCAGGTCCTCCGCCTTCACCATATCCTCCCGCGCTACCAGCGTCTCATACAGCTTCTCCCCGTGGCGCGTCCCGATGTAGTTGATCGCCACATCCGACCGGTACAGCTCCTTCAGCGCTTTTGCCAGCGTGTCGATGGTGGCAGCGGGCGACTTCTGCACGAAGATGTCCCCGTTGCGCCCGTTCATGAATGCATACAGCACCAGCTCCACCGCCTCCTCCAGCGTCATCATGAACCGCGTCATCTCCGGGTTGGTGATCGTGATGGGACGGTTGTTCTTGATCTGCTCGATAAAGAGCGGGATCACAGAGCCCCGCGAGGCCATCACGTTCCCGTAGCGCGTCCCGCTGAAGATCATGTCCTTCCCGTTCAAATTGCGCGACCGCGCGATCATCACCTTCTCCATCATCGCCTTCGACTGTCCCATCGCATTGATCGGATACACCGCCTTGTCCGTGCTCAGGATCACCAGCCGCTTCACCCCGTACTTTTCGGCCGCGATCATCACGTTCTCCGCCCCCAGGATGTTCGTCTTCACCGCTTCCACCGGGAAAAACTCGCACGAGGGAACCTGCTTGAGGGCCGCCGCATGGAACACGTAATCCACCCCGTTCACCACCTGGTCCACCGCCACCGGATCGCGCACGTCCCCGATGTGGAACTTCACCACCGGGTTGTTCAGACGCTTGCGCATGTCATCCTGCTTTTTCTCGTCCCGGCTGAATACCCGGATCTCGCGCAGTCCCTCTCCCAGCAACCTGGTCAGCACCGCGTTCCCGAAGGAGCCCGTCCCCCCGGTAATCAATATCTTTTTATCCCTGAAATCCTGCATTTTTTTTGTTCTGGTTTACGCAATGAAACTCTTTTTTGTTTCTCAGAAGGATAAATGTACCAATTATCCAATTATGCAGGTATAAAGTTTTTAGACAATCGTATGAGAAATGGTTTTCTCTGTTTTCATTTTTCACTTATTAATTAGTGAATATTTATTCATTTTTCACTAATGCATAGGTGATTTTTATTATTTTTGCATTAAAATAGATTCCATGGAAAGGCTTAAACAAATAACCGAAAACAGGCTCCGGCATGTGCATACGCAGTTTTCGCGATTCCTTGTCGATCAAATAAACTGGGAGGAAAGGATGATCGGAATATCCGGTGCAAGAGGTGCCGGAAAAACGACCCTTCTTCTTCAGCACATGAAAATGAGTTTACCCGATGAATCTGAGGCGCTTTATGCCAGCCTGGATGATATTTTCTTTGCAGACAACCCACTTGTTTACCTGGCCGAGGAGTTTCACAGGAAAGGAGGAAATTATCTGTTTCTTGATGAAGTCCACAAGTATCCCGGATGGTCCAGAGAGTTGAAGAATATCTATGACAATCTGCCCGGAATGAAGATCATCTTCACAAGTTCATCAGCGCTTGATGTCTATAAAGGAACTTACGATCTGAGCAGGAGGGCCATGGTATATAATCTGCCGGGATTATCTTTTCGTGAATTCCTGGAACTGAAATATAATAAGGCATTCAGGCCATACTCACTGGACCAGGTACTGTTCGAGGCCAACACGATCGTTCCCCGCATTGTAGAAAAAATCAAAGCGTTAAAATACTTTGATGAGTACCTCCGCCTGGGCTATTATCCATTTTTCACAGAGTCAACATCAAATTACCCGGTGCGACTTCTAAATATTGTGAATCTTGTTCTTGAAACTGACCTCCCTGCAATCTTCAGCATCGATTATTTTTCGATCACCAAGATTAAAAAGATGCTTGCAGTTCTATCCCGCATCGTCCCATACAAACCGAATATAGAAAAACTTGCTAGGCAATCGGGAACCACCAGGGATACACTGTTAAAATACCTGCACTACCTTGAAAAGGCTGAAATTGTGAGGTGGTTAACGAAAGACGCGCACGGCATCAACTACCTCAACAAACCCGATAAACTCTATCTCAATAATACCAATCTGATGTACGCCCTGAATCCCGAATATCCGGATAAAGGGACGATCAGGGAGACCTTCCTACTGAACCAGCTGATGGTCAGTCACCAGGTAACATACCCGGAGACAGGGGATTTTCTGGTGGATGACAAATATCTGATTGAAGCAGGAGGTCCGTCCAAAGGTTCAAAACAGATCGGTGGTCATCAAAATGCCTATCTTGCAGTGGACGATGTGGAATATCCATCCGGCAACAGGATCCCGCTCTGGCTGTTCGGGTTCCTGTACTGAGTTTGATCAAAGTGGCAAAAATCCTTTAACTTCGCACCTTTTTAAAAGGAATGCGCGGTGAAAGGATGGTTCCGTTTCATAGGAAGTAACAAGCGAATATTGAATTTCGGGTTCCTGTTCACCTTCTTTTCCGCATTCGGCCAGACTTTCTTCATTTCGTTGTTCGTCCCCTTCTGGGTGGAATCCTTCCGGATCTCCAACGCCGCGTTCGGTTCCATCTATGCGGCGATCACCATCGCGGCCGCGGTCCTGCTCTCCCTCACCGGCATGTTCATTGACCGGATGCCGCTGAAACGGTTCGGGATGATCGTTTTTGCAGGGCTGATGGCTTCGACCGTATTGCTGGCGCTGGCCGGGAACGTGGTGTTCCTGACGGCGGGACTGCTGCTGGTCAGGTGGCTCGGACAGGGGATGATGACCCACACTTCCCAGACAGGAGTTGCCAAATATTTTGAAAAGGACCGGGGGAAGGCACTGGGGCTCACCGCGCTCGGGCTTTCGGCCGGGCAATTTTTGCTGCCGCTCCTGGTACTGCCTTTGCTGACGGCCGTCGGATGGCGTATGGGATTGATCTGCATGGCAGCGGCGGCCCTGGTGATCGTCCTCCCGATCCTCTGGAAAATGAGCCCGGCGAATGTCCCCGAACCCGTTCATCCCCTGCCGCAGAACGGGAAAGCAGGCAAAGGCAACAACTACCTCCGCAGCGGGAAATTCTGGATCATCGCAAGCAATGTGATCATCGTTCCCTTCATTGCCACGGCGATTTTCCTGTACCAGTACACCATTGGCCGGGACAGGGGATGGGATGTTTCCTGGATCGCCTTTTCATTCACCTTTTATCCCATCCTGAGTGCGGTCGCCCTGCTGCTGTCGGGGAACCTGGTGGACCGGTTCACGGGGACCAGGCTCTTCCCCCTCTACCTGATCCCCCTCCTGGCATCACTGATCCTGATGACACTGATCTCCGCGAAATGGATCCTGCCGCTTTTTTACGGGCTCCTCGGTTTTTCGGCCGGACTTGGCAACACTGTTAAAACAGCCATTCAGGCCGAGGTGTACGGGACGATGAACCTGGGGAAGATCAGGAGCTATTTCACCACCATCATGGTCATCAGCACAGCGGTTGGTCCCCCGTTATTCGGCTACCTGATTGACAAACAGGTTTCCCTGAATCTCATCTTCCTGATGACTGCCGCCATCGTGCTGGTGGTCATGCTGCTGAGCTTCAAAATACCGGCCACCCGCCGGGAATCTGCTGAGGAGGTTGCCATATCGGCGCAGCGCAGGGGATGAATCACCAGCAGGGTGCGACTGCTCCTTAATCATAACGGGAGTCCGGACTAAGCCATCTGGTAACAGTTTCATCAGTGGCATATGCCGGAAAGTGACGGACTTTTTCTGATTCGGTGGGATCAAAAAGAAATTTTTCAATTTCGTTTGTTTTGTCATCCCAGTCGGTTTTTTCAAGTGCAGGTCTCATCAATTCAAGATAAGTTTCGGGACCGGTATATTTTATTTTAAGTCGCCCAAATTCCAAACGGTTGGAGATGTAATCGATATCAGGCCTGATTGTTTTTGACAGTTCGATGATGTCGTAAAAATCACGTCCTTTGGATCGTTCAAGTATCGAACACAATTTTGTGGCGAAAATCATGCCGTCGGGTGCACATCTTACCGGTACAAACACATCGAACCTGTTCAGGACCTTGACCTCTGGCTCATATTTATAGGTCCCGAAAGCATGTTTCTGTGCATCCAGTTTCACGAAAAATTTTCGTCCCGGGGTATCCTTCAATCCAGCCCTCTCCATGATATCAGGAAAATTTATAAACCTGGTAAATACATCTGTATCTTTATCCTTCTTTTCCTGATCGATCTCTGCTGGAATATTCATTTTTGTGAACCGGTCGACCAGGAAATCACACATCTCCAGGTGGTCATTTCTATTGTAGCCGGTCATTAAATCAAAATCCAGATCATCAGAAAACCGCCTTAATCCATTGATTAGTCGCAATTTCGTTCCCCCCAGCAAGACCAGGCTCTCATTAAAAGGCCCCCTGCTTATGAATTCCAGGATTTTACACTGGAGGTATTCTTTGATCATGGATCTGCTGGCTAAGATACCGGACAACCGTGGATCAAATTCCTTTCGTATTTCACTAAAACTAAGCATGGGCATACAATTTCAACATTTTTCGAATCCTTTTCTCAAGAGCTTTGTTTTCGGCAATGTCAAGGTAGTTAAACAATCGTTCTACGTTCAATGCCTCACGGATTACAGGTATGTTAAACCGTAACTCCCTGATGGCATCAAGGGTTGCATATTCTGTCCTGAAGTAGAAAAAATCAAGGATGGCTTTTTCCATGTCGGCTATCTTGATCTTCCTGTTGTTGAAATCCGTCTCAACGAGCCTGTAACCCTTGAACAATTCCGTACGGAGGGATGAATAGGAATAGAGATGACCGGCCATTTCTTTCTTTAACGGACGGTTTGTCGTCACTGAAGTAGTCATGAATACCCCTTCAGGAATCACATCGTAATATGAGAGTGCTGTTTCGAGGCTTATATAAGATGGTGCATGTACAAGATTCGCAATGAGCCAGCTACTGTAGGGTTTCCTGAGAAATCCGGGAAGACAGTACCATTCCTTCCTGATCTTAATAATATAGCCGCGGGATTGCCATTCGAAAAGCCTTCTTCTGTCCAGACCGGGATGTACATTCTCAATATCTGAAATGGAAAAGAGGCCAAATGGTCTCATTTCTTCTATGAATTCGTAAACAATCATTTTTCAAATTTACGTTATTTTTAACATTTTTGTGCATTTATTAGCACAAAATAAACGTAATAGAAGGTTCTCCCGGTTTTCAGATCTTAGGAAACTAATAAAATATAGAGGCGAATATCCCCTTATTTCATTAAAAACGGACGGCGAGCCGGGTGCCGGCTCAGTTTTTCATTGATTTGATGAACTCGTCAGCTGTCATGACCGGGATCTTACTCTCTTTAAAATCAGGCAGATTTCTTGTTATGATGATATCCTGATCGTTCTCAATCGCAGTAAAGTACTGGATAGCATCATTAAAGTCCCTGAATTCAGAGTTAAGTGCAAGGTCCGTAATTTTGTCATCCAGCGGGAGAACAATCACAAGCACTTTAAATTTTCTTAATATTTTTCTCACTTCATTTTCGGGAAGTTGTCTGGATAATATATCATTCGTATCAGCCAGGCAAAGTGCTGAGATGGAAAGCTTTATTTTTTTCTTGTCCGCAAGTGAAAAGAGTTTGGCTGCATCAGAATAAAATGGCATTCTGCGCGCAAGAAGGTCAAGCACATTATTTGTATCAAGAAATATGCTCTTCATCTCAGGAGTACTTTTTCATTAAGGAATCGGTTCTCTCTCGCCTGTAATCAAAGCATTCCGGCAATTTAATGACACCACTGAGACTTTTAACCAGCGGAGTGATCTCAAGATCATCAGGTTCATTTTTTGTAACCGAATCTAAAAAGGATTCGATCATCTTAGAGAGGCTGGTTCTTCGATGTTGCGCATATTTCTTTGCACGAGAAATGACATCACTGTCAATCTTTATTGTCAGTTTGGTATCCATTGTATGAAGGTTTATCTCTTGCATGAAATGTTATACGTACAAATATAAATAATATGTACGTATTACACGGATCTGGAGACATAAATGTTTGCAGCAAACAGATGGCCGGGATACTGCAACATCATGAGGAAAACTCACTGTTTGTTATTATATTCGAAGTCCATGAACAAAGCAATGTATTTGATTACGGCCGCGATCGTGATCATGGCCGCTGCCTGTTCCTCTCCTGAAACCGGAGAGAATACAGGTCCCCT
>JAXGMU010000109.1:0-9805 GCA_040768485.1 Bacteroidales bacterium
CGGTTACCGGTCCGTTTACACCGCTTACCTGGATGTCAGCAGGGACCTGGACCAGGTGAGGAATGAGATCACGCGGATGAAAGAGGATCTGGACTATATGCAGTTCCAGTACAATGAGCTGGCATCGGCGCACCTGAAGGCGGGGGAGCTGGAGATCCTGGAAACCGACCTGCAGCATGCCGAATATGCCGAGGAGATCCGGACATCCCTCAATCAGTCCGCACAGTTGTTCAATGCGGAAGGATCCGGTGTGCTTGACCAGCTGAGGGAAGCGCTGATTCATCTGGGCAGGATCTCCGGGTACTTCAATCCGGCGGGAGCGCTTGCCACCCGCCTGGAATCCGCCTACATTGAGCTGAAGGACCTTTTCTCGGAACTGGAAAGCCATGCGGAAAAGGCACGGATGGAACCGGGCAAACTGGAACAGCTCAGGGAACGCATCGATTTGCTTTACGGGCTGATGCAGAAGCACCGGGTGAAGCACCTGGATGAATTGATCGCGGTCAGGGACCGGCTGGCGGGAAAGATCAACGATCTGACCTTCTCCGATGAGAAGATCGGAAAGCTGGAAAAGGAGCGGGCTGTTCTGCTGGCAGAGATGGAAAGCCGTTCGCAGTCGCTGCACGGGAAGAGAATGCAAGCCGGTGGGGAGATGCAGGAGCGGGTGGAAGAACAGCTCAGGCAGCTGGGGATCCCCAACGCCAGGTTTAATGTGGATGTGATGCAGAAGGAAGCCTATGATATGTACGGGCGGGATGAGGTCAGGTTCCTTTTCTCAGCCAACAAGCAAATGGAGATGGAGGAGATCTCCAGGGTGGCATCGGGTGGTGAGGTGTCCAGGCTCATGCTCTGCATCAAGTCCCTCGTTTCGGACCGCAAGGGGATGCCCACGCTCATCTTTGACGAGATCGATGCGGGGGTGAGCGGTGAGATCGCCGACAAGGTCGCTGGGATCATGGACCGGCTCGCAGGAGGCAGGCAGGTGATCGCCATTACCCACCTGCCGCAGGTCGCCTCCCGCGGAACGGAACACTTTGTCGTGTTCAAGGAAGATACCCGCGAGGCCACCTATACAAGGATCCGCAAGCTTGAGGCCGCGGAGCGCATCACAGAGATTGCCAAGATGCTGTCGGGAGAGAAAGTGACCGAGGCGGCTCTTTCCAACGCCCGTGTCCTGCTGGGGGTATGAACCTTTCATCGCACAATCCGCGCCTATATTTGTTATCAGGGCAGAATCCAACCAATCAAATCCAAAACATATGGCACATCATCTACTTGAAGGCAAGAAGGGCATCATTTTCGGTGCGCTGAATTCCCGCTCCATTGCCTGGAAGGTTGCGGAGCGGGCCCACGAGGAAGGGGCCGCCATCGTGCTCACAAACGCTCCCATTGCCCTTCGGATGGGTACCATCAACGAGCTTGCGGAAAAGATCGGGGCGGAGGTGATCGCCGCCGATGCCACCAGTCTTGAAGATATTGAGAACCTGATCAACAGGTCCATGGAGCTCCTGGGGGGTAAGATCGATTTCCTGCTCCATTCCATCGGGATGTCCCCCAATGTGCGAAAGGGAATCGATTATGATGTGCTCAACTACGACTATTATCATAAGACCCTGGATGTGTCGGCATTTTCGCTGCACAAGATCCTGAGCACCGCCAGGAGGCTGGATGCAATCAGTGAGTGGGGCTCCGTGGTGGCGCTCTCGTATGTGGCCGCCCAGCGCACCTTCGCAAGGTACAACGACATGGCCGATGCGAAAGCGATCCTGGAATCCATTGCCAGGAGCTTCGGATATATTTACGGCCGGGAGAAGCGGATCCGGATCAACACCATTTCCCAGTCTCCCACACCGACCACCGCCGGCAGCGGGGTCAGCGGGTTTGACAAGCTGGAAGATTTCGCCGACCGGATGTCTCCCCTGGGGAATGCAACCGCGGAGGATTGTGCAGATTACTGCATCACCCTGTTCTCTGACCTTACCAGGAAAGTAACCATGCAGAACCTGTATCATGACGGCGGATTTTCCAGCATGGGCATGAGCCAGCGGGCCATCGACCAGTATGAGAAGAGCTTTGAAGATTGTCCCTGAAAGTCATTCGGGAGAATTTATTATCTTCGGCAGTTCATTCTAAACTGCGATCATGGGCGCAATCGTCATTCTCATCTATTTCCTGTTCCCCGCACTGATTCTTTACCTGGCAACACGGCTCTCCATCATCAACAAGATCGGGATCGTGGTCATCTGCTATATCTTCGGCCTGGTCCTGGGCAATGTGAATATCATTCCCGAATCCATTTCGAATTTTCAGGGGACCCTGATGGGAGCCACCATATTGCTGGGGATACCGCTGGTGTTATTTTCCGAAAATGTGGTGAAGTGGGCAAGAATGGCCCGGACCACCTTTGTCTCCCTGCTGCTGGGGGTGGTTTCCGTGGTGGTCCTGGTTTTCGCCGGTTTTTTCATTTTCAGGGAACGGATCCCCGAAATCTGGAAGATCTCCGGGATGATGATCGGGGTGTATACTGGCGGAACACCCAACCTGGCTGCAATTGCCAGGGGACTGAATGTGGATGAAGACCTCTACATCCTCACCCATACGGTGGAACTTGCCGTGGGTGCACTGGTTCTGCTGTTCCTGATCACCGGTGCAAAGCCGTTCTTCTCGCTGTTCATGAAACCCTACCGCAGGGATGACCGGTTCAATGAGAAGGAAGCCGCCCTCTCCGTGAGTGACTTTGAATCCTATACCGGCTTTTTCAGCCGCTCCAATCTTCCCGGTCTGGCAAAGGCGCTGGGGATCACCCTGGTCATTTTTGGCCTGAGTTACGGTCTGTCCCTGCTGTTTGAGGGGGATGCCAGGGACACGGCGGCCATCCTGTCCGTGACCACCCTGGGGATCCTGGCCTCCCTGGTTCCCGGGATCAACCGGATTAAAAAATCTTTCCAGCTGGGCATGTATTTCATCTACATGTTCTGTGTGATCGTGGCCTCCAAGGCGGATTTACGGGCGCTCTTTGCCCCCGAATCCTTTGAATTGATGCTGAACATCTTCTTTTACATCCTGCTCGTAATCACCGGATCCCTGCTGCTCCATTCCCTGCTGTCCTGGATCTTCGGGATCACCGTGGATGATTACATCATGACCTCCACGGCCCTTTCCAATTCGCCCCCGTTCGTGCCGGTGGTGGCAGCTGCCCTCCGGAACAAGGAAGTGGTGATCCCGGGGATGATCATCGGGGTGATCGGGTACGCCATCGGGAATTATCTGGGAGTGGCCGTCGCATACCTGCTCCGATGATTTTTCCTATCTTCGTGTCATGAGACTGGTCCTTACCCATATCGACCGGCTGCTGATGGTGGAGCAGTCGCCCAGGGAACTGGTTGCCGGGGTAGAGATGGAACAGGTGGATTCCCTGCAGAATGCCTGGCTGGCGATCGGGGACGGCCTGATCACAGGTTTCGGAAAAGGAGAACCCACGCTGCAGAAGGACGATGAGGTTGTGGATTGCGGCGGGGGAATGGTCATGCCCGCGTTCTGTGATTCCCACACCCACCTGGTTTATGCGGGCAGCAGGGAAAAGGAGTACGAGGACAAGATCAGGGGACTGAGCTACGAGGAGATCGCGAGAAGGGGAGGGGGGATCCTGAACTCGGCGGCTCTCCTGTCGGCCACCTCCGAGCAGGAGCTCTTCGAACAATCCCTGCCCAGGGCCATGGAAATCATTGCATCCGGAACGGGCGCCGTGGAGATCAAAAGCGGGTACGGCCTCAATACCAGGGATGAGGTGAAGATGCTGCGTGTGATCAGGAGGCTGGGGGAGGAGACCCCCCTGACCGTAAAATCCACCTTTCTGGGGGCGCATGCGTTCCCCGGTGATTACAAATCCGATCCGGACCGTTATGTAAAACTGGTTGTGGAGGAGATGATCCCGGCGGTGGCGTCCGAAAAGCTCGCCGACTATATTGATGTATTCTGCGACCGCGGTTTTTTTACCGTGGAGCAGACCCGGTCCATCCTGGAGGCCGGTGCCCGATACGGGCTCATCCCGAAGATCCATGCCAACGAGCTGGATTTTTCCGGAGGCATCCAGGTGGGGGTGGCCTGCGGGGCCCGTTCAGTGGACCACCTGGAATTCGTGGGTGAGGAGGAGATCAGGGTGCTGAAGAAAAGCCGTACGATGCCCACCCTCCTGCCCGGGGCATCCCTGTTCCTGGGTATGAGCTATGCCCCCGCCCGGAAACTGATCGATGCCGGCCTGCCCGTCGCCCTTGCATCTGACTACAATCCCGGTTCCTCTCCCTCGGGAAACATGGAGCTGGTCATGTCACTGGGGATCATGCAGCTCCGGATGCTTCCCCACGAGGTGCTCAATGCGGTGACCCTGAACGGGGCATATGCCATGGGAGTTGAGAAGACACACGGTTCGGTGGCTGTGGGCAAAAAAGCCAGCCTGATCATCACAAAGCCGATGCCCAGCTTCGGATTCATGCCATATACGTACGGGACCAGCCAGATCGCGAAAATTATTTTAAACGGAAAAATCATGCCAGCTTTATGAGCAGGATCATCGAATGCGTCCCCAATTTCAGCGAGGGAAGGGACATGGAGGTCATCCGGCAGATCACAGACCGGATCGAATCAGTCGACGGGGTCAAATTGCTTGATGTGGATCCCGGCAGGGCGACCAACCGGACGGTGGTCACTTTTGTGGGAGAACCGGAGGCGGTAGTCGAGGCCGCTTTCCAGGCTGTGAAAAAGGCAGCTGAACTGATCGATATGAGCAGGCACCACGGCGAGCACCCCCGTTTCGGGGCCACCGATGTCTGTCCCCTGGTACCGGTTTCCGGGATCACCATGGAGGAAACGGTGGAATATGCCAGGAAGCTGGCGGAACGGATCGGGAAGGAGGTGAAGATCCCGGTGTACTGTTACGAAAATGCAGCATACGCACCACACCGGAAGAACCTGGCCACGATCAGGGCCGGTGAATACGAGGGGCTGAAGGACAAATTGAAGACCGAAGCAGGGAAACCGGATTTCGGTCCCCCGGAGTTTGTCCCCCGTACCGGGGCCATCGCCGTGGGAGCAAGGGATTTCCTGGTGGCATACAACGTGAACCTGAACACCACTTCCACCCGGAGGGCCAACGCCATTGCCTTTGATGTGCGGGAGCGGGGCCGCGCAAAGCGCAAGGGGAATCCGCTTACCGGGGAAATTGTCAGGGACAGCCGGGGGAATCCGGTGATGATCCCCGGAACCCTGAAAGAAGTGAAGGCCATCGGGTGGTTCATCGAGGAGTACGGGGTGGCACAGATCTCCATGAACCTGACCAACATTTCGGTCACCCCCATCCATGTTGCCTTCGACGAGGTGTGCAAAAGAGCCGATGCCAGGGGGATCCGGGTCACCGGTTCGGAACTGGTGGGCCTGGTCCCGCTCAGCGCCATGCTGGAAGCCGGACGCTATTTTCTGAGGAAGCAGCAGCGCTCCACCGGGGTTTCGGACAGCGAACTGATCAAGATCGCCGTGAAGTCCATGGGCCTGGACGAACTGCACCCTTTCAAACCGGAAGAGAAGATCATCGAATTCAGGCTGAGGGACCATGGTGAAAAAAACCTGGCGGATCTGACCGTGCGGGGATTCATGGAAGAGACCGCTTCGGAATCTCCTGCCCCCGGGGGCGGATCGGTCAGTGCGTACATGGCTGCCCTGGGTGGTGCCCTGGCCACCATGGTTGCCAATCTGAGCTCCCATAAGCGGGGGTGGGACGACCGCTGGGAAGAGTTTTCGGACTGGGCTGACAGGGGCAAACTGATCCAGGAGAAGCTGCTTCGGCTGGTGGACGAAGATACCCGCGCCTTCAACGGGATCCTGGAAGCTTTCAGGATGCCAAAAGGAACAGAGGAAGAGAAAAAGCTACGGGAATCGGCCGTCGAAAAGGCGACCGTCCGGGCCATCCGGGTGCCCTTTGAGGTCATGGTCACCGCCTACCAGGGCTATGAGGTGGCAGAGGCCATGGTGCGGTTTGGAAATCCCGGGAGTGTTACCGACGCAGGTGTTGGAGCCCTCGCCCTGCATGCCGGAATCGAAGGGTCCTGGCTGAATGTGCAGATCAATGCCACCGATGTGAAAACGCTACCCGAAGTGCAGGAGATCCTCGACTCCGGTGAGAAGCTGGTGAAAAGGTCCCTGGAGATGAAGGAACAGATCATGGACCTGATCCGTATAAAATAATTGACGACTACCCGTATGAAGCGTCTGATCCTCCTGGTTTTTCTTTCAGGGTGCATGACCGGCCTGGTTGCACAGGTCCGGCTGACCGGGAAGGAATCCGTGGAACAGCGGCGCAGGGCCACCCTCTCCCTTTCCCCGGATCCGGAGAAGATCAATGCGGAGCTATATGCCAAAGAGGCAGGTCTCCCCGTCCGGCGAATATATCCGGAGGGCAGGGTGGTGGAGATCCGGGGGATGAATCCCAACGGGGTGCCGGAGTACCTGACAACGCACAACCTGAATGCCGCCAGAACCATCTCCACACAGATGGTCTGGGAAGGAGGAGGTGCCGGGTATGACCTTACCGGTGCGGGGATCGTGGTAGGATTCTGGGACGGCGGGGTGTTCCGGAGCACACACGTGGAATTCGATGAACGGGCCAGGATCATCGACACACAGGCCGACACCATCGGACATGCCACCCATGTGGCGGGGACGGTCGGTGCAGCTGGCGTCAATGCAAGGGCGAAAGGAATGGCCGGAAGTGCCATTCTGGAGGGCTACGACTGGGACAACGACATCAGGGAGATGGGAATCGCCGCAGGGGCGGGACTCCTGCTTTCCAACCATTCATACGGGTATATTACGGGATGGGATTACAACAGTGAAAGGGAGCGGTGGGAATGGTACGGGGATGTCCGGCTGAGCAGGGAAGAGGATTACCTGTTCGGGTTCTATCACCGGGAAACACAGGAATACGACAGGGTGGCTCATGAGAATCCCTATTACCTGATCGTCAAGTCGGCCGGGAACGACAGGGGAGAAGGGCCCTCGCCGGGGGCCGCGCATTATGTCTTCGAGAACGGGGAATGGGTCCTTTCCACCGAGGTGCGGCAAAAGGACGGGGGGATCGAAGGCTTCGACTCCATGGGTCCCGTTGGAAACGCAAAGAACATCCTGGTGGTGGGAGCCATCCAGGACCTCCCCGACGGTTACCTGGGCAGGGAAAATGTACTGGTCACCGATTTTTCCACTTTCGGCCCCACGGATGACGGCAGGATCAAGCCCGACATTGTGGCAAACGGGGTAGCGCTCTATTCGGCCTGGTCGGGAAGCGACAGGGAGTACAGGAACAGCAGCGGTACCTCCATGTCGGCCCCCGGCATCACCGGTTCCCTGGCCCTTCTGCAGGAATTGCAATATAGCCTGGACAGCATCTATCTCACCTCGGCCGAACTGAAAGGGCTCGTTCTCCATACAGCCGATGATGCCGGAAATCCGGGTCCGGATTACAAATTCGGCTGGGGGGTCATGAATACCCTGTCCGCGGCGGACCTGATCGCTGATCCGGCATTTGACCATATCCGCCAGATCACGCTGGCGGAGGACCAGCAATACAGCATCCGGCTCTTCTCGGAGGGGACGTTCCCGGTGAAAGTCACCCTCTGCTGGACCGATCCGCCCGGGATGTATTCCGAACCTGAACTCGATCCTGTGAACCGGATGTTGGTCAATGATCTGGACCTGAGACTGGTCAGGGAAACGGACGGAGAGGTGTTCATGCCATGGGTGCTGGATCCCCTGCACCCGGAAAATGTAGCTTCCACGGGCGACAACCGTCTGGACAATGTGGAGCAGGTCCTGCTGGAGAACCCGGAAAAAGGATTCTATACGATCACCGTCTCCCACAAGGAGTCTCTGCAGGAAAACGCACAGGACTTCGGGCTGGTCGTCTCGGGAATGGAGGAGGAGTATTATGCTTCGGGTCTGACGGAACTGAACGGCAACAACGGGGAGTTCATTCTTACTTCCGCCCCGGAATACCTGCCTGACATGAATGCGGGATGGCTGATCCTGCCGGAGAACAACCTTCCGGTTCGGCTCTATTTTGATTATTTTTCCACGGAACCCGGGAACGACAGGTTGTTCGTTTACGACGGGACGGACCATAAGGCGCCCCTGCTGGCCACCCTTGAAGGAGCTCCTGACCTGGAATCCACCGAGTTCATTTCCACATCGGGAGCCCTTTTTCTAAGGTTCATTTCCGATGAACAGCGTCAGGATACAGGATTCAGGGCCGTTTACTGCACCGTTCCTCCGGAAAGCACCCCCCGGATCCAGGGAGAGCCTTACCCTTGCGAGGGCAGCGAATCGCTTTACATGGCTTCCGGTGTTCCGGGGGCAGGGTTTGTCTGGACCCCGCCTTCCGGGTGGACCGGGCAGGAAAACGGCGACCGCGGGCTCGTTCTCTCCATCGGGACCGGGACCGGTACCCTGGGGGTAAGACCGGTGAACCGCTGCGGGGAAGGCCGGGATGCATGGCTGGTACTCTCCCCGCTCGATACGGTCCCCTTCGTTTACAGCTACGTGGCCGACACGGTCCCCTGCGCCGGAACGGTCACTTTCGCGGAGGTGAACAGTCTGCCCGGGGCAAAGTACGAATGGGTATTCCCGGGCGACTGGCTCGGCAGCAGTTCGGGAAACCGGCTCGATTACATTCCGGGCAGGGAATCCGGCACCATCGAGGTCAGTGCAAGGAATGCCTGCGGTCCGGGCGACACCCTGCGGATTCACATAGCAGTAAAAGATGTTCCGGATGAGAGCCGGATCCTTACCACGCGGGACAATCCCTGCGCCGGGTCGGAACAGCAATTCTATGTCAGTGCAGAACCCGGTCACACCTACCGGTGGGAAGCGGGAGCGGGATGGTCCATTCTCTCCGATCCCGGGGCGGATACCGTGGTGGTCGCCGTGGGAAATGAATCCAGGCGGCTGGTGGTGGAGGTGACCAACAAGTGCGGCTCCACAGAAACCAGCAAATTTTTCACGATCTCCCCGGCTCCCGATGAGCCGCTGGTCAGGGTGGAAAAAAGCGAGATCGAGGAATATAAGCTTCTGAGGATCAGCAACGCATCCAGTTTCACCGGATTCCAGTGGTACCGCGACAATGAAGAGATACCCGGTTCACTCGCAACAGCAGCGGAATATATCGCCTATCTGCCGGGCACCTACACTGTAAGCGTAACCAACAGTGCGGGTTGTGAATACAGGCAGACTCCGGGGGAAGGGATCCGGATCCAGCAGCACAGCCAGATTTACAATGCCTACCAGGGGGGAGATGGTAAAATCGTGGTGATCAACGCCACCAATTTCTCCGCCACAGCCAACATCTACCATTATTCGGGAAAACTGGTCAGGATTGCCGCCATTGCTCCCGGTTACAACGAGATCAGCTTCGGACAAAAGGGAGCTTACATCATCTCGGTCACCGGTCCCCAGAACAGACGGACAATCAGGCTGTTTACGCAATAATCAGACCGTTTTTACCAAAAAAAGGAGAATTTATGTTTTTTAACTTTTGTTCACTTTTGTTTTTTTTTTATAGTTTTGACGGGCATAGTCATCGCATACTTTGGAATTTAGAGTCTTTTATTAAACCTAAAACACATAATCTATGAAAAGATTAATGATTCTGTTGACACTCCTTGTATCTGTAAGTCTCGGACTTCAGGCACAGGGGCTTCAGATCACTGGTTGAATATTCCGGAGTATAGTGTACAATTGAATCCGGTCTATAGTGTACAATCCG
>JAXGMU010000110.1:0-9786 GCA_040768485.1 Bacteroidales bacterium
ATCGAAAAGAGAAAAAACAGTGGTCGGGTCATCATGTGCGGTTTTTTTTGAAGAATCTAAGATAGTGAATCCTCCGGTTTTTTAAATCCGCCGATCCCCGTTCCCGGCCGGAGAATAATTCTTATATTCGTGACTGTCTGACAGATTTATCCGTTTTATCAAAAATCATTTGAAAGGTGATGCGCATCATGGAAAAAAAACACAGCTCTTTTACCAAAGCAACAGTTCTGATATTCATTTCAATGACGGTCATGCTCTCCTGCAGCAGCGACCGGGGGATCAACCTCCGTATCGACGGGAACGGATCTCCCGTGATCCGTCTTCCCAACATCTGGGGAGAGCCCATCGTGATCTCGGCCCCGTCGGCCGGGACCGGAAGCATCGGTGTGGAAACGGCTGGAAATATAATCTGGGCCGAAGGAACGCCACTGGAGGAAACCACCGGCGACGGGAACGTTACATGGAGCTGGCCGGTGGCCGGTGAGGATACCCTGCGGCTGACCGTCGGGACCGAAGAGGAGGGACGCTACAGGCTTGCTCTGACGACTTCCTCCGGGTCCGCCACCCGCTCGTTCATTCACCTGGCCGCGGCACCGGATGCGTACTTCACAGGTGTGTTTGAAAGGGTGGTGGACGGGCACCAGAACGCTTCCTGGGCAGAAGGGATCACCACGGCCCTCAACCTGCGCGGCGAGCAGATGGATGTGAAACTGAAGCCCACTGTCTCCGCTTATGCACCTTTCTACATTTCATCAGAGAATTATTCCTTCTTTGTGCAGGGCACCTGGCCCGGTTTCCTGGATTTCTGCAGCAGCTATCCCGGTCACGTGCAGGCCGCCTTCGAGGGACCCGCAATGGAGGTCATCCTGACCACTGCAGCGGAGCCCATGTCACTTGTGATGGAACACGCCCTGGAGACAGGTCCTTCATTCGTTCCCCCCGAATGGGCATTCGGACCATGGCGGTGGAGGGACGAGCATTTCAACAACAAGGCGTATTTTGACGGAACCCCTGTGAAAACGCCTTACAACAGCGACCTGGTGGAGGATGTGCTGATGATGAAATTTTACGACATCCCGTGCACGGCCCACTGGATCGACCGGCCGTGGGGACCCGGTGTGCGGGGATTCGATGATTATGAATTCGATCCGGAAAAATTCCCCCGTGCTCCGGAGATGATCGGGTGGCTGAACCGGAACGGCATCGAACTGATGATGTGGATCGGTCCTTTTGTGATGGGAGAACAGGCCGACTACGCCGAATCACATGGCTACTACCTGGAAAGCAACATCTGGAAAGATTCCAGGCAGGTGCTGATGGATTTCACCAATCCCGAGGCGGCGAAATGGTGGGGCGAGAACGGACCCGGCAAGCTGGCCCGGATGGGCATCAAAGGATTCAAGCTGGACCGCGCCGACGGGGAAAAGCTGCTCGACTCGCTGCACCTGCGCACCTGGAAAGGGACCACCTACCGGGAGAATTTCAATGACTACCCCCGCCAGTATGTGCAGGCTGCATACCAGGCCCTGGAGCCGGTACTGGACGATGACTTCATCCTGTTCCCCAGGGCCCAGTACACGGGCAGCGCCCGATACGGGGGCATGTGGGCGGGCGACACGAACGGGAAGGCGGAGGGGCTGCGCTCGGCGGTGATCGGCCTGCAGCGGTGTGCCATCATGGGCTACCCGGTCTGGGGCTCCGATATCGGCGGCTACTGGGGCGAATTCAACCGGGAAACATGTATGCGCTGGCTCGGTTTCGGCTGCTTCTCCCCGCTCATGGAGACCGGCCCGACCCTGAACCGGGGCTTCTGGGCCATGGGAGAAAATAACCGGCCCGATAAGGAACTGATCGCCACCTGGCGGCTCTATTCAAAGATCCGGATGAAGATCGCTCCCTATGTAAGGGGACTGGCCGAGGAGGCACGGGAGACCGGCACCCCGGTTGTACGTCCCCTCTTCCTGGAATATCCCGGTCAGACCGAAGCCTGGGAGGACTGGCAGAGTTACCTGCTGGGACCGGACCTGCTGGTGCACATCATCTGGGAGCGGGGAAAGACCTCCGGGAGGGTGTACCTTCCTGCTGGCGAAAAATGGATCAATGCCTGGAATCCCTCGGAGGTATATGAAGGTGGAAAATACGTGGAAGTGGAAGCCCCGCTTTACCGGACCCCCGTTTTCATCAGGGAAAGCTCGGAGCTGGAGCTGGGCGACCTGGAGGCGCTATACGAGGAATCCCTCATGATGGCGGGAAAACCCTTCGATCTGTCCCAGCTGGAATCACAGGAAACGTGGTAAAAGGAAGAGGCCGGGCTGATGGTGTGTGATGGTTACTTCTTCTGTTTGCCAATCACATAGTTGAGCCCCAGGGAAAACTCATTGTTTTTCTCATTTTCAAGAAAAATATTCTCCCCGTGCATGTACATGATTGACAGGCCGATCCTGTCCCTGAAGAGATATTCTCCCCTGAAGTAAATATTGAAATCCAGCGGGATGGTCGTCCCCAGCCTGATCCCGGAACCGTTCTTCATGCCAAATCCTGTACCCACGCTCAGGTCGACCAGTCTCGACGGCAATGGTTCGGGAAACCCATAGGAGAATTTGACCCTGGCATCCAGCCATTCGTAGGGACCGAGACGTGCCACAAATCCCGGCATGACATAAGTCATTTTGTGATTCATATCAGGAGCCAGGCGTGTATCATACGGTGACAGGGGGATATAGGGAACATTCCCGATCTTCAGACCGGCACCCAGGCCCGCCCAGTGCCAGTTGTACTCGGCGAAAGGACTTGCGATCACCAGCGGTCTGGTCACGGAGCGACCGGTCGACATGTTTGTTTCGGTAAGCGCCCCTCCTGTCAGAAAAGCTCCGTATCTGTAATGCTGGTAACCTTTCCATTCGGTCACTGTATAGCCGGCACCGAATGCATAGAAATTATTCTCATAGGGAATCTTGTCATATTCGGTGCCGCACCATCCTTCATGGGGATTGTATCGAATCTGGTTGTAGTAATGTCCAAACGAGCCGCCCGCACTGATCCGGCGTTCCCTGATGAAAACAGTATCCCCCTCCGGGTACGTCTGTGATATCATCAGAACCGGAAGAAAAAGCAGGAGGACCGATGCGGGTCTCAGGCGGGGTACGGGGATCTCCCGGGGGAGGAAGAACACCATTAAAATCGTGGTGACCAGAAACCTGATGTGAAATGCCATCAGTTCCGCACCGGAAAATGCCCGGTGCAATGCGATAAAACAGACAGTGACAAAGAGTGCCAGGCCGGGGGCCACAAGCACCGGTGATCCGGTCCGCGCTTCAGCCCGGGCTGGCCATACCCTGCGCTCGGAGCGCAGGAAGAATAACAGGCAGGCGATCGCAACTGCCATGCAGCCCCACTGCAGGAGCTTGAGCCCCGCAACCACATCCCCTCCTACAATTGTTGCCTGCCGGTCAGTGAAAAATTCAAGGATGAACCTGAAAAGGAACAACAATCCCAGTGAAAGTGGGACCACGGACCTGGAGTTCTTCAGTCTGTTTCTAACGGTCAGGACTGTTACAGTGATCGCCAGATAGGCCAGCGCCTGGTATATCTGCACGGGATGCACCGGGAGCGAGCACACCGAGCCGGTGTCGATCAGGCCTGAAACAAGATGATCATAATACGGGATGGTCCCGGCTGCATAGGATATACCCCAGGGCAGACCGGTGACGGTTCCGAAACAGCATCCGGACAGCAGGCATCCCACCTTCTGAACGGCCAGTCCAATAGGCAGTACCCAGGCATACAAACGCAAGACCGGCTGGGTAAAGCCCAGTACTTTTTTTGCCAGCAACACACCTCCCAGGGCAAAACAGAGGCCTCCCAGGGCAAATCTGTGATAGGTTACCGGCCAGCTGCCGTCTTTCAGAAGAGTTGCCCAGTCATCCATGGTAAAAGTCGAAAACCTGGTCCCGGCCAGGAAAAAAAACGAGGCGACCATCATCATGGCCAGCCAGCTGGCCATATTGTATTTATTCCTGATCCCGGTGATCAGAAGGATCAGAAAAGGTATGATAAATCCGATCTGGTAGAAAAGCAGGAAGGAGTTGTAAGCCCCGGGCCTGCTGATAACAATGATGCTCTCGTTCATGGCCCGTGGTCCTGAAATGTTTATTTTAGATGATGTAAAATTATCATCGCAAAGGAGCCTTGTCAATAATTTTGAAATATATTTCTTATCTTGATCATTAATTTTTTATTCGTGCGTTAATTAATTGTGTATCATGATAATGCAGAGCGAAAAAACCGGGATATTCCTGCTTCCCACCCTGATCGTCCTGCTGACCCTCCAGACAGCCTGCGGTCCGGACGACATGAAGCCCATGTCCAGGGATGAGATCCTGGAGACCATGACCCTCACGAATGCCTATTTCATGGAGAAATGGCCCGACGTGGGGAAACGGATCGTGACAAACCGGGAGCGGGCCAGCAATATCTGGACGCGGGCAGTCTACTATGAAGGTTTGATGGAACTGTACGATCTTGATCCCCGGCCCGAATACTACGATTACGCGGTCCGCTGGGGCGAGTTCCACGGCTGGAACCTGCGGGACGGGGAGACCTATACCCGCAATGCCGATAACCAGTGTGCCGGGCAGACCTACCTGGATCTGTACCGGATCGATCCGCAGCCCGAACGGATGCATTACATCAAGGCCTCCGTTGACAGTATGATGGCTACAGAAAAGATCGATGACTGGGACTGGATCGATGCGCTCCAGATGGCCATGCCTGTATTTGCCAGGCTCGCGGTGATCACGGGCGACAGTGCCTACTTCGACAGGATGCATGCAATGTACCTGTATACGAAGAACGAACACGGGGAGAACGGATTGTACAACCCGGAGGACGGCCTCTGGTGGCGGGATGCGGATTATGACCCGCCCTATACCGAGCCCAACGGGGAGGACTGCTACTGGTCACGCGGCAACGGCTGGGTCCTGGCAGCCCTGGTGCGGGTAATGGACCTGCTCCCGGAAGGCCATTCATACATGGAGGAATACAGGTCCACTTTCCTGGAGATGTGTGAAGCACTTGTAAAGGTGCAGCGGAAAGACGGTTTCTGGAACGTAAGCCTCCATGATCCGGATCACTTCGGGGGACCGGAGACTTCGGGGACCGCCCTGTTCGTCTACGGCATGGCCTGGGGGATCAACCGGGGAATGCTCCCCGCTGATGAATACCTCCCGGTGGTGAACAGGGCCTTGAACGCGATGGTACGGAAGGCGGTCCGGCCCGACGGTTCGCTCGGGTATGTGCAGTCCACCGGAAAGGATCCCGCAGCCGGTCAGCCCGTCACTTACAAAAGCGTGCCGGACTTCGAGGATTACGGACTGGGCTGTTTTCTGCTGGCCGGAGCGGAAATGTACAGGCTGGGTCCGGCTTATCTACATAAATAAAAAGATGAAATCCTCCGGCACCATCTCTGCAGCCCTGCTTGTCAGCTTTCTTTTCGCCTGTTATTCCTGTGATACTTCCTCCTCCGGGGAAGGGGCCGGACAAAAGACCGGAACGCACACCGGATCAAAGACCGGAACAAAGGCCGGACCGGTCGCATTCCGGTGCACCCCCTTCGACCTGCAGGATGTACAGCTGCTGGACGGGCCGTTCAGGGCTGCCACCGAACTGAATATCAACTCCCTGCTGGACTATGAACCGGACAGGCTGCTGGCCAAGTTCAGGATCGAGGCGGGACTGGAACCAAGGGCGGAGCACTACCACGGCTGGGAGGATGCCACCATTGCCGGCCACAGTTTAGGACACTACCTGAGTGCATGCGCACTGATGTTCCGCAGTTCAGGTGACGGCCGGTTCCTGGAGCGGGTGAATTACATGGTGGCTGAACTGGACACCTGCCAGGAAGCGCACGGGAACGGTTACCTGGGCGCCTTCCCGGATGGAAAGCGGATCCTGGAGGAAGAAGTGGGAAAAGGGATCATCCGTGCCGCCCCTTTTGACCTGAACGGGATCTGGGTCCCCTTCTACACCCTGCACAAGGTCATGGCCGGACTCAGGGATGCATACTGGCTGTGTGACAACAGCAACGCGCTCCGGGTGGAACGGAAAGCGGGCGACTGGCTTCGGGGACTGCTCGCGGGACTTTCGGATGATCAGATGCAGGAGATCCTCTCCTGCGAGCACGGGGGGATGAACGAGGTCCTGGCCGACCTGTATGCCGATACAGGAGACGAGGTCTACCTGGACCTTTCCCGGAGGTTCCACCACAGGGCCATCCTGGATCCGCTCGCGGAGGGAGTGGACATCCTGCCCGGGAAACACGGGAACACCCAGATCCCCAAGCTAATCGGACTGGCCAGGCGGTATGAACTCACCGGGGACATGAAGGACAGGAAGGCCGCACAATATTTCTGGGACCGGGTGGTCAACCACCATTCCTATGCGAACGGCTCACACGGTCACCACGAATATTTCAGTCCCCCGGACAGCCTCAGCAACCGGCTGAGCAGCCACACATCCGAATCGTGCAATGTGTATAACATGCTGAAGCTTTCCATGCATCTCTTCTCCTGGGACGCCTCCCCCGGGGTGGCCGACTTCTATGAGCTGGCCCTGATCAACCACATCCTTTCCTCCCAGCATTCCGAAAACGGCCGGGTGCTCTACTTCCACTCCCTGCAGATGGGGGGACACAAGCTCTTCCAGGACCCATACGATTTTACCTGCTGCGTGGGGACCGGGATGGAGAATCACTCCAAATACGGCGGGGCTGTCTTCTTTCACAGCGGAGAAGAGCTCTTTGTAACCCAGTTTATCGCGGCCGAGCTCAACTGGAAGGAGAAAGGGATCGTGATCCGGCAGGTAACCAGTTTCCCTGAAGAACAGGGCACCAGGCTCCTCTTTATGAATGAGCGGCCGGCGGACCTGGTCCTGCAGATCCGGAAACCTTCCTGGGCCGACGGGCGGTTCTCCGTCACGGTCAATGGCAAAAGGAAGCGGATCAGGCAGCAGCCGGGATCCTTCGTCACCGTGAAGGGGACCTGGAAAAAGGGGGATGAGGTGGTGGTGGAGATGCCGTTCCCGTTCAGGCTGGAACCCATGCCGGACGACCCGGAACGGGTGGCCATCATGTATGGTCCCCTGGTTCTGGCTGCCGATCTCGGTCCCTCCTCCGATCCCGGTCCCGCCTCCGATGAGCATGCCACAGATCCCCTCTATGTCCCCGGGCTGGTCACGGAGAACAGGGATCCGTCCGGCTGGTTGTCAGCCATGGAAAACGAGCCGAACTGTTTTATGACCTACGCGGTGTGCAGGCCCGAAGATGTGCCCGTCCGGCCCCTGTATAAGATCGACGACCGCAACTACACGGTTTACTGGGATCTTTATTCGGAATCGGAATGGGAAGAACACCTGAAAGCCGTTGAAGCCTGGCGAAAGGAGCGCTCTGAGCTGGAGGCGAGGACCATCGATTACGTGGTGCCCGCCCCGGATCCGGACGACCGGAGCCATGGTTTCAGGGGGGAGAATCCCGGTTTTTATGAGTTCAACGGGCAGCCCTGTGTGGAAGCCCGCCAGGGATGGTTCTCCTATAAGCTGCGGGTAAACAGGAACGTGCCTGCCGGACTGGTGGTGGAGTACTGGACAGGTTTCCTGGGTCCCAGGGAATTCGGGATCAGGGTCAACGGAGTGCCCGTTGCCACAGAGAATGCACCTGGACTCGGGACAAACCAGAAGATGGAGGTCCTTTACCGGATCCCGTCAGCATTGACCGGATCGGGGACCGTAACGGTGACCTTCGACGGGGGAGAGAAGTATGCGGGACCTGTATTCGGGGTCAGGACCATTGAAACGCCGCCACCCGGCGACCAGGAGCGGGTGGTCATGTCCGCAGAAGTCTGGAACTAAGCATCCTTCCCAGGGCAGGCTTCGGCATGTTGTCCTGTATCTCTCTGCGTCCCGCAGTTCAAACAGCTGGGTCGATGTACACAAATAATCTCCCCACACGTACTGCAGGTCCACCGGGCATTTTCATTCCTTACGAATTGCCGGATACCGATGCTTTCTATCTGACATAAATTTTCGATCATGCTCATTCCATATTTTGAACGGTATCTCAGATCCAGGTTCTTCAACCGCCGGCATGGGAATAATGCACAGGTATGTTCACAGTATTTCCCTTTTCGTTCATCGCAGTACCGCAATGTACACTTCCTGCTGCATTTTGTATCTGGTGTCAGACAACCATCACATCTGTTCCTTGTTCTCACATATCCATAACACAGCCGGCAATTCATTCCGCATGGGGCAATATCTGAGATCCTGATTTTGGACAACATCTGGTTTTAAATCTCTTCTTTTCTCTGAATCCCGACACAGTACAAATCAAATCCGCCTTTCCCTCCCGGCCGGTTGGATGAAAATATCATAATGTCATTGTCAAATTGCCATGTGTATGATCTCACGATGGGTCTGTATTCATCATATTCGGTATTTATATTATCTCCGAAATTGATAGGCGCACTCCAGCTTCCATTCTCGAAGTATGAATAATACAGGTCATATCCACCGTAGCCACCCACCCTGTTTGAGGTGAAAACCAGAATATTATCAGTAATTGACGGGCATTTATCATCAAATGCTGAAGACAGGATGGAGTCCATTTCAACTGTGAATGAATTCTTTGAAGCAAGAAATTCAATGATCCCCTGATCCATGGTATTTCTGGTCTTATATATGTCAAATATCCCTTCCCGGTTGGAAGTAAAATAAATTTCAGAGGCATCATGATTGAAGGTCGGGTATGCATCATCAAACGCTGAATTCAGAAAATCGATTGAAATTGGATTTTCGTAATTTTCTACCTCCAGATTCTGTGTGAAAAATATATCCTGATTTCCACCTGAATTACTTGAATACAAGAAGATATAAGTCTCAAACCGTCCATTTATGTTTGTACCATTATAATTTTTTCCCATGGGAATCAGACAGGGACCAAATTCATCGAAAGGCGAATTTATTTTTGCCAGTGCCCTTCTGATATTTTGATTTTCAATATAAACATCCAGAGTGGTACTGATGGGTTCAAAAATGTCAAGTTCCCCTGATTCTTTCGAAAAATAGACAGACATCAATTTGTAAACAATGTCGAAGTGTGTCCCGTAACTATTCCTGTTCGATGAAAAGCAAAATGGGAATGTTTCGCCAAGGACGGGGATATCAGCATTGTAATCATCAAACTCCGTGTTGAATTCTGCCAGATTCACCGGCAAATCCGGGAAATGTCCGGTTGAATATCTGTTGACCGGTCTTTTCTCACAGGAAATGATTGCAATTGAGGCGAATGTAAAAAGAACACCATTTATAATTGTAGCATGAAATCTCATTTTTCTGGTTTTATTCTATCAGTCCAATGGAGGCTAACCGTTCTGAGTTCTGTCCTCAATGTCTCTGGCAAAAGCGCAAATGAATGTGATACACGCCAGAATGGCCGAGGAGAATAAAAATACATACACAATACTCAGGATCGTGTCCGGATCAGTTTGTCCCGGGAAATATCCAAATATTCCCAATTCCATCAAAATTAACCAGGAAATTATTGTCGCCCCCAGGCTATATTTCCATAGGGCAGAGCATAGCTTTCTCAATCGCGCAGGCATATTTCTTTCCCACCAATCCAACGACTTGTGCATACGAGTTGCCAGAGCCCAGGTTGGCAGATACAGCAGGATATGTCCGATTCCACCACCGACAAGCGTTAAAAGGATCATCAAGAATATGAAAACTGTTGCC
>JAXGMU010000111.1:0-9778 GCA_040768485.1 Bacteroidales bacterium
GATGTGCTTACGTACCGTTTCAGCGGTCATTCTCCCTCGGACTCTTCTACCGACCGCTCCAAAGAAGAGATCGAGGCCTGGGAATCGGTGGATTCCATCGTCACCTACAGGGATTCCCTCACTGAAAATAAGGTAGCCGACCGGTCCCGGCTGGACGGGATCAGGGAGGAGGTCGACGCGCTCATTCTGGAAACCCTGAAGCGAACGGTGAATGACGGGATCTCACCCCGCATGGACCTGGTGGCCAAACCCAACCTGATCGGTGAGATGATGTTCTCGAACGGATCGGTGGACCGGATGGAAGAACGCGAACCGGAAGTGAACATGCCCCTGGAGGAGAATCCGCGGGTGAAACAGATCGCAAAGAAGGAGCGGTTCGCCTTTGATGCATCCGGAAAGCCGTTTTCTGCCATGAAACAGTACCAGTTGCGGGACGGGATCTTCGAGGCCATCGTGCACCGCTTTTACCAGGATCCGACCTTGATCGCCTACGGTGAGGAGAACCGGGACTGGGGCGGGGCTTTCGCCGTTTACCGGGGTCTGACCGAGGCATTACCCTACCACCGCCTGTTCAACGCCCCCATCTCGGAAGGGGCGATCGTGGGCACCGCCATCGGATACGGGATGTGCGGGGGCAGGGTGATCCCTGAGATCATGTACTGTGATTTCCTGGGAAGGTCGGGTGACGAGGTGTTTAACCAGCTGCCCAAATGGCAGTCCATGAGCGGCAACCTGATCAGGATGCCGGTTGTGCTCAGGGTGTCGGTGGGTTCCAAGTACGGGGCACAGCATTCCCAGGACTGGTCGTCGCTGGTGACACACATCCCGGGTCTCAAGGTGGTTTTCCCGGCCACCCCCTATGATGCCAAGGGATTGATGAATGCGGCCCTCCAGGGTACCGATCCGGTGGTCTACTTTGAGAGTCAGCGGCTGTACGGGACAGGAGAAGAATTCCACAAGGGAGGGGTTCCTGAAGGCTATTATGAGATCCCGCTGGGTGAACCCGATATCAAGAGGGCAGGGGATGACATTACCATACTGACCATCGGCGCAACCCTTTACAGGGTAAGGGAAGCGGCCGGTATCCTGCAGGAGAAGTACGGCCTGTCCGCCGAGATCATTGATGCCAGGACGCTCGTGCCGTTCAACTATGAACCTGTCCTCAGGTCCCTGAAAAAAACAGGCCGCATCCTGCTGGTGAGCGATGCGTGCGAGCGGGGTTCATACCTGAACGACATGGCGCAGCATGTCACAGAACTGGGATTTGATGACCTGGACGCTCCCCCGGTGGTGGTCGGATCGAGGAACTGGATCACACCGGCCTATGAACTGGAGGACTATTTCTTTCCCCAGGCTTCCTGGATCCTGGATGCCATCCATGAAAGGATCATTCCCTTGAAAAATCACCAGACAACAAATAACTTTACAGCAGGTGAAAAGCTCCGGCGCAGCAGGCTGGGTGTTTGATCTTGCGGCGGGAACGGACGGATCGATCCCGGGCAGACTGCAACAAACTAAAAGAAGTGTATGGACTGGCTGAAACAATTTCCGGAAGCAGGCCAATTGACGGAGATGTATCCGGACCTGGCTATTGCTACCCCCCTGAAGGTGAACAACCATATCCATTCCCCGCACTCCTTCAGTGCGTTCAAAAACATGGAAGTATCGGTCCGCATGGCAGCGCGGGAGGATGTAAGGATCCTGGGAATCAATGATTTTTATGTGGCCGAAGGATACGGCGAATTCATTGGTCACTGCACCCGGTATGGGATCTTCCCGCTGCTGAACATCGAGCTGATCGGGATCAGTGCCGAAGAGCAAAGAAAAGGCATCAGGGTGAATGACCCCAATAATCCCGGGAGGACCTACATCAGCGGAAAGGGGCTTGCCTTTCCGTTCAGCCTGCCCGTGGATCAGCAGGAGAAACTGGACAGGGTGATAGGGGAGAGCAACAGGCAGGTTGCCCGGATGATCGGTCTGCTGAACCGGTGGCTGACGGAACAGGGTGCCGGAGTGAATCTGACGGTGGAAGAGATCATGCGGCACCATGCATTCAAGTTGCTCCGGGAAAGGCATGTGGCCAGGGTCCTGCGGCTGAAGCTGGAGGAATTAGCCGGCAGCAATGCTGAATTCCGGAAGCTGCTTCAGCAGGTGTACGGGGGAAGACCGTCTGAAAAACAGCCGGGTGACACGGCCGGATTGGAGGATGAGCTGAGAGCCAGGTTGCTGAAGGCCGGAGCACCGGCTTTCGTCCCCGAGGATGAGAAGGCATTTCTTTCCCTGGAAGAGATCGTGGGACTGATCAGGGATGCCGGCGGAATTCCCACCTATCCCTTGCTGGTGGATGGTGCCGGAGGAAATATCACGGAATTCGAATCTGATCCGGAGCAGTTGCGACAGGTACTCGAAAAGTGGGGCATTCGGTCAGTAGAGTTCATCCCGCTGCGGAACAGGTATGAGAAACTGAAGGAATATGCAGCTTATTTTTATGCAAAAGGTTTTACGGTTTCTTTCGGAACGGAGCACAACACCGCGGCCATGATTCCCCTCACCGTCAGCTGCAAAGGGAATGTTCCGCTGGATGATGAATTGATGCGTATCTCGTACTGCGGGGCTGCCTGCATTGCTGCCCACCAGTATCTTGTGGCCCGCGGCGACCGGCAGGCGGATTCACTTCCCCGGGAGGAGATGGAAAAGATCGGACATGCCGTGATCAGCCACTATTTCAGGGTTTTCTTATCTTCACCCCGGGGGAACCGTTTACAACCATAACCAACGACCTATGGACACGATACAACAGACAATCATGCAACTCGTTCCGGCCATCCGGATGATCATGTCGTCGCAGTTATTGAAAAGCGGCAGTTTTGTGCCCCTTGACCGGCTGGCTGAAACCGATCCTGAGAAGATCTCGGTGAGACTGGGAAGGTCGGTTTCCGTATTCAGGGGCGAACCCGAATCCATCCTCAAGGAGGTCCTGAGCGCAAAGGATGAGATCGGGGAGTACCTTTTCCTGGAAAATCTGGGACTCCTGGGATTGTCGTCCAATAAATCGAAGATCGAACAGAAACTGGCCACGGTCAGGAAAGAGAGCAGGGGCATGGCACTGCCCGAGTCGGTGGCCCCGCCTCAGATCAGAAAGCCCCTGTACAACAAAATCATCCTGGTCACGGGAGCGGCCATGGGTTTTGGCGAAGGGATCGCCCGGATGCTGTTCGCCGAGGGTGCCAACGTGGTTCTGATGGATATCAATGAGGAAAAAGGAGAAGCGGTAGCCCATCAGCTGAACCAGCAGCAGACAGCCAACCGCGCCCAGTTCATCCGCACCGACGTGACAGAACTGGAATCGGTGAGGAGGGGTGTTTTTGAAACGGTGCTTGAGTTTACCGGAGCGGACGTGCTCATCAGCAATGCGGGCGTGTTGCAGGCGGGCGGGATCGATGAAATGGATCCGGACAGGTTTGAGTTCGTAACCCGGGTCAATTACAGCGGATACTACAACTGCATCAAGGCGGTTGTTCCGGTGATGCAGGCCCAGAACCGCCATGCCCCGGACCACTTCGGCGACATCATCCAGATCAACTCAAAATCGGGCCTGGAGGGAAGCAAAAAGAATTTTGCCTATGCGGGCAGCAAGTTTGCCGGGATCGGACTCACCCAGTCCCTGGCCCTGGAGCTGATGCCCGACAGGATCAAGGTGAACGCCATTTGTCCCGGTAATTATTTTGAAGGACCCCTCTGGTCGGATCCTGAAAAAGGGCTTTTCGTCCAGTATCTGAATACGGGCAAGGTTCCGGGTGCCAAAACAATTGCGGATGTCAGGCGTCATTATGAAGCAATGGTCCCCGCAGGACGCGGATGCAGGGTCGAGGATGTGGTCAGGGCCATCAAATATGCCATCGAACAGGAGTACGAGACCGGTCAGGCCATCCCGGTAACGGGCGGACAGGTCATGTTAAGCTAGTTGATATTCATGCATGTAAAAAAGATCGCAGGGATTATTTTTGATTTGGACGGAACCCTGGTGGATACCATTGAGGATATCGGGGATGCTGCCAATGAGATGCTTGCGCATTACGGCCTGCCCCCGCACGATACCACCCGGTATGTGCAGTGGATCGGGAGCGGGGCGGTCAAATTTGTGGAGCGGGCCCTGAACCAGTATCAGGTTCCCGATGACCTGCAGACCTGCGTGGCAGTCTTCAGGGAGATCTATGGCAGGAACCTGCATAACAAGAGCAGGTTGTATGACGGATATCCCGCAGTGCTGGACGAACTCGCCAGAAAGGGGATCAGGCTGTCAATACTGTCCAACAAGCCGGATTACCTCACCAGGCAGGTGGCGGAACATTTTCTTTCCGGCTGGCCGTTCCATCCCGTTTTCGGCCAGCGGGAGGAGGTCCCCAGGAAGCCCGATCCGGCTGCCGCCATTGAAATTGCCGAGTTGTTGAACCTGGAGGCGGACAGGATCCTGTTTGTGGGTGATTCGGACAATGATTTCCTCACCGCACTGGCCGCGGGAATGGTTCCGGTGGGCGTCACCTGGGGGTACGGCAAAAGGGAAGATGAACGGTTGAACGGACAGGTGACCTGGGTGGACCACCCCCGCCAGCTGCTGTCCCTTATCAGTTAAATCAGGATGATGAAAACAAGAGCAGTCCGGTTATACGGCAAAAAAGACCTGAGGATCGAGGAATTCGAACTCCCCGCACCGGGCAGGGACGAGATCCTGGCAAAGGTGGTCAGCGACAGCCTCTGCATGTCCTCATACAAAGCGTCCATGCAGGGAGCCGACCATAAGCGCATTCCGGACGATGTGGCCGATCATCCCGTGATCATCGGACACGAATTCGCCGGCGAGATCCTGCAGGTGGGGGAGAAGTGGAAGGGGGACTTCGAACCGGGCGATAAGTTTGCCATCCAGCCTGCGCTGAATTACAAAGACGGACCGGTGGGGATCCTGGGTGCGCCCGGATATTCCTACAGGTACCTGGGCGGCGATGCCACGTATGTGATCATTCCCGATGAGGTGATGACCCAGGGCTGCCTGCTGGTATATAGCGGGCCGGGTTACTACCCTGCTTCCATGGCCGAACCACTTTCATGTGTCATCGGCGCCATGCATGCCAATTATCATATCAAGCCGGGGACCTACATCCACGAGATGGAGATCGTGGCGGGAGGGAACATGGCAATCCTGGCGGGAGCTGGGCCCATGGGACTGGCCATGATCAACTACGTGCTCCACCGGGAGGGCCCCAGGCCTTCGCTGCTGGTGGTGACCGACATCGACCGGGACAGGCTCGAAAGGGCGGAACATCTCTATCCCCCTGATTTTGCAAAAGAGCAGGGAATCGATCTGCGTTACATCAATACGGCGGAAGCGGATGATCCAGTGTCGCATCTCAAAAACATCACGGGAGGAGACGGATACAACGATGTGTTCGTATTTGCACCCGTCAGCCAGGTGATCGGGCAGGCCGATGCGATCCTGGCCTTCGACGGATGCCTGAACTTCTTTGCGGGTCCTTCTGATCCCGGATTCAGCGCCTGTCTGAACTTCTACAATGTCCATTATGCCTTCACCCACCTGGTGGGGACCAGCGGCGGGAACACCGACGATATCAAAGAGTCGCTCGATCTGATGGAAAAGGGACTGGATCCGTCCGGGCTGATCACCCATATCGGGGGACTGGACGCGGTGCCGGGGGCGACCCTGGACCTGCCGCACATTCCCGGTGGCAAGAAGCTGATCTACACCCACCTGGACATGCCCCTGACCGCCATATCGGATTTCAGGAAGCTGGGGGAACAGGATCCGTTTTTCAAAGACCTGGCCGATATCTGTGACAGTTACGGGGGACTCTGGTCGGTGGAGGCGGAAGATTATTTGCTTCAAAATTGTTGTTGATCATGCATTCAGCGCTCACCTTGTGGGTTCATTTTGATTTCATTTCTTTAACCAGCCTGTCATATATCTTGGTGACCGCCCCAGGCAGGTTATCCTCTTTCACCACACTGTGTCCGCAGATACTTTCAAGCAAAGCATCCGGGTCTTTATTGAAAACTTCATGAAATGCGGTATCACCAGGGAATTCCCTTTTGTTTTCGTCCATAGCCCTGAAAAATAGTCCAAGAGTCATCGATTCCAGAATTTTGTCAAATGGTTTTCCAGTCTTTATGGCCAGACGGATGATCCCCAGGAAACGGTCATCTTGCCCAAGCTTGCGGTAAAGATCATGACCCACCCGGAAAACTGTATCTCCCAGGTTGCGGTTCCGGAATCTTGCAAGCAAGTCATCTACATGCTCTGTAAGATCCTTCCAACTAAATTCTCCCGAATATTCCTCGAGCAGGATCCCGGCAGACTGGAACATCACCTCCTTGGTGAACCTTAGGACGTTCGGGTCTTTAAGTACTTCATGCATATATACTGCTTCCGGATGTGTAAAATAACCTTTATAGGCAGCCGTGGCATGTCCAAGGTTGTGAATGAATGCCTTGCGGTCGACCCATGCTTTCATGTAATTTTTCAGCGATAGCCCTTCCACACAGGGTATTGGCCCAATGAACCCTTTCTTATCCAGAATCAATGTGTTATAGGGTTCTGCAAATACCCGGAGGGGATCTTCCTCAAGGTCCCTCGCGGTCATGATAGGCACCATCTTACCGATACTGGTCTCCACCAGTCCGACCCTCTGATCCAGGGGAAATGATGGTGGAAGAGCCCGGTGGAGCATTTCGCGGAAATAAGGAGCTGCATCACGCATGTTCTCGGCAAGGATGATGTCCAGAGTCTTACCCGGAGTTTTTTTCTCCCTTTCCAGCAGTCCTGCAGCTATCAGGGGAGCAGTGGAATCCAGTGCATTCTTACCCACACAAACAGCCATGATATCGGCACGAATGATGACATTCATAACCCCTGGCAGATCCCTGGTATGGACAGCAGTAATCCTGCCGATTTCCATTCTTTCCTCACGATCTGGGGCTCGGACAACTACCTGGTATCCCTTCCTTTTGTTCAGCTCGCGTACCAGTGGATCACTGATATCCACGAAAACCAGGTTATAGCCAGCCCTGCCGAAGAGCTGTCCGATAAATGACCTGCCGATTTTTCCGGCTCCAAATATGACAATCAAAGGATCAGCTATTGATCTGTCTGATGTAACCATGATAGTAAGGACGTAAACGATCCAATTTTTCACCGGGGACAGCTTCTATGAATGTGCCACCCACATGAAAGCAGCAAAAGCCACCGGAAATCGTCCCCCATGCTACGCACTCCTTCAAGTCAAGGCTGGCCTTTTTTTCCTGGATCTGCCAAGCCACTGATGCCAGAACACCGCCGGTGAAATTGTCCCCGCATCCTGTGGTATCTCCTTCCCGGGAATGTTTCAGTTCCCTAAACAGGTCTGCTGATACTGGATATCGGCTGGGGGAGATGGCACCAAACACCCTGCCGTCAGAATAACATACTGTATCGCGGGTACCGTTGGTAATAATGAATGAGGATACCCCGCGGTTCGCAAAGAAATTGCCCATCTTATTCAGGTCATCATACCCGCTGAGATGAAATGCCTCCTCCCGATCCATGATCAGAAGGTCGGTGTTCCTATAGCTTTCATCGGAATTGCCCAGCTTCCAACGAATGCCTGGATGTTCCATCTCACTGAGAAAATCATACACTGTATTCACTACGGTGATACAACCCTGCTCCTTAGATCTTTCAAGCAGGGTGGCAAGGTTGTCATGCAGTCCTGGAACAAGGGCGGTACCTCCGAATACCACGATATCCGCATCAAAGAACTCCGTACCCAGGTGCTGCATAGAAATGTTCCATGCCGTTCCAATGGTATTGATAAACATCCTTTCCCCTTCTCCCTCATTATAGGAAGGATCAGAAAGCACTATAGTGGAGGGGGTGTCCCCTTCCATGGAAATGAAATTTCCAGTATGTACTGGTGTCTTTTCCAGTTTCGAATAGAGGAAATCCCCAGCGCTATCCTTTCCCCTGGCCCCGAAGAAACGTACCTCGGCTAGACTGCTCTGCAACAACTGTGACGCATGGATCAGGGCTACGATGGATGGTCCTCCTACATTGTAGACCGTGGTGCCTTTCTCTTTTTCGAGCCGGTGAATCAGCGATGGAAGGTCTGTACCCGTATAAGATTCAAATTGCTCTCTGAAGACCAGCCGTCCGGGGTACAGTCCACCGTCCCCTTCCTGCTTAGAGAGGTACCCAAGGATAGGATCCCGACTGAAATCCACATTCGGAAAAATCTGGTCCACCAGGCAGCATCCCGCACCGGTTATTTTAATCCTTGGATTCATATCAGACAAATTCAAACTGAACTATAGTAGATTAAATGTGTCAAGCTAGATTTTATTGTACACGAATTAAAATGCATTCAATTTGACTTCATGTGTTAGCATATATTTTAATACACTAATGATCAGTATATTAACTTAATTATCATGTTGCATTTTTCTTTTGTATCCTTATAGTTTTCAACACGTAGGAGAACGACGTAACTTTAGTAAAAGACAAGAAAACTATTCTCCGAGTCTAATATACTATCTGAATATTAGAAAAGAATAACAGAAAAACTTTGTGCAATAATAAACAAATAATAGATGATTGGATCCTCTAAACCAAGGGTTCATCGCAACTCATTTTTGAGAAGAGTCGATGGATGAAGAAGCATGGCTGATTGTTGTCAAACATACAGTAAAAAGTGAAGTTAACTCAACTCAACTCAACTCAACTCAACAGGTATATTGATAACTTTAGGTCAAAGACAATACATTAATTTGATAATAAAATCGTACCAGATAATCCATATTCAAAGAATTCTTGTCCTTATAACATATTATTGAATGATTGACTAATGTGGAAGTTGATACTACGAAAATTTCACCATTGAATTATTAATCAATTAATCAAATATACTTATGATCTCTATACACAAGAGTAGAATGGAAATGAGAAATTTCAAAATAAGAATATGCCATCCAATGGCAGTACACCGTTACATACAACTTCCATTATTGAATATGTGCCCCACTATTCTGATATTGCTTATTGTGACTCAATCCTGTAGTAGTATTAGTTCATGTGAATATGTAACAAAAGCACAACAATTAGTACCTTACAAAGTTCAGAATTTTTCTGTCGGGGAAGTCAGATTGTTAGACGGACTCTTCAAAGAATCTCAGGATGCGGAGGCACGATATTTATTAAGCCTTGACCTTGACCGATTACTGGCACCTTTCAGAATTGAAAGTGGAATCGAACCTAGAGCACCGCGTTACCCTGGCTGGGAAACAAAATCTCTTCCAGGAGTAGCATTATCATTTTATCTGTCAGGCATTTACCGTTTATATGCTATGACAGGAACGAGTACATATTATGATAATATCAATTACATACTGGATGATTTAAGAGAATGTCAAATAAAAAACAACGGTTATTTATTAGGAAGTACAGATGGGAATAAAATATTTAAAAAACTCGAGGAAGAAGGTTACTTCGCTGGATTTGATGATTGGTCGAAGGGCCATGGTGAACCTTACTATGTGATGGAAAAACTATTTTCCGGTTTGATTGATGTCTATCGGATATGCAACATCCCTCTGGCTTTAACAATAGCTGTTGATCTTGCAGATTGGCTATATGAACACATGTCTTGCATTAACGACGTAGAGCTTCAGGAAATAATGAAGCATGAATATGGAGGAATGAATTGGGTGCTTTCGGACCTTTATGTTATCACTGGGG
>JAXGMU010000112.1:0-2287 GCA_040768485.1 Bacteroidales bacterium
TAATGCCCGTAAACCAGCACCGTTGGAAGGGAGGGGTCCACTTTCTTCTCCCCGAAGACCACGGGCAAGCCACTGGTATCCATTACCTCTGCGCGATCAGCACCGGCCTCCAGCAAGGATGCTTTAAGACTTTCAGCAGCTTTGATCATATCTTCCCTCCGATCCGCAAATGCGCTGATGGACGGGATTCGGATCAGTTGAAACAACTCTTCCAGGAACCGTTCCCTGTGTATATCGATATAATCCCTGATCTGTTTCATCATCATATAATTTAAGTGCATGTCAAATCGACTGTGTCGTCTCTTTCTTGATTTCCCGGTAAACGGACTCCAGTTCATCATAGAAACTTTTCCCGAACACACGGGTGAGCGCATCCTCCAGGAACCGGAATACCGGGATATTTCTCTGTTTACCGAGCAACCTGGCCGGTTCGCATATGCTCCAGCTGTGATAATTCAGAGCAATGGCTTTGTTCAGCTTGCTGATCCGTACGGGGTAAAGGTGGCACGATACCGGTTTTCGAAACGGGACAGAGCCCTCACTGAAGGCGATTTCAATGGAACAGCGGGCCACCCCGTTTTGAAAGACAGCGTAGGCACATTCCTCATGATCCACAAGCGGTGTGACCCTGTCTCCATCATGATCGATGACCCATGGTCCCTGTATTTTGATCGCCCGGATTCCCCCGGACCGCATGTAACAGCTGAGTTCAGCCTGATGCTTTTCCAGCAGTTCTGTTTCCTCTTCTTCCAGCGGAGCCCCTGAATCACCATATACGCAGCAGTTTCCCATGCACCTGTGCATGTCACAGACAAAATGCTCCTGAAAAAGATCCCTGCTGACAATTTTGTCCCCGATCTGGATCATCAAAGGTTCCTCCAAACACAAAAGTGCAAAAAAAAGCGGGGAATCCGAGTCTTTTTCAGAACATCTCAAATGTTAAAAAGCAAAATAATCGCATTCTTCAATTAACTGATATTTAGTTTTTTATATCTTTTTGTTTAATTATTTTTATTAACTTTTAAACATTATTACCTATTTTCTGTTTAACGTTTGAAACAAATCTTTAAACATTCGACCATGAAAGCAATTTTACGAACCTCAGTTCTGGAATTTCCTGCGAAAATGATCTGGAATTCCATTCTGGCAATGGTGGCACTGATGATTTCCAGTGCAGCTATGTCCCAGACGGTCGTGGATGTCATTGTGAACAGTCCCGATCACACGATCCTTGAGACCGCGGTGATTGCCGCCGAACTTGATGATGACCTGTCAGGTGCGGGCCCTTTCACCGTATTCGCCCCCACTGACGATGCATTCAATGCCCTGCCTGACGGTGTCATTGATGCTTTGCTAGCCGATCCGACCGGAGCCCTTGCCCAGGTACTGCTTTATCATGTGCTGGGAGCCAGCGTGGCATCCGGTGATCTGACCAGCGGTCAGTTCGCAACCACCCTGAACGGCGACAGCATCGTGGTGACCGTTGACGGTTCAAGCGTGTACATCAACAATGCCATGGTGACCGTGGCCGATATCACAACCGATAACGGGATCGTCCATGTGATCGATGCAGTGATCACTCCCGGTTCGACGGTCTACGAAATCGTCGCCGGAAGTGCTGACCACAATACCCTCGAAGCCGCCATCGCTGCAGCTTCTCTCCAGGGAACCCTTTCAGGATCCGGTCCGTTCACCGTGTTCGCCCCCACCGATGCAGCGTTCGAAAATCTGCCCGAGGGCCTGGTGGCCAGCCTGCTGGCTGATCCCAAAGGTGAACTCACCCAGATCCTGCTTTACCATGTGGTTGCCGGTAAGGCCATGTCCACGGATCTTTCCGACGGACAGATGATCACCACGGTCAACGGCGACAGCATCAAAGTGACCATCGACGGTGGCAGCGTATACATCGACAATGCCATGGTGACCGCCGCCGATATTGAAACCGACAACGGTGTGGTTCATGTGATCGATGCGGTCATCGTACCCGGAACAACCGTGGCGGATATTATCATAGCAAGTCCCGACCACAACACCCTGGAAGCTGCTGTTATTGCAGCCGGACTGGCCGATGTGCTGGCAGGAGACGGACCCTTTACCGTATTCGCCCCCACCGATGCAGCTTTCGAAAATCTGCCCGAGGGCCTGGTGGCCAGCCTGCTGGCTGACCCGTCGGGAGCACTCACCGATGTACTGCTTTATCATGTGCTGGGAGCCAGCGTGGCATCCGGTGACCTGACCAGCGGTCAGTTCGCAACCACCCTGAACGGCGACAGCATCGTGGTGACCG
>JAXGMU010000112.1:2387-9676 GCA_040768485.1 Bacteroidales bacterium
CGGTGACCTGACCAGCGGTCAGTTCGCAACCACCCTGAACGGCGACAGCATCGTGACCATTTCCGGGAGTGATGTATTTATCAACAATGCCCGTGTGATCGTGGCTGATGTTGAAGCTGATAACGGTGTGGTGCATGTGATCGATGCGGTGATCACACCTTCCACAGGCATCCGGGAAATGAGCATTGACAAATCCACTGTATCCATTTACCCGAATCCTGCCCGTGAATTTTTCAACATCAGGTTTGAGTTGACGGAAGAGAGTGAAGTCACCCTGGAGATGTATGATATGCTGGGCCAGCGGGTCAGAATTCTGGATCAGGGATATGTCTACACGGGAAGCCATACCGTTGAATTTCCGGTCAGCGATCTTGAATCAGGCATGTATCTCATCATCATCAACACCGGTAACGGCCAAATTGCAAACAAGGTTAGGGTTATTGAATAATGTCCGGTTACCGGGATATGGGAAGGCCGTCCATTTAATGGACGGTCTTTTTTTTTACCCTTCCCATCTGTTATCTTTGCCTTGTGACGCGGATCAAAGGGATCTTTCTGATATTGATCGCCCAGTTTATCGGACAGGTGCAGGTTTCAGGGCAACAACCTGTGGTGACCTACCTGAACAGGCCCGAATTGCTGGAGAAAGTGGATATTTGCCTCCGGCACACCTATAATTTTTCATTTGCCACCGCAAGGGATTACCAGCAGGAACTGTTGAACTTGACCCCGGACCATCCTGTTCCTTATTTTCTTCATGCCCTGATCATTTACTGGGAGAATTTTCCATTGACCCAGGAAAACAAAAAATCGGACCAGTTCCTGCAATTAATGGACAAAACCGTGAATCTTGCCGAACCCTTTCTCGCATCGGAGAAAACGTACCTTGAAGGTGTCTTTTTCGAGCTGTTCGGCAGGGCTTTCAAGGTCATGTTCTGGGCCGATAACGGTCAGACTCTCAAAATCATTCCTGAATTAGGGACCATGTACAGGCACACCCTGGAGGGATTCCGGTTAAAGGAAGATTTCAGTGAGTTTTACTTTTCAACCGGGTTGTATAATTATTATATCGAAGCTTATCCCCAAGCGCATCCTGTGTACAAGCCCCTTATCGCCTTTATGAAACATGGCGATAAAGCCCTGGGACTGATCCAGCTGAATAAAGCCATTCAAGAGACCGTCTACCTTCGGGTGGAATCCTTGTTTTTTATGTCACTGATACAACTGCATTATGAGGAGGAGCTGGAATCGGCGGCATATTACGCAAAAAAACTCTGCGCGGACTATCCCGGGAACATATACTACAAGGGACATCTGATCATCATTCTTCTTCACCAGGGCCGTTTCCGGGAAGTCAGGAAGGTGATTGAAAATATGGACCAGATGGAGAACCCGTATGTTACTTTGGTGATCGAAACTGCTGGCGCATTTATGGCAGAGAAAGAAACAGGGAACCTCGGGCTGGCGCGGAAAAAATATCTCAGGGTCATTGAGATGGCGGAACACCTCGGCCCGTTCACCGACAGGTTCCAGGCCATTGGGTATATGGGACTTTCAAGGGTCTGCGAAAAAAGAGGGCTGACTTCAGAAGCCCGGAAATATGCCCGTATGGCATCTCAGCATACCACTTTTTCATATATTCTGGGTGATGGGTAAAAACGGCAAACCGGATGTGGATACCCTGAAAAAAGATCCCGCCTACAGGCAGGTGCTTGAACTGGATTTTGATGATATGATCCCCTTCGTTCTGGATCACATCCGAAGGAGAACTTTCTTTTCATTGCTGTATACCACTCTGAATGCTGCGCTTTTTCTTTTCATTCTGTATGTGATCATTTCCGGGCTGCATAACGGGCATCTTACCTGGTCCCTGACCATCAAACAATCCGTGACCGGAATTTTTGCCGGGAGTATCCTGGTCATTCCCCTCCATGAGCTGCTTCACGGACTGGCCTACCTTATCCTGGGAGCACGGAAAATCAAATTCGGAGCGGACCTGCAGCAGTTCATCTTCTATGTGACTGCGGACAGGTATCCGGTAACGGGCGGGGAGCTTTATTTCCTGGCCCTGACTCCGTTCGTGGCCATTAATCTGCTCACGGCAGCGGTCACCATCCTCTGGTTTCCACAGGCGGTTCTCTTCTCAGCCACTTTCCTGCTTTGTCACAACATCATGTGCATCGGGGATTTTGCCATCATCAATTACGTGCTGCAATATGCACCACACAGGGTATATACATTTGATGAGATCGAAAACAGGAAGAGCTACTTTTATGAAGAGGTCAATCTTCCATGAGCTCTCTGGCTTTCCAGGCCTTTTTCTTGCTGACAGTGAAGGTTGAGTCTGTTTCAAAAGCTTTCATATAGCTTTCATAGGCTGCCTCGTACTGTCCGGTATTCATGTAGAAATCACCCTTTGAATCATATGGATTGGCGATATCGGGAGCAAGACGGATATAGGTATCAAATGCTTCTTCGGCCTTCTTGAACTCCTCAAGTTCCATCAGCGCATATCCGAGCTGATTGTAAGCAAGTGGATAATCCGGGATCGCCTTAATGGCATTCTCAAGTGTTTCAACGGCACCTTCCAGGTCCCACATGATCTGAAATTGAATGATATATAATATTTTATGAACGTCCGGATCCTCCGGGTACAACTGGATTGCCGCTTTCAGATTTTCCACCACTTTCTCATACTGGCCACTGACCAGGTACTTAAATGCGGTTTTGATATGCTTCTCTCCCGCATTCAACGGCGCATCGGACTGCATGGCCGCATCCGCTATCTTTTTGGCACCTTTACCTGACATTAAATACATCCAGAAATAGGCCATGAAGAAATCCGGATCCAGTTCCACGGCCATTTTTAATTGATCCATGGCCTCGCTGAATTTAACCTGGTCGAATGCGACCATCCCCTCCCGGTAATATTCAAGAGCCTGATCCGAGTCTGTTGTGACCGGCATCAGCTTTGCCTCGTCGGACTTATTGCAGGATGGAATCCACAAGGTGGACAGGGCGCATAGGACTACTGTTGCAAATAACCTCATTCAAGTACGGTTTTGCAATCTTACGTCCACTTCAAATGTACTATTTTTCCTTACTAAAATCAAATATCCCGTGCTATGTCATAAAATAGCATGTCAATGAGATATTGCTGTCGGTCAGTGGCATTTACACACTGATCAGGACCGGTACTCACCGATAATCTCCTTTACATCATCCGGGGCCACCCGGCCATAGGTTTTATCCCCAACGAGCACAACCGGTGCAAGTCCGCATGCACCCACACAACGAAGGCAGCTCAGCGAGAATATTCCGTCCGGGGTGGTTTCCCCCACCTCAATTTGAAGTTCTTTTTTAAACTCGGCCAGGACTTTTTCCGCCCCCCTTACATAACAGGCTGTCCCCGTACAGATAGAAATGGGGAATTCACCCTTGGGGATCATGGTAAAGTATGAGTAAAATGTGACCACTCCGTACACCCGGGCAACCGGTATATTTAACTTTTCCGCAATCACCTCCTGCACCTCTGCAGGAAGGTACCCGAAGGTTCCCTGGACCCTGTGCAGGATATTGATCAATTCACCTTCGCTGTTCCCGAACTGTTCACAGGTTCCATGGATTTTTTCAACCTGGTCCTTTCTTAGTTCTATTTTTACGCTTGACATGGCCGATGGATGTTTTAAAATTAGATCTGGAAGACTCTTTTCCGGCGATCAAAATAATGCGTGTGCAGCAATGCATGTGCCTTTTCGCTCAATGGTTCTCCCAGGTATTCGGCGTACAATTGCTGGATGAACGGATTCTCATGGGATTTCCGGATCTTTTTATTCCGGTCTTCCTCGTATATGGCCTTCGCTCTGGCCTGCAGAATGGATGCATCTCCGTGATGCAGCGGCTGGCCTCCTCCCCCGATACATCCACCCGGACAGGCCATGATCTCGATCGCATGGTACTGCGATTTGCCCGATTTGATCTCCTCCAGCAGTTTTCTCGCATTCCCGAGTCCATGTGCAATGCCGATCCGAATTTCCTGGCCCCCAAAATCCAGGGTGGCGGACCTGAGCCCGTCCATTCCCCTGAGCTGCTCAAAGTCTATCTTCTCAAGTGTTTTTCCCGTGTAAATCTCATATGCTGTCCTCGTTGCGGCTTCAATAACGCCGCCGGTGGTTCCGAAGATCACCCCTGCCCCGGTGGATTCCCCGAGGGGCTGATCAAAATCCCCATCAGTCATTTCCGCCAGATCAAGATTGGCCTGCTTGATCAGATGGGCCAGTTCCCTGGTTGAGATGCTGATATCCACATCCGGAACTCCATCCACCATGAATTCCTCCCTCTGACATTCATACTTTTTCGCAAGGCACGGCATGATGGAAACCACCACCATATCCTTTCTCTCCACTCCGATTTTCTCAGCAAAATATGATTTCGCAACAGACCCGAACATCTGCTGCGGGGACCTTGCGGTGGATGGGATGTCTTTCAACTCGGGGAAATGGTGTTCGAAGAAATTTACCCATCCGGGACAGCATGAAGTGAGGATCGGCATTTGTACTTCCGTGTCTCCATTCAGAAACCGTGTGAGTCTCCCGAGGAACTCGGTCCCCTCCTCCATGATCGTCAGGTCCGCCGCAAAATCAGTGTCAAATACATAATTAAATCCAAGGTGGCGCAGGGCTGTGACCATCTTACCGGTGACCAGGGTTCCGGGTTTCATTCCAAATTCTTCGCCCAGTGCCGCCCGCACGGCAGGAGCGGTTTGAACAACCACCGTTTTTGCCGGATCATTCAGTGCCGCAATCACCTTTCCTGTGTGATCCACTTCTGTAAGGGCTCCGGTTGGACAGACCGCCACGCACTGTCCGCAATATGTACAAGGCGAATGTTCCAGATTCATTTCGAAAGCCGGAGCCACCACAGCATAGAAACCCCGGTTGATGGCGTGCAAAGCTCCGACTGTCTGAAAATCGTTGCACATGGTCTCACATCGCCTGCACATAATGCACTTGTCCAACTCCCGGATAATGGACGGAGAGGTATCGAGCCGGTATGTTGACATTTCTGCATATTCCTGACCGGGTATATCACGGATACCAAGCCTGATGGCCATCTGCTGCAGGTCGCATTGCCCCGACTTGGCACAGGTAAGACAATCTTTCGGATGGTCGGAAAGGATCAGCTCCATCACCGTTCTGCGTGCATTGATCACACGGACACTGTTGGTTTTCACGACCATCCCCTCCTCCACAGCTGTCGAGCAGGAGGGTGCCAGGTTCCTGCGTCCTTCGACCTCCACCGCACATATGCGGCAGCCCCCGGGCCTGTTGCGGATATTCAAATCCTTTAAATCCATATAGCAAAGGGCAGGTATATCAATATGCACCTGCTTCGCAGCCTCATAAATGGTTGTGCCTGCAGGCACCTCAATGTGATTCCCATCCAGGGTTATATTCACCATCTTCATCTTGTATCTTTTATCTCAGTATGACCGCATCGAATTTACATTTCTCCATACAGGCCCCGCATTTAATGCAGATCTCGGGATTGATAACATGCGGTTCCTTGCGCTCACCGCTTATCGCTCCCACCGGGCATGCCCTCGCACATGCCGTGCATCCCACACAGTTCTCTTCCACAATGAAATACTCCAGCAGGTCCCGGCACACTCCCGATGGGCATTTCTTATCTACCACATGGCTGATGTATTCATCATAAAAGTTGTCCAGGGTCGAAAGTACCGGGTTTGGAGAAGACTGTCCCAGTCCGCACAATGAAGTATCCTTGATAACGATGCTTAGGTTCCTCAGCCGGTCCAGGTCCTCGATCTCCCCTTTCCCTGTACAGATCCTGTCCAGCAGTTCATATAAGCGTTTGTTCCCGATCCTGCAGGGAGCACATTTTCCACAGGACTCTTCGACGGTAAAATCCAGAAAGAACCTGGCTACCGAAACCATGCAATCATCCTCATCCATCACGATCATTCCTCCGGATCCCATCATGGAGCCGCAGGCAATCAGGTTCTCATAATCGATGGGCGTATCCAGGTGCTTTTCGGTCAGGCATCCCCCGGATGGGCCTCCCGTCTGTACTGCTTTGAATTTTTTCCCTTCCCTGATCCCCCCTCCAATTTCGAAGATCACCTCTCGGATGGTTGTCCCCATGGGTACTTCGATCAATCCCACATTGTTCACCTTCCCGGCAAGTGCAAAGACCTTTGTCCCCTTTGATTTATCGGTCCCGATCCCATGAAACCATTCCGGTCCTTTCTGAAAAATCACAGGGATGTTCGCGAAGGTCTCCACATTGTTCACATTGGTGGGCTTCCCCAGGTATCCGCTCTCTGCAGGGAAAGGAGGCTTCAGGCTGGGCTCCCCCCTGCGGCCTTCCATGGAATGGATCAACGCTGTTTCTTCACCGCAGACAAAAGCACCTGCTCCGTATTTGAGAAAAATATCGAAGTTGAACTTTGTGCCAAAAATGGCTTTCCCCAGAAAACCGAATTCCCGCGCCTGGGCAATGGCAGTCTTCAACCTTTCGATGGCAAGCGGGTATTCTGCCCGGATGTAAATATATCCGGTGTCAGCCCCGATGGCATATCCGCAGATGGTCATCGCTTCAAGCACTGAATGGGGATCACCTTCCAGAATGGACCTGTCCATGAATGCACCCGGATCTCCCTCATCCGCATTGCAGACCACATATTTCTGGTCTGACTTGTTTTTCAGGGCAAACTCCCATTTCAAACCCGTGGGGAATCCGGCACCGCCCCTCCCCCTTAATCCCGAATCCTTCACGATGCGGATGGTTTCTTCCGGGGTTAGTTCTGTCAGGATCCTGCCAAGTGAAAAATACCCGTCTTTTTCAATGTATTCTTCAATTCTTTCCGGATCAATCACACCGCAGTTTCTCAGCGCGATGCGGATCTGCTTTTTCCTGGGGATAGATTTTACCTGATTTTCAGACATCTCATTCATTCTATAGTTCTTCCACTTTTTTGTAATTCACCGGGATAACACCATCCACCAATTCACCCTGCTTGATGTACCGTTCAATGATGTGGTCCGCCTTTCTTAGATCCACGTATCCAAAAACAACGGGCTCCTGACCGGGCAGGGTCACCTCGATGGTGGGTTCAGCATAACAGTAACCCATACATCCGGTTCCAACGATGGATGCGTCAATACCGCGCTTCTCAAGCTCTTCAGTCATGAATTGCATGATCTTCCCTGCTCCTGCTGCCAGACTGCAGGTGGCCATGGCAATTTTTACAATGACCGGCATATCAG
>JAXGMU010000113.1:0-9534 GCA_040768485.1 Bacteroidales bacterium
TACCGGGTCTGCGGAATATGATGGCTATTCGGTATACACCCTGCTTCTGACCTCGCAGCAGTGGCGTGAGTATACCTGGAAGCATACCCTTTCGGTGCTGGTGCCCCATGAAAATCATCACAACGGCGCATTGCTGTTTATCGACGGCGGCAGGAATGAAAACGGGAATCCCGTGGCAGGAGAACTTGATGAATTGTATATCACTGTCTTCTCCCTTCTGGCCATGAAAAACAATGCGGTTGTGGCGATTCTCTGGCAGGTCCCCAACCAGCCCCTTTATGATGACCTTTCCGAGGATGCACTGATCTCATACACCCTTCAGAATTTCAGGGAGGATGGGGATTATACCTGGCCGCTGCTGTTTCCCATGGTCAAGGCTGCATCCAGGGCCATGGATGCGGTCCAGGAGTTTTCTGCAGACCGACTGGACCACCAGGTCACGGATTTTACTCTCGCGGGTGCATCCAAAAGGGGATGGACAACCTGGCTCACCGCATCGCAGGATGAACGGGTGGGCGCCATTGCCCCCATGGTGATCGATGTGCTGAATATGCCCGTTAACCTGGATTACCAGGTGAAGGTCTGGGGCGATTACAGCGTCCAGATCCAGGATTATGTCGATCTGGGTATTCCGCAGTCGGTGCATTCCGAGACCGGCCAGGCCATCGCCACGATGATCGATCCCTATTCCTACAGGGCAAGCCTGACCATGCCCAAGATGATCTTTATCGGGACGAACGATGAATACTGGCCGGTGGATGCCGTCAAACATTACCTGGATGACATTCCCGGCGAGAACTTCCTTCACTATGTTCCCAATGCAGGCCATGACCTGGGGGATAAAGAGCAGGCGCTGAGGGCCCTGAGTGCCTTCTTCGGGAGATCGCTTTCAGGGGGCCCCTATCCCGTATGCAATTGGAGCGTGGCGCCATCGGAGACAGGTGTCCTGCTCTCGGTGGAAGCAACCGCTGAAGAGCTCCTGGGTGCATTCCTCTGGACGGCCGATTCGGAGGACCGTGATTTCCGGGATGAAACCTTTGTGAGAAGGGACCTGAACGGAAATTCCGGAGGTGAGGTGCAATTTTCGGGTGAGAGCCAATTCGCGGGCGAGGTCCAATTCGCGGTTGATTTCCCCGAATCGGGATACCGTGCATTCTACGTGGACCTGGTATACCCCGATCCCAACGGAGGTGCGTATTCCCAAAGCACAAGGATGTTTGTGGCGGATACGGAACAGGTCCTTGAAGACTGACCCGGCTTTTACCTCTATAGCGGTAATATTTTGCAAAAAGCATGGCGATCCCAAATTAATTACTTATATTTACCGCTATAACAGTAAAAACATGTCAGAAGTTGAAGAATTAGCGACCATCATTAAGATGCATCGCAAAGCTGCAAAACTTACCCAGATCCAGCTGGCAGAACTTGCAGGAGTTGGGAAAACAGTTGTGTTCGATATTGAAAAAGGTAAGGAGACAGTTAAACTCAATACACTGAAGAAAATCCTGAAAGTTTTAAATATTGAGATGAAATTAACAAGTCCATTATTTGATAATCAAATATATAAGAATGAGAAAAGCTAGAGTATTTGTCAATGGAGTTGAAGCAGGCATTCTTAGTGAAGCAAAGCAGGGCGCCGAATATGTTTTTGAATATCATGAAGGGTATGATGGACCTGAAGTATCCCGGACAATGCTTCCATCCCGGAAGAAATACATGTATACCAGATTCCCTCCGTTTTTCGAAGGATTACTGCCAGAAGGTATTCAGCTGGAAGGTTTATTGAAATTGAATAAAATTGACAGAGATGATTTGTTCTCTCAATTAATAACTGTTGGGGAAGACATGGTTGGTGCGGTCACGGTAATGGAGATCACAGAATGAATAAATGCCCAATTACATATTTGCCCTGCGGTGATCGCAGATATAGTGAAAAAGGACTTAAACTGCTGGCAGCCGGCCTGTCCCGGTTTAAACAGCTTGAATACACAGCTGAGGAGCAAAGGGAAGAAGCGTATCATCGAAGCAGTAAAATGTCGGTTCAGGGTATTCAACCAAAGCTCAGTGCGGTATTAAGCATCAAAGAAGAGAAATTTGATATTGTCGATAAATATGGGAAGTATATACTCAAACCCCAACACCATATATACCCTCAAATGCCTGAAAATGAAGATCTGACGATGCGATTGGCAGGATTAATTGGTCTGGAGGTACCACTTCACGGAATGATATGGGCAAAAGACAACTCGCTAACTTATTTCATTAAAAGGTTTGACAGAAAAAGCCAGAAGGATAAAATCCCGGTTGAAGATTTCGCCCAGCTGGCAGGATTAAGCCGTGATACGAAATATAATTCCAGCATGGAAAAAGTTGTTGAACTTGTCAGTGCGCATTGCACTTTTCCCGCTGTGGAAAAAGTAAAACTATTTAAACTCGTATTATTCTGCTTTGTCACCGGGAACGAGGATATGCATCTCAAGAACTTTTCCATTATCAACCGGGATGGCAAAATTGAGATTTCACCCTGTTATGATCTACTGAATACAACCATCGAACTGAAACATGCTTCTGATGAGATCGCATTACCCCTGAAAGGCAGGAAAAAGAAATTAACCAGACAAATGCTTATCAATTATTTTGGCGGAGAACGATGTGAGATCAAAGATAAAGTGATCCACAAAACAGTTGAATCAATATTCCATGCAAAACCCGGATGGATCCAGGAAATAAATAATTCTTTCCTGTCTGAGGAAATGAAGGAGAAATATATCGCCGTTGTTGAATCACGATTGAAAAGGCTGGGAGTCTGAGGTATCAGAGGTCAGTATATTTTTTGGCGATATTTCTTGATTTCTCAACGGTATATTTCAATCCGTTCAGTTTGATCTTATCCGAGACGATCTGTTTCACATTAAAACCGTGCTTGTCTGCCAGCAAGAAAGCAAATGCAAATACATCAGCCAGTTCCTCTTTTATCCTGGCCTTATCCACTTTCTCGGATTCTTCAACAGATTTCCAGAGAAACAACTCATTCAACTCAGCAGCTTCAATTGAAATGGCCAGGGAAAGATCCTTCGTACTGTGGAACTGTTTCCAGTTACGCTCATCGCGAAACTTGACAAGCTCATCAATGATCCCTTCGATCTCAGACATATCTTTTTTCTTAAAAGTAACCAATTCATGCCAATCCGTGAAATTGAAACATCCCGGTCAGGATCCTTTACGGCTGATCCTTCAGTGCGCAGATCGCGAAGGTTCCCAGCCAGTGGCTCCCTTCGTATGAATCATCCATGATGCTGGGAAGGCTGTGGCTGATATGCGCATTGGCAATGGGGATCAGATGCGAATATTCAGGCAATGTGGCGGCAATTCCGTAAAGGCACCATGCCCGGCTGAAATTCACCCCGTCCAGATGAACCAGGTGCCCGTCCGTGCGGTCGGAAACCACTCCCGGCTCAAGACTGAAGTCCGCCCCGGAGAGTCCGGGAAGAAATCCTTTTAACCAGGAGCGGAATTCTTCTTCCGGCAGAACTTTCCGCATGATATCCGCCTCCTGGAGGCATGGAGAAAGAAAATCGAATCCCCCGGGCTCCCAGGAGAGCGGACAGTTGATGTCGCCGAGGAAAAACTCCCTGGCCTTTTCCGAGATCATCGTCTTCAGGCTGTCCTGGCCGGTCAGCTCTGCATAATCCCATGCCAGCGACAGGCCAAAGGCGGTATTGGCATGGGTGCCCACCCTTACCGGGTATACCAGCTTTGGTAAAAATTCAAGGTATGCTTTCACGATATGACCGGTGAGCGGTTGCAGGCCGGCTTCAAGCTCACGGGCCACCGGATCCTCCCAGGTATGCAATTCCTCTGCTAGTATCAGCAGCCATGCCCAGCCGTAGGTCCGTTCAAAGGTTTTTTCATGGGGTTTCTCAAAATACCGAAGCTCCGTCAGGATGTTTTCCGTGGAAATATGTTCCCGGAGCTTTTCAATGATCTTTTCCCTGCCTTCCAGCTCCGGGAAATTTTTGACAAGCCACACCAGGGACCAGTGTCCGTGTACCGACGAATGCCAGTCGAAACACCCGTAAAAGGCAGGATGCATCTCTTTTGGAGAGAGCAGCTCTTCATCTCCCGCCAGGACCTGTCCCGGCTTGTTGGGATACTGCGTATCGATGCAGGCGAGGGGAAGCCCGGCAAGCCGGCCGGCCTGTTCAGCGGTCAGCTCAAGCCTGGGGGATGGCCCGGAAGGCTTATCCGGAGCGGATGAATCCCTGTTCGTACAGGACATCAGCACCCCGGCAACAAGAAAGGGAAGGAGAGCAGTCTTACTGTGAACGGTCATGATGCAGCGGTAAATTTGTAATCGTTTTTCATGTGACGCATAAAATAATAAAAGAATTTCATGCTTCATACATATTTTTCATGGTAGACAATACCAGAATCCGGAATGGAGTGTTTTTACGCCAAGACACAGGCCACAAAACACATTGTATGGAAATCTTGTTTTCAGCCTGAAGTATGAAGGGGTCAATCTACTACTCTCAAGAAACTGTTTGAGCGAGTTGAAGAATATATAAGAAGCATTCAGCTGCAGAGCGCCTGGCTGGAGGTATCATTTCATCGGCACCTGAAAGTACGATCCATTCTCAGGTCCACCTTGGATTTATTCTCAATGGAATCATCAAATTTTTAAGCGTTTTTCATGTAACGCATAAAAAAATAAAGGAATTTCATGAATTAACGCCAGATGAGATCAAAGCAATAGAGAAGCAATACCGTGCAATATTCATGGTCAAATATTGAAAGTATTTAGCTGGGTTTATTTATTGAACTGATGAGGGTTATATAAGTTCTTTTTGATGAGAAAGACGAGATGGATATCATGGAAAAGATCCTGAAAGAAGAGCAAGGCGGATGTAGACAAATCGTAAACCCAATCCTCAGAAATGCATCTTCATGAATCTGATGAAGACCTCAAAATCCGCGGGCAATGCGCCATGGCCCCCGTCGTGCATAAAGTAGCCGAGATCGTTCAGAATGGGCTCACCCGCCCCGGGCATCACATCCGTACCCAGTGATTTTCTCCCGAGCAGTTCATAAACAGGGCCCCCGGTAACCGCGGCCAGGAACTCCCCCTTCGGATCGGACCAGTAATCCGTGTTGCCCGTCTGCAGCAAAAGCGGCCTCGGAGCCATCAGCGCCACCAGCATGTGTCCGTCCACCGGCGATTGGCCAGGGTCATCTTTGTAATCCCTCCAGTTGCCGGCAAACTGATAAAAGTACCTGGTGCAATGGGTCATGTGATCGATCGTCTCCCCGTACCAGCGCCTCGAAAGGGCAGCCCCGCCCTCTCCCCCGCAGCTGGCGATGACCATCCCGAACCGGGTGTCGTGGGCGCCCGCCCACAAAACTGTTTTACCCAGGCGCGAAACCCCGAAAATGGCCACCTTGTCTGAATCGATCTGCGGATCAGTCTCGAAGTAATCCATCGCCCGGCTGAGTCCCCATGCCCAGGCAGAAATCGCACCCCATTCATCCGGTGCGGGGTAACCTGTCCCGGGTTCCAGATAATAACCCCTGATGCCGTAGCGGATCCCTTCCCCGAAATCGGGTTCAATATCCCCGTAATAAATGTTTGCAAAGCCGATCCCCTCCGCCAGGAACTGGTTCACGTTCATTCTCCCGAACCTGAAATTGCTGTCCACGGGAACCCTTTTCCCATCCCTGTTCCAGATCGTTCCCTGCTTAACGCCCGGATCGTCCACTACGGTCGAATTGGTAAATCCCAGGTTCAGGAAAAGCGGCACCGGACCGGTTGCATCTGCCGGCAGGTAGATCAGGATGTCCATTTTGTAATTGGATGTATCCTCCGTGAAATACACCGTGACCTGCTTCCTGAGCGCGGTGCCGTCCAGGGCGGGGGTACCCGGATCAAACACGTCGAAGGACATGTTTTCCGGCTTACCCGGCATGCGCCCGTACTGATGCTCCTCGAAGAGGCCAACGATCTCGGGTCTCCGTTTCTCATACCAGGTCTCCGCATCTTTCACTTTCAGGCCGTTCAGCATCACCAGCGGATCCGGAAGGGTGTAGGTCCCCACCTTCGATTCATCGTAATTGACCGGGATCCCCGCAACCACATCCGGCCTGTTCTGGCTCTGAACCAGGGAAAAAGATCCCGCCAGGACCAGCAGGAGGAAGACGGCTTTTGCACTTTCGTTTTTCATTGTTTTTGATATGATCACTGAATAATTACAAATATTGATATCGTGGTTACCGGGAATGCTCGTGAGATTGTACCAGGGTGACCGGACTGAGCAACCCGGATCTGGCCAGTTCCCTGCCCCTCCCTGTCATGGGGAAGCTGAACATGGAAACCGGTGAACCGAGGACCTTCTTTCCCTCCGGCAATTGCCTGTCCCCCATCAGCCTGTTGGTCCACTGGTTGGTGACTTCGATCTCGAGGGTATTGGTCCCCTCTCTGAGCAATCCAGACACATCCACCCTGAAAGGTCCGTGCCACAGCAAACCTGCCGGTAGGCCGTTCACCCGTACTTCGGCCATATCCCCCACCTCTCCCAGGTCCAGCATGATGGTCGTCCCCTGGTCCAGCCAGTCGCCCGGCACCTTCATCTTTTTCCGGTACACGGCAGTCCCGGAAAAATACTTTACGCCTTCTTCTTCATTCAGCGTCCACGATTCCAGCCGTTCGAGGGTGATCTTTTTGGGCGCGCCCATATCAGGCGGGAAAGATACTTCCCATGGTCCGGTGATGGTATCCAGCACGACCGGTGATACCCGGCTGACGGTCCGCGTATCTGCCGCTGCACTGTTGCGGAACACCACGAAAACCGACTGGTGCCCGTCCAGGTGAAGCGGAACCACCGTCTTGCCGTCCGAAATCGAATACCCCGCTGCAAAAGTCCCGCCCGTTGCCGGATCCCAGATCTCCGCTTCCCTGCCCGCGACACGGAACCGCACCTCCGTATCGAGGCACCTGTCCGATCCATTGACGATAAAGTAGATATCGGCATCTCCCGTCCTGCGGTGTATCCAGTGGATCTTCGAATCGAGGGGTTTTGCGTATTCCACATCCGGGTCGATCCCCTCCATCTCAAGAATTGTCCGGAGAGGCGTACCCCAGATGACTTTCCCCCGGCCGACCACCCTCCGGGTCCGGCTGATCCCGTCCAGGTCCCCCCAGAGTTCCGAGACCAGCTCCTGCATGACCTGCTCCGAGCCGGGGTAACCAGCAAGGCCGGGCGTGGACTCCGGCTTCGGTCCCCATACAATGGCACCACCCGACACCAGTTCATGGATCTTTTCCAGCACCGGCAGCGTCATGTGCCGGCTTCCGGGAAGTACCAGCAATGCATAGCTCATGCCGTCCGGGAGGGTCAGTCTCCCGTCACCGCCGACAGTCATCCTGTTTTGCAGCACATCCGCATTCACATAGTCGAAGTCGTATCCTTCGGGCGCGGCAGGCCTGAGTCCCGGTCCCCATATGGGCATGGTCGAGGGAGCTCCTTCATCAAGCAGGTAGGCAATATCGGCCACAAATTTTCCCTGTTGCAGCATGAATGAGTTCCTTGCCAGGCAGGTCAGGAAAGGCTCCGCTTTGTCGGCCCAGGTGATATTCCGGTTGATATGGGTGCCCACCATCGTATTGCCGGGTTTGGTGTCCAGCGGCTGGTGGGCCGAAGTATGGAAGACGATCCGGTTCACGCCCTGGGTGAACCAGTAATCTCCGATTGTTTTGAGCGTGTTGGGGGATTCGTACCCGCCGCCCGTGAAAGACTCGGCGGCAACGATCTCTTTTCCGTACACATGTGTCGCCGAAGCGGCACCCCGGATGTCCTGGTAATACATCAGCTCGGGATGAAGCGCCCTGTACCAGAACTCTCCCATGGGAATGTCCATATATTTCTTGCACAGCAGCGCGTCTTCAAGGATCTCGAGAGACACCCCGGATGCTTCCCCGTAGGTGCCGATCCCCATCTCATGCAGGGATTCCGACAGCACCCCGTAATGGTTTTCCGCGAACATATCGGCCAGGGTCCGGCGGAAATCCCACAGCACCCTGTCGCTGATATCGCTGTCCCCGACCACATACCCCGAGAGGCAGGGCAGGTAAGGTGTCAGGTCATATCCCCTGCGGAGTTTAAATTCGCCCAGCATCCGGTCGGTCCAGTTCTGCATCCCGGCCTCCCAGCTGTCCAGCATGACATACTGAAGCGTTTTGCCCATCAGGGGACCCAAGGTTTCGGCAAGGGGTCTCATATACTCTTTGATATAGGCGCGGGTATGCTCACCGCTGAGTTTATCCACCTCGTAGCCGGTGCCCTCCGGAACAGCCGGCCTGTTTCTGGCACCCGTGAGGGAGTATCCGAACCGCATGATGGTCCACACCCCTGCCGGAACCTTCCACCGGATGGAACCGTCCGCCGACAGATAAGAAGTGATATCAATCACATCCGACGGATCGATCACCGAAGTGGGCGGTACCGGGATTGATGCAACAGGTTCATAATCGAACAGGTGGTAAAATCCCGCCTTGTCCTCCCACCTGTTTACCTTTGCACAGGCATGGAATTTCATCTCGTTGAAAATATATACGGAATCGGGACGGGTGTCGATTTCGGCCATTACCTCCGCGGGCCGCAAGGGTGCGCCTGTAAATTCCAGCCTGAAGTATCTTGCGGTCGTTTCCGGGAAGGAAATCGTCTGCACCTTGCCCGAACGGTAAAGCTGCGCTCCCGGCAGCACGGCCAGGGTTTGATAACGGTCCCCGTCCATGCTTGCCTTCAGCGTACCGATTGGAATGCCTGCCCTGCTCCCGATGGTGAGCGCCCGGGCGGTGAACGGTTTTTCCCATGTGAATTCGATCCAGGCGATATCGGTGTCCTTTCCCGGCCTGACCGCCTGTGATGTATTCAGGTCATCGTCCAGCAGGTGTGCGCCGTTCAGGACGCCGGTTCCCGTCTGGATTACGGGATCTTTCTGCACAGAATTCAGTGCATCCGCAGGTGTGGGAAATGCCAGCACAATACAGTCCTTGTAGAACGGGACCTCCTCCGGATCCGGGCGGCCTCCCGACAGGTTCCTGATGGGACCTGCGTTTGATGGAGGTTCGGGCAGTTTCCCCGAAAAATCCACCGGCCCCTTCAGCCTCATCTCACTCCATACCAGCTTCTTCATGGCCTGCCCCGGTGCCACCCACGGACCGCCTGTCAGGCTCCAGCCTGCAGAACTGAACACCGACATTTCCAGTCCGAGCCGCTCTGCTTCCGATGCCGCATGATGAACCGCGTCAAGCCACGCTTCGGATCTGAACAGAATTTTGTCCTCCACCACCTGTCCCTGTCCCGCCGCCACATCTGCCAGGTGCATCCCGCCGATCCCCACCCGCTTCATCCATTCCAGGTCCTTCGTGATCCCCTCCTTCGTCACATTGCCCCCGGTCCAGTGCCACCAGGTCCTCGGCGACGCCGATCCGGGCGGATCTTTAAATCCCTGCTCCAGTGAACCGCCGGTTTCCTGTGC
>JAXGMU010000114.1:0-9011 GCA_040768485.1 Bacteroidales bacterium
CATCCTGGCCGTGGAAGAGATCGCAAGGGTGGACGCCTCCCAGGCTGCCACCGTGGCGGCACATAATTCACTGGGCATCGCGCCCATCTATCAGTATGGCACCGACCGGCAGAAGGAGAAATTCCTTCCCATGCTCACCTCCGGCGAGCAATTATGGGCATTCGGGCTGACGGAGCCCAACGCGGGATCTGACTCCAACAATACGGAAACAACCGCCGAACTGAAAAACGGCAGGTGGATCATCAACGGGAAGAAGATCTATATCACCAACATTTCCTCACCCATGTCGGGAGGCATTACAGTCCAGGCGATCACCGGGAACCCGGGCGATAACAGGAAAGAGCTCTCCGTGATTCTGGTCGAGCGCAACACCCCCGGTTACAGGGTGGAGACGATCCGGACAAAAATGATGTGGAGGGCGGCCGATACCGGAAGGGTCTATTTCGACAATGTGGAGGTCCCGGAAGAGAACCTGCTCGGTGAAAGGGGTAAGGGAGCAAAGATCATGCTGGCCACACTCGACGGAGGCAGGCTCTCCATTGCCGCCATGGGACTGGGGCTGGCCAGGGGGGCCTTCGAGATGGCCATGGAATATGCCTCGAAGAGGATCCAGTTCGGGAAACCCATCAGGAGCTTCCAGATCAACTCTTTCAAGCTCGCAGACATGGCCACAAAGATCGAGCTGGCCCGCAACCTTCTCTATAAAGCTTGCTGGCTCAAGGATCAGAAACTGCCGTTCGGCAAGGAAGCGGCCATGGCTAAGCTGTACACCTCGGAGATTGCGAGGGAAGTCGCCAACGAGGCCCTTCAGATCCACGGGGCGCATGGACTGATGAAGGAGAATCCCATCGAGCGGTTTTACCGCGACCAGCGCATCCTGGAGATCGGGGAGGGAACCTCCGAGATCCTGCGGCTGGTGATCGCGCGCAAACTGGGAATCCGATAAACAATCCTTTTCATGGAACATCTTGAAAGCAGAAAACGAGACCACATCGAGCTGGCATTCAAATCGCAGACCGGGATCCCTGAGATGGACAGGCGGTTCCACTATGAACCGATGCTGCAGGCGCATCCCGGTCAGGGATTACAGCCCTTCATGTTTCTGGGGAAAACCCACAGGGTTCCCATGTGGGTGAGCAGCATGACCGGCGGCACAAAAATGGCCGGCACGATCAACCGGAACCTGGCCATGGCGTGCAATGAATTCGGGATGGGAATGGGACTCGGGTCCTGCCGGATCATCCTTGAAGATGATACCTATTTCGGGGATTTCGACATGCGGGCGATCATCGGGGATGATCTTCCCTTATGGGCCAACCTGGGCATTGCACAGATCGAGGAGCTGGTTACCCGCGACAAAGTATCCGCTGCCGCAGCGCTCGTGGAAAAGCTGCGTGCCGACGGACTAATCATCCATGTGAATCCCATGCAGGAGTGGTTCCAGCCGGAAGGGGATATCCTTTCTCACCCTCCCCTGGAGATCATTAAAAGGTTCATGGACCGGTTCAACCACCCGCTCATTGTGAAGGAAGTGGGACAGGGTATCGGTCCGGAAAGCCTCCGCCAGCTGCTTCAGCTACCCCTCCAGGCCATTGAATTCGCAGCTTTCGGGGGAACAAATTTTGCCCGGGTGGAACTCCTGAGGGACGAAAATGCCTCCAGAGAACTCTATGAACCCCTTTCCCGGGTGGGAGAGGATGCCGTTTCCATGCTGGATGATGTGAACGGTATTGCCCGCAACGGACCAACTGCCTGCCGGGAGGTGATCATTTCCGGCGGGGTGAAGACATTCCTGGACGGATATTACCTGATCAGGAAATCTGTGCTGCCGGCTGTTTACGGAATGGCATCCACGTTTCTGAAATACGCAAGGGAGGATTATGAACAGCTGAGTGCCTACATCCATTCCCAGGTGAAAGGGCTGGAAATGGCATATGCATACCTAACCCTGAGAACCTGAACGGCCATGTCATCACCCCACATCGTACAGGGTTTTTCGAAGCTTACCCGTCGGGAAAAACTGGAGTGGCTCCGGAAACAGGGCCTTCTGGCCGAAGAGCGTCTCCGGCACCTGGAGGGACACCTGCATCCGGATCCCCGGTTCCAGGAGATCTATGAGGAGATCAGCGAGAACACAGTGTCCAATTATTTCTTTCCTTTCGGGCTCGCTCCCAATTTTCTGATCAACGGCGAACTGATGACCCTTCCCATGGTCATTGAAGAAAGCTCCGTGGTGGCTGCCGCCTCCCATGCCGCCAAATTCTGGGCCCTGCACGGGGGATTCCACGCGGAGGTCACGGAGACCCTGAAAGTGGGACAGGTCCATTTTACCTGGACCGGACAGGAACAGGCGCTGCTTGGTGCATCCGGGACCATCGCGGACAGATTGAAACAATCGGTAAAACCCCTCACATCCAGGATGGAGCAGCGGGGCGGCGGGGTGGAAAAGATCAGTATCAGGCGTGGCAGCGGGGAACTTCCCGGTTATTACCAGCTGTTTGTGACATTCCGCACCGCCGATGCGATGGGTGCCAATTTCATCAATTCAGTCCTGGAGGCCATGGCGGAAAAATTCTCTTCCCTGGTGGGTTCCATGGGACTGGAAGGGGAACTTTCCATTGTGATGTCCATTTTATCCAATTATACTCCCGAAAGCAGGGTGACCTGCCGGGTGGAGGGGGATGTGAGCATCTTCAACGGGCTGGATCCCCGCATGTCCGGGACAGAATTTGCCCGCAGATTCAAACTGGCGGTGGATATCGCCGGACAGGATCCCTACAGGGCGGTCACCCACAACAAGGGGATCTTTAACGGGATGGATGCGGTGGTGATGGCCACCGGGAACGATTTCAGGGCCGTGGAGGCCTGCGGCCATGCCTATGCCGCAAGGGACGGCAGGTACGCCGCCATCTCACATGCCGAGTTGTCCGGCAACAGATTCCGCTTCACCCTGGAAGTCCCCCTGGCCCTGGGAACGGTGGGGGGACTGACGGGAGTCCATCCCCTGGCCGGCGCCGCCCTTGAGATCCTGGGGCATCCTTCGGCCGAAAAACTCATGCAGGTGGTGGCGGCAGCCGGACTGGCTAATAATTTCAGTGCCGTCCGCTCCCTGGTCACCTCCGGTATCCAGCAGGGTCACATGAAAATGCACCTGAGCAACATCCTCAGACGGCTCGGCGCCAGCGCAGAAGAGACAGAGAAGGTGGAGCAGTATTTCAGGGACAGACCGGTCTCCTACGCGGAAGTGGTGAAGTATCTCGGGTCCGTCAGGGGTGAATCAACGGAATGATGAACAACTTTTATGCACATGGCAAATTACTGCTGACCGCCGAATACATGGTGATCCACGGCTCCAGTGCCTTGGCCCTGCCACTGCGGGTGGGACAATCGCTGAAAAGGATCCGCTCGGACCGGCGTGATGTCTTTACCTGGATGGCTCTGTATGAGGACCGTCCATGGTTCAGTGCCGTCTACGATCCGCTCCACCTGAAGGTCCTGGAGAGCAGCGACCCGGAGAAAGCTTCAAAGCTCACCAGGATCCTGGAAGCGTGCATCGAGCTGATGCCCTCCTTCCAGAAAGAGCTGTTCACATGGGATGTGGAAACCCACCTGGAATTCTCCCCCGCCTGGGGATTCGGAAGCAGCTCCACGCTCACCGCGCTTCTGGCCGAATGGGCCGAGGTCAATCCACTGGACCTGCACTTTCTGACCGCACCCGGTTCGGGATATGATGTGGCATGCGCCATCGCCGACGGACCCATTGTATATAAAATCCGGGACGGATCGCCCCATTACAGGCATATTCCCTTTCATCCCCCGTTTTCCGACCGGATCTATTTTGCCTGGCTGGGCAGCAAACAGCAGACGGAAAAACACCTGAAGCAGGTCATCGATAAAATCCAGGTGGGATATGAGGATATTCACCGATTCACCCGGCTCACAGAAGAGATGATCGGCGCCACCGATCTCGGCATTTTCGGAAAACTGATGGAGGAACACGAAGAGGTGCTCGCCGGGATCCTGGGAATGGAAAGGATCGCGGCGACCCGCTTCAGATCGCTTCCAGGTCACGTAAAGTCCCTGGGAGCATGGGGAGGGGATTTTGTCATGATCGCCTCCCGGGTGGATGAGAAAGAACTGTTTGCATATCTGCATGAAAGAAACATCCGGGTGATCTTCAGGTATGACGACCTGATCCTGGACAACATCAGCCGGAACAAACCCCTGGAAACAGAATGATCAGAAGTCGAATGCTGGAACAGATGGTGAGATGATACAATCCTACGAAAAAAAACTGCTGGAAGAGATCCGGAAATCCGGGAGACCGGTTTACCCGCCCGCCGCAGGGAAGACAGGCTGGTCCTGTCCCTCCAACATTGCCATCGTGAAATACTGGGGCAAGAAGTCCTTCCAGATCCCCACGAACCCGTCACTGAGCATGACCCTGCATGAGGCGAGGACCCTCACCCGGGTGGAATATGATTACGATCCGAAGCGCACCCGCCGGGAGATCAGCTTCCTGTTCGAAGGCAGGGAGGTCCCCGCCTTCGGGGATCGGATCACATCATACATCAGCCGCATGCAGGCATACATCCCCTGCCTGTCCCATACCTCCCTGAAGATCGATTCCCGGAACACCTTCCCCCACTCTTCAGGGATCGCCTCCAGCGCCTCTTCCATGGCCGCACTGGCCATGTGCCTGGTGATGATGGAACGGGAAATCACAGGCGGGACCGCACCTGGGAGTACAGATGAAACCGGAGGAGGGGCCGTTCCACCTGACCTGCTGAAAAAGGCTTCGTTCATCGCCCGCCTTGGTTCCGGCAGCGCAGCCCGCTCCGTTTATCCCCGCCTGGCCCTCTGGGGCAAATCAGATTCCTGGCCCGGATCGAGCGATGAATTCGCCATCCCCGTCACCGGTTTCCACAAGGAATTCCAAAGCATGCGGGATGCCATCCTGATCGTGGAATCGGGACAGAAGAAGGTCTCCAGCAGTGCCGGCCACCAGCTCATGGAAAATAACCCTTTTGCACCGGCGCGATTCGACCAGGCCCGCGGGAACCTCCTCAGGTTGCAATCCATCCTGGAGCAGGGCGACTGGACCGGGTTCATCTCGGTGATGGAGGAGGAGGCACTCACGCTTCATGCCATGATGATGGCCGGCAAACCGGGATACCTCCTGATGCAGCCGGGTACGGTTTCCATCCTCCACCGGATCATGGAATTCAGGGAAGAGACGGGTTACCGGGCAGGTTTCACCCTTGATGCCGGGGCCAATGTGCACCTGCTCTATTCCCGCCAGGATGCCGGTGCCGTGGAGCAATTCATCACATCCGAACTCCTGAGGTACTGTGAAAAGGGAATGTTGATCAGGGACTTCATGGGAGAGGGACCCGAAAAAATCATGTCATGAATCCATCGGGTGCACAGGGTTCCTATCCGTCAAAGATCATGCTGGTGGGCGAATACGGCGTGGTGGTCGGGGGAAGCGCCCTGACCGTGCCCTTCCGGAAATTTTCCACCCGCGTCAGGCATATCGGTGAGGCTCTCACCGGCAGGGAGGATCCCCCCGCCAGGGAGCCGGACGTGCGTATGTCCCAAAAGGTTCTGCAGGACATCTATTCCTACCTCCGGGATCTTCCCCCGGATGCATTCCATGCGGCACCTGACCTGGCACTTTTCCGTGACCAGTACCGGGAATACTGGTTCGATTCGGACATTCCCGTGGGATACGGCCTGGGGAGCTCGGGCACGGTCAGCGCAGCCGTCTATGACCTGTTCTTCCCGGGTGCCGGGAAGATCACCCTGGCAGAAAGGAAAGCGGACCTGGCAACCATCGAATCCTTTTTCCACGGGAAAAGCTCGGGGGTGGACGCCCTCACCTGCCATGCGGGGGTTCCCCTGCATTTTGGAGACCGGGAAACGGTCAGGGAAGTGGAGCTGGACCTCACCCGGCTGCCCGGCGGTTACCGTTTTTTCCTGCTCAACTCGGGGAGCAAATTTGATACGGGACCACTGGTGAGGCACTTCCTGGAACAGATGAAGGATCTGGGTTACGATACCGCCATCCGGGAAGAATACCTGCCGCTGAACGACAAATTGATCGAAGCACTGCTGGGCAGGAGCGATGCGGACACCGGGCTGCTGTTGCGCCTGCTTTCAGATTTCCAGTTCAACCATTTCCGCAGAATGATCCCGGATCACATGACCGGTGCCTGGATCGAAGGACTGGTTTCCAATGATTACTACCTGAAACTGAATGGTTCGGGAGGGGGATTCATGCTGGGGATCGCCCATCACTCCGTCATGGAGACGCTGGAAGAACGCTGGGGGAAAGCGGTGGTCCGGGTCAGCTGAACCGTATTTCCATTCGGGGGACCGGCAATCCACTCCGAAACCGGTCAGCCATTCTGCAAACATGCGGGTTCCATCCGACCGGTGAAATTGTTCGAAATCGCCGGATAATGCTTGACTTCTGCATCCCGAATGTTGTAACTTTCTCATACTTATATAATCCCGTGACGGGATGAAAAGAATTATCTGGCTTCATTCGGCGATCATTTTGGGATTCTCGCCGGTTTATTCACAAAATGTGAATATCCCTGATTCAATATTCTTCTACAGACTTATAGATTATGGAGTCGATACAAATGGTGACGGCCAGATCAGTTATGAGGAAGCGGCGGCAGTCAATCATCTGAATGTTTCATCTTGGGGGTGGTGGCAGATAAAAAGTATAACAGGGATTGAAGCATTTGTCAATCTGGAAACACTTATCTGTTCCAGTAATCTGTTAACCAGCCTGAATGTTTCGGGGTGCACGGCTCTTAAACAACTGGACTGCTCAGGGAACAAGTTGGTCCATCTGAACATATCAGGGTGTACTGATCTAAAGGTGTTGCATTGCGATGACAATCTGCTGGATACGCTGGATATTTCAGGCCATACAGCGCTGCAGGAACTGAAGTGCTCCGGGAACCGGTTGACCGGTCTGCATCTTTCCGGCCATACAGACCTGAGGGAACTGAATTGCAGTGATAACCTGATAGACACGCTGGATGTATCAGTATGCACCGCTTTACAGTTGTTGTTCTGTAACGGGAATCCCATCACCAGACTGGATGTTTCGGGATGTACCGTTCTATATATTTTATCCTGCAACGGGCACCGGCTGACCAGCCTGGACGTATCAGACTGCACTGCGCTGGAGTTGCTGGAGTGCCACGGAGACCTGCTGACCACACTGGATATATCGGGGTGCACTTATTTATACGAACTGGATCTGAGCAATATGCCCAACCTGCAGATGGTATGTATCTGGTTTGTGCCGCCTCCGATCTATATCAATACCGCTGGCAGCCCGAATGTCTTTTTCACAACGGAATGCAGCACCGGCATCGGCAAACCGAAAGAAACAGGGGAAATCAAAATTTACCCGAATCCTGCCGGTCAGCTCTTATACATCGAAATGAAACAACCCGGACATTATACGATCGAAATCACCTCCATGGATGGTCGGTTGATTGATATGGCATCGGTGGACGGGAAAACCCACCAGGTGGACATGACCAGATATGGCGAGGGCACCTGTATCATCACGGTCAGGTCCGAAGCGCATGTATGGAAGGATAAGGTGATCAGGTAATGAAATGACAGGTATGGAGGATGGTCAGTTCACCACGAAGGGGATCCGTTTCTCAATGAAAATCCCTGCATCGTCATACCCCCTGATCAGGATCTCATAATTCCCCTTCGCATCCGGTGTGTGAAAACTGAAACTGCCCTTTCTCCCCGGATCCAGATTCAGGCCGGGATCCCAGAAAAGGGTGTTCCTCAGGTCCGGGAAATGGGGATCCTCCGGAGAGGTTGCGGGAGGATTTGCTCCGGGAACGGCCAGCATCTGGTAGTCCACCAGGAGCCCGGATGAGGGAAGGTCAATATATCCCAGGTTCCCCTCACGCGTGATCACGTTGACGATCCCGCCGAAGGTCACGTCACCCCTGACATAGGGTGCATTCACCACCTCGATCCTGTCCACCAGACCGGGAGAAACCTCAAGCAGGGCTTCCACGTCGAAAATGGCCACCCCGTCGATCATCACCAGCGGTTTGTATACCCCCAGGTCGGGATGGTCCCCCAGTACCTGTAACTCTTTACCTTCCCTGTTTTTTCGCACGACCACATGATGTACCAGTTCGATGAAATATTCTTCCAGGTTGGCCAGGTTAATAAAATCGTCGAAACGAATGGTAGCGGACGGACGGCCGTAAAAGTATCCACCGGCGGTTGTATTTTCGTCTCGATTGTTTTGGGAATCCAATGGATCCGGTCCTGAACCGGGAGCAAACTGCTGCATCACCTGTGCATTGACTGAAAGCCCTGTAGCCAGGCTCCTGGCCGGATCATCCGGCAGAACGGGAAAGGAGGGGAGCCTGATGTTCCCGTTGCTGAAATCCTGGTCGATCAGGAGCTCAATGTGCTCATGATCCTCATGGTGGGCTGAAATAAAAAGTTCCTCACGGCCGTGACGGTCCGGGAACGCCAGGTAAAACCGTCCTTCCGAATCGGAATAACAGCAGTAAAAATTGCCCTCCTCTCCCAGTACGGACACGTAGATGACGGCATAGGGCACCGCCTTCTCTTCCGGTCCGCTCACCGCGGTACCGGTCAGGGCCGCATCCCTGGTTTCCGGAATGAAATCTATCCGCCCCTCTCCGGAGACGCTGCATCCCGGACCTGTACCATACTGGAATCCATGTGTTCCTTCTTTGGAAACCGAAATACAGATCGTGGCTGCGCGTTCAGGATCATTCCATTCCAGCAGGGCCTCCACCTTTTCCCTGGAACCGTATTCATCCACCGGGAGGATGCAACATAGTTTTCCGGCCTGGTCCGGATCCGGAAGTAATGTGGAAGGATCTGCCGTGAAAGTTCCTGCCGTATCTGTCTCCAGGACCGAATTGCTGAATGGATCGATGATCCGGAGGGGGAGGGATGTGAATGATTCCGGG
>JAXGMU010000115.1:0-8878 GCA_040768485.1 Bacteroidales bacterium
CCAGACGATCACAGTTGATGATATAACCCCGCCGACGGCAATATGCCAGAACATCACTGTTCAGCTGGATGCATCGGGGAATGTGACGATCACCGCCGCAGATATTGACAATGGAAGTAGCGATAATTGCGCGATCGAAGCTATGTGGCTCGATACATACGATTTTGACTGTGCCGATCTCGGACCAAATACGGTAAACCTTACCGTACGAGATGCATGTGGTCTGGAGTCAACCTGTTCGGCAACTGTAACAGTTCAGGATATCCTGGGTCCGGATCTGACTTGTCCGGCAGGCTTCAACGAATTCGTGGATATTAATGATGATTTTATCATTCCAGATTATACTGGTCTGGTCGTTATCTCAGATAATTGTAATCCGTCGCCCACACTTACACAGAACCCTGTGGATGGTACAGTGATCAATGGTGTGGGGACGATCCAGACAATTTCCATCACGGCCGATGATGGCAACGGGAATAATTCACAGTGCACATTTGACATTACCCTGATCGATTCGCTTACCCTGTCCATCCTGTGTCCCCCGGACCAGGATGAGTTTGTGGATGAAAATTGCGAATTCGTGATCCCTGACTATACAGCTCTGGCAACAACCACCGGTGCAGTCAGCGTAAGTCAGGACCCCGTTGCGGGAACAGTCATTTCGGGACATGGAACTGTTCAGTCCATTACCCTGACAGCAACCGATGGCGGCGGAAATAATGAGCAGTGCAGCTTCAACTTAACCCTGCAGGATAACACATCGCCTGTGATTTCAGGATGTCCATCCGATATCAATACCGTTGCTGACACAAGTTACTGCGGGATTGAAGTTACCTGGACTGAACCCACGGTATCTGACAACTGTCCGGGAGTGGTACTCGCATCCTCACACAATCCAGGGGATTTCTTCCCGGTCGGTACCACTACTGTCACTTATACGGCGACCGATGCTGCGGGTCTGACGGACATCTGTTCATTCGATGTCATCGTCGCAGTTCCCCCACCACCGGTTATCAGTGGCCCCACGGAAGTTTGTACGCCCGGGCAGGAAGCTTATTCAGTGGTGGATCCGGGCACCCATACATTTAACTGGACAGTGACGAACGGAACCATCTCGGGATCAGCGACCGGTCCGTCTGTCACAGTTGACTGGTCAGGAGCAGCCCAGGGGACTGTGGAGATAACCATTACCTCAGGATCCGGATGCAACAGCACGAGTAGCATAGCCGTGAATAAATATGAAACACCGACCATAAGCATTATCAATTCAAGCAACTCATTAACAAGAAGATAAAATGAAAACACACAACAAAACAAAAAAACAATCAAATAAACTATTCAATCACTCTTTAAACCAAAAAGTTATGAAAACCAAGAAGTATTCATTAGTGAAAAAGGCCATTCTGGCTTCGGCGATGATGTGTTTAATTGCAGTCACCGCATTTTCCCAGGCTGTGGAAGAGAGAAAAGGTGGGACTTCGACCTACTCAGTGGCCGCAGGTGCACCAACAGATGAGTACAGGTGGACCATTGAAGCGGATGTGGCCCCCACAAGTGTTACACCTGTCCCTTCCTCGGGTACCGGTGTCACAGGGGATCCTTACATCATAGACTGGACAACAGACCTGACCAGCATTGACGTTGAATGGGCGGCTGATGGCTCGCCGGACATTGCTTCGACTGCCGGTATTGTCACCGTCCAAAAACGACTCAATGCAGCAGCCCCATGTGTCAGTGCGGTTCAGACCATGAACATCGACTTTTGGAGTCTGCCATCCGCTGTGATCGATGGTGCGGTTACCACATTAGATGTTTGTTCTGAGGATGTCATCGGGGGAAGCATTACCCTCAACCTGACCGGTGCTCCTGATGCGGGACAGAGCAGCAATGATGGGTTCTCGGTGGTCTATGATGTGGCGGTGGATGATCCACTTCTGACCGTATCAGGGACAAACGGAGCAGTGGGAAATGGCCAGGTGGTTTCTACGGACGGAGCGACTGTAACGATCGATTTGCCGGATGCACTGGTCAATGCGGATAATGTGATGCATACATATACCATCACACTGAATACCGTGGAGGACGATTTCGACGATGGTCCCTATCCCGTTGCAGGACAGGTTTATACAATTAATGTATATCCGACCCCGACAACAGGTGTGATCCAGAGCACTGGAAGCCTGACCCGCAGATAAGCGATCTCAGGCGAAGAGATGAACTGTGTTTAGAAAAGGATATAGACGTCTGAGGTACCCTGATTTTCCGGGTGCTCCTCATGGGACGGACCGACCGCCCGGATTGGTTGAGGTGTGCTTCATTGGCACTGAAGTGAGCGATTTTCAGACACAGTATGTATTGACTATTAACTCTGAATCTACAGTGTATTGAATACTTTTTGGTGAACATATAGTAAATAAATATTAGTAACAATTGTGATGATTGATTACAGATGAGGCTGTGTATTAGTTAAATGCGAATACTAAAGCACATAGTATCCTTTGGGTTGCTGCTTTCGCTGTGGAGTGTTGCAGCCAGGGCACAGGAGTACGCATCCGTGGTCTGCGCCGGCGACACAGGGATTGCATACTTTGTCGAGGGCTGGGAGAATTCCACGTTTGACTGGACGGTGGAAGGAGGGGTCATCACCCGCGATTTCGGGGATTCCATCATCGTGGACTGGCCGGTCCCGCCGGGCGAATATGCCATTTCAGTAAGGGAGACTTCCGAGTACGGATGTGTCGGGGAATTGAGGAGTGCGGTGGTGCTGGTATCCGGACCGGAAGTAGACCTGGGCGGGGACACCTATATCTGTGAGGGGGAAATTCTCCAGCTCACACCTGAAGGGGATTTCGGCTCATACCTGTGGCACGATGGAAGCACCGGCCCGTCATATGCAACGGACCAGGAAGGGTGGATCAGGCTGGAGGTGACCGACACATATGGTTGTCCAGCATGGGACAGCCTTTACCTTTCGGTGTATGAACTGCCAGTGGTATCTCTTGGTCCTGATACCTCATTGTGCGGTATGGAGGGATTCGTCCTTGATGCCGGTTCGGATATGAACAGCTACAGGTGGTCCACAGGTGACATTTCACAGCAGATCACAGTATACCAGGGACCGCAGCAGGAGATCTGGGTCCAGGTGGAGGATGCGTTTGGTTGCGTCAACAGGGATACCATCATCATTCTGGAATGCAACTCGGAGTTTTATTTCAGGAACATCCCCAACGCAATTACGGCCAATGAGGACGGGGTCAATGATGTGTGGAACATTGAAGAGCTGGGCGCATATCCGCAGGCGGTAGTGGAGATTTTCGATCAGTGGGGAACCCTCGTGTGGAGGTCGGAACCCGGTTATTCGCAACCATGGGACGGGAGGAATATGCGGGGTAACTATGTCCCGGTTGATTCGTATCACTATGTAATCAAGCTAAACGACATGAGCAATGACAGGGTGGTTGGAATTGTGACAGTGATCAGATAAGTGATGAGAAGCTTTTTCTATATAGCGCTGTTGCTATGTGTGTCAGTGGTAGATGGGTTTTCCCAGCAGATGCCATTGTACAGCCAGTATTTGCTGAACGGTTTTCTGCTCAACCCGGCCATTGCGGGATCGGAGGGTTATACGGCTGTCAATCTCACAGCAAGGGAACAGTGGGTCGGTTTCCCGGAAGGTCCCGGTACCTATGCACTGAGTTTCCAGACAAGAATATTGAAGAAAAGCCATATTTCCAGACAGGCATCAGTTAGGCGGCGCCAGCGCTCGGGATCACGCAGCGGGAACATCGGTCTGGGAGGGTATGTCTTCAACCACCGCAATGGTGCTGTGGAGCGGACCGGTATCAAAGGGACCTATGCCTATCACATCCGCCTTGCCGAATCACAGCTTTCCTTCGGACTGTCCATGGTAGCTTACCAGTACAGGCTGGACGATGACAAGATCAGGCTGGAATACCCGGATGACGGATTCTGGTCAGGCACACATAAATCGGTGCTGATCCCGGATGCGGATGCCGGTGTTTATTATTCTTCAAGGGATCTGTGGGCGGGTTTTTCGGTGGACCATATGTTTGAATCCGTGTTGAAATTCGGGGACTCGGGCTATGATCATTTTGTAATGGAGAGAAATTACTACCTGATGGGAGGTTATGATTTCCAGGCAAACCGAACCCTGATCCTTACCCCTTCAGCACTGGTCAAATTTGCGGAAAACGGAAAATTACAGGCCGACATCAGCGCAAAGGCTTACTTTGATCAAGCGTACTGGTGCGGACTGACATACAGGACAGGGCATTCCATTATCGTGATGGCAGGGGTGAGCGTGGACAAGCTGATTTTCGGATATGCATTTGATATCGGGCTGAACAGCATCATGAAATACAGTTTCGGGACCCATGAATTTACTTTTATCGCAAAATTTGGAGAAAATGCACGCCGGTACCGCTGGCTGAACAGGTTCTGACAGAAATATGCTTACCGATAAATTAAGACTGTTCGCCGATTAATGCTTCCTTAATTGCGCCATGGAATATACTTTTGGCTAAAACAACCGATTTATCATGGAAGAGCAGACACCTCAATTTAGAAAATCAGGACGTGCCCATCTGTTGCTTGGGATTGTTTTAATGGGTATCGGATTATTTCTGATCGCGGACCTGACAGACATCATTCCCTGGCGTTTAAGGGATGTGTTGTTTACATGGCAGGCCTTGTTGATTTTTCTGGGTATTGTATTCCTCTCTCAGCGGGAAGGAAAGGCAACCGGGCTGATCCTGATCGCCGTTGGCTCCTTCTTCCTGTTGCCCAGGTTTTTTGATCTGCCGCATTACTGGCGCTCATTGTTCTGGCCATCCATACTCATCCTGATCGGGGTGATCATCATATTCAGCACCGGAAGACGCGGATCGGTATTTGGTCATCACAAAAAAGTATCAGGTGAAAATTTTCTGGATGATGTGGCTGTCTTTGGTGGGGGTGACCGCGTGATCAATTCACAGAGTTTTAAGGGCGGCAAAATCACCAATATTTTTGGCGGTTCCAAATATGATATGACGAAGGCGAGACTTGCACCTGGAAAGAACTATCTGGATGTGGTCATGATCTTTGGCGGATCCAAGCTCATTGTACCGGACGAATGGGACGTAAAGGTGGAGGTCACTTCCATCTTTGGAGGTTTTTCGGACAAAAGGGTCAAAACCATCGTTGTGAAGGATCCTGAACAGGTCCTGGTGGTTCGGGGGACTACCCTCTTCGGCGGAGGCGACATCGTTAATTACCATTAGGATGGGTCACCCTGTTACTGGAAGCAGGCGGTCGGTGATCATCTATTTGTTTGTGTGGCTGATCATTTCCCTTCTTCACGGAGTCATGCTTTGGCACTTCCAGGATTTCAGGGAAATCATCGTGGTTTCAGAAGCACTTGTCTCCAGCCTGCTGTTTGGTCTTGCCGGATTACTGGCTTGGTATCCAACTAGATACATTCCTTTCCAGCGGAATACGCCGGTCCGTTCCCTGATCGCCCATGTGGTTGCAGGACTGGTGGTGATCGCTGCCTGGCTGGCGGTCACATTCGGGATCTTAAATGTGGTTTTTCATACCGAAAGGGACTACATCGAATTCCTCGACAGATCGATCGTATGGAGGGCAGTACTCGGTGGAATGGTTTACCTGGTACTTGTACTAATCTATTATCTGGCTTCTTACGGGGAGAAGCTCCGGGAGCGGATGCAGCAGGAAGAACGCCTCAGATACCTGGTAAGGGATGCCGAACTGAATATTCTGAAATCCCAGTTCAATCCCCATTTCCTGTTTAATTCGCTCAACTCGATCTCATCTCTTACCCTGTCCAGTCCCGATGAAGCACGAGACATGATTATCAGGCTGTCTGACCTGCTCAGATATTCTCTGAAGCACCGTGAGAATGAATTTGTTCCACTGAAGGAGGAAGTGGTGAGGATAAAGGATTATCTGGCCATTGAAAAGATCAGGTTTGGGGATAAGCTGCAGTTTGAATTTGAAATTCACCCCGTATGTGAGGAATTCCCTGTTCCCACGATGATCTTTCAGCCGCTGTTTGAAAATGCCATCAAGCACGGAGTATACGAAAGTACGGAACCTGTGACCATCCGGTTTGATTGTCAACAGGAAGGTGATATGCTGAAAACAACAATTATCAATAATTATGACCCTGGAGTCCCTTCAGGAGGGGGGACCGGGTTGGGACTTCAGAACGTGAAGCAGCGGATGGATCTTTCCTATGAAGGGAAAGGATGGATCAAATGGGAGCGGGAGAACGGAAGGTTTATTGTCACGTTATTTTTTCCATGTAAATTTACCGGAGCATGAGTGTGATCAGGACCATCATTGTTGAGGACGAGAAACCAGCCAGAGACCTCATCAGGGCTTACCTGGCAGGATATGAAGGAATTGAAGTTGTCGGGGAATATGATAATGGCTTTGACGGGCTGAAAGCCATCAACGAACTGAAACCGGATGCCATCTTCCTGGATGTACAAATGCCGAAACTGAATGGATTTGAATTGCTGGAAGTCCTTGATCATCACCCGGAGGTAATTTTTACAACTGCCTATGATAAGTATGCCATCAGTGCATTTGAGCAAAATGCGGTGGATTATCTTTTAAAGCCCTATTCGAAGGAGCGGTTTATCGAATCCCTCAGGAAGCTGGAATCCAGGATCGAGAGTCGGCCTGCAGGGAGCGACATTGAAAAGATCAGGCTCCACCTGGCGGAAACCGATGAAAAGATACACCGGGTGGTGATCAAGAAATCCGGGAGGATCCATGTAATTTCGACAAATGATATCCATTATCTTGAAGCCCAGGATGATTATGTCATGGTATATACAGATGACGGGAGGTACCTTAAGCAGCAGACCATGAAATATTTCGAGAATCACCTGGACGGGGAGCAATTTGTGCGGGTGCACAGGTCCTACATTGCAAATATCAGTTACATCGAGCGGATTGAGCCTTACGAGAAGACAAACTATATCCTGATCCTGAAGGACGGTAAAAAGGTTCCGGTCAGCCGGAACGGCATGCAGGCCTTGAAAGAAAACCTGGATTTTTAATACATAAACATCGGGAGATGACACTGCAGATTGACGAAAAGGATATCAATAAGTTTATTGTTGTGGGGGACAGGGTTCTGATCAAACCGAAGGACCAGCAGGAGATGACCAAATCGGGACTTTACCTGCCTCCGGGGGTGCAGGAAAAGGAGAAAATACATGTGGGCTATGTATTGAAGGTCGGGCCGGGATATCCCATTCCCGCCATTCAGGATGTGGACGAACCATGGAAGGACAAAAGTGATGAGGTGAAATATGTCCCCCTCCAGCCAAAGGAGGGGGACCTTGCCATCTACCTGCAAAAGAGCGGATACGAAATTGAATTCAACAATGAACGCTATGTGATCATTCCCCATTCAGCCATCCTGATGCTGATCAGGGACGAGGAACTGTTCAGATAGTTCACCCGGATTTCAATCTGCCTGATTTACGGAGTGCCTGGTCCAGGATCCACTCTATCTGTCCGTTTGTACTGCGAAACTCATCTGCCGCCCACTTTTCCAACGCCTCCATTTTTGATGGATCAATTCTTAGTACAAATGCTTTCTTTTTGCTCATTTTATTGATGCAGTGTTCCGGTATTCACCACCGGGCTCGGATCCTTGTCCCCGCAGAGGACCACCATCAGGTTACTGACCATGGCAGCTTTTTTATCATCATCCAGATCGACGATCTCTTTCTCCATCAGTTCCTGGAGAGCCATCTGTACCATCGAAACGGCGCCTTCCACAATTTTAAATCTGGCAGCCACAACAGCTGTGGCCTGCTGTCTTCTCAGCATGGCCCCGGCAATCTCCTCCGAATAGGCAATAAAGTTGATCCGCGCCTCAATGACTTTGATCCCCGCGATCTCCAGCCTTTCCTTGATCTCATTCTCAAGTTCTTCATTTACCTCCAGCCCTCCTCCGCGAAGGGTGATCTCCGCGTTATGGTCCTCAAAGTTGTCATATGGATAACTCCCGGCAAGTTTGCGGAGGGCCGTTTCACTTTGCACGAATACGAATCGCTCAAAATCATCCACTTCGAACGCAGCCTTAAAGGTATCCTCCACTTTCCACACCAGTACACATCCGATTTTAATAGGGTTGCCGTGCATGTCGTTCACCTTGATTGTCTCGCTGTCGAAATTCCTGGCTCTCAGAGATATCTTCTTCCTAACCAGAAAAGGATTGACCCAGAAAAATCCGTTCTTTTTAATCGTTCCCCGGTATGCTCCGAATAAGACCAGCACACACGATTCGTTGGGATTGACCACCGTAAATCCGATGATGGTCAGCGTTAAGAGGACAAGCAGTACGATGGCGAGAGGGATGATCCCGGTCGAAAAACTTAAGACCGTGCCGGGGATGAGAATAAGCAGTACCAGGAGCATCAGGTACCCGGAGATGGCACTGTAATTTTTTTCTGTATTCATGATGGAATTTTTAAGAAATGATATTAATATGATATCATAAAGGTATCACTAATATCAATTGAAGTCAAGGGGTTTCAAATATTTTTCACAATAAATTTTTGTTTAGAAGCAGTATATATTGTTATTTAAATAACGAAAGGTCATTTTTACGCTGAAAATCTAATTATATTTGCATCACAGTTATACAATTCTTGTTATCATTTAGTGTGAAACAAATAACAGTAAGCTGTTAATCCATACAATATCAGACAAATACAATACGTAAAACTTTCTGTTATGCCTCGAATCAAGTCAGTTGATGAACTGAAAACCTATCGGGAGAAGCACCTGGAATCAGGAAGGCCGGTCATGCCTAACCGGGATACTGATATGC
>JAXGMU010000116.1:0-8201 GCA_040768485.1 Bacteroidales bacterium
CGGACGTAGTTCAGGCTCCCCTTCCGGGTGCTTTCGCCCTTGTAGTGGATGATGGTGGTTTCCGGGAAGTAGTAGTTGTTGTACCCGGCTTTCGTGATCCGGTAAGAGAGGTCGATGTCCTCCCCGTACATGAAAAAAGTTTCGTCCAGCAGCCCGGTTTTGTCCAGTGTCTCTTTCCGGAGGAACATGAACGCCCCGGCCAGCACCTCCACCTGGTGGATCCGGTCCCGGTCCAGGTACCCCAGGTGGTATTTTCCGAAACGGCGCGACCGGGGAAAAAGGGTGGCGAGACCGAACATTTTGTAGAAGGAGACTTCGGGGGTGGGGAGGGAACGCTTGGATTCGGGCAGGAACTGTCCCTTCCCGTCAATCATCTTAACCCCCAGGGCGCCAGCATCCGGATGTGCGTCCATGAATGTTACGCATCTGCGGAAGGTGTCTTCCTGCACCACCGTATCCGGGTTCAGCAGCAGCACGTAGCGGCCTTTCGCCATCCGGATGGCCTGGTTGTTGGCCCTGCTGAATCCCGCATTCTCATGGTTCTCGATGATCTCAACCTCCGGGAACTTCCTGCGGATCTCGCTCACCGATCCGTCCACCGAGTTGTTGTCCACCACGAAGACCTCCCCCTCCAGACCTTCCATCGCACGCCGCACCGAATGCAGACACTGTTCCAGGAAGTGCTTCACATTATAGTTGACGATTACAACGGAGAGGTCCATTTCAGCGAATCATGTATAAATTTAGAAATTCAGCTCCGCCTCCACCTGGTTCCTTGTCAGGTCCTCCATCTCCTCCCGCTTCCTGATCAGGTGGGCTTTTCCGCGGTGGACCATCACCTCGGCCGGACGGTAGCGGGAGTTGTAGTTGGAGGACATGGCGAAACAATATGCGCCGGCGTTTTTGAACAGGAGGTAGTCCCCTTCGGACACCTCCGTTATCTTCCTGTTCCACCCGAAGGTATCGGTCTCGCAGATGTAGCCCACCACCGTGTAGATCCGGGTCTTCCCCTCCGGCTTGCTCACGTTGATGATCTCGTGGTAGGCATCGTAGAACATGGGCCTGATGAAGTGGTTCATCCCGGTGTCCAGTCCCGCGAAGACAGTGGAGGTGGTCTGCTTGACCACGTTCACCCTGGCCACGAAATAGCCCGCCTCGCTCACCAGGAACTTCCCCGGTTCGAACAGCAGGGTCAGCTCCCTCCCGTAATCGCTGCAGAACTGGTTGAATCTTTTTGAGAGCTGTTCGCCCAGCGCCTCGATGTCGGTGGCCACATCGTCCACCCGGTAGGCCACCTTGAACCCGCTCCCGAAATCCACGTACTGCAGGTCGGGGAAACTCCGGGCGGTCTCGAACAGGATCTCCGCCCCGCGCAGGAACACATCCACATCCAGGATGTCGGAGCCCGAGTGCATGTGGATCCCCTCCACCGTCATCCCGTTGGTCTCCACGATCCGGTGCACGTGGGGCATCTGGTAGATGCTGATCCCGAACTTGGAGTCGATGTGCCCGGTGGAGATCTTGTGGTTGGCCCCGGCCAGGATGTGCGGATTGATGCGGATGCAGACGGGGATCTCCCTGCCGTGCCTGTGGCCGAACTCTTCCAGGACGGAAATATTGTCGATGTTGATCCGCACCCCGGTCTCCACCGCCTCTTCGATCTCCTCGAATGAGACGCAGTTCGGGGTGTAGAGGATGTCCTTCGGATCGAACCCCGCCTTCAGTCCCAGCCGCACCTCCTGGATGGACACCGCGTCCAGTCCCGCTCCCAGTCCCCGGAACAGCTTCAGCACATTGATGTTGGTCAGCGCCTTGCAGGCATAGCAGATCTTCACCCTGGTCTCCCTGAATGCATCCGTCATCCTTTTGTACTGGCTTGCCATTCTGGCTGATTCGTAGATGTATACCGGTGATCCGAATTTTTCAACAATGCCGGTCACCGGGATCCCGTCAATCACATACTGGTTGTTCCTGAGTTCCATTGCAGTGGTGTGTTTGTGCCTACCCTCCCATTTTTTTAAAGGTATCTTCGAAGGAGGTGCGGTTGAGGATGGACCGGCCCAGGGTCACCTCGTCGGCATACTCCAGGTCGTCCCCGATGGCCACGCCCCGGGCAAGGGTGGTGATGGTGACCGGGTAGTCCTTCAGCCTCCTGTAAATATAGAAATTGGTGGTATCGCCCTCCATGGTGGTGCTCAGGGCAAGGATCACCTCCCTGCACTCGCCCGATCTCACCCGCTCCTCCAGGGAATCCAGGGTGAGGTCGGCGGGACCGATGCCGTCCATGGGAGAGATGATCCCTCCCAGCACGTGGTACACCCCGCTGTACTGCTGGGTGTTCTCGACGGACATCACATCCCGGATGGATTCCACCACGCAGATGGTCGTCTTGTCCCTGTACCGGTCGGCGCAGATATGGCACACCTCCGTGTCGGAGATGTTGTGGCACACGCGGCAGGTGATGATCTCCTTCTTGATCTTCAGGATCGTGTTCCCGAACCGCTCCACATCCCGGTCCTCCTGTTTGAGCAGGTGCAGCACCAGGCGGAGGGCCGTTTTCTTCCCGATGCCCGGCAGGGTGGCGAACTCATCCACCGCTTCCTCCAGCAGTTTCGATGAATAGGTGTGCTTCATGTGTTTGTCACCGGAGCACCAAAATTAATATTACACAGGGAATTATTTTAATCTTCCTGACTTTTTATTCAAATTTGGAGTCACCTTGTCAGCCCTGCTCATCATATCGGTGATAGCCGCCTATTTCCTCCTGCTGCTGCTGATCTCCTGGCGGTCGGGAAAGGGGGCGGGGAACGCCGCCTTCTTCCTGGGGGAGCGCAGATCGCCCTGGTATGTGGTGGCCTTCGGAATGGTGGGGGCCTCGCTTTCCGGGGTCACCTTCATCTCGGTGCCCGGCTGGGTGGTGGACAGCCAGTTCTCCTACATGCAGATGGTCCTGGGCTACCTGCTGGGATACGCGGTGATCGCCAACATCCTGCTGCCCCTGTACTACCGGCTTCGGCTGACCAGCATCTATACCTACCTGGAGGGACGCTTCGGGAGGTATTCCTACAAGACGGGGGCCTCCTTTTTCCTGCTCTCCAGGATCATCGGGGCCTCCTTCAGGTTGTTCCTGGTGGCCGGGGTGCTGCAGCTGACCCTGTTCGATGCCTGGGGGGTCCCGTTCTGGGTGACGGTGATCGTGACCATCGCCCTGATCTGGCTCTATACGAACCGCGGGGGGATCAAAACCATCATCTGGACCGACACGCTGCAGACCTTTTCCATGCTGGCGGCCCTGGTGGTATCGGTCATCCTGATCACCAGGTCCATGGACCTTTCCATGGGGGATATGATCGGCAGGGTTGTGGCGGGGGAAGAATCCCGGATCTGGATCTTTGACAGCTGGCGGCTGGAGAACCACTTTGTGAAACATTTTTTTAGCGGCGCGTTCATTGCCATCGTGATGACGGGACTGGACCAGGATATGATGCAGAAAAACCTGAGCTGCAGGAACATCGGGGAGGCCAAGAAGAATGTCTACCTGATGAGCTTCCTGCTGGTCCCCGTGAACCTCCTCTTTTTATTCCTGGGGGCGGTCCTGATCCATTTTGCCGCATTTAAAGGGATCCCCGTCCCCGAAAACACGGATGACCTGTTCCCCATGATCGCCACCGGCGGATACCTGCCTCAGGTGGTGGGGGTGTTTTTTATCGTGGGACTGATCGCCGCGGCCTATTCCAGTGCCGATTCTGCGCTTACCGCGCTGACCACCTCCTTTACGGTGGACATCCTGGAAGCAGACCGCGGCAGGGACCGTGGCGAGGACCGCGGTGAGGACCGCGGTGAGAACAGCGGTGAGGACCGCAGGCTCACGCGCACCCGGAGACGGGTCCACGTGGGGATCTCCCTGGTGATGGGACTGGTGATCATGCTCTTCAGGGCCATCAACGACGAGAACGTGATCTCGGCCATCTTCCGGGTGGCGGGGTATACATACGGGCCCCTGCTGGGACTCTATGCCTTCGGGCTCTTCACCCGCCGGCAGGTGCGGGACCGCTGGGTTCCCTTCCTGGCCGTCCTTTCCCCCGTGCTCTCCTTCCTCCTCAGCCGTTTCTCCGAGGTGCTCTTCCACGGTTACCGGCTCGGCTTCGAGCTGCTGATCGTCAACGGGGCGATCATGTTTCTCGGGTTGTTGCTGATCAGCAGGAAATCCTAAATTCCTGTTAAATCCCGAATAAAGAATCCATTTAACATTTTTAAGTCATAAGCTTGCAGCTGCGATAACCCTGGAATGATGAGAAGCAGATCAACGACGAAAAGCCATGGTCGTTCAGAATATAAATCTAACAGGCTATGGATGTTGCAGTTGGAACTTTCACGCTGAGTGCCCCGGTCTGGTTGCTGATCCTCATCAGCCTCCTGGTGGCTTTTTCGGTCACCCGTGTGGCAATTCCCTCGATCATCAAGATATCCGGAGTGAAGAAGCTCTATGACAGTCCGGATCACAGGAAGTCCCACACCACGGAGATCCCCACCCTGGGCGGCGCAGCCGTGTTCTTCGGGATGCTGGTGCCCACCACGCTTTTCGGGACCCAGAATTTCGGTCATGAGCTGAAATTTATTATCGTCGGACTGATCATCCTGTTTTTTGTGGGCATCAAGGATGACATGCTCAACATCAGCGCAAGGAAGAAGCTGGTCGCTGAAATTTTTGCCATCGCGGTTGTGGCTGTCCTTGGCGATACCCGAATTACCAGCTTTAACGGATTTCTGGGGATCGGCGACATTCCCTACGTGGCCAGCATCCTCTTCACGATCTTTGTATTCGTGGTGATCATCAACGGATTCAACCTGATCGACGGGATCGACGGACTGGCGGCTGGGGTGGGGATGCTGACCATCTCGACCTTTGGTGCCTGGTTCCTCATGACCGGGGATGTTAACTATGCGGCCTTCTGCTACACGGTGGTAGGTGCGCTGGCAGCCTTTTTCGCATACAATGTGTTCGGCAGGAAAAACAAGATCTTCCTTGGGGATACCGGATCCCTGATCCTGGGGATGATCGTGTCGGTATTCACGGTCAGGTTCCTTGAAAGTTCCCTCTCCGCTGCCGCGGTCCCCGATGGTTTCCCGTCCCCGGCGATTGCCTTCACGATCCTGATCGTACCCATGATTGACACCCTGAGGGTTTTCACAGTGCGGATCCTGGCCGGGAAGTCCCCCTTCACGCCGGACCGGTCGCACATCCACCACAAGCTGTTGCTGCTGGGCTTTACCCATCTGCAATCCACCATCATCATCCTGGTCTTTAACCTGACGATGATCGGATTGGCTGTATCGCTGAGGCATTTCGGGATCGTCAGGCTGCTGATGGTCATCATCCCTGTTTCCGTATTCCTCACTTCCCTGCCCGGACTTTTCTTCCGGTACAGGGTAAGGGAAGTGATCAGCCGTTCCGACCTTCTGGGCAACAACAGCTGGATCGTGCCCATCACCTTTAATTATGCATTGATGTCACAGTACGGCCGGACACAGTATTCCCCGGCAGGTCCTTCCGGTTACGGGGAGGATCATCGCAAGGGGAGCAGCGTGGACCTGGACCGGCAATTGCTCAATGCCTACAAGGAGGCCCGCAGCGGCAATTTTAGCCAAACGGGTACCTGACCGGAGGTCCGGGTATCCTTCACTTCCTTTCCAGTGACTCCCAGTGAAGGTTGGAGCCGACATTGGGATTGAAATTCGGGTTGTCGGTGACGATGTATTCACCCAGGTTGTTGCTCCAGGCATGGTTATACCCTGAGGGCAGTTCCACCTCCCTTCCTTCGAACGGGTCATAGTATCTGTCAATCCCCAGCATGTTGTCACTGAACTGCTGGGACACTTTGTCATACACCTGTCCGCGGGCCTCGAACTGCTGCATGCTCTGTGCGCTCATCTGGTCGCTCATGCGGCTGAGCATCCGGCTGAATTCCCCGATGCTGTGGATCTGCCTGATCTGCTGCTGTGCCATGTATACGATCACGTTGCTGTACTTGGCATACCAGGCGGGATTCAGCTTGAAGGAGGAGGTGATGGTCTGGAATTCTTTCGTGTGGCTTTCCAGTTTCCCTTTTTCTGATTTGAATGAGAAAATATAGTCAATGTACCAGATGGTGTTGTAGGAAGTCCCCATCATGCCCTGGACGGGAAAGGTGATGGACTCGGTCACCGCATAAAACTCTTCTTCCATCGGAATGCCGTTCTCCATGTAACCCACCCTGAGCCTGGCTCCCGTGGCAGCCGAGGTTACATACGGTTCTTCTGTTTTTCCGGCGCCCACCAGTTTTGGCAGTTCGGGAAGGTCCTCATTCTTCGTGATCACCATTCCGGGCATCCCGCCCCGGAACTCGGGCAGGATGATACGCTGGAGAGCTTCCCTGGCTGTCACCGGCTGCATCACGATACTCCCGAAGTAACGGCTTCCCGGTGGAGAAAGGTAGAGCTGCTGCTGGCTGGTGGTCCAGAAGTAGCAATGGTTGGGGAATACCTCGAACTGCTCCTTCCCGGCGGGATTGAAGACCCTGAAAGCAGTCACAGAAGGCATGGCCGGATTATCCAGGATCCACTGCATTCCCCCTTCGAATTTCCAGTCGGACGGCATCAGGAAGCTGAAGGCCTCCAGCCCCGTACCCGCCTGGTCGATGTAGGTGTATTTGCGGAAGGATATAATTTCCTGGGTGGATTGGTCGCCCGAAGAGTTATCGCCTGTATTTACCGGCTTTGAGGAGTCTGCGCTGCACTGGGGCAGCATGGATGCAAGGAGCATCCAGCGCAACATTCGGTGATGGCACGACATGGATCCATTTTCACACAAAATTAATCGAACAAAGGGCCTCAGTCAACGAATATTCGATAAAAATAATTGGATCTTAAGAAAATGGAAATCAGTAATATACCTTTCGGCAATTCCTGTTCCGGGATCCTCAGGCCCAGGGGGTTCTCCTCCATGTACCATTTTTCGGTCCACACCACTCTCCCCAGGCTGTCAAATATCCGGAGATGGACTGCCTCCCTGCCCGGCCCGATGAATTCCCCCACGATGAATTCCCCCTCCTCCCGGAACCGGAACGGGCCGGGGTAATGGCCCGCCTCTCCGGCACGACTGTCGCTATTCCCAAAACTTCCCCCTGCAATCCCGGTCGTGGCGGCCTGCACTGTTTTCAGTGCCGGCGCACCGGCCCCGAAGCCGTCCCGTTCGGCCATCACAGAGATGATCCCTTCCGTAAAACCGGGATGCACATCCGCAAAAATACTGCCGGAGATACTGTGGCCCGTCAGCCCTTCAGGCAGCTCCCATATATAGGAAGTGGCATTGAACACCTCCGGGACACTGTACACGACGCCCGTGCTCCCCGGTGTCACCTCCCCGGGGCCCTGGATGGTATCCGGGGCCGGGGGGACACTGTAATATTCCACGGGGTACAGATCCACCCCGTCCCGCAGGGGCACCAGTTCAAATTCAGCCGGAGCCTCTCCGCGGACCCTGACCAGCAGGTAGTTCTCATCCGCAACCTCGCCCATGCCCGAGGCGAGCAGGTTGACATTTCCCCACCGGTCATGAAATGCGGCCATGGCATCCGGATTCCCCCCCATGTCCCCGCCGATGACCACGTACTGCCTTTCCGGATCCCCTGCCAGCAGGGGATGCACCTCCTCCCAGTAATTGGAGTAAGGCACCATGCTGGCGTACCTGGAACGGCTGTTGCTTCGCACCCCCGTGTACTTTTCATGGCTGTTCCAGAGGATTTCGTGAAAAAAGATGAAGATGCGGCGGACGGAATCGCCGGCCTGCCGGATCTGCGTTTCCAGGAACTCCAGCTGGACCGGGGAGATGGACCGGTCCGTTTCGGTGCTGTTCAGCACGATGAAGAGGTCGTGCTGCTGACGGAACGAATACCAGGTGCTTCCGTATTTGTCCAGGAACACCTGCAGGCCGGTCTCGTTGCTGTCGTGATTGCCCATCACGTAATATGCCGGGAAGGGGTACCGGGACAGTTCCGTTTCCACCTGCTGCCAGCTCTCGGGGGTGCTGTAATTGACGATGTCGCCGGTCAGCACGATGAATGCAGCCAGGGAGTCGGTTCCGGCATCCAGGCGGTTGAGAAGAGCTGGGTGGAGCCCGGAGTTCTCTCCCGCATGTGCACCGTACGCATGGCCGGCCACCA
>JAXGMU010000116.1:8211-8818 GCA_040768485.1 Bacteroidales bacterium
TGTCGGCCTGACCGGCTCCGTTTGCCTGGATGGCAGGTTGATTGCCGTTGGTCACAGGGGCACCGTTCTGGGCACACACCGTCACCTGGCCCGCCAAAGCCAGCAGACAGAGCAGGATCGGGTATGTTTTTCCTTCAGGCATGCAATTCTTTACAGCATTTCATCATTCCTGGTTATTTCGTTACCACCACCTTTCCGACGGAGGATCCGATCCGGACCAGGTAGAGCCCGGGACCATACCCGGAAAGGTCCGCCTCTGTCGGACCGGCCGGGTTGATCCGGATACGTTGCAGCAGGATCCCCTCAGAGGTCATGATCTCGCAGTAGCCGGCACCAATTTTTCCGCCCCCTGCTGCCGGCCGGTTGCCGGGTGATTCGTTCCACCCGCCCGGGAAGCCTGAGGACTGCTCATCCCGTGCCGGTGTGTTTGTCCCCCTGCGAATATGGATGATTCCCCGGGTGGGATTGGGCCAGATGGAAAGTTTCTCCGCCTCCCCGGCCCCGTCCGTCTCCCGCGACCTTTCCGAAACGATCAGCTCAAACATGTTCCCCGTGGTCCAGTTCTCCCCGAAATGATTGTCCAGCGCCGGATCGGTCAGGACAAACG
>JAXGMU010000117.1:0-8707 GCA_040768485.1 Bacteroidales bacterium
TATCTTTAGGGATCTTCAACACCTAAACTTCTTCAGGAAATGATCAGGAAAGCACTTACCTACGGATTGGTTTTATCATTTTTTTTCATTGCATTTGCGCCGCAGGCCGTATGCCAGGATGTAAACCTGAAACTGAATGACAAAGGGTATTTTGAAACCCGTGGTTTCAACGTGCTGGCCTTTGAAAATGAGTACACCGGATTCTTCTTCGACGAGAAGACCTCCGGGATCATGCTGATCCATCATGGGGAACGGACCGCCACAGGCGGGGCAGTCAGGCTCAAACCGACACCCGAGCAGTGGGATCAGATACCCGCCGTTGTCGAAAGAAAGGTCAATAAAGAAGAACAGCGCGTTGACATCGAGCTGCGGTATGAAGATTATGATTTTAATTCAAAGGTCCGGGTCATCGCGGATGGCGGTTCTGTTGTGATCAGCGTGATGCTCGATAAGCCATTACCGGAGGCGTTGGAGGGACGGACAGGATTCAACCTGGAATTCGTTCCGGCATTGTATTTTGAAAAGACATTTGTAATGGACGGAGATGCAGGGATTTTTCCACTGCACCCCTCAGATTCAATGAGGCTGATGCCCGCAGGGTCCCAGTTACGGCAGTTCGCGGGCCATTCCACTTTCGACGACCGTGGAAGAGGCGAATACGTCGAACCGAAACCCTTTGCCAGGGGAAAGAGGTTGATCATGGCACCTGAAGACCCCCGAAGGCGGTTGAAGATTGAATCGGTGGCCGGGAACGAACTGATGCTGCTGGACGGACGCAACGTGGCCCAGAACGGATGGTACGTGGTGCGGTCCCTCATCCCTGCCGGGAAGACGGGCCGGGTGGTTGAATGGCGCATCACTCCTTCGGTTATCAGGAACTGGATCAGGGAACCGGTGATCGGGTATTCACAGGTTGGATACCATCCGGACCAGGAAAAGATCGCTGTGATCGAGCTGGATCCCAACGATCTGATCATCGCTGAGGCTTCCCTGTTGAAGCTGGATGAGCAGGGCGAATGGGTGGAAAAATACAAAGTACGGGTGGAAGACTGGGGGAACTTCTACCGGTACCACTATGCCCGGCTGGATTTCTCATCGGTTGCGGATCCGGGTTTGTATATGATCCGCTACGGGAATCAGAAAGCGGGACCGTTCCCCATCGGGTCACACGTGTATGACAAAGGATGGCAATCCACACTGGACGTATGGTTCCCCGTACAGATGGACCACATGTTCGTGAATGAGGCCTACCGTGTATGGCACGGTGCCGCCCACCTGGATGATGCCCGCCAGGCACCGGTCAACCACCAGCATTTCGATGGGTACCGCATGGGGGATACTACTGAAACTAAGTATAAGCCCGGGGAACACGTTCCGGGACTGAACATCGGGGGCTGGTTCGATGCGGGTGACTTCGACATACGCACCGGGTCCCACTGCAACACGGTACTGAGTTTCGTGGAATCATGGGAACATTTTCGATTGCAGCGGGATCAGACCCTGGTGGACCAGCAGCAGCGTTATGTGGATATCCATCATCCCGATGGGACACCGGATATCCTGCAGCAGATCGAACACGGTACCCTGGCGCTCATTGCCCAGCACCGGGCATTCGGCAGGGCGATCCCGGGAATCATCGTACCCAACCTGCACCAGTACCACCATCTGGGTGACGGTTCCACCATGACCGATAACCTGGTCTACAATCCGGACCTGGAACCTTACCAGTCGGACGGCCTGTCAAGCGGAACGCCGGATGACCGCTGGGCATTCACCATGAGAATGCCCTCGAACAGCTACAGTTCAGTGGCGGCACTGGCAGCAGCTGCACGCGCTCTGCGGGGTTACAACGATGCATTAGCCAATGAGTGCCTGACCACTGCTGAACGTGCATGGACGGATGAGCAGGCACAACCTGGGGGTGAAGGCCGGAGGGCTTTCTTCGGAAGGGGAGGAGAGATCCGTGCTTTGCTGCAGCTATATATCAGTACGGATAAAAAGCAGTACGCGGATCAGTTCAGGGAAAAGTTGTTTGCAGCACTGGAGAACAATGTGGACAGAAACATCTATTATGCCGCGCAGGCGGTCCCGTATATGGATCAGGAATATAAAGAGAAGCTGATCCCATATGTAAAGAAATACAGGGAATCCAATGACAACATGTTGACCGGGAATCCGTACGGGGTGCCCATCAGAGAAGGCGGATGGGCGGGCAACGGGGGTATTGTCGGATGGGCGATCACCAATTACCTGCTACACCAGTCATACCCTGAGATCATCGGGCCGGAATACACCTACCGCGGGATCGGTTACATTTACGGCTGCCATCCCTGTTCAAACATTTCATTTGTTTCGGGTGTGGGCAGATATTCCAAGAGAATGGCATACGGCAACAACCGGGCAGATTTTTCATTTATTGCAGGAGGGATCGTCCCCGGGGTCCTGGTGCTGAAGCCCGATTTCCCTGAGAACATGATCGAATGGCCGTTTTTATGGGGAGAGAATGAATATGTGATCGATATTTGCGCAGAATATATCTTCCTTGCCAACGCCGCGGCGAGGCTGGGTCGTTCGAAATGATTTATCATGCGGGTTAATTCTGCTGTGCCGGAATATTAATGACGGCGTGATACGCGGGTTTGGGCCGTCCCTCCCTGTCGAACAGGAGAGGGTAATTGGTTCTTCCGGGAACGGGATAGCCGTTTTTCCAGGACATGCCGTCGTGCACACCCCAGAAAGTGACCCGGTCGATCATGTCCCTGTGTCTGTAAAAGATATCGAACAACTCCGCGTACCGGTCTGTAAGCTGCTGCTGCACATCATCCGGAAGGCCCTCCCTGTAAGGATCAAGGTATACCTTGAACTCGGGCAGTTGAAACTGTTCGTGGGCCATCACCGTACCGATGATCTGACCCTCCCTGGTCAGGGGCAGGACATCCACATCCAGTTCGGTGATCATGACCTTCACGCCCAGTGAGCCGTAAGCCTCGATGGCTGCTTCAATGTATTCGTTTCTGGGGTAGTTGAGTCCCCAGTGGCCCTGTATCCCGATCCCGTCAATCCGGATCCCTTCCTCCTGGAGCATTTTCACAAGCCGGACGATGCCATCCCTTTTCGCAGGCCGCCAGGCATTGAAATCATTATAGTAGAGCTCGGTTCCCGGGGCATATTCGCTGGCGAACCTGAACGCCTGTTTCACCAGCTCGTCCCCGTCCCCCACAGCCTTTACCCAGCTTGTCTGCCTGTAATTTCCGTCATCACCGATCACCTCGTTCACCACATCCCATGCATGCACTTTTCCCGCGTACCGGCCTGCCACCGCTTCAATATGGCTCCGCATCCTTTCGATCTGCTCCTCAGGCGAATTGGGATTCCCCTGTTCATCTGTAAAGAACCAGTCAGGTGTCTGGTTGTGCCAGACCAGTGTGTGGCCCACAATGAACATGTCGTTTTGCAATCCGAATTCCACGATCTCATCGGCCGGGGCAAAATTGTATTCCCCGGGACGGGGATTGACCGGCCCCGCCTTCATTGCATTTTCCACGGTGATGGTGTTGAAATGCCGGAGAACGAGATCCCTTGTTTCCCCGGCCCTTTCCGATGTAATCCACCGGTTGACCGAACTCCCGATTAAAAATGAATCCTCGTACGCTTCTTTCAGCGAGTCCGGGATCAGTGGCTCCCTTTTGTGCGGCGGGTAACTGCCCAGGAGCATCATACAGCTTAATACCAGGATGGTTCTTTTCATGGATTCAATATACCATTTTTGCGGTTGTCGATTTTCCAGTTACTGTTCCCGGCCTTTCAGAATGTCTTCCAGCCTGTCCCTTTTCACGTAATTATCAAAGTGGAATGACCGGGCGAGGGCCTTCAGTTCTTCATCAGACAAAGCTTTAAACAGGTCACAATATTCAGGTACGAGCGCTTCAGCGATCAGGATATGCCTGACCAGCAGGTTCATCTGACTTTGCTGGCCTTTGGGATAAGGATCGTAACCGGGAAACTCTCTGGCAAATAATTCTTCCAGAGGCTGCATGACCTGCCTGATATTTTTATCGGTCGATCCCCAGGCATCGGCTCCGAGAGAATCTTTTTTTGAAAGGAATGACGAGACCAGTTTCATATATGGTGTATTCTCGTTCTGGTGCAAAATGGCATGCAGGCCCATATCCTTATACAGCCAGATACACCAGCTCACTTTGTATTTGTCGTAGTATGCCAGCTGATCTTTCAGTATCTGGTAACGCATTTCATCTTTTTCAGGATTACCGGTATACACAGGGCCGAACTCTCCAACCCAGAGAGGGACATGGTGGGAGAACATAAATTCACTTCTCTGGAGGAAATCATATTCAAGGGTATCCTTGTCAAAATACCTGCCGCGGGTATAACCGGGATAATCCCCGCCGGAAATGAACCCGGGGACTGCATAATCGTGGTTGGTGTAGACCACATTCTCCCATATTTCGGTGAACCTGTCAAAATCAGTCGCATACAGGTCACCTTCAAGGAACAGAATATGATCCGGGTCGATTTTCCGGATCGCATCTTTCAGGCGCCTGTAATAGGGGAAGACTTTCTCGCCTGTTGGCTCGGCCGGCTCATTGATCAGGTCATAGCCGGCAACCCACGGCTGGTCCTTGTAGCGTTCCGCGATCGCTTCCCAAAGATACAACACCCTGTCTTGAAAATCCTTATGTTCCCAGAACAACGCTCTATGCGTAGGATTGTCGCTGTGCCAGTGCTGGTTCTGGAATCCCGGCAACGCATGAAGGTCAAGGATGGTATAGATTTGATGCGCTGCACACAATTCAATGACCCTGTCAAGGTGATCAAATGCACCTTCCTTGATGACCCGTGGATTCATATCATCTTCAAAAAGCCGGTAATTGATTGATATGCGGACCAGGTTCAGTCCCAGACTGTGTATGTATGCTGCATCGGATTCCGTGAAATAATTCTCGAGGAGGGTATCGAAGTAAAGATTGTATTTCTTTTCTCCCAGCACATTCAGCAACCCTTCGCGCATGGTTTCTTCATTGGCCGGGTAACCGTTGATGAAATTCTCCATGTGAAGCATGCCGCCCAGTCCGAAACCACGCAGATAAACCGTATCGCCCTTCTGATTGACGATCTGATCACCCGTGACCTGAAGCCAGTTTTCATCTGTGGAACGCTTTTCAGTCTGACTTTTCTCTGAACAGGCAGACAATAAAAAGATGATATTGAAGAAGAATAGCGGCAAAAAATTTGTTCGTCTCATCATTGGATCTGAAAATTAAGTGTATAGATAACATCTGTTTGGTCTCGGTTAGCTTACAGCTCTTTTGCCAGATGCGGGGCAGGATTCATTCAGAATTGATAGTCATTTCTGATCACGATTGATTCCAGAGCACTATGCAGATCCTGTATCAGAGAATCTGCTTCTTCTGTAAATGTCCCGTTGTTTATGAAACAGGGGGATGTAATAATAAAATAATCTTCCGTTTCTCCGTAATAGGTTGGGATACACCAGGAATACAATTGCTGAGATTTAATAAAGTCAATTAATTCATCTTTCTGGTCGATCGGATATAAATCCAGGACCAATGATGGATTCAATGCGGTATTTTCATGTCTTATAAATTCCCTGCTTCTATTGATATATTTAATGATTGCTACCGGATCTTCAGTCCCCTGAGGAATATCCTCCGGGTTAAAATCACTTCTTATCAGGTCACATTCCCATTCATCCGGGGTGATTGAACAAAATTCTTCCAGGCTTGAATTTTTTTCCTCCTGATCACAGGAGAATGAGATCAATAATGCGGTCACAATTATCGGGAAAATCACTGTTCTCATGTTTCTATAATTGAAATTTATCACATATTACAGATGCATGTCCTGTTGTCTGCGTTGCGTGGGGCCCTGCACCAGATTCATTTTTTTGCTATTCGTCTTCCAACAACAAGCAGTAAGCCAACCAGAGGATGGGAGCCTGGCCGTGAAAATCACCTGTGACGGTAGGCCGGTTCATGTAATATTCCATCTCTTTGCTCTGGCCTGTACCCACACAGACGTTGCTGACCTTCCCTTCTTCCGTGATATAGTCAGCCAGGGCCAGCCATGCCTTACGGTATGCGGGCTTGAAATCCGCTTCGGGCAATATACCCCTTTTTACACCGACTGCAATTGCATACCCGAACATACCGGTGCATGAGGTTTCTTTCCAGGCCGAGTCGATGTCGACCAGCTGCCGCCACATGCCATCTTCGGCCTGGTATTTGAGCAATGCATCCATCATCCTCTTATAACCGGCAGTAATGGCCATGTAATGTGGATGATCTTCCGGCAACTCTGAAATCACCTCGGCTAGGCCGGCAGCCATCCATCCGTTCCCCCTTCCCCAGAAAAAGGGAGCCATTTCACCGTGGAAGAATAATCCTTTCGGCCTCTGTAATCTGTCCAGGTAAGCCACAGTTACATCAGCAGCCCGGTTCAGGTAGATTTTATTACCTGTTGCCCGGTATGCCTGGATCTGAAGGCTCCCGATCATCCAGACATCATCGATCCAGAACCTGGTCTGGTTTGTCAAACCATTCGGAAGCGGATCCTCCCACTGCTGGTTGGCCAGTTCGATCCCCTGTTCGAAAAAGACCGGATCCCGCATTTGCAGGTATAGTTCCAGGGGCAGGATCCCATAGACATTGGCATCCACGTGGTTGGATGTATTCTCGATGCTGTCCCCGATGACCCTGAGGTACCGTTCGGACAACCGTTCAATGGTCGAGGTGTCATGCAGCAAACCCGCCAGCCTTGCCGCACCGAATGCCGTGCATACTTCGGCATAATGCACCGCCCTGACCTGCTCCGTGTGATACATCATATATCCGGGGCGTGAAAGCAGGTCTTCGATGACCAGCGCTGTTACTGCTTCAGGAGATTTTCCAGGTGGCCAGGAGGACTCTTCAATCTGTGCGGTCGTATTGAGGCAGAGACTGAATGCGAACAAGACTGCTATAGAAATTCTTTTATGGATCATTTTTTGTCAAAGCAGGAAAAATACTCAGTCATTGATCGTACACCGAATGCCTCCGCGGTCCATTTCCACAATGCATTCATTGCATCTGTTACAGCCTGTTTTTTCAATTTCATTGGTTTCCAGTTTTTTCAGGAAATAAGGATCATGTATCAGGGGGCGGCCGAGTGCGATAAAATCAAATCCTTCATCCAGTATCTCCCTGATCCCCGCCCTTGAATCCACTCCGCCCAGGTAGACAAGAGGCATCTTTGTTACCTTCCTGATCTCTTTCGCCTGGTTCAGGAAAAAATTTGGTTCGAACCGGTATTTTTTAATGATCAATGGTCCGAACAATGCCATGGTAATTTTCTCAGGCAAGCTGGTCCCGTTCCTAATCATACCCATTAACGGGACATCCCCTCTCAGGAGGTAAAAGGGTGTGATGCTGGTAAACCCGCCGCTCAGAACCAGTGCCGAACATGCCGCCTTCTCCAGTTCAACAGCCATGTATCTGCAGTCTTCCATATTGAATCCATTCCGGACACCATCGCTCATGTTTATTTTGACCAGTACCGGGAAATCGCCACCCACTTTTTCCCTGATATTTCTTAATACTTCCAGCGGGTACCTGGCCCTGCCGGCGACGGGACCTCCGAATGGGTCCTTTCTTTTGTTGGTACGGGGACTCAGGAACTGACTGAGCAGGTAACCATGGCCCATGTGCAGTTCAACGGCATCAAAACCCGCTTTCTGTAATTTTGATGCAGCGATGGCAAAATCTTCCGAAACCCTTTTCATATCACCGGCAGTCATTGCTTTTGAGAAAGGGATTCCTGAAAAAAAGCCGTATGCATTAAAACGCCTGCTGGGCGCCAGGGGTCTTTTGAATTCCTTATTCTTCGAAAAGTATCCGCAGTGGGTCAACTGGATGGAGATCTTCCCCCCGGCTTCATGAACCCTATCAGCGATGAGCCCGAACTCCCGGATAGTCCTGTCATGAATGTACATTTGCTCACTGAAGGTCCTGCCTTCCGGGGAAACAGCACCATAGGATATGGTGGTCAGAGCCACATTCCCTTTCGCCAGATCCACGTGATGGTTGAGCAGGTCCTTATTTGGGAGGCCGCCGTCATGCATTCCCTCATAGGTGGCTGCCTTAATGAATACATTCTTAAGTTCTAATCCGTTCAGTTTTCGTTTTTTAAAAGCCCTTTCCATGGCAAGCCTGCATCAGTTCACCCGGCCGGATTGCTGGACGATTTTTCCTGGGGCTCTATATGAACGTGGACATGACAGCGGGATACCTCAGCCCTTATCCTGTCCTCGATCCTGCTGGCGATGTCATGCGATTGCCGGATGTTCCATTCCGGATTCACATGAATGTTCATTTCTGCAAAGATCTCTGCTCCCGCTGCCCGGACCTTCAGATCATGATAGTGTTCGATGTCCGGAAATTCATCCATCAGCGATTTAATTTTCCTGTAGGTTTCTTCAGGTACCCTGTCCAGCAGCACATTGATGGCGCGTCTGCCAAGTCTGAATGATACGTAGATCACCAGGATGGCGACGATCAGACCTGCAATGCTGTCGGCCATGAAAATCCCGAAATTCGCGCAGATCAGACCGAGCAGCACAACCGTCGAACTCAGGATATCGGTTGAAAAATGCAACGCATCGGCTTCCAGGGCCTGGCTGTTATGCTTTTTT
>JAXGMU010000118.1:0-8683 GCA_040768485.1 Bacteroidales bacterium
GACTGTTAAGCTCACAGACAACGGTCAATGATTTTACAACAAACTATACATATGGCCCGTTCGGATCATTACAGAAGCGTGTTTCACCCGATATGAAACAAAGCTATACGAACCTGTACTGGTCTGATGGACACCCCGATGCTCCTTCAGGAAGTCTTTACTATTCATGGACCAAGTCCTCGGGCAACAATGAGGTAATCGTATTTTATGATGCGTCGGGACGAACACTCAGAACTGTTTCACCTGGATTTAATGACGAGACAATCTATAAGGACGCTGAATATGATTCAAAGGGAAGGCTTATAAAATCCTCGTTGCCCTATGAGAAAGGGAATACGCCTCTGTGGTCCACAATTACCTATGATCATTACGGGCGGGTAGATGAGCAGGTAGATGCAGACAGTACCAAAACAGAATATGACTACGGTGCCCTCTGGCAAAAAGTGACCATCTCAAAAGGGTCTGTCAGCCGGTCATCCGAAGTGCTGACCAATGCCCTGGGGGAAACCATCGAAAGCAAGGATGCAATGGGAAATGTTGTATACAGCTCCTATTATCCCGATGGAAGATTGAAGGAAAGCTACACCAGCGTCCATCCGGCACACAAGACAAGTTTTACCTATGACGCCCAGGGAAACAGAACCTCCATCACAGACCCTGATGCCGGCACTGTCACCTCGCTGTATGATTCCTTTGGCAAGTTACTCCAGGAAATCAACGCAAAAGGGGATACGACAACATTTGAATACGATAAACTGGGCAGGGTGATAAAAGCGTCTGATGCAAGGGGTGAAATAAACTACATGTATATTTCCGATACCACCGATGCAGCCTTTGGTCAGGCAGACTCCATCTACCATACGGATGGCTCCCAGTATGAATCCTTCACTTATGACGATACCTATGGAAGGCTGTTAAGATCAACCAGACATATGCCGGGAAAAACCTTTACCAATTCCTATACCTATGACTGGTTCGGAAGACTCTGGACCAGGACCTATCCATCAGGGTTTGAGGTTCAATATGCATACACGGATGGAGGCCACCTGGAGCAGATCACCGGTGAAGGAAAAACCATCTGGTCGTGCAACGATGTGAATGAACTGGGACAGATCACTTCCTACTCCCAGGGCTCTTACAGTACAACAGTGGATTTTGATCCCTTCGGCGTGCTTGAACAGATCACCACAGGTTCTGTATTCAACATGGAATTTGGCTTCGATGACCTTGGCAACCTTACTTCAAGAGAGGATGTCCTGACCAGCCAGAAAGAGGTTTTTGACTACGACAACCTGAACAGGTTAACCGGCATTGATTATTATCTCAACGATATCCATCAAAGCAGTTATGATCTGGACATCGGATATAACAACGATGGGAATATCAGCTCTAAGACTGATGTGGGAACAACCATTAATTATGGAGAAGACAATGCAGGACCCCATGCACTGACTTCAGTTGAAAATCCGGTGCCAGGTTATAAGCCACCGCCACAGGTGATCACCTATACCTGTTTCAATAAGGTTTCTACGATCCAGGATACGATTGGTCAGGATACAACCCTTACACTGGCGTTCACATACGGAATAAACAATCAGAGGGTAAAAACGGTACTTTCAAGGAACAGCAGTGTTGAGAGAATTAAATACTTCGATGGCGATTACGAGGAGGATTCTACTTCTGCAGGCACCAAAAAGTACCACTACATTTCTGCACCGACAGGATTAGTGGGTATATTTGTAAGTGTGGGCGATGCCGATACCCTGTATCATGTGTTATCGGATAACCTTGGATCCATCAATGCTGTGATCAACTCCGAGACCAACGAAATAAGCAAGTACAGTTATTCCGCATGGGGTATTCCCAGGGATCCGGATGACTGGACCTCGGATCTTACAGGGGACTTATTTGCAGGACGAGGATATACAGGGCATGAACACCTTCTGGAGTTTAGTCTGATCAATATGAACGGGCGTGTTTATGATCCTGTGTTGGCAAGATTCTTAAGTCCTGATCCCTTTGTACAGTTCCCCGGCATGGCTGACGGGCATAACAGGTATGCGTATGCCCTGAATAATCCACTCATATTTATAGATCCAACAGGATACACACCAGAATGGATTGAAAGATTATGGGAATGGATAAAAAATGCTTTTTCTTCATCAGGTTCCGTTTCAAATGATGAAACAAAATTCGATCAAGATTCAGATACAGGTGGAGGTTCTTTTACAGTGTTTGAGGATGGTTCAATTGTTATGACTGGTTATTATGCTGGTATGTATTTTAATGCAATTACAAATGGTATTTCCCCAGGATATTACATAGACAATAATGGCAATTATCATCTTGTTGGTACATTTAGTGATCCTCAACAACCAGATGCACAATGGTTTTTCTTGATTGACGAGGCAGTTTCACTAAGTCAGAGGGGTGCCAGTTCGGGGCAGGGTAATACACAAGAATTAATACCCAATAGCGATGTATATTGGGGCATTACCGGAACAAGTTGGCTATGGAGTGGAACAGCAGCTTTAAATGCTCCTCATTTTCGTGTAGATGCAGCCAGCAAAGCGGCAGGGAAATTTGCAGGTAAGATTATCGTTGGTTTAAATGTTGCAGCAACAGCAGCTGAAGGATATGATTTAGTTACCAATTGGGATCAGGCAGGTCGAGGTGATGTTGCAAAATTTGGAGTTGATGCAACCATTGTGACTATAACTACTATTTTATATTTAACTGGAGTTGGAACCCCAGTAGCTATTATATTAACGGGGGTTCAGGTTGCTAATACTTTAGGAGCCTTTGACTTTATCTATGAGTCGTTTAACAAGCCATTGAATAATGGTGTACACGGAGGAGGTGGGTCATGGTAAATCCGTATTACTTTTTCTTTTATTTATTTTATAAGGTGCTTAAACCTTTAGCTAAAGATGAAGGTAGAATCCCATTTGCGATCATTGCCTTTATGTCAATAGTTTTTATTATTCATACAGTTATATTATTTATTACAATAAAGACACACTATGGGGTAAGTATCTTACCGGGAATGAACAAATTATTGTTTGGAGGCATATTTACTGTAATATATTTTACAATAAATAATCTATTATTTGAAAGGAACAATAGATATATTAAACTAATGAAAAGGATAAAGGAAGCACCGTTTTATCAAAAGATTGTTGCTTTGTCCGTCATAATAGTTTATTTCTTATCACCTTTGCTTATAACAGCAATTAACTAAAAGAATACAAAGCCCGAAATTTTAACTGGGCTTTTTTATGCCAATTTTTGTGGAATGAAAAGGTAGTGCTACATCCAGTGTGTCTCGGTAGGATCTGCGGCTCTTCAAAATCAGAAACGACTCTGGCCGTGTGCAGGATTATTTGAATAATACAAGCAGCAGCACTGCAAATACCTTTAATTCTCTCGGCCAGGTAATTGAAAGGAAAGATAGGATTGGCAGTACAGCAGCCGTTACTGAAAATTAGACCTATGAAAACGGAGGATGGTTTTTCCCATATCTGCCCGGAACTGTTTCAAAACAATATGCAAGGAACGACAGTACGGTTACTGACAGCACCCGATACGAGTTCAACAACCTTGGGCAACCGGTCAATATTAAACAATATGCCGGTACCGACCGGGAATCCATAATAACATTTAGTAACTATAACACCTATGGCATTCCGGGAAGAATATCAAAATCAGGAAAATGGGGACAGAGCCTTGCAGCAGACTCCCTGTGGCTGGAGTTTGGGCACACATCCTGCGGAAGGTTTATATCATCTGTGAAGGGACCGTTGAACAACAACATGTACTTCAATTATAACCTTTCAACGGGACTGTTAAGCTCACAGACAACGGTCAATGATTTTACAACAAACTATACATATGGTCCGTTCGGATCATTACAGAAGCGTGTTTCACCTGATATGAAACAAAGCTATACGAACCTGTACTGGTCTGAGGGGCACCCCGATGCTCCTTCAGGAAGTCTTTACTATTCATGGACCAAGTCCTCGGGTAACAATGAGGTAATCGTATTTTATGATGCGGCGGGACGAACACTCAAGAGAAGAAGGGAATACGCCTCTGTGGTCCACAATTACCTATGATCATTACGGGCGGGTAGATGAGCAGGTAGATGCAGACAATACCAAAACAGAATATGACTACGGTGCCCTTTGGCAAGTTACTCCAGGAAAACAACCAAATAGTAATTGCAGAGGAAATCATTATCAGTAAGATTTAGCATGTACGTGGCAGGCAGGTCATGTTATCCCACGACCTGGCTGAACTTTACCAGATCGAAACAAGGGTACTGAACAGCAGGTTAAAAGAAATATCGGTAAGTTCCCGGACAGGTATATGTTCCAACTCACTCAGGAAGAATCCGATCGTTTAAGATCACAAAATGTGACCTTAAAGCGGGGACGGCATGTGAAGTACCTGCCCCATGCCTTTACCGAAAACGTAATCCTTATGCTCTCCAGTGTGCTGAGAAGTGAACGGGCAGATAAGGTCAACATGTTCATTATAGATACCTTCGTTAAAATCCGTGAGATCATGTTCCTGCACAAAGATGTGATCCGTTAATTGGAACAGGTCCAGAACAAACTCACTGCACATGACAGCCAGATCATGGTGATCCTGGAATACCTCAAACATCTGGAGCAAACTAAGCAGGAGGAACTGGATCAGCTGAATAGAAAAAGAATAGGATACAAACGTAAAGACGAGCAGCCATCCCACACAAAAGAACAGTCCCGCCTGCGCTGATCAGGTCCGTCTTTGTTCCATAAAACCAGAAAAGGTGGTGTGGTGGTTTCAGGACCTGTTGATGTTTTTTTTCCCGGTCCACTGCCTGGTCTGCGGAAAATCCCTGAACACTCCCGACGGAGTGCTCTGCCTGGGCTGTGAGTACCGGATGCCCCGGACAGGTTTCAGGGATGATCCGGAGAATCCGGTGAGCATGATCTTCTGGGGCAGGGTACCGGTGGAATGCGCCACCTCGTTGTTCCGTTTTGAAAAAGGATCCGCTTACCAGGTGCTCCTGCATGAACTCAAATACAGAGGGAACCGGAAGACAGGAGTGTACCTGGGCCGTTTACTGGGACATGAACTAAAAGATACCTCTTTTGCAGAATGCGAGCTGATCGTCCCGGTTCCCCTGCACCGGAAAAAATACAGGGAAAGGGGATACAACCAGAGCGAACTGATCGGACGCGGATTGTCGGAGATCCTGGATATACCCCTGGCAACCAGCGTGCTGGTGCGTCACAGGCAGCATGATTCACAAACAACCATGGGCCGGCTGGATCGTTTTGAGAATGTGTCCGGGAATTTCGGAATTTCCTCCCGTTCGCCGGATATTTCAGGCATGCGGATCCTGCTTGTGGACGATGTGGTCACCACCGGGGCCACCCTGGAAACATGCTGCCAGGTGCTGCTCGATCATTTCCGCTGCAGGATCTTTGTCGCAACGGTTTCCTGCGCCTGAAACATCTGTCCGGGAGGAGGATCCGGCCGGATCAGAGGTGCAGGATCCTGTAGGCCAGCGTCAGGCTGATGACATTGTGAAAATATCCCCGGTACCTGGGGTGGTTCCACTCCTGCGGATCCCGGAACGGGAAGGCCGAATAGGTGTACCGGATCCCCAGTCCCAGGGAAGGATTGAACCAGTAGCCTGCACCGGCGAAAACACTTAATCCGAACCTTCTGTTATCGGGGTAGGTGGACGGATCAATTATCCCGTCCTGGTCCCGGAACCTGGTGGTGATCAGCACCTCCGGAGAAAAACCAGCCTCCACCTGGATCTTGTCGTTGTAAATATAATGGGCCGACAGCGGGAGTTCGATGTAATAGTAGGTCCCGCTGTACAGGGTGGGGTCATTGTCCGAGGGCGGTTTGTAGACCCCCCTGGTGACATATTTGATCTCCATCTGCCAGAAGATCTGGGATCTGATCTCCCGGCTCACGAATGCCCCCGCGGTGATGCCCAGCTTGTTAAACCCGCTGTAAGAATCCCCGTCCACCTGTGCGGCAGTGACCCCCCCGAACAATCCCGCATTGAACTTCTGGGCGGTCAGGGGAACAGCACTCACCAGCAAACACAATCCGATGATCAGGATGATCCGGCTCATTGTTTCAGGGTTTGAAGTTCATTGATCAGATCCGCAACTCCTTCCCCCGCCTTCTTCCGGATCACATGCAGCCGGGGGTATCCGGGGATGAACACTTCATTGGGATCAATAACATAGATGGGGATCCCTGCAGGAGCATAATCGATCAGTCCCGCCGCAGGATAAACATTCATGGAGGTTCCGATGATCACCAGGATGTCGGCCCTGGAAACGATCCCGGCGGCCTCCTCTAAGGCGGTTACCGGCTCCCCGAACCAAACCACGTGGGGACGAAGCTGGGATCCCTTTTCACACAGTTCTCCCTCGTTCAGTTCCCAGCCCTCGATGTCATAGATCAGGTCCGGGTCCACCATGCTTCTGGATTTGCGGAGTTCCCCGTGGAGGTGAAGGACACGCGTGGATCCTGCCCTTTCGTGCAGGTCATCGATGTTCTGCGTGATGATCCGCACCTCAAAGTCCTTTTCCAGTTCCGCCAGTCCCAGGTGGCCGCGGTTGGGACTGGCTTCCAGCAGTTGTTTTCTTCGCTCGTTGTAAAACCTGAGCACCATTGCGCGGTCCTTTGCCCAGCCGGCCGGACTGGCCACTTCGTATACATCGTACTCCTCCCACAGTCCCCCCATTTCGCGGAAGGTCCGGAGCCCGCTTTCCGCGCTCATCCCTGCCCCGCTCAATACAACCAGTTCTTTCATATTTTCCGGTTCGGGACGGATCCGGGAAGTCCGTCCGTGTTTTCCCTGTAAAGATATATGTTTTGCCAATTAGATTCTTTATTTTTAAATGGCGCGCGCGGGCGGCGGGAACAGAACTGATACAAGTTGCAGATGATTGACCAGCAGACCATCAGGCAGATTTTTGAAACGGCGGATATCGTTGAGGTCATCTCTGATTTCGTGACCCTGAAAAAAAGCGGGGCCAATTTCAAAGGATTGAGTCCGTTTACGAACGAAAAAACCCCCTCTTTCATGGTCTCCCCCTCCAAGGGGATCTTCAAGGATTTCAGCTCGGGAAAAGGAGGGAATGTGGTGGGTTTTCTGATGGAGCACGAAAAATTATCCTATCCGGAAGCCCTCCGTTACCTGGCACGGAAGTACAACATCCCGGTGGAAGAGAAGGAACCTACCGCCGAGGAGATCCAGCAGAAGAATGAGCGGGAAAGTATGATGGCGGTCACTTCCTTCGCACAGGGCTATTTTTCCGGTCAGCTGAATACCTCCGAGGGAAAGGCCGTTGCCCTGAGTTATCTCAGGAAAAGGGGATTCAGGGATGATACCATCCAGCAGTTCCAGCTGGGGTACAGTCCCGAAGAGCGCACCGCCTTTTCACGTGAAGCGAGAAAGAACGGGTACAGGGATGTGTTCCTGGTCAAAACCGGTCTTTCCGTGCAGCGTGATGATCACCTGTTCGACAGGTTCGCCGGAAGGGTCATGTTCCCCATCCATTCCCTCTCGGGAAATGTGATCGGTTTCGGCGGCCGGACCCTGAAATCCGACAAGCAGATCGCCAAATATGTGAATTCACCCGAATCGGAGATCTACCACAAGAGCCGGGTCCTTTACGGCCTTTTCCAGGCAAGGAAGTCCATTGTTTCGGAGGACCGGTGTTTCCTGGTGGAAGGGTATACGGATGTGATCGCCATGCACCAGGCGGGGATCACCAATGTGGTGGCTTCCTCGGGGACGGCACTGACCAGGGACCAGATCCGGCTGATCAAGCGTTTCAGCAACCAGATCACCATCATCTACGATGGGGATGAAGCCGGGATACAGGCCTCCTTCAGGGGGATCGACCTGATATTGGAGGAGGGAATGAACGTGAAGGTGGTCATGCTTCCGGCGGGAGAGGATCCGGATTCTTTTGCACAACAGCACAACTCTTCCCGTTTTCTGGAATTTATCCGCAGCAACGAAAAGGATTTTATCTCCTTCAAGACCGAGGTGCTGCTGTCTGAAGCAAAGAACGATCCCATCAGGCGTGCCCAGCTGATCAACGAGATCGTCCGTACGGTGGCGGTCATTCCCGACGGAATCATGCGCAGTGTATTCCTGAAGGATACCAGCCTTCAGCTCGGCGTGGAGGAGCAGGTGCTCTACAGCGAGGTGAACCGGGTCCGCCGCCGGAAGCTGGAGGATAAGTGGAAGCAGGAACAGCGGAAAGAGCAGGTTCAGCTGGAGCCGGACCGGTCCGCCATTCCCAGTCAGCCCCTCGTTCCGGGATTTGTGGAACATGTGTACTCGGAGGTGGAGGAGCGGGAAATCATCTATTTCCTGCTGAAATTCGGCAACCAGGAACTGCATCTCACCGGCGAGGAAAATACACCCATCTCGGTTGCCCGTTATATTATCCGTGAAATCCAGAATGACGAGCTGGAATTCACCAACCTGGTTTATAAACAGGTTTTCGAGGATGTGCTGGAACTGATCGAACGGGATGAAGAGGTAACCGAGCGGCATTTTATTTACCATGAACATCCCGGGGTCAGGGAGCTGGCGGTGGATATCTTCACTTCCAGGTATGAACTGAGCAAGGTATGGAAAAGGAAG
>JAXGMU010000119.1:0-8350 GCA_040768485.1 Bacteroidales bacterium
TGGTTGAGAATGCATTCAAACACGGGGTTCGCGGAAGCGGAAACAAAGGATGGATTACCGTGCATCTGGTGGTCAGGAGCGACCGGTTCATTCTGAAGATCCGCAATTCAGTCATGGCGGTCCGGAAAGACAGCCGGCAAGGAAACGGATCAAAAGACGGCCTGGGCATGGAAGCTGTGAAAAAACTGCTGGACGGGTCCTACAGGAAAAGGTATGTACTGGATGCCCGGAGCATCGGTGATGTTTTTGCAGTGGACCTGATCATCGGCCGGATTGCTGCCTGATTCCGGTGACAGCCACTCACACTTCATTTGCTGTTATACACGTATCTCATCCTGTCATTCATTGAACATATTTTACACAGCCCTTTCCATGTCGTAACTTTATTAATAATCAAAATAGTTCGCTATGAAAACAAAGGTTAGTGTTTTTAAAAGGTTGATGACGGCAGTCATCATGCTGTGCCTCTTTCCCGTCTTCGCGTTTGCAGACGGAGAGACCACGGAAGTATTTCTTACCGGGAACTCTAATTCTCCTGCCGGCGAGTTTGTGGTTCAGACCACCGACGACATGTTCTATTTCCAGGGACAGGAATATGATGTTTACAAAGTATATTACGATGATCCGGAAATGAACATGAGCATTGCGGTGAACAATGAAGGCAGGTGTGATTCTTTTGTGGCCTATAATGGTGAATTCATGTTTTTCTATGATTGCAACAAACATGGGTTCGGCGTAAGAAAAGTAATGTTTTCAAATCCCTGGGCCAAGGATCAGTTTAGCGCGGCCCAGTTTCATGACCAGTCAGTACTCCTGAAGGAGAGGAAGATTGAAATGAAGCAGGCCGTCGGGCTGATCGCGGCATATGTACCCCGGATGAAAGGGTGACCACTTAAACTAACCTCGAAGTTGGAGTAGCAACGAGTGCCTGGATGGGCCGGTGCGATTCGCGCCGGCCCATTTTCTGTTATACAGCATATAATTGTCAATTAATCAGAGGATTGATCCGTGTCCGGATTCATCCGTTTTCGTACAACTGTGTCCACTTACGGTCGGATTTAACAATTTTTACAAACTGTCATAAACTATGTAAGTAGTTGGATAATAGATGGATGCATGATTTGGCATGTGGGTTGTACTTCAATAAGCATGAACTTTCTTGCTGTACAATCAAAAAATCTGAGTACTATGAAAACAACCATTCATGCACTGAAAAAATTTTCAGTCTTCGCACTTTCCTTACTGTTTGTATCAACCGGACTGTTTGCCGATGGTGAGACTTCGGAAATCTACACGAGCGGCAATACCAATACAGCGGCCGGCAGTTTTGTAGTTACCGGCACCGATGACGTGTACCACTTCATGGGTGAGGAATACACGGTGTACAATGTGTATTATGACAATCCGGGCCACAACATGAAAATTGCGGTCCTTGACGGGGACAACTGCAACAGCTACATTGCTTATACCGGGGATTACTGGTTCATGTACAATTGCACAAAAGAAGGCTTCGGTGTCCGCAAGGTCATGTTCAGCGGACCTGCCGTAAAGGATCAGTTTAGTGCCAAGCAATTTCACGATCAGACGGTTCTTGTGAAGAAGCGGAAGATTGAAAAAGAACAGGCCATTGGCCTGATTGCTGCTTACCTGCCGAAACTGCAGGGATGATTGAGGTTTTCGGGGCATGGGCCCCGTGTGACATTGGATATGAACGCCCGCCGAAAGCGGGCGTTTTTTACTGGCTCCTGCCTGCAAGGAAAGGTGTTGTAGAAATGGGACGATTTGTTTACTTTTGTCCGACAACGAAGGAGAGGTGGGAGAGTGGCTTAATCCACAAGTTTGCTAAACTTGCGTACTCGTATAGGGTACCGGGGGTTCGAATCCCCCCCTCTCCGCAAAGCGATGAAATACCCCCGGCGAAAGCCGGGTTTTTATTTGCCCGGATCCGTTAAAAGCTTGCTTTTATAAGGAGACGGGAAAATAAAAAACCATATGATGCGGAGCATCATGGGGCATTTCATCGCTTTGCCGGTCTCCCTTAAAGGGATCGCGACGCGAGGAGCAATCCTCCCAGGGATCGCGACGCGAGGAGCAATCCTCCTCATTTTCCCTCCAGCCTCTTCACCACCCCGTCCCTGTAACCTCTGCTGATGGGAATCTCATATTTTCCGATGCCGATGGTATCGCTGGTGAAGGTTTCTATTTTGGAGACTGCAACCACATAGGAACGGTGCACCCTCAGAAAATTTTTGTGTGGCAGACGCGACCCGATGTTTGAGATGGTATCTCGTGTCATAAGTACTTTCTGATCTTCGAGATGGATCTTCACGTAGTCACTCAGGCTTTCAATGAACACAATTTCATCGAAATTAATCTTCACCATTTTGCGATCTGAGCGGATGAACATAAAGCCTTCCTTTACATCCTGAATTTCAGCGGTCTGATCTGTTACCAGGGAAGCATTTTCCTCCATGTACCTGTTGATCCCCTGGAGGAGCCGTTCAAATGAGATGGGTTTCAGCAGGTAATCAACCGCTTTCAGATTGAATCCATCCACAGCGTATTCCCTGTAGGCAGTTGTGAAAATAACCTTAAAATTGCCTGACATGGATCTGGCAAAAGAGAGCCCCGAGATATCCGGCATGTTGATATCCAGGAAGACCAGGTCAACAGGATGATCATGAATGGCTTTAAACGCTTCGACCGCGTTCCTGCAGCTTGCCACCACAGAGATGCGGTCGATCTTTCCCAGGTGGCTTTCGAGGATTTCCCTGGCCACCGGTTCATCATCCACAATGATGCAATTAATCTTCCCTTTTTTCATTTATTAACTGAAGGTTATTGATGGTCAGGGCAGCTCTGTACCACCCTTCCGAATACCTGCATTCCAGGTGATAATTCCCGGAATAATGAAGCGCAAGTCTTTTTTCGAAATTCTCGAGCCCCATCCCTTTCTCTGCCGGCGTGCCCTCAGCCGGATGGGATGTATTTTCAATGGTGAACTTCAATACCTGCAGATTCGCATCGATTGCTATCCGTATCCTCAGAAGACCATCCTGCAATGCACCATGCTTGAATGCATTCTCCACAAAGGGGATCAGCAGCATGGGTGCGATCCGGATCCGTTCGTCTATCTCGTTTGAAATGAATTCCACATCCAGGGTTTCCCGGAACCGGATCCTCTCCAGGGCGATGTACTCTTTGATATGCAGAACCTCCTCTTTGAGGCTAACCACGGGTTTATCCACCTGGTAGAGGATATAATCGAGCAGGTTGGACAGCCGGAGGATCACATCCGGTGTGCGTGCAGATTTTTTCAGTGCAAGTCCGTAAATTGTATTCAGGGTGTTGAACAGGAAATGGGGATGGATCTGCTTCTTCAGGTAAGTCAGCTCCTGTTCTTTCAACTGAAGCTGGGCGGTCAGCATTTTATTCATCAGGTCCCTGTTTTTCTTTTCGATCTCGAAACTCCTGTTCAGGATGCTGATGAAACTTACCAGGATCACAACCATATAAACCAGGATCATGATGAAGAAGAAGTTTTTCACCATGGGAGGGATCAGGGCCGCATCAAATTTCTTATAGAAGACCAGGACCCCGTATATGATCAGAACGATGAAGTATGCGGATGCAGCCAGGGTATAGAAACTGAACAGCAGGAGACGGCCGTAATCTTTCGTGAAGAGATACCGGGGAATCAAAAAGTAAACGGAAAAATAGGTGATCGCCATGGTCAGCGGCAGCAACAGGCTGGAAAACCAGATCACATACCCCCTGTCCGGGGAATTATAATTGAAGAAATAGAAGTACAGGAACCAGATCCCGGTCCAGAATATGAGATGCAAAGGGACTGTCCTCACTGTTTGTTTCATAGGAACAATATTACAAAATCGGCGCTATCCTGTGGTCAATTGTCGACCAATAACCCGTTTTCTCCCTGTTTATGCAGGATCAGCGGAGTTTTTACTATTTACAGCCCGAATGCCGTCGTATGCCCGGGCAGGAATGTCAGCCGTCGCTTTATCGAAAATCGAATGCGTTTGCAGATTAACTTTCCACTGTAAATCCATAAAAAATCTTTGACCATGAAAGACATTATTTCAAAACTGAATGACGGAGGTCCCGTGTTCACCTACACCATTATGGTCCTTCTTCTGGTGATTATCGTTTTGTTTGTGAAAGCGCTTGTCGAGAAAGATTTCAGCAAGAAATCCCGGTCGCTGATCGCATCCCTGGGCTGGTTTGCGCTGGCATGGGGCTACCTGGGACGCACATTCGGATTGATCATGGCATTCGATAAGATCGCAGCAGTCGGTGAGATCACGCCGGAACTCACGGCCGGAGGGCTGAAGATGGCCCTTGTCGGACCGCTGTGCGGACTTACGGCATTCCTGGTGGCCAGGCTCGGGATCCTGATCCTTCAGTTGAAAAGCAAAGAAGAGACATTCGCCTGATCCATGATGAAGGGTACTGAACGGCAGTTTCCGGGTTTTTATATATTTGCTGCATGACCTTATAATTATGCCATGAAAATCATCTCGCTTTCACAGGTAGAAAAAAAGGAGGTCCGGATGGATGGTGCCCACAGGGCCTGGAAACAACTCCCCCTGGGCAGCCAGGATGGCGCTCCGGTATATTCCTACAGGGTGTTTACCGTCGAACCCGGGGGCCATACCCCCTACCACCAGCATCCCTACGAGCACATGAACTATGTGATCGAGGGCACCGGGGCACTGGTGAACGAGAAAGGGGAGGAGACCCCGCTGAAAGCCGGAGACTTTGCCCTGGTCAACCCGGATGAAAAGCACCAGTACAGGAACAAGGGGGATATGCCGTTCAAAATGATCTGCGGGGTGCCGAAGGAGTTTGAGTGATTATCAATCAGGATCAGAGGATGCGATTTCTTTCTTAATTGCATCATTGATATACTGATTGAGGGAGATGCCCCTGATGGAAGCATTATATGCGGCCTTCTTGTGCAATTCGGGAGATAAACGGATATTTAGATTCCCCTTATATGATTTCTCAACCGGGGTGTTATTCTTTTCGCAATCCTTAATATGTTCATCCACCATATATTTAAATCCTTTCTCAAGGTCATCCACAGTTGAACCTTCAAAAGTTATCAGGTCATTCACTCCTTCCACTTTTCCATAGAATACGCGGTCCTCGGCCGCAAAATGCACCGAACCGATGAATCCCTTATACTTTAGAGCATCTTTCATATCAGGTTCTTCGTTCTAAGTTCTTGAATGATCAAATCAATCTGGTATCGCCTCAGGACATTGCCCGGGTGAGGTTTATGGATTTTGATATTGTGTGATAATTCTTCATTCCGGAATACTACCCTGGATCCCGATCCTTGTAACTCCTCATAACCAAAGGCACTTAATAGCCTAATCAACTCATTATAAGTAAAAACTCTTGGCCTTGACAGGAACTTGTTAAGAAGCTTTTCATGTCTAGTCATTTGAGAGGTATTGTTATTACAAAGGTATGGAATGGAACCGATCTTTGCAACTATATATTAGTGGCAATTTGATCTGAAATATCTTATCATTTGAATGGATCCTTATCCCTAATCGATCATCAAGGTTATAGTGCACATGAACTATGTGATCCAAGGTTCCGGTGCCCTGGTCAACGAGAAAGGGGAGGAGACGCCCCTGAAGGCTGGCGACTTCGCCCTGGTCAACCCGGACGAAAAGCACCAGTACCGGAATAAGGGAGATGTCCCATTCAAACTGATCTGCGGGGTGCCGAAGGAGCGTGAGTGATTGTAATTCTGAAGGGGATGAATTATCCTTTTGTTGCAGCTATGAATTTGTCGCAATTGTATTGCTTGCAAGGGATTTAAAAAATCCTCCCCGGTTGCCCGGAAAGGATTTTTCTTTTAAGTTCTCAAAGGTATCAGTATTGGATCTCTCCATTAAAAGAGCAGATCCCAATTCCGGTTGAAATATCCCAATCGCCTTCATATACAATATTTCCAGTGGCATTTTCAAATCTTCCCGTTCCGCCGTCAATGCTACCCATTGCATCCCTGACGTAAACCACTCCAGGTGGATCCTCAAGCATTGGGGTGAGATCGAATGCACTTGAATAACTAAGCCACAATTCATCTCCGTTGGCAGCGGTAAGTATCACTTCTACATTTTGGGTATAACAGTTTGAAAAGACATCCATGTTAATGCCTTCATCCGGGATCAATAATTCAGTCTTACCCAAATGCGTTGCATTACCAGATCCGTAAACCATTTGGTGAAACAGACCATCTGGCTCTTCCGGAGTAATCTCTTCGCCCCCGCATGTGAATTTGCTTTTAAAGGGAACAGCATGGTTTTTAGCACCTTTCAATACTGCTTCTTCCTTGGGATCAAGAGGTTCGATGTCACCTGGTACAGGTCCTTCACCGTAAGAACAGCCGGCCAGAAAAAGGCCCGCCAAAAAGAAAGCTAAAATGAATCCTTGTTTTTTCATGGTTTTTCAATTTAATGTTAGGTTTTATGTATGATTCCTTCTGAATGAAAGAAAATCTCTTCAATCTCCAGCATCTGTGCCTCGGACAGCGGTCCAAAATCCAGGGCTCTAACATTCTCCTCCACCTGTTTTTCGGATTTAAATCCAGGAATGGGTATCGTCCTGTCACTTCTTCCCCATAACCATCCCAGGGAACCCTGTGCCAGGGTTCGACCGCCACTTCTTAATATTTCCTTGACTGCATCAAGCTTCTCGAGCAATTCAGGCACCGGTTTTCCACCTTTAAAAAACATATAATACGGATCGTTGTGAAGATCAACAGTCTTTCTGCAATCATCTTCTTCAAAGGTGCTGTTCAATCCGAATTTGCCAGTAAGAATTCCCATGGCCAGTGGACCTCTGTTTATGCTTGCCAGGTTTTGATTTTCACAGAGATCCAGAATCTTCTCATTGCCCAGGAATAGATTGAACTCATGCTGGATGGCAATACAATTTGGACCTTCGGAAAAAAGCTTTGCATTCTCTACATTGTCGGTGCTCCAGGCGTACCCTCTGATTTTTCCTCTGTCAACCAGATCTTCAAGAATATCCCTGGTTTTTCTGGCATCCTCATGGGGGAATTCAGCGAGATGGAACTGAAACAGATCAATGTAATCCGTTTTTAACCTTCTGAGGCTGGCTTCCAGGGCTGTCACTACATATTCGGGACTTCCGTCAAATCCTGTGATCTCCCGATCGTTAAACGTCATGCCAAATTTGGTGGCAATGATAATCTGGTCTCTGTTTTTGGATAAAACTTCGCCGATTAGTTTTTCAGAGTTACCCCTGCCATACACATCAGCTGTGTCGAAAAAGTTAATACCCATCTCGAAGGCCTTTTTTAAAGCCCTTTTTGATTCTTCATCGTTAACCTTCCCCCACCCGAGGGGGGTGCCCTGCATATGCATGGGTCCGCCGATTGCCCAGCATCCCATCCCCATTGCACTGATTTTAATGCCTGATCTTCCCAGCATTCTTTTAAATCTATGAGACATTGTGGGATATTATGAGATTGCTCTGATTTATTTGTCTCGTACTCTTTTGAGTATGTACTGGTTTCCATTATCGAAATAGAAAATAAGTGTATCCTTTTCCACCTTAATTTCAACACTTACTTTATTACTTATTCTCTCGACCTGAGTGGATGAAACAACTTGATAATGAAGTATGTCCTTCTCAGTACCTTTTTCAATATGATAGCTTGCAATTCCGCCATATCCCTGTTTATAATTGTTTACCACCTCTACCGTTGAGTTTGTAAATTCAGTAAGTGGTTTAGGGGCGAGCCAGATATTCACATACAGGAGGGTACCATCTGAATAGTAATGCTCAGTCGCGACCAGATCAGATATTTCACTCCCATCCGGAAGAATGGTCTTTACATATTCCCATCTTCCAACGATGGAATGGTCTTTTCCTGCTTTTATGTCTGAAACAGGTTTATCGGTCCTGTCTGAAGGTCCTTTGTTGTAAGAGTAGACAGCAAGAAAAAAGAATGATAACAGGAAGAATACTAAGGTCCTTTTCATAATGTTGAAGCTTTAAATGGTTAATTGGATAATTATTACAGTAAAGGTCCGGAGGTATTTGTTACAGGACCAAACGGCTAGGTTGCAAAAGGATGCAAGTTTGTCCCGGTATATGAAATTATGTTACAGGAGCTAACAAATCCTGCGGGAATCCAGTTTCAGATTAACCGGACAATAAGAAATGGCTTTTCAGGAATATGAAACCGAAGCAGTAAAGTCAAGAAAAAGTCATCGACTAGTTGAAATCGAGCCTGTAAAGTTTTTTGTGTAAACTGGTAGCCGGTGAGTTTTTATATCTGGCA
>JAXGMU010000120.1:0-7886 GCA_040768485.1 Bacteroidales bacterium
GCTGGCACACTCTTCTGAAAACACACATTACGGGTTCCCGTAGTGAAATCAATCTGAATGACAATACAGCTGCTGGCTGCAGGACAGGGATATGTCTGACCGGGACCTTCGGGACCCGGGACCGACCGGGCGGAGCTGTCCCCGCTAAGCAGCCGGCGCCGTCAGATGAACCACACAATCCAACCCCTGAACCAAACAGAATCAATGCATATGACACGTGAACCCCATTCCCGGCAGACGAACTACAGCGCCTCTGCGAACAACACCATCAAGGTCCGGAAGATCGTCAGGCTCGTAGCCAGAAGATGGTACATCTTTGGCATTTCCCTGGCAGGAACGATCCTGCTGGCGTTCTTCTACATCCGTTACACCCTGCCCAAATACAGGGTGACTGCCTCGATCATGTTCAGCAAGGAACAGGATGCCCGTTATTCCGAACGGGAGACGCTCCTGGGCGGGTACAACCTGCAGCCCGGTTCCCAGAACATAGAGAACCAGATCTTCGTGTTGTCCTCCTGGCCCCTGATCGACAGGACCCTCGACAGGCTGGATTTCGAAACCGACTACTACATCAAAAAAGGGATCACGAGGGAATCCTGCTACCCGGATAATCCCGTCAGGGTGGTGTTCGACACCACCCGGTGGGTCCCCCACAACCTGGAATTCACGGTCACCTACGAAACCCTGAGCACGTTCCGCATCCGTGCGGAGGAAAATGACCTGGTGGAACTGGACACCATCGTGACTTTCGGGAAAAGCGTTCCCGTCGGTGATGGATCCTTTTCCGTGGTCCCCATGCCGAATTATTACGAGGTGACCGGAGAGGGACATGAGATCTGCTTCAGGTCCACCCACCGGGAGGACCTGATCGAAGTGTATATGAACCGGCTGGTGGTGGAGCCAGTCTACCGTGACGGCACCATTGTCATGATCAGCCTGCAGGGGACCAACAGGCAGAAGGACATTGATTTCCTGAACGCGCTGGTCACCGAGTTCATTCAGAGCAACCTGGAGCAGAAGAACTACGAGGCATCCAGGATCATCGATTTCATCGACAGGCAACTGGTGAATGTATCCGACTCCCTGATGATCACGGAGGAACGGCTGCAGGATTTCCGGGCCAGGAACCAGATCATGGACATTTCCGCCCAGGGCCAGCAGATCATCCAGCAGGCAGTCAAGCTGGAAGATGAGCGGGCCCGCCTGCAGCTGGAAGCGAACTACTACGAATACCTGGCCGGGTACCTGAAGAACGAAACCTCCATGGAATCGCCCGTGGCCCCCGCATCCATGGGGATCACGGATCCGCTGCTCACCACCCTGATGCAGGAACTGTCGGACCTCCAGCTGGAGTACTTCAGCGGTCACACCGCCGAAAAGAGCCTCCGGCAGAACCAGCTCGCCCAGCAGCTGAAGAACACCAAGCAGAGCCTTCAGGAGGTGCTGAAAGGGGTGATCACCGCCAACCGGATGGCCATGACGGAAAATGAGTCCCAGCTGACAAGCCTGAACGCACAGGCGAGGAGACTGCCGGTCACCGAGCGGCAGCTGCTGGGGATCGAGCGTAAATTCAACCTGAACGAGGCCCTCTACACCTTCCTCCTGCAGCGCAGGGCCGAAGCCCAGATCCAGAAAGCGTCCAGTCAGCCCGACAACAAGATCGTCAGTCCCGCCCGCGCCAGCCGCAACCCGGTATCCCCCAACACGCCGCTGATCTACGCCCTGGCCCTGATGCTCGGTCTGATGATCCCCTCCGGGTTCCTGATCCTCACCGGGGCCGTCAGCGACCGGATCACCTCCGAAGAGGAGCTGAAAACGGTCACCGACCTGCCAGTCATCGGCCACATCCCCCACAACAATCTGAAATTCCAGACCGCCGTACTGAGCGATCCCCAGTCGGTGCAGGCGGAAGCCTTCCGGAGCCTGCGCACCAGGATCCAGTTCTTCACCAAAGAGGCACCCAGTCCGGTGATCCTGGTCACCTCCTCCATCCCGGGTGAGGGAAAGACCTTCGTGGCGGTGAACCTTGCTTCCGCGTACAGCCTGACCGGGAAGCGGACGGTGCTGGTGGGATTCGACCTGCGCCGCCCCAGCCTATCACCCGATTTCAGCCTGGACGACCGCAGGGGGCTCTCCACCTACCTCATCGGGAAGGATCCGCTGGATAAGATCATCCAGGGATCGGGTTTCCGGAACCTGGACATCATCCCTTCGGGCCCCATCCCTCCCAATCCCGCCGAACTGTCCGCCTCGGAAAAAGCCGGGACACTGTTCGATGAACTGCGCAGGATATACGATTTCATCATCGTGGATACCTCCCCCTTCGGGGTGGTGTCGGACGGATTCAACCAGGCGGTGGTGGCGGATGCGAATATTTTCGTGGTCAGGTTCCATAAGTCCATGAAGCGGCCGCTGAGGGAAACGCTGTCCGAGTCCCGCCAGATGGGGATCAGGGGAATGAGCATCCTGGTGAACGATTACAGGTCAAACAGGGGTCCCTACCGGTACGCCCACAATTACAGGTACGAAAGTTTCAGCAGGAAAAACGCGAAGACGAAGCAGCGCCTGGAAAAAACCAACGGATTTGAAGATATCAAGGTTAAGACGGGCCGCCAGAAGGCCCGGGTCGAAAGTACTTATTGAGAATTTCGCCTCCCTGGGGCTCCTCCAGGTCCTGAATTACCTCCTTCCGCTGGTCGTCCTCCCCTACCTGACCCGGGTGATCGGACTGGAGCTGTACGGGGTGCTGGCCGTGGCTGCCGCGGTGATCCTCTACTTCCAGACCACGGTGGATTTCGGGTTCGATTTTACCGGCACCCGGGAGATTGCAAAGAACCAGGAGGACACCGAAGCCCTCTCCAGGATCTTCTGGACGATCACCGCCTCCAAGATCCTGCTGATGCTGGCCGGGTTCATCCTGCTCTATATCCTCATCCTGACCATCCCATTCTTCGGTAAATATTCCCTGCTGCTGCTGTTCACCTTCCTGACCATTCCCACCAGGATCATCTTCCCGGAATGGTTCTTCCAGGGGATGGAGAAGATGAAATACATCACCTTTGTCAACCTGGTGTCAAAAATCATCTTCACCGTGCTCATCTTCGCGGTGATCAATGAAAAGGATGATTACCTCTTCTATCCGCTGCTGACCGCCGCGGGGAACCTGGTGGCCGGCGTGGCATCCCTGTGGATCATCTTCCGCGGGTTCCGGGTCCGGATGTACCTCCCCACATTCAGAGACATCGCCGGTGCCATCCGGGAAAGCTACGACGTGTTCCTGAACCTGCTCATGCCCAACCTCTACAACAGCCTTTCCACCCTGCTGCTGGGATTCTGGTGGGGAAATGCGGCGGTGGGGGTATACGACGCCGCCCAGAAAGTGATCACCCTTTCCAACCGCCTGCTCGTCGTCCTTTCCCGGGTCTTTTTCCCGTACCTGACAAAGAACCTGGAAAAACACCGCCACTACCTGCGGCTCAGTCTCGCCGTCAGCCTGGTCATCGTGCTGGGCTACCTTGCATTTGCCGGGGTGATCGTAAAAATCCTCTACGCACCTGAATTTGAGGCGGCAAAGCACCTGATCCGCATCATGGCCATCAGTCCCGTCATGTTCACCCTGATGCACGTATACGGCACCAACTACCTGATCATCATTAACAAAGAGAAGGTCCTCCGGAACATCACCGTCATCTCCTCGGTGGCGGGACTGGCGGCGGCCCTGCTGCTGATCCCCGCTCTTGCGCAGACGGGGGCAGCAATCACCCTGGTCCTCTCCCGCTCTCTGATCGGCGTGATGTGCCTGGTCTTCGCCCGCAGGATCATGCTTTCATTCAGACCCGTGGGTCAGCCCGTGATCGGTCATTAAAACATCATCAATACCAATATTACCTATTATGTTAGCGATTCATATCTATGAGAACGGGTATTCGGACCGGTGGGTCCGGTACTGCGAAAAGAACGAGATCCCCTATCTGCCCGTGAACATCTTTGATTCGGACATCATCGCCCGGTTAAAGGAACAGGGAGTGACGCTGCTGATGTGCAACCTGTCCCTGACAGACCACAGGAATGCGCTGATCTCCAGGGAGATTCTGATGTCCGTCCAGAAAACGGGCATCCGGGTGTTCCCGGACCATGACTCCTACTGGCACCACGACGACAAGGTGGCCCAGAAATACATGTTCGAAGCCCTCGGCATCCCCCATCCCCGGAGCCAGGTGTTTTACAGCGGGAAAGAAGCCCGGCAGTGGTTGTCCGCCGCCTCCTACCCCCTGGTGTTCAAGCTTCGGGGCGGAGCCGGATCCTCCAACGTGGTACTACTCAAGAATTACGGTCACGCGAAAAAGTATGTCCGCCGCATGTTCGGCAAAGGCATCAAACCCAGTCCCTCGGTACTGAACGACTACAAAACCCGGCTCAGGGTCCACTCCAAAAGAAAGGACATGCGCGCCACCCTGATGCGGCTGCCCGGGACCATCCTGAACATCATGACCGTCAACGCCAGGAAACCCAGGGAAAAAGGGTATTTCCTGGTGCAGGAGTTCATCCCCGGCAATCCTTTCGACACCCGGGTGTTTGTCATTGGCGACCGCGCCTATGCATTCAGAAGGATCGCCAGGAACAACGATTTCAGGTCCTCCGGCAGCGGAGAATTCGATTTTAACCCCGACAATGTGGATAAACGTGCCATCACCCTGGCCTTTGAAACCGCCCGGAAGATCGGGGCCCAATCGCTTGCTTGCGATGTGGTATTCGACAGCGAGGACCGGCCGCTGATCCTGGAGGTATGCTACCAGCAGACCGCCTGGCCTGCCTACAAATCCGGGGGATACTGGGACACCTCCCTCCGGTACCACCCCGGTGCCATCTGGCCCGAGGAGATGATCATGGAACAGATGATGGAAATGCACAGGGAACTCCTGCAGGAGCCCGTCAGGCATGAAGGATAAAATCACCCTGCGGGGACTCGCTGCAGGGATCTACCTGTTCAGCGTCCCCGTATTCTCTTTCTCGGCAGAACTCGGGCTGAATGCAGTTCCCCAGCTCATCGGGGCCATGCTGGTGCTTTATGCCGCGGCGGACCTGATCATCACCGGGGAGATCCGCAGGAACGTGCCCCTGCTGCTCTATATCCTGTTTGCCCTGTGGAGCATCGTCCCGGCCGTCTTTTCCGAATTCACGAACCAGATGGGGAGCGGCACCACCCTGATCAAGGTGATGCTAATCACCGCCGCCGTATCGGTGCTGGTGAAGAGCCGGATGGATTTCATCGTCAGCCTCAGCCTCTTCTTCCTTTCCGTTTTCGTGGCCATGTGGCTGAACATGGATGACCTGGCGGCCCTGCGGGCGTCGGAGATCACGGGGACGGACCGGTTCGCGGGCACATTCGCCAATGCCAACACCGCTGCCATGTACGGCATGACCATCATATGGAGCGGATTCACCCTGCTGATGATCAGCAAAAGATCCTTCATCACGGCCCTGATCATCACCCTGGGGATCGCCCTGGCCATCGTACTGATCATTTATTCCGGCTCCAAGAAAGGGTACCTGGGACTCGCCCTCTTCGGTCTGCTCGCCGCCTGGCTGGTGATCAAAAAACCGGGAAGGTCCTTCATGGGAAAAATCGCGGTCTACCTCACAGTGGCTGCCGTCCTCTCCGGGGTCATGTACGTGCTCTACACCTCTCCTTTTTTCTACCGGGTGGAGACCATGTTCGACGAGCAGTACTCCACCGATTCGCGCATGTACCTCTTCAACAGGGCGCTGTTCGTGTGGGGCAGCTCGGTGAAGAATTTCCTGATGGGGGTGGGACTGGGAAACTTCAAGTTCTACAACAACCTGCACGTGTACTCCCACTCCACCATTGCCGAAACGCTGGTGTGCACGGGGGCGATCGGATTCCTGCTCTATTTCGGCAGCCTGGGCTCGGTCCTCGTCCTTTACGGAAAGGCCGCCACCGTGCTTCCGGCGGGACAGAGGACCCAGGTGTGGCTGGTGTTTATCCTGATGCTGCTCATCCTCTTTTTCAATGTGGCTGCGGTCCTCTACGCCAGCAGGATCCTGTGGCCGCTGCTGGGGATCATCAGCTCCCAGGGCGTCACCCTGCTGGAGACCGCCCCACCCCGGCGCGGGGAATTGATGCCGTCCCGGTTGAATTACAGTACGGGAAATCTATCTGTGTGATATGGAGATCCGCTGCGCCATATGAAAATTCTCTTTGTGCTTCGAAAACAATCTGTGTAACTCGAAAACTCTTAGCGTGAAATGAAAATATTTTGGATGGAATGAAGATTCTCTGTGTGATATGAAAATACTCTGCGTGATTGACAGCCTGGGACAGGGCGGCGCCCAGCGGCAGTTGGCTGAGCTGGCCGTCGGATTCAGGGAAAAGGGGCACCAGGTCTCCTTCCTCACCTACCACCACATTCCTTTTTTCAACGAGGTGGTGGAAAAAGCGGGTATCCCGATCACCTGCATCGAAGAAAGGAACTACCTCCGGCGGCTGTTCAGAATGAGGCGGTTTATCCGGAGGGGAGGTTACGATGCGGTGCTGTCGTTCCTGGAAAGGGCAAGTTTCATATGCGAGTTTGCAGGGCTACCCCGCAGAAAATGGAGGCTGGTGGTGGGCGAGCGGAATGCGGGTGCGGAGGTGAAGCGGAAGCCCGTCATGCGTTTTTTCCTCCTTTTCCACCTCTTTGCCGATTACGTGGTGGCCAACTCCGCCTCCAACATCCGGATCATCCGGTCCCTCAATCCCCTGCTCCCCGCCTCCAGATGCAGGGTGATCTACAACATCGTGGATTTCGACCGGTGGAAACCGGCTATGAACAGGACCCGGAGAAACGGATCTCCCCTTAGAGTACTTGTAGCGGCCAGGGTGGACCACCAGAAGAACCTGAAGGGACTGACCGATGCGCTGGCGCTTATGAAAAAGGAGGAATTGGAACGGATCCGGATCGACTGGTACGGGAGAATGCCCGGGGAGGAAAAGCTGGATCCTTCCACCCGCGAAGCGCTGGAGGCGATCCGCTCAAACGGACTCGGAGAAGTTGTCCGGTTTTATCCACCAGCACCGGACATCGAAAAGCAGGTCAGCCGGGCAGATGTGGTAGGACTTTTCAGCCTGTACGAAGGTTTTCCAAACTCGATCATCGAGGGGATGGCCATGGGCAAACCTGCCTTCTGTTCGGCGGTCTCCGATGTTCCGGAACTGCTATCCCACGAACCGGAGCTCCTCTTCGACCCGGAAGACCCGAAATCCATTGCCGGTGCCCTGCAGCACCTGATGGGCATGGACCGGGGCCGGCTGGCCCGGATCGGAAGGGAAAATGAGCGGATCGCCCGGAAATGGTTCCACAGGGAAACCATCATCAATGAATACCTGGAACTGCTGGGAGCACCAAACCAGCCAAAATGAAGGCAAACGAAATGAACACAGCAGAAATGATCGTAACCGAAATGAAGGCTACCACACTAAATCCGGAAACGTCAAAACGGCCACAAATGCATCGCAATATATCTGATACAGTGCTTATCGTGGGCACGATCCCCCCGCCCACCGGAGGGGTGACCATCCATGTATCCCGTTTCCTTAAGCATCTGGAGGCCAGGGAGATCCCGTATACCTTCTGCGGCATCTCAGAGGGACCAGTGAAGATCCTCCGGCAGGTCATGAAACACAAAGTGATCCACCTACACGCCTCCAACTCCTATTTCAGGCTCGCTTTTTCGATAGTTTGCTTCCTGTCGGGGAAAAAGCTGATCCAGACGATCCACGGGGACCTGGGACGGTTCAGCCGGATGAGGAATCTCTGCGACCGGATCTCGGTCCGCCTCTCAAACATTCCGGTGGTGATCAATAAAGGCAGCCTGGAAAAGGCCGG
>JAXGMU010000121.1:0-7827 GCA_040768485.1 Bacteroidales bacterium
CGTCATATCAGGCGCGATATTGAATTGCTGATGGAACAGTACAGGGCCCTCAGCGAGAGGAAGCGACGGGTGGACACGGTGATGCAGGAAGTACAGCGCATGGATAAGGACATCTACAGGGTGATCTTCGAGACAGAGCCGGTGGAGCCGGAGATCGTGGCGGACAGGCTGCAGGATTACCAGGAACTGCTCATGCAGCCCGACGAGGAGGTGGTCTCCCTCACGGCGTTCAGGCTGGATTCCATGATCTCATGGAACGACAATACCGCCTCGCTCTATGATGTGCTGATGATCCGGAGCGAGCAGCGGGCGGAACTGCTGCCTTACATTCCGGCCATCCAGCCCATCGAGAACAGGGATCTGACGCTGATCGCATCGGGCTACGGTTACAGGATCCATCCCATTTACAAGATCCGGAAGATGCACACGGGCATAGACTTTTCGGCACCCGTGGGCACACCGGTTTTTGCCACGGGTGACGGGACGGTGGAACTTGCTGTGCGGTCGGGACGCGGGATGGGGAACAGGATCATGATCGACCACGGATTCGGGTACAAGACCCTTTATGCCTACATGGTTGATATCCGGGTGAGGCCGGGGAAGCAGGTGAAGCGGGGGGAGGTGATCGGCACGGTGGGAGATACGGGACTGAGCGTGGCGCCCCACCTCCATTACGAAGTGCATCTGAATGGTGAACCAGTGAATCCCATCAATTATTTTTTCCTGGAGATTACCCCGGTGCAATACGACCAGTTGATCGAGATCTCCATAAAATCAGGCCAGTCTTTTGATTAATTCGACTTTTTCGTATATTGCGTCTGATGGAGAGATTTTATTTTTGCCCCGACAGTCTCACCTACCAGAAAATGAAGATGACCGGAAAGCAGAAGTTTTACCGGTTTCTTGCGTTTACGGGGCCAGTCCTGATCTTCTCACTTGGATTCCTTCTGCTCAGGGATGCCCACCTGATCACCCCGCGAGCCGAACAACTTTCCGCCGAACAGGACCGGATCGCGTTTCAAATCGAACTGCTGAACCAGGACATCAGGCAATATGAGGAGATGCTGGGTGAGCTGGCATACAACGACGATCACATCTACCGGGTTTATTTTGAAGCGAATCCCTGGCCGCCCACCCTGCGGAATGCCGGGGTGGGAGGATCTTACAATTATGCCAGCTTCGGCCTTGAAAAATTCACCAGGCTGCTGGACCGCACCTATTCCAGCCTGGGTCAGATCGAGCGGAAACTTGCGGTGCAATCCACGTCCTTCGAGCAGGTCATCGAACTGGCCCGGCACAAGGAGGAGCGGCTGGCGGCCAGGCCGGCCATTCAGCCCATCAGCATGACCGACCTGCATCATTTCGGATCTTCCTTCGGGATGCGGCTCCATCCCATTCTGAATGTGGTGAGGCCGCATTATGGCATTGACCTGACCGCATCCAGGGGAACCCCCATTTATGCCACGGCGGACGGCACCGTCACCCAGGCGGGATATTCCACAGGCGGGTTCGGGAACCGGATCCTGGTGGACCACGGATACGGGTATGAGACCCTGTACGGACATTGCAGCGAGCTCCTGGTGAAGGAAGGAGACCATATCAAGCGGGGAGAGGTGATCGCGAAGGTGGGCAATACGGGACTTTCAAAATCCCCCCATCTTCATTATGAAGTGCATGTAAACGGACGGCCGGTGGACCCGATCAATTACTACGCCAGCGACCTCACGCCACAGGAATTTGACAGGATGATCGGATTGCTTTCCGAAGCCGACCCCGCATTTGATATTAACTGACAGAAAGCTGGGCTGTATGAAGCTGGCGGGTGCGGGTCTCTTTGTTTTCCTCCTTTTTTACGGTCAGGTACCCTCCGCAGCATTGCCGCAGGATTCCTCCCCCGCATTGCGCCAGGGTCTCTCCCCCGCATTGCCGCAGGAATCCTCCCCCGCATTGCGCCAGGGTCTCTCCCCTGCACTGCGCCAGGGTCTCTCCCCCGCATCATACCAGGGACCCCCCCGAAGCCTGCCGGATACGGTGTGCGTGATCGGGACGGGCGACATCATGCTGGGGACCGACTATCCCAGCCGCACGTACCTGCCCCCGGGCGGGGACTGCTCCCCGCTGCTCCGGCCCGTGCTGGATGTGCTCCGGTCGGGCGACCTGCTCTTCGGGAACCTGGAAGGGGTTTTCTGCTCCGAAGGGGGAACCCCGAAGTACTGCAGGGACACCACCAACTGCTATGTATTCCGGATGCCGGACCATTTTGTGAACTGCCTCGTCGAGGCGGGGTACGATGTGGTGAGCGTGGCCAACAACCATGTGAATGATTTTGGTCCCCCGGGAAGGATCACCACCGCGCAGGTGCTCTCTGCCGCCGGGATCCGGTTCGCAGGGTTCACGAGCCATCCGTGGACCGTCTTTGAGAAAAACGGGATCACTTACGGATTCGCAGCCTTCGCACCCCATACCGGAACGATGGACCTGAAGGATTACGGGGAGGCGGCGCGAATCACCCGGATGCTCGATTCCATTGCAGATATCGTGATCATCTCCTTTCACGGGGGTGCAGAGGGAAGGGACCACCAGCATGTGGTGCGCGGCGATGAGGAGTACCTGGGGTACAACCGCGGAAACACCTACCTGTTCGCCCATACCGTGGTGGATGCCGGGGCGGATGTGGTTTTCGGGCACGGTCCGCACGTGACCCGCGCCATGGAGCTATACCGGGACCGGCTGATCTGTTACAGCCTGGGGAATTTCTGCACCTACCGGCGTTTCAACCTTTCCGGCCCGAACGGGCTCGCGCCCATTGTGAAGGTGAAGATGGATTTGCGGGGGAATTTCATTTCCGCGGATGTGATCCCGGTCTACCAGCCGGGGGAAGGGGGACCCAGGATCGATCCCGCGGGAAGGGTGATCGGCAGCCTGCAGGCCCTGACCGCGGCGGATTTCCCGGAACAGTTGCTGGCCATTCATTCCGACGGGACCGTGTTGCCGCCTTTCAGGATGGAGCGCCTGGAGGTGCTGGGAGGAGCGCTTGCATCGTCTGGAAGGGAAATGGATGTGTCCGGCCGGGAAATAGATGTGTCCGGCCGGGCTACCGGGGAGGATATGCGGGGCTGGGCACCCGGGAGGCTGGAGATGATCTGGACACATTTCCTGGGGGAGACAGTCCCCCGTGGCGGGCCGGGAGCATGCAGGCAGGGCAGGATCCGGGAGACAGGAATGCCTTTGCTGGTGAGGGAGGGAAAGGACACGTTCCTCATCCAGGAGTTTGACGGGGGACTGAAGAAGCTGGATGCCCGCACCGGCAGGCTTATCTGGGAATTTGCCCCGGGCGGACCGGGCGATCTTTCTGCGCGGCGGGCCGTATCCTACATCACCGGGAAGCCGCTGCCGGGAGAGCCGTTGGCGGGTACGGGACCGGGGATCATTGAAATGAAAAACGGAGAACCGGCGCTTCTGTTCCCCTCATCTGATCCTGATCCGGAGATCTGGAAAACAACAGATTCCGGCGCGGAGGGTTTGCCGGAGAAATCGCCACCTCCGCAGACAGAGAAAACGCAACCTCCCCGGCCGGAGGGAACGCCACCTCCGCAGACAGAGAAATCGCCACCTCCGCAGCCGGAGGGAGCGCCACCTCCGCTACCCGGGCTGGAATCCCTTCCCCTGCTGGAGGGGGATTCGGCGGGGGTGCGGATACTTACCGAGCAGCGGCTCCTGGTCTGCAGCGGCAACGGGATCTCGCTTTACGCGGTCGACGGGAACATGAACATTGAGTTACTGGACCGGCTGCCGGTTCCGGTGGCGTCTGCTCCCGTCCTCTGCCGGGGTAAGCTTTATGTGGCCTCCCTGAACGGATATCTTTACTGTTTGGGGGACAAAGATTGATTTCTACAGTGAATTTTTATAAATTGGTTTCTTTTAACAATCCCTTCCGGTATGCCTTACAAGGAGACGAAAGTCGAGAAGCTTTACTATACGATCGGTGAAGTGGCGGAGATGTTCGGTGTGAACACCTCCCTGATCAGGTACTGGGAAAAAGAGTTCGATATCATCAGGCCCAAGAAGAACAAAAAGGGTAACCGGCTCTTTACCAGCACGGACATTGATAATTTCCACATCATCTACCACCTTGTGAAAGAAAAGGGGATGACCCTCAAGGGAGCTAAAAAGAAACTGCGGGAGAACAGGGAGGATACAGAGCATAATTTTGAGATCATCAAATCCCTGGAGAACATCAGGGAGATGCTGCTGGAAGTGAAAGAGGGCCTCTGAAGGGGAGAAACGCCTTTGCAAGAGAAATGCCTCTGAAGGAAAAACGCCCGTCCGCGAATAATCCGCAACACATGATACAGTTAAAAGAGATTACCAGTTACCTGGAGGGTCTGGCACCGGTCTCGTTCCAGGAGTCCTATGACAACTCGGGCCTGCAGGTGGGGGACCCGGGGATGGAGGTAAGCGGGATCCTGGTCACCCTGGATGTGACCGAGGAGGTGGTGGACGAAGCGGCCCAACTGGGCTTCAATTTGATCATCTCGCACCATCCGGTGATCTTCGGGAAACTCACCTCGGTGACCAGCCGGACCGCCCCGGAGCGGGTGGTACGCAAAGCCGTCAAAAATGACATCGCCATCTACAGCGGGCATACCAACTTCGATGCCATCCGGGAAGGGGTCAGTTCGGCCATGGCGGACCGCCTGGGGCTTATCGGCCGAAGAATTCTGGATCCCATGCGCGGAAGGCTGAGGAAGCTGGTGGTCTTCGCACCCGGGGCTCATGTGGAACAGGTGCGTTCGGCCATGTTCGAGGCCGGGGCCGGACACATCGGTGCGTACGACCGTTGCAGCTTCAACCTGGAGGGGACGGGAACCTTCCGTGGATCGGAAGAGAGCAATCCGTTCGTGGGGGAGAAGGGGAAAATGCACAGGGAGCCGGAGACCAGGGTGGAGACCATTGTGCCTGAGCACCTGGCCGGGAAGGTGGTGGAGGCCATGATCAGGGCCCATCCCTACGAGGAGGTGGCTTATGATATCTATCCGCTGGACAATCCCCATGAGCAGGCCGGGATGGGCATGGTGGGGGAGTTGGTGTCACCCATGGAGGAGGGAGCGTTCCTGAATTTTCTGAAGGACAGGTTCTCCGCGGGGGTGATCCGGCACTCGGCCCTGCGGGGCACACCCGTTTCAAAGGTCGCCCTCTGCGGCGGAGCCGGCAGTTTTCTGATCGGGAAGGCCATCGCTTCCGGGGCCGATGTTTACGTGACCGGCGATGTGAAGTATCACGATTTTTTCAGGGCCGAGGGCAGGATCGTGATCATGGACATCGGTCATTATGAAAGTGAGCAGTTTACCAGGGACCTTTTTTATGATCTACTTATGAAAAAATTCCCTAAATTTGCAATCCGTTTATCGGGGACACACACAAATCCAATTAAATATTTCTGATCCATGGCCAAAGAAAACAAGCAAGCGGAAGTGGCTGAAATGACAGTTGCTGAAAAGCTGAAGGCGCTATACGACCTGCAGATGGTGGATACTGCCATTGATAAGATCAAGATCCTGCGGGGGGAGCTTCCCCTGGAGGTGCAGGACCTTGAAGATGAGATTGAGGGACTCCAGACCCGGGTCTCGAAATACCAGGATGACATCAACGCCCTGGAGAAATCGATCAACGGAAAAAAGCAGGAGATCGCCAATGCGCAGGACCTGATCAAGAAATATGAGGAGCAGCAGAACAATGTGAGAAATAACCGGGAATATGATTCCCTCTCCAAGGAGATCGAGTTCCAGACCCTGGAGATCGAATTGTGCGAGAAGCGCATCCGGGAATTTACCGTCCAGATCGATGAGAAAAAGGTGGTGATCGATGAATCCCAGCAGGTTCTTGATGAGCGGAAACTGGACCTGGAGAATAAGAAAAAGGAGCTTGAAGACATCATCGAGGAGACCAGGAAGGAGGAGGAGGTGCTGGAGAAAAAGTCCGACGATCTGCAGAAAATCATCGAGCCCAGGCTCGTTACGGCATACAGGAAGATCCGGGCCAATGCACGCAACGGGTTGGCCGTGGTTCCGGTGGAAAGAGATGCCTGCGGGGGATGCTTCAACAAGATCCCGCCCCAGCGTCAGCTGGACATTGCTTCCCGCAAGAAGATCATCGTCTGCGAATACTGCGGGCGGATCCTTGTGAATCCGGATGCGGAAGGCAAGGAAGGTTAGCGCTGATCTGGCACGGGAGCCGGAGACGGATCCATCCACAGGGGCTCCACTTCATCCACCCCCCACAAATGCATGCGGGTATCCGAAAGGAAACGCCGCATAAGGATCAGGTCATCGGGTGACAATTCCATTGTGGCGTAATTCACGGAATCCAGGGCAGCGGGCACCAGTGAAAAGAGGGGGCCCTTTTCCGTATCCGGTTTATGGACCCAGACCGGGAGGTATCCGTGCCGGGCCACCCGGGTTCCCGCATCATCCTTCACCACTTCCATTTCAAATACGATCCCCCCGTCCCTGTAACGTGGACGCTGGTTGGAGATGAAATTGCCCAGCGAATAGGCCACCAGGTCGCCTCTCCCCGCACCTTTCACGGGCTGAACCACATGCGGATGGGAACCCACGATCACATCGGCGCCGTTGTCAAACGCAAACCGGCCCAGCTCCTGCTGCCGGCTGTTTTCCGTGCGCTCGTACTCGTTCCCCCAGTGCACGGTGAGGATGGTCAGATCGGGTTCGGCCAGGGAGGCTTTCAGCAGGTCCTCCCGGATCAGCGCGGTGTCAATGTAATTCACCGCCACCGGATTGTCAGCTTCCAACCCGTTTGTTCCGTAGGTGTAATTCAGCAGGGCAATGCGGATCCCGTTCTTTTCAAGCACGAGCGGGTAGTACAGCCCGCGGTGGCGCTCATCGCGGAAGGTCCCCGTCTGGAGGATCCCCCGGCTGCGGAGCTGTTGGATGGTGCGCTGCACCCCTGCATCCCCCCTGTCCAGTGCGTGGTTGTTGGCGGTTAGCAGCACATCGAACCCCGCTTCCAGGAGGGCATCGGCCAGGGCGTCGGGACTGGAGAACTGCGGGTAGCCTTTGTAAGGGGGACCGGCAAGGGTCACTTCCAGGTTCCCGATGACCAGATCCGCCTGGTTGAAGTAGGGTTCCAGGTACTGAAAACAGGGACGGTAGTCGTGGCGGTCCCCTCCCTGGGCCAGGGCTGAGGCGATCTGGGAATCGTGCCCCATGATATCCCCGGTGAACAGCAATTTCAGGCTGGTTGTCTGCGGGATGGCCGCCGCCGGGGGATCCTCAGGGGGAACCGCTCCCGGAAGGAGCTGTGAGGGATTGGGGTTGGTCCGGGGGAAAAGTGAGGGCTCTGTCCGGTCGGGGAACGGGCGTGCTGTCTGCCCGGCGGAGGGGACCACAACACACAAAAGCAACAAAATGAACCGGTACGTACGCATCACATGTCCTCCATTTACCGGGAATTTCCCTTCATCACCAGTTTGTGGGGGAGAAGAAGTTACCAGCTGCCTCCGGCCCCGCCGCCGCCGAAGGATCCTCCCCCGCCTCCGGAAAATCCCCCGAATCCTCCCCCGAATCCACCGCTTCCAGAAGAGAAGCTTCCCCAGCTACCGGAAGACCGGTTGCCTGAGAGCATCCCAAGGGCGAGCCACAGGGGAAGGTTGCTGCGGCCCATCCCCACACTTCTTCTCCTTGCCCCGAAGATGATCCAGAAGAGGATGATCATGAAAATGATTCCTCCGATGGAAAATACCGAACCGGAACTGCTTTGCTTCATGTACTCATCCGAAGTGAACTTGCCGTCCAGCAGGTCGGTCAT
>JAXGMU010000122.1:0-7806 GCA_040768485.1 Bacteroidales bacterium
CTTGTACGAGTCAAACCCGAAAAGGGAAAAAATGTCGCCCAGGCAATAACGGATCACATCGTCGAGCAGGATGAGGGATTGTTGTCCATCGCCGGGGGGAAGGATGATAAAACGGGAAAGCTGGTCGGTAGGCACGGCAATGAGCGCGAACTGCCGCTTTGATTTGTCGCTCCTGCTTTTCAGGTCGATGGCCAGGTGTATGGTGGCGTCCTTGAGCGTGTCGGGATTTGTAAAATTATCCAGCATCAGCGGGAAGAGGTGTGGCCGCACCTTATCCTGGAAGAACTGGTGCACGAAGGCCCCCTGTTCTGCATCAAGCCTCTTCTCGTCGAGCAGTGATATATTTTCCTCCTCAAGCCTGAGCTTGATCTCATCCCAGGTCTTGTTGAACTTGAGTTCCTGGTCCTCAATTATTTCATCGATCGCCTTCAGCACTTCGGCCGTATCGCTGTCCTGGATATTGTTCCTGATCTCATAGTTCAGCATCCTGCGCTGGGTGGCCACCCTCACCCTGAAGAACTCGTCCCTGTTGTTGGAATAGATCCCGAGGAACTTGATCCGCTCGATGAGGGGCGTGGTCTCATCCATGGCTTCCTGCAACACCCGCTCATTGAAGTCGAGCCAGCTGATCTCCCTGTTGATGAATTTTGAATTTTCAAGTGCCATGGTTTGTGGATAAAGGTCAAAACGACAGGATAAAAATAATAAATAAACCTTTTCGAAAAGGCTGTAGCAGCGCTTTATGCTTTAAGGTTTCAGAGTTCCTTCGGGTAGAGCACGAAATTGGTCTTCCTGGAGGCCATGGGCAGGTTCACCCAGAGGTTCGTGTCGAACGATACGGACACGACGCCGGAGGTGGGCAGCCAGTCGATCTTATTGTCGAGGAATATATTGGCAAAGTTGGTAAAAGCAGGGTTGTGCCCCACCATCATGACACTGCTGATAGTGTCGCTAAGGTCGAAAAACTGGTCGTAAAGCTGCTCGGCGGTGGCATGATAGATCATCCTGGATACGGCGATGTCCTCTTCCCTGATCCCCAGGGCGTAGGCGATGATCCTGGCGGTATCGAATGCTCTTACGGCATGGCTGGAGATGATATGATCGATGGCGACCTGGTGCTCCAGCAGGTAGTCGATCACCTTCCTGGTCCGCTTTTTCCCTTTCTCCAGCAGTGGCCTCTGCTCATCACTCAATCCGGTATGCTGCCAGGAAGATTTGGCATGGCGCACAAGCAGCAATGTCTTCATGGTTTTCCGTGTTTATGATGTAGAAGGCTTAAAAATACAATTTTGGACCATACGCATGAGCTTCCGTATGTTAAGATATTGTTATGATTCACCAAGCGGTGTGCGGTATGCGGTTCGGGGTATGCGGTTCGGAGGGAGAAAGGGCCACGTACCGCATACCACACACCGCGCACCGCCTATCCTACCACGCAAAGATGGGGAAGTCGCCCATCATCCTGTTCACCTTTTCCCTGGTGGCATTGATCACTTTCTCGTTGCCGATGTTGTTGATAACCTGATCGATCATCTCGACGATGGGTTCCATGTGTTCTTCTTTCAATCCACGGGTGGTGATGGCGGGTGTTCCTACACGCAGACCTGAGGTCTGGAAGGGCGAACGGCTGTCGAAGGGCACCATGTTCTTGTTCACGGTGATATCGGCTTCCACCAGGGTATTCTCAACGGTGCGGCCTGTGATATCGGGAAATTTCGTGCGCAGGTCGATGAGGAGCAGGTGGTTGTCGGTGCCGCCGGAGATCACATGGTAGCCGCGGTCGACGAAGGCCTTACCCATCACGTCGGCATTCTTCTTCACCTGCAGGATGTACTCGAAATACCCGTCGGTAAGCGCTTCGCCGTAGGCAACGGCCTTGGAAGCAATCACATGCTCCAGCGGTCCGCCCTGGATACCGGGGAAAACGGCAGAATTGAGCACTGCCGACATCATCTTGATCTCACCCTTTGGCGTGGTCAGGCCGAAGGGGTTCTCGAAATCCTCTCCCATCAGGATCATCCCGCCGCGCGGACCGCGCAGGGTCTTGTGGGTGGTGGTGGTGACCACATGGCAATGGGGGATGGGGTCGTTGAGGATGCCTTTGGCGATGAGGCCTGCCGGGTGGGCAATGTCGGCCATGAGGATGGCCCCCACCTGGTCGGCGATGTCGCGCATGCGCTCGAAATCCCAATCGCGCGAATAAGCCGAGGCGCCGGCAAGGATGAGTTTCGGCTTTTCCCTGAGGGCGATCTCCTCCATCTTGTCGTAATTGATCACGCCAGTTTCTTCTTCAACGCCGTAGGCGACAGGATTATAGAGAATACCAGAGCTGTTGACCGGCGACCCGTGCGAAAGGTGCCCGCCATGCGACAGGTCGAGGCCCAGGAATTTGTCGCCGGGCTTGAGGCAGGCCAGGAACACGGCCATGTTGGCCTGTGCGCCCGAATGGGGTTGCACATTAGCGTATTCAGCACCAAAGAGTTCTTTGGCCCGGTCGATGGCCAGCTGCTCAGTTTCGTCCACGAACTGGCATCCGCCGTAATAACGCTTGCCGGGATAACCCTCGGCATATTTGTTGGTCATGCAGGAGCCCATGGCTTCCAGCACCTGGTCGCTGACAAAATTCTCGCTTGCAATCAGTTCGATACCGAAACGCTGCCGGTCCTGTTCTTTTTTGATGATCTCAAAAACTGCCTTGTCTCTTTCCATGGTGGGATGTTTTTTCGTTTTGTTCCGGCAAAATTAATAGAAAATAAAGTATCAGGCAAAGAAGGGAGGTTTAAAATGGGTTCGAGGTTCGGGGAACGGGGTTCGGGGGCTTCCGCTGCGCGGAAGATTGTCCATTCGGCATTGCCCATTGTCCATTTTCCATTGTCCCGCATCCCGCATCCCGCGTCCCCCGTCCCGCGTCCCCCGTCCCGCGTCCCCCATCATTGGGCTGGCCGAACTGCTCTGGTACGTTTTGCTTACTTATGAACAATTTATTTCCGGCATCAGATCGTGGTTCGACGGAGTTTACACTGAGCCAGCAGAAGTGCTAACCATTTACGACTATTAATAAAGACCAAGAAGGTGTAACTCCAAATGTGGGAACAGAAGTTTCACTTTTCAGTCGTAACATTCTGGTTATCAAAAATCGTAAGGTTGCAGCATGTATATTCAAAATGATACTGCAATCAGAACTAAAAGTACCTGGGGGTATCCAGCTTTCGTTTATATACCGGGAAATCAAAGCCTATAAGGACTTCATGCGAACCTTTGTTATATTGGGTAAATTCATTGAGGAAAATATCATATGAATATCCAATACGTAAACGATTCTTCACCAGTACTTCAGCGAGGAAGACGAAAGTTTTTTCAGTCCGGTATGAAAACCCGATCCAGAAAACCTTTCTAATCATCAGGTTTGCATTAAAATCCATCTGAAATGGCGAATTCTTAACATATTTTGCCATTATGGATGGCTGCAGCACCAGGTCATCATTCAATGGTAATGCTAATCCGGCCATTGCATAGAGATGCCTCAACAACCTTGAAGAAATCTCTTCATCATACAACTCTTGTGTACCGATATCCTGCTCAAGGAGATGTTTTGACGAAATGCCGACGTAATAGTTATCGGTGTAATAATAGAGACCGATATTTGCATCCACAACAAAGTTTTTACCTGATTGTCCGGTAAGGGCAACATCATTCTCTTGAGGCATATGTATCTTGTTCCAGTCGACAAACATATGCCTGAAACCAAACTGTAAACCAAAGGATAGCTTCCCGGGCCCCCATTGGAACTTATATGAAAATGCACCTATAGCCCCGCTGGTTTGCAATGGCCCGAGCACATCAGTATAGCAATACATCCCCAGTCCTAACTTTTCATTCCGTAAAGGGGAATGTATAGTGAATGTTACTGTCCTTGGAGCACCATCCAGGCCTACCCATTGCTGGCGTCCAACAAGGGCAAGGCTCAGAGCATCCCTGGTCCCGGCATAAGCCGGGTTGATCACAAGTTTGTTGAACATATACTGACTGAACAGGGCATCCTGTTGGGCGTAAAGACAGCTGCCACCCAGTATTAAGATGATCGTTATTAGCTTTCTCATAATATGAATATTATAGCGTATTTAAACTTTAATTACCTGATCCCTGAATATAAATCCACCCTTTGATATACTTCTCCTGTCCCTGGTACATGATCTTAATCAGATAGTAATAGGTCCCATCGGGAATACTCCTGTTATCCTCATAAGTCCCGTTCCATATTACATTCTTATTATCATATCCATTCAATTCCTTGATAATATCTCCCCAGCGATTGAAGATCTTCACTTCATTGTAAGGATATTTCTCAATACCTTCAATTATCCAATGATCGTTGAGACCATCACCATTAGGTGTAAAGCCATTGTAGACGGTGATGTTATCATCGATATTTTCGAGTGGGATAATATGAATATAGATCATTGCCGTATCACATAGCGGGATTATGTTGTCATTACATATGTAGTAACACAGCGAATCGTTGCCGGTATAACCATTGTAAGGAGAATAAGTGATAGTGTTATCACTGTTTACTGTGGCTATTCCGTTATACGGTCCGCCACAGAGGTAGGGCGTGACCACCTGTCCTGAAGGGATCTGGTCATTATCCAATATCGGGATAATGACAGAAAGATTCACATAGGTGGTATCATAGTCATCCACAGCAACCGGATACGGTACAGGTCCGGGCTCCTCAATTTCTACCAGGACAGTGTCTTTTCCAATACATCCTGTTAAGTTATCGGTAACGGTAAGTACGAAATAGGTATCCTGGAATAATGGGAATGTGGTGGGATTCTGGGCATTTGAATTTATGATAAAATCGCCAGGAATCCAATACCAGGAGTAATCTCCTGAACCTCCGGAAACTGTACCATGCAATTGTGTTGCTTCCCCTTCTTCAATAAGTTGATCTTCCCCGGCATCAGCTATTGGAGAATCATTAATGCCGATAACAACTGTATCGCTTGCAGAACCGCATGAACCGAATCCAAATGCAGTAAGTGTCAGTATTGCATAACCTTCTGCAAGGTCACCCGGGCCAGCATAATATACAGGTTCAATTATCGTCGGGTCGTTAAACGATCCGTCACCGGAAGTGCTCCAGAGCAGCGCCGAATAATTTTCCGCATCAGCATCTGTGATCTGGAACTCATCACCATAACAGATAATGCCAGGATCACCTGCATCCGCTGTTGGATAAGTATGGATCTGAAGGATCATATTATCGGAAACATCCTCGCAACTTCCATTTCCAATGGCAGTCATGGTAAGGATAACCCCTCCGCTGGAGATGTCTATCATGCCCGGGGTATAGGTCGGGTTTACCAGCCCGGGATCATCGAACTGTCCATCCCCTGCGGTGGTCCAGATAACTTCTGCATATCCGGAAGCGAAAGCATCGGCAAGCAGGTATGTGTCTGTTTCACAAATATTGGAATCGTCGCCGGCATTTGCCTGTGCAGCCTCCGTAATTGTCAACACCATGCTATCCTCAGCATTTTCACAACTTCCAATGCCTGTGGCAGTCATGGTTATGAGTACCTCTCCGGCTGCCACATCGTCTGGTCCGGGGGTATACACAGGTTTCAAAGTGTTCGGGTCATCAAATATACCATCACCGGATGTTGTCCAATTGATCTGTCCGTAATTCTCCGCATTTGCATTTTCAAAGAAGAATGTATTTCCTTCACAGGTCTCACCAGCACCGCCTGTTCCGGTACTTGCCGTGGCCTGGCCGCTAATGGAAAGTATCATGGCATCACTGGCGTCACCGCAAGATCCGATTCCATAGGCAGTGATCGTAAGTATCACATTACCAGTGTTTATATCACCGGTTCCTGGTGTATATACCGGATCAATAATGGCAGGATCGTCAAATGATCCGTCACCGGATGAGCTCCACAATATACCTGAGTAATTACTTGCAGATGCTGCTGTCACAGTGAATACATCTGTTTCGCAGATCTCTGAATCCGGTCCTGCATCAACAAGAGGTAATAAGGCTATCGTAAGGGTTAGGGTGTCGCTGTCGGGCGGGCAGGTACCCATTCCTTCGCCAGTGAGTATCAGAAATACTGAACCATTTGCTATATCATCGCTTCCCGGAGTATATACAGGTGTAAGTATACCGGTATCATTAAATGTACCATCACCGGTAGTTGTCCAAAGTAATGAAGCATAATTATCTGCCCAGGCATCCAGCACCCAGTAGTCACTTCCTTCGCAGGTCTCCGCATCAGCTCCGGCATATACTTCAGCGGATTTCCAGATTGTGAGAACCATAAAGTCTTCATCATCCGGGCAATAACCGTCACCATAAGCAATCATTGTCAATACAACCTGTCCGTTCTCAATATCAGCAGTACTGGGCAAGTAGGTTGGATTGGTGATATTCGGGTTGCTGAAGGTTCCTGTACCACTGGTGGTCCACAGAAGGCTGGTATAATTCGTTGCCCATGCTCCGTTCAGGGTGTAGCTTATTTCACTGCTACAAATTTCATCATCAGGTCCGGCATCTGCATCGGGCAACGAACTTATGTTAAGCGTCATGGTATCTGATGCATCAGTGCAGGAGCCCAATCCATAAGCTGTCAGTGTAAGGTCAGCACCTCCATTCAGTATGTCTGCGATGCCAGGGTAGTATTCCGGATGCAGGATTGAAGGATCGCTGAAGGTCCCGTCACCGGAAGTAGTCCATAATAATGAAGCATAGTTTTCTGCCTCTGCACCGCTAAGTACATAAGTTTCTGTTTCACAAATATGGGCATCTACGCCGGCATTGGCATATGGTGTCGGAGTTATTGTAAGAAGCATATTATCTGTTGAATCCGTACATGAACCATTACCAAATGCTGTTAATGACAGGAAGGCACTTCCGAATATCTTATCTCCGTTACCAGGATAATATGTTGGATTTAGTGCGAATGGATCGCTGAAGGTACCATCACCTGAAGATGTCCATAACAAGCTAGCATAGTTGCTGGCCGTTGCGTCCACCAGGTTAAAGGTATCCGTTTCACAGATCTCGGCATCCGGTCCTGCATAAGCAAGTGGTGCAGGCGTGATTATCAGCTCCATCTCATCCAATTCATCCAGGCAGGATCCGTTACCATAGGCTGTGATTGTAAGCGTTACCAGTCCATTAGAAATATCACCCGGGCCGGGATAATAATTTGGATTTAGTATTGTGTCGACATCGAAAGTCCCATCACCCGATGTTGTCCACAGCAAACCGGAGTAATCAGATGCCGTTGCTCCGGCGAGTGCATACATTTCTTCCGTTTCACATATCTCATCATCTGGTCCTGCATATACGCTGGGAGCAGTTGTAATCGTAAGTACCATCACATCAGTACTATCACCACATGGTGTATTTCCATAGGCAGTCAGTGTCAGTGCTGCATACCCTAAGATGACATCACCTGAACCAGGTGTGTATATTGGGTTAAGCAGGCCTGGATCATTGAAAGAACCGTCTCCCGCTGTCGTCCATAATAATGAGGAATAATTGGCTGCAGTTGCATCCATTATCTCATAAGTGTCATACTCACAAATCTCCGCATCTGCTCCCGCAAATACGGTGGGTGCGAGCGTAATACTCAAGACCAAATCGTCGCTGACATCAGGACAAACTCCCTCTGAACTTGCTGTAAGGGTAAGCACAACGTTTCCTGCGCTTATATCACCGGTTCCCGGTGTATACACAGGGTTGAGCAATGTATCATTACTGAAGGTTCCATCTCCGGAGGATGTCCACAGCAGGGC
>JAXGMU010000123.1:0-7461 GCA_040768485.1 Bacteroidales bacterium
CGAAGAGGCCACATACCTGGCAGGTCTCGCCAGCAAGGTGTACATGATCGTCCGCAGGGATGAACTGCGGGCCTCCAAGGCCATGCAGAAAAGGGTTTTCAACACGAAAAACATCGAGATCCTCTGGAAACACCAGGTGAAGGAATTGCTGGGGGACCAGGTGGTGACCGGCGTGGATCTTTTCAAGAACAAAGGAGAGCCCGGTGAGGAGATCGTCCGGCTGGACATTGACGGGTTGTTCCTTGCCATCGGTCATACGCCCAATTCAGAGGTGTTCAGCGAATACCTGGAAACGGACGACACCGGGTACGTAATTACAGTGCCGGGAACAACGAAGACCGGGATCCCTGGTGTTTTCGCCTGCGGAGACCTGCAGGATAAGGTTTACAGGCAAGCGGTCACTGCAGCCGGGACCGGTTGCATGGCTGCCATTGATGCCGAAAGGTACCTTGGTGAACTGGACTAGCCGGTCCTGAACGGGAAGGGATTTTTAGTACCTTGTCCCCGCGATGATACGGACTTTCATCCGGATATTCCTGTTTGCGTCCTGGACCCTGTCAGCCGGGCAGACCCCCGCCACGGATCCCCACTGGCAGCTGGTACTCGATGAATCCTTTGACTCCCTTGATCCGGCTGTCTGGAAAGTGGCCCATCATTTCGATCATTACGGGGAGCCGCAGGTTTACACCAACCGGGTGGAGAACATCCGCACGTCTGATGGCGCACTCGTAATTACAGTCAGGGATGAGCGGTACAAATACAAAGAAAGCTCGGCTGGAAAAGAGGTGAAGCGGATCTACGATTATACCTCCGGCTGGATTGAAACCACGGAAGATCATTATATCCGGTACGGTTACCTGGAATCGCGCATCAAACTGCCCCACGGCACAGGGTTCTGGCCCGCTTTCTGGACATTTGTGGGGGATGATCCGGACAGGCACAATTCGGCTGAGATCGACATTTTTGAGATGCTCGGCAATTACCCCTCCACGGTGATGGGGACTAACCTGCACATCGGTTATTGCGACTGCGGGGAAAATGACTGCGACTGCGAATACCTAAACGACATGATGTGCCCGGAATTCGATCCGGATATTCTTTGCCACCAGATGGATGTGGAGATCCCGGATTACGAAAACACCTATCATACCTATGCGGTGGAATGGAGCCCCTCCAAGATCATCTGGTACGTGAACGGGAAGATGGTCAGGAATTCGGCCAATCCGGGGATCATTGATCAGGTGCGGATCATTTTGAACCTGGCCATCTCGCCCTGGAAGCTTCCCGACAGGACCACTCCTTTCCCTTCCTCCATGCATGTGGATTACGTGAGGCTTTACCATCTCCGGTTCGACAACGGGGGCATAGATACCTGCCATTATGATTTCTCCTTCATCCCGGACCGGGTGATGAAAACCATTTCCGTCGGGGGAGACAGCTGTGTGAATGTGGTCCCGCCCTTTGCGGATGTGACCCTCCGTGCCACGGAGGGAATCGAGATCAGGGGAGATTTCCAGGTTCCCCCGGGAGCACAGCTTTACCTGGATGTGAACAGGAAAGAGTGACCTGCTGCGGCGTGTGAGCGGGGATAAGTATAAAATATTGACTGTTATGAAAAAAATAAGATTTGCAGATATAACGGTGGTTTGTCTGCTGTTGTTTGTCCATGGGCCGGCGGTTGCCCAGCTGAAAGTGAAACCGGACGGGAATGTGGGGATCGGCACGAACAATCCGGTCTCGCGCCTGCACGTGTACGGTGAAGGCCTGGTGGATTCCTATGCACCCCCCTGGGGAAGGGCGTTCTGGACGAGGGTGCACCACAACGATGCGGGCTCCTATTTCCTCTGGAACAGTGTCCTGGGGCGGGATGTTTTTTTCGTGAACGGCAGGGGATGGCAGTGGTCCATGCAGGGAACCTACACCGGTGCAGACGGCAGCATGATGGTGGGGATTGCCCCCATAGAATCCCCCCTGGAAGCGGTCAGGCAGCTGAATGGGATTCGTTTCAGGTACCAGGGCGACAGCGGCGGAAGGGAAGGTGACGGCTACCGGATGGGTTTTGTGGCCCGGGAAGTGGCGCAGGTGGTCCCTGAAGCGGTGAAGATCATGCAGGACAGTACCGGGGCCATTGCCTATGATGACCTGATCCCCCTGCTGGTGGAGGCCGTCAAGGAACAGCAGGGGCAGATCGATGCCCTCCGTGCATTCATCTCATACCAGGAGGAAGAACTCATCAAGCTGAAAAGAAGACGCTGGAACAGATAACCTGACCCCCTGACTCCTAACTTCCTAACCCCTAACCCCTAACTCCTCAGATTACTTATATCTGTGAACGTTTCTTTATTGTAAGCGCCTGATTCCAGCTTGGAACGGCATGCGGTGAAGGCCTCGATGGTCTCCCTGACATCATCCATGGTGTGTACGGCGGTGGGGATCAGCCGCAGGAGGATATCCCCCTTGGGAACCACCGGGTAAATGACCATGGAACAGAAAATGCCGTAATTTTCCCGCAGGTCCAGGATCAGGTTGGTTGCCTCAACCAGTCCGCCGTGCATGTATACCGGGGTAACGGGCGATTGGGTTTTACCGATGTCAAAACCCGCTTTCTTCAGTCCCGACTGCAATGCATTGACCACGTTCCAGAGGTTCTCCCTCAGTTCGGGCCTGGTCTGAAGCAGCTCAAGTCTTTTCAGTGCACCGATCACCATGGGCATGGGAAGGGACTTGGCATAGGTCTGGGACCTCATGTTGTAACGCAGGTAATCCACCACCTCCTTTTTGCTGGCCACAAAGGCGCCGATCCCCGCCATCGCCTTGGCAAAGGTTGAGAAATAGAGATCGATCCTTTCCTGGACACCGAAATGCTCGCCGGTTCCCATTCCGGTGGCACCCATGGTGCCGAATCCGTGCGCATCATCCACCAGCAGCCTGAAATCGAACCTGTCCTTCAGGGCAGCAATGGCTTTCAGGTTGCCCAGGTCACCCGCCATCCCGAAGACCCCCTCGGTGATCACGAGGACACCACCTCCCTGCTCGGCAGCTTTTTTCACAGCCCTTCCCAGCTGGACTTCCAGGTTTTCCATGTTGTTGTGCGGAAATACGAATCTTTTGGCCAGCGACATCCTCATTCCGTCAAGGATGCAGGCGTGGGATTCGGAATCGTATACGATCACATCGTTCCTTGAAGTGAGGGCATCAATGATGGAAGCCATTCCCTGGTATCCGTAATTCAGAAGGAACGCATCCTCCTTCATGACAAAAGCGGCCAGCTTTTGCTCCAGCTCCTCATGCCTGCGGGTCTGGCCCGACATCATTCTTGCTCCCATGGGGTAGGCCATTCCGTATTCGGCTGCCGCGGCAGCATCCGCTTTTCTTACTTCGGGGTGGTTCCCCAGACCCAGGTAATTGTTCAGACTCCAGGTTAGTACCTCCTTGCCCCGGAATTTCATATGTGCCGAGAGTTCCCCTTCAAGTTTTGGAAAAGTGAAATACCCGTGTCCGGCACTCTGGTATTGTCCGATCGGGCCCCTGTTCTTGGTAATTCTATCAAAAATGTCCACTGATTTGGTTTTTTTATGTCAATGACGGCTGCAAATTTAACTTTTTTTTTGATCGCTGCATAAAGATGCACCCCGATACGATGATTTGTCCCCGAACCACATTAACCAGGGGGTGCAAACACTTAGCAAGGGACAATAAAATGAAATGCTTTTTGTTTCATATATAAATCTTTAATTGTATTTTTGCGCCATGTTAAAAATCAGGGTTATGCGGTGGCCGGGAATCCTGGCTGTGCTGGCTGTCCTCATGCTGGCCGGATGCGGGGAATATGAAAAATTGCTCAAGAGCAGGGATATCCAGCTGAAATATGACAAGGGACTCGAATATTACGAGGCTGAAGAGTATGTGCGCGCTGCCACCCTCTTCGACCAGGTGGCCAACATCTACAGGGGGACCATCAGGGCCGATACGGTGAAGTATTACCAGGCGAAGAGTTATTACGGCCAGCGGGACTACATGATGGCGGGCCATTATTTCAGCGAGCTTTCCACCACCTATCCCAACAGTGCATTCCTGGAGGAAGCCGACTTCATGACGGCCTACTGCTATTATAAAATGTCCCCCCGGCCCGAACTGGACCAGGAATATACGCACAAAGCCATCACGGCCATGCAGATGTTCATGGTCAGATACCCGGCCTCCGGCAGGCTGGATGAATGCCGCCGGATCATCACCGAGATGAGCGATAAGCTGGTGGAGAAATCTTACATCAGCGCCAGGCTTTATTATGACCTGGGTTATTACAATTCGGCCATCCTCGCCCTGCGGAACAGCCTGATGCAGTATCCGGAAACAAAATACAGGGAAGAACTGATGTTCCTTATTCTTAAATCATCCTACCTGCTGGCCGACAACAGTGTCCCTGCAAAACAGAGGGAGCGCTTCCAGGCGGCGGTGGATGAATATTACAGTTTCATCGGAGAATTTCCGGACGGACCTTACACCCGGGAAGCCCGGAGGATCTTCGAGTCGGCCAATGAATTCCTGGCAAATCACGATAACGAATCATAAATCATGGATTACAAAAAAACGAAAGCACCGCTGACCACGGTCACGAGGGATCTGAATGAGCTGGATGAGGCGACCGGCAACATATATCAGACAGTCATGGTTGCCGCAAAAAGGGCCAACCAGATCAGTGTGGAAATGAAGCAGGAACTCAACAGGAAACTGGAAGAGTTCGCCTCTTATACCGATAATCTGGAGGAGGTGTTCGAAAATCCCGAGCAGATCGAGATCTCCAAGTTTTTCGAACGGTTGCCGAAGCCTGCATTGATCTCCCTGCAGGAAATGACCGAGGACCAGATCTACTTCCGGATCAACGAGGCTCCGGAGATCGAACAATAGAACCAATCGATCTTCCTGATGGATCTCACAGGAAAAAACATTATTCTGGGAGTTACAGGAAGCATTGCCGCTTACAAGGCGGTGCATCTGCTCAGACTCCTGCTCCGGGAAGGTGCCGATGTACAGGTGGTCATGACCCCGGCGGCTTCGGAGTTCGTGAATCCCGTGACTTTCGCAGCCATTTCAGGTAAACCGGCGCTGTCGGAGTTTTTCCGTGCCGGGGACGGGGAATGGAACAGCCACGTGGAGCTGGGCATATCTGCGGATTTGATGCTGGTGGCCCCGGTCACCGCCACCACCCTGGGAAAAATGGCACACGGCATCGCCGATAACCTGCTCGTGGCCACCTACCTGTCCGCCCGTTGCCCGGTGATGATCGCACCGGCAATGGACTCGGACATGTACCTGCACCCGTCCACCCGGGAAAATGTGAAGATCCTGACCGGATACGGGGTGCATCTCATTGAACCTGCCGAGGGGCCGCTTGCAAGCGGACTTGAAGGTCCCGGACGGATGCGCGAACCGGTGGAGATCGTGCATATCATCAGGGATTTCCGGCCGGATTCCTCAAAAAAAAAACTCCTGAACAAAAAGGTACTGGTCACCGCCGGTCCCACGCAAGAAAGCATTGATCCGGTCCGTTATATTGGAAACCATTCGACCGGGAAAATGGGGTATGCCCTTGCCGAGGCATTTGCCGCATCCGGAGCGGAGGTGATCCTTGTATCCGGACCTGTATCACTGGAGACCCGTGATCCGGGGATCCGCCTGGTCCGCGTGACCTCGGCTGCTGAAATGTTCGAGGCATGCCGCCATGTGATCGGAGAGGTGGATGTGGCTGTTTTCAATGCAGCCGTATCGGATTTTACTCCCGCTGAGATCTCGGCCTCCAAGGTGAAGCGGGGAGGGGATGAATGGACGATCCGGCTCAGGCCCACCGTGGACATCGCCGCCACCCTGGGAAAGGAAAAGAAGGAGAAGCAGATCTTTGTGGGATTTGCACTGGAAACGGACGATGAACTGCGGCATGCCGGTGAAAAACTTCACCGGAAAAACCTGGATCTCATCGTGCTCAACACCCTCAGGGACGAGGGTGCGGGATTCGGGACGGATACCAACAGGGTGACGGTGATCGACCGGTCGGGGAGCATGACCGAATCCGGGCTCCGAATGAAACGGCAGGTGGCCGATGATCTTGTGGAACGGGTAATAAAGATGATTGACAATGCGTAAGACGGGAATTGTTTTATTGATCATGCTTTTTTCCTTCCGGATGGCGGGACAGGAGCTGAGATGCAATGTGCAGATCGTGAGCCAGCAGATCCAGGGGACCAATAAACAGGTGTTCCAGACCCTGCAGAACGCCATCTACGAGTTCATGAACAACCGGGTGTGGACCAACCACGTGTACACCATGGATGAGCGGATCGAGTGCAACCTGATGTTCAATATCACCGAGCAGCTGTCCGCCGATGAATTCAAGGGAACCCTGCAGATACAGGCGCGCAGACCGGTTTTCAATACCAATTACAATACAACCACCTTCAATTTCGTGGACAATGACATCCACTTCAGGTATGTGGAATTCTCCCCGCTGGAGTTTGATCTCAACTCACACACTTCCAGTCTGACCTCGTTGCTGGCTTTCTATGCCTATTTTATCCTGGGACTCGACTACGACACCTTTTCCCTTTTCGGGGGTACTCCATATTTTACTAACGCCGAAAGGATCGTGATGAACGCCCAGAGCGCGAATGCCCCTGAGGCGGGATGGAAACCCATGGACGACCTGGCACACAAAAGCCGGTACTGGCTCGTAAAGGATATGCTGGATGCTGAATATGAACCTGTGAGGGAATTCAATTACAGGTACCACCGCCTGGGACTGGATGTGATGGACGAAAAAGTGGCCGAAGGACGGGCCGAGATCACCAATAGCCTGGAATTGCTGCAGCAGGTTTACAGGAAGCGCCCCGATCCGTACATGTACCTGCTCAAAGTGGTGTTTGACGCCAAAGCCGATGAACTGGTGAATGTCTATACCGAGTCCTATCCCGAGGAGCGCAGCCGTGCCCATACGATTCTGACGGAGGTGGATAAGACCAACAAGAACAAGTACGACGCCATCCTGGAGCAAACCAGCCAGGTCCGCTGATGATCCGGTCCATCTATATAAAAAACTATCTGCTGATCGATGAACTGGAGATTCGCTTCCGGGATGGGTTTACCACCATTACGGGGGAGACCGGGGCGGGGAAATCCATCCTGATGGGTGCGCTTTCGCTGATCCTGGGTCAGCGTGCGGACACATCCCTGCTGAAACTGAAGGATGCGAAATGCATTGTGGAGGGAGCGTTTGCCCTGGAGGAACCGGACCGTCCGCTTTTCGAGGAGCATGAACTGGATTTTGAACCGGTGACGACCATCAGGAGGGAAATCTCGCCCGCCGGAAAATCCAGGGCATTCGTCAACGATTCACCGGTCAACCTGCCGTTGCTGAAGGAGCTGGGCCAGAGACTGGTGGATATTCACTCCCAGCACCAGAACCTGCAG
>JAXGMU010000124.1:0-7372 GCA_040768485.1 Bacteroidales bacterium
ATTCGCTGAGGATCATTGCCGTTGCACCCCAGATGAATTCATCCCCCACCCGGTAGCAGGGAGCCGCGATGTGTTTCCCGTGCCTGAATATTCTTTCCTCGCCCCGGTAACCGGGATCCGTCAGGATGTGGACAGGTACCTCGATGAGGTACTGGACTTCCGAACCATCCGGTTGAAAATCAGGCCGGTGGCCGATGGTTCCCACAAAAGGGGTCACCAGGAAATTGCTCACCTGAATGTACAGGGGGGTGAGCGATCCCAGGATCTCCATGGTATCCGGGATGCCCAGCTCTTCGCAGGTCTCCCGCCTGGCGGTCTCCTCCAGGGAACGGTCGCCGGCCTCCCGCATTCCTCCCGGCAGACTGATCTGCGCGCTGTGATGCCCCGGATACGCATTCCGCCTGATCAGCACCAGGGAAAGGTCACCTGAAACCGGGTACATCAGGATCAATACCGCCGCCTCCACCGCATCCCCTTCATGGATGAATTGTCCCCTGAAACGCGGCGCCATCAGCCGGTGGGCCTTTTCTCCCGGAAGGGGGGAGGAGAGGATATCTTTCCACCATTGTTTATTAATCATCTTCACCCGGATAGGTTTTCCGTGCAAATTGTCGGAATTTTGTATTGCATGAACGGACAAAGATCGGTATTTGTTCTCAATTCTCCGTCACGCACGCTGCGGCGAATCTTCCTTCCGGCCGTCCGGGCACGGACGGGATCCGGTTCTTCTTTGCCAATGCTGCGGATGATCTCTCCGGTGTTGTTCATTGCTTTCTTGTGGATGTCTGCGGGAACCTTTGCACAGCCTCTACATCCGGACAGCGGCCCCAGCAGCTACGACAGCATCCAGGATGATCGAATGGTGCGGATCAGGCAGGGCATCCTGCTTCGGCTGGATCAGATGGACGGGGACCGGGCAGGGCTTCGTTCGGCGGTCGATTCACTTATGGAAACGCAGGATTCCCTGCAGGAGCGGCTGCTCCGGCTGGAAAACCGGCACCGGGAGCTGTCAGAACAGTGGGCATTGCTCCAGGAGAGGGCTGACCGGATTGCCGGGGATGCGGAGAACTACAGGCAACGGCTGCAACGATACCTCTGGTTGTCCGGATCCCTCATGCTGCTCCTGATCGCTGGGCTGTCCCTTTTCCTGTTTCTTCATTCCATGCGGATCCGAAACTTCCTGCAGCGGCAGATTGCATCGGTCCGGGAGGAAACGGACAGGCTCGCCGGAAGCATGAAGCGGAAACAGAAAAAGCTTGGAAAGAGGTTGAACCGGGATCTGCAGAGCAGGGGGGACCGGATCGGGAAAAAAATCAAAAAAGAGGTACGGCGACAGCGAAAGAAATGACTAGTTGAACCGGATGCTTTTGTCCGGGGAGATCCTGGAAATGATCATGGAAGGGACCAGCAGGAACAGAAAGGTAATGCCCACGGTCCCGATATTCAGCAATAGTATATGTAAAAAGTTCAGGTTGATGGGCACCGTATCCAGGTAATAGGAGGCGGGGTCCAGGGAAATCACCCTGAAGTATTTCTGAATGAGGCAGATGAGCAACCCGATCAGGTTTCCCCACAGCAATCCCAGCAGGGTGAGGTAACCGGACTGGTACAGGAAGATCTTGCGGATGGAGAAGTTGGTGGTCCCCAGTGCCTTCAGGATCCCGATCATGTTGGTCCGCTCCAGGATCAGGATCAGCAGGCCCGAGATCATGTTGAAGCCCGCCACGATGAGCATCAGCAGAATCAGTATGAACACATTCATGTCCTGCAGCCCGAGCCAGTCGAAGATCTGGGTGTACTTTTCCCGGATGGTTTCCACCCTCAGCCGGCTCCCGTCATCCAGGAAATCAAATGCCACCCGTTCCCTCACGGCTCTTGAAAGATCATCCAGGTCATCCAGATCATCCAGCAGCACCTCGTACCCGCTGACCTGTCCCCCGTGCCAGTCGTTCAGCCGCTGCACCTGCCTGATGTCCGCGAAAATGTACAGAAGGTCGAACTCTTCCAGGCTGGTGTCATAGATCCCGCTGATGGTAAAGGTCCTCGCCCTGGGCGGATCCTGGATGAAGTACATGGTGAACCGGTCTCCCACCCCCAGTTTCAGCAGGCTGGCAATATTTTCTGAGATCACCACCAGATCGGTACGTGAGGTGTCCGACACCCTGAAGGTCTCCCCCTGGATCATGTTTTTTTCTATGAAATCCCAGTCATAATCCGCATCCACCCCTTTGAGCACAGCCCCGTGGATCTCCTCCCCGGTCTTGATAATCCCCGCCTTGATGCCGAAAGTGTACACGCTCTTCACCCCCTTCAGTTCTTTGACGGACATGACGCTTTCGAGTCCCGAGGGGACGGGAATCGTTTCGTAGGAAAGGTTCGAATCCATGTTGAGGATCTGGATGTGTGAGCCGAATCCGGTCACCTGGTTGGAGATCTCCCGCTTGAAGCCGGTGACGATGGCCACCGCGACGATCATCACCGCCAGCCCCAGTGCAATGCCGAAAATGGCGATCCCCACGATGGAACGGGAGAAACTGCGTCCCTCCCGCTTGCTGCCGATCATCCGCCGAACGATAAATAACTCTGTATTCAAGGGCTCCAGGTTCTGATCCTCAAATGTACTATTTTATTTATTTTTGGCACGTGATGAATCTCCTCCGCAACGGTCTCCTGATCCTGGCCTGTGTGCTCTGCGGCTGCGCCCCGCCGCTGCACAGGTCCCCCGGGGAAACCGATGAGGCTGTTCGCCCGGGAGCCGCCCGCATGGAACGGTACTTGCCCCTGCTCCGGGGAAAAAGGCTGGCGCTGGTGGTGAACCACACATCTGTGGTGGACGGGGTCCATTTGCTGGATACATTGCTGTCACGGGGGATCCATGTGTCCGGCATTCTGAGGGTGTTCGTGCCCGAGCACGGTTTCAGGGGCGATCTGGACGCAGGGGCGGAGGTGGAAAGCGGAACGGATCCCGCCACCGGGATCCCTGTGGTTTCTCTCTACGGCGCGCACCGGAAACCGAAGCCGGAGGACCTGGAGGGTGTGGACCTGGTACTGTACGATATCCAGGATGTGGGGGTGCGGTTCTACACCTATATCTCCACGCTGCATTATGTGATGGAGGCCTGTGCGGAGCAACACGTCCCCCTGATCCTGCTGGACAGGCCCGATCCGCACGGCGGCTATGTGGACGGTCCGCTCCTGGAGCCTGCATACGCCTCCTTCGTAGGCATGCACCCCATCCCGGTGGTCTACGGGCTCACCCCGGGCGAGCTTGCACGGATGATCAACGGGGAAGGCTGGCTGGCCGGCGGGGTGCGGTGTAACCTGACGGTGATCCCGTGTGAGCATTATCACCACGGGAAGTCCTTCACGCTTCCCGTAGCCCCTTCCCCAAACCTGAACAGCGGACAGGCAGTGATGCTGTATCCATCCACCTGCTTTTTCGAGGGCACGGTCATCAGCGAAGGAAGGGGCACCCCGTGGCCGTTCCAGGTGTACGGGCATCCCGACCTGGAAGGGGATTTCACCTTTGTCCCGGAGCCCGTTCCCGGCATGTCCTCCCATCCCAAACTGCAGGGACAGCTCTGCCGTGGCACGGACCTCAGGAATTTCAGTCCCCCGCGGGGATGGAACAGGATCCACCTGGACTGGCTGCTGGACGCCTATGAAAAGTATCCCCGGAAGGAGGAATTCTTCACTTCCTATTTTGAAAAGCTGGCGGGAACCGGTAAATTGCGGGAACAGATCGTTGCCGGACAGGGCGAGAAAAAGATCAGGAAAAGCTGGCAGCGGGATCTGAGAAGATTCAAAAGAAAGCGCACCCCCTATCTGATTTACCGGTAATATGAAAAACAGGGCTACGGGAACACACTTGCCGGCGGCGGTTATGCTGCTGGTTGCTTTCGCGCTTTTCACGGGAGGACTCAGCGGGCAGATCATCTATCCGGACAGAGGGTTCGTATTCGGGGATGAAGAGATTCCGCGCATCGACATCACCATTCCCCAGGCCAGCCTCGACCATCTGTATGAAAATCCGCAGGAGGACAATGAATACCAGGCGCACTTCAGCTTTACCCGCGGCGGGACCACGGAGGCATTGGCGGATGTGGGTGTCAGGTTCAGGGGGAACACATCCAGGGACAAGCAGAAAAAATCCTTCAAGATCTCCTTCAATACCTTTGAGCAGGGGAGGGATTTTTACGGACTGGAAAAAATGAACCTGAACGCGGAGACCAACGACGTGTCGCTGCTGCGTTCCAAGCTGAGCTGGGAGCTTTTCAGGTACCTGGGGGTGCCGGGTTCCCGCTGCAACCATGTGCTGCTTTACATCAACAATGAATTTTACGGGGTGTATGTGAACACCGAGCACATTGATGAGACATTCGTAAAATCCCGCTTCGGCACCAACGACGGCAATCTCTACAAATGCCTCTGGCCGGCCGACCTGGCCTACCTGGGAGGGGACCAGGAGGCATACAAGGCGGAACACGGTGACCGGAGGGCCTATGAACTGCGGATCAACGAGGAATGGGACGATTACGCGGACCTGGCAGATCTGGTAAGCGTGATCAACCAGACCGGAGGGGAGCAGTTCCCCGCGGCCCTGGAACAGGTGTTCAATGTGCAGCAATACCTGAAGGTGATGGCGGTGGATGTGATGACCGGCAACTGGGACGGGTACATCGGAAACAAGAACAACTATTACCTGTACCGGGACCAGGTCACGGGACGGTTCGAATACATCCCGTATGACCTGGACAACACCTTCGGGATCGACTGGCTGGGAGAGGACTGGTCGGTCCGTTCCATTTACAGCTGGAACCGGGAACCCATGCCCCTCTACGAGCGGGTGCTCCAGGTGGATGCCTACAGGGAACAATTCAGTGCGTATATCAGGCAGCTGGCAGATTATATGCGCAGCGAGGCTTTCAGGCTGAAGGTGGAAGGGTGGCATGCACTGATCAGCAGCCGGGTCAGCCAGGATCCCTACTATCCGCTGGACTGGGGCTACGACTTCTCCGATTTCACCGAAGCACTGACCACAGGGTGGGGCGGACACATTCCTTACGGGGTGCTGGAGTATGCTTCCATCCGTGCGGCCAGCGCCTTGGATGAGGTCATCCGGACGGATGCCCCGCCGCTCATTACCCATGCCAGGATCCTGCCCGGGGATGGCAGGGTCGATGTGGACTGGGTGGCAGAGGATGATCAGCCTGGCTTTACCACCACCCTGCATTACAGGATCGGTCAGGATGCGTGGGGTTCACAGACATACGCCGAACCGGCAGAAACAGATCCGGTATCCGGAATACAGATCTACAGGCATTTGCTTAATTTTCCGGGGGAGCAAGCCGCGGTGGACGTTTATTTCACCGTACTGGATGGCGGGGGACAGGAAACACGGTACCCGGCAGACTTCCTGACTGTTACCCTGCCGGTGGCGGACGGTCCCCTGCGGATCAATGAATTCATGGCTTCCAACAGCACTTCCAGGACAGATGAATACGGGGAGCATGACGACTGGCTGGAGATCTACAATGCATCCGGGTTCCCCGTGTATCTGGGGGATGTATTCCTGAGTGATGACATGGGCAAACCGGGAAAATACAGGCTGCCGGATGAATACTTATCCCCGGGAGGATTTTACCTGTTGTGGCTGGACGGGCAGCCTGACCAGGGGGCGCATCATACACCCTTCCGGATCGAGATGAATGGCGAGGAGCTGAGGTTGTCGGGAAGACCATCGGAAGGATTTCCGGTGATGGATTCCCTCACGTTCGGACAGCAGCTTACCGATGTGGCCCTGGGCCGCTCGGCGGACGGCGCAGGGGAGTGGATCGCTTTCACGGACCCGACCCCCGGATTTTCCAACCTTTCCACCGGAACAGGCGAATACACGGCGGGACGGCTGATCCTCTATCCCAACCCGGTGACGGACGGAACGATCCGCTTCAGCCGGAACGTCTCAGGTGTGATCTATAATTCCCTGGGGGTGGCAATGCTGCAACTTGACGATGTATTCTCGGCGGATGCCGGCCCGCTTGCCCCGGGCGTTTATGTTTTCAGGTCTGCCGACGGAGCCACCATCCGGTTCGTGGTGGGACATTAGTGTGATCCGCGGCTGCTTCCGGAAGCTGATCCGTGGACTTCTGCCCGGCCTTAGTTCCGGCTTTGCTTCTGGCCCGCCCCCTTTCCGGACCGGCCTTTTCCCTGGCTCTTTCCACGCCCTCTCCCCTGAGTGCTTCCGGGTCTCCTTCCCCTGCGCTTCCCGGGATCGTACGCGGGTGTTTCTCCCAGTTCAGCGGGGGCCATGACTTTGATGACGGGGCTCCCCAGCAGCTTCTCGATCCTTGAAAAGGGTGCCTGCTCTTTTTCCCCGATGAGCGTAATGGCCACTCCTTCCGATTCAGCCCTGGCGGTGCGGCCGATCCGGTGGATGTAATCTTCTCCTTCCCGGGGCACATCATAATTGATGATCAGGTCAATGTCCTCCACATCGATCCCCCGCGAAAGCAGGTCCGTGGCCACCACGATGTTGATCCTGCGATTGCGGAACTGCCGCATGATCTCTTTTCTTTCTGACTGTTCAAGGTCGGAATGGATGTCCTGGGCCACCAGCCCTTCGTTTTTCAGTTGCCTGCCCAGCACCTTGGCCGTGGCTTTGGTGGCGCAGAACACGATCACACTTTGCAGCCCCCTGTCCTTCAGCAGGTGGACCGTGAGCGGCAGTTTCTGACGGTCATACACCACGTACGCAGCCTGGAGGACATTGTCCGCCGGTTTGGCGAGCGCGATGTTCACCTCCAACGGATCGCGCAGGACATTGTTGGCCAGTTCCCTGATCTCAGCCGGCATGGTGGCCGCAAACATCAGGTTCTGCCTTTTCTCGGGCAGGTGCCTTATGATCCGTATGATGTCGTCATAGAATCCCATGTCCAGCATCCGGTCGGCTTCATCCAGGATCAGCGTTTCCAGTCCCCCGAAGTCCACATAGTCGTTGTTCAGGTGGGCGATCATCCTTCCCGGGGTGCAGATCACCACTTCGGTGCCCTGGATCAGGGCATTCTTTTCCCGGGTGAACAGGTTGCCGTCGCCCCCGCCATAGACCGCGATGGAGCTCACCGGGGTGAAATAGGAAAATCCCTCCATGTGCTGGTCGATCTGGAGGGCCAGCTCCCGGGTGGGGACGATCACCAGGGCCCGGGTGCGGTTGACCTTTTCGGAGGTGATGATCCTGTGTACGACGGGCAGCAGGAATGCGGCGGTCTTACCCGTGCCGGTCTGCGCCGATCCCATCAGATCCCTACCCTGCAGGATGGCTGGGATGGCCTGCTCCTGGATGGGGGTCGGGGTTTTAAAACCCATGCTCTCGATC
>JAXGMU010000125.1:0-7180 GCA_040768485.1 Bacteroidales bacterium
CGAGGTCCGCAGCGTCAACCCCATCCTGGAGAAACACGGTTTCTCAACCATGCTTTCCACCATCATGAAGAACATGGGCATTATTGAAAAGGATGGAACCATTCGGTGGAGTCACCCATCCGAACCCACTCCGGATCTGGCGATCCGGCTGGAGCGATACTATCAGCTTTATCCGAAAATCGTACAGAGTAAAAGCGAGATCCAATCCTATTTTGAAAGTCAGGATCCATTTCCCGTGCCTTTAAATAAAATCTGGCAGCTCATGGAGTTCGAGCAGTACAATAACGCAAAGCGTTCATTGCTAAAGAACTGCGAGGAAGGTAAGGATTACGTCGTCCTCCTTAAAGAGGCGAAAAGCGTTGAAAACTGCCAAAATGATCCCGAGGCCGAAATATTTAAACTTTCCAGGACTGGGTTCCAATTGTTCCTTTTGACGGCGCAAAAGCCTATGGCCAAGGTGTTTGCCAGGCTTATGGTCGATATGATGAACCAGCGCCAGGAATTTTATTTAAAGGTGAACTCCGGGGTGGCTTACCTCTCCGAAAAGGCGAACCTGATGGGGGACGTGGAAGAGTCCATCCGCTACCTCCAACGTTTTCACAAAACCCTTTCGGAAGATGTCAGGGCCATGTGCTGCGATCCCGGTCAGCTGGTCCTGGGCTTCGAAAAGGATGCCACCCGCATCTCTGTTTTGAAAGCCTTCGATGAAGCAAGGGAGATAGCCACCCGAATCTTCAATGTCACTTCCCTTGATATGAATAACCGCCAGATTGCCCTGAAATGAAAATAAAACTTGTGGGGGCCCTGCCCCGCGAACTTCGCGATATGGGCGTCAAACCGGGTCAGACCTTCGACGCCTTCCCGGCCCAAAAGACCAGCACCCGTGCAGTCCAGTTCTACATCTGGCGCAATGAGGAGCAATGCATTTGCACCGTGTGGCCTGAAAACTTCAACATCATTAAATAGTCCCATCATGAAACCGATTCAAACCTTACCGGTGAAACGAAGCCACAAATCCCTCCCTGCCCCCGGTCAGGAACCCGCCGACCGGGTGGTGCGGCTCTGCTACTACACCCTGATCGCCTTCGCCGTGCTGGCGGTGGCCATGGCCGCCTACAGCGGTTTCACAGCTTAATTCCCCGCCCCTTTTATGATTATTCCTCAGGAGACAGCCGAAAGGATCAAATCCGTGTCACGCCTTGAAGACGTGATCCCCGGCCTTCAGAAGGCTGGCCGCAGCCTTTACGCCCGTTGCCCTAAATGCGGACAGCTGGACGAGAAGAAGAAGAAGGGGCTCATGCTCAACCCTGTGCGGCAGATCGCCAAGTGCTTCTCCTGCGGGTTCGGGGTGAACAACGCCGTGGGCTACCTGATGGAGGCTTCAGGGCTGACCTATCCCGCAGCCCTGGAGCAGCTGGCCGCTATCCACGCCATCGACATCGAAAGTCCGGATAACCGGTCAGAGCGCCTGGAACATGAGCGCCGGCTTATTGAAAAGAAGCGGGAGACCTTCCGGGACCGGCAACTGACGGGTTCCGGACTGACCGAGGAGGACATTATCGCCGTCACCCTGGACGATGCCGGAGTGCAGAAGCACGTGCCTGCCTTTCGCAGCGGAACCAGGGACCAGTATGGGACCATCCAGACAGGGGCGGGGGATGACCTGCTCATTTATTATTACGACCTGCAGGGGCGCCAGGTCACCTACCGGCAGGAGAAGGGGAACCGCATCAGGCCCCTGATCCGGATCCGGTGGCAAAACCCGGACCTTCACCTGGACAAGGAGGGAAAGCCCATCAAGTACGAATCCCCCTACGGCAGCGGATCGCACGTCTACATCCCGGAAAGGCTGCGTCAGATCTACCGCGCCGGTACGCCCACCGAGATCCTTTTCCTGCAGGAGGGGGAGAAGAAGGCGGAAAAGGCCACCAAGCACGGCCTGGTAAGCGTGGGGATCATGGGGATCCAGAACGTGGGGAGCCGCGCCCACACCCTTCCGCAGGACCTGCAGCTGGTGGTCCAGAAATGCGAGGTGCGCCAGGTGGTCTTCATGCTGGATTCGGACTGGGATGACCTCTCGGCCACCCTTCGCCCCGGGGACCAGGTGGACCAGCGGCCAAAATCCTTCTTCTACGCGGTGAAGAACTTCAAGGAGTACATGCGCACGCTGGTAAACCTGGGGATCTCGGTGGAGATATGGTTCGGGTACGTGCGTAAAACCGCCTCCGGGGCAAAGGGCATCGACGACCTTCTGGTCATGGAGCTGACGGGGAGGGAAGGGGAGCTAAAGGGCGATATCCTGGAGGCCATGCACCACAAGGACGGTGCGGGCCACTGGGTGCAGATGCACAAGATCACCATGATGGCCGACAACCAGATCGCCGACCTGTGGCTTCTGAACGATGCCGAGGCCTTCGCCCGCCGTCACAGGGAGAGGCTTTCCACCCTGGCGGAATTCAAGATCGGCAAGCTCAAGCGCCGCTTCGACGAGAGCGGAAGGCTGGAGATGGCCCAGCCCCTTCTCCCCTCCGAGCAGTACTGGATCGAGATCCACCGCACCACCCAGGGGGGGGACCTGCGCACCGAGCTGCAGTTCGACTACGCCAACTGCTTCAACTTCCTCAAGAACCACGGGTTCGGGCGCTATCGCATGAAATCGGGCACCTGGGACTTCGTGCGCATCGAGAATCGGGTGGTGACCAAGGTGGACAACTACGACATCAAGGACTACGTCACCGAATACACCAAGGAGATCAAGCGCAAGGATGTGCTGAACATGCTCTACCGCGGCGGCCCCCAGTACCTGGGCCACGAGAAGCTTTCCAACCTGGACTTCGTGCAGCTCACCATCGAAAAGGCCACCCGCGACAGCCAGTGCCTCTTCTTCCGCGATATCATCTGGCGCATCTCTGCCGACGGCATCGAACAGGTCACCTATCCGGAGTTCAAGAACCACGTGTGGCAGGAGAAGATCATCGGGGCCAAGGTGGAGAAGGTGGAGCCCCTGGTCCGGGTGCGGGTGATGGACCGGGAGTTCCGCAAATTGGTGAAGGATCCCGATTTCCGGGAGGTGCCCGACGGGGAGTTCTTCTACGACATCACCGATCAGGGCCGCAAATGCCACTTCCTGCAGTTCCTGGAGAACGCCAGCAACTTCAAGTGGCGCAAACAGCGCCGCCTGCGCGAGGCCATGGATGCCGGCCAGGAAATCCGGGAGGATGACCGCATCACCACCGACGAATGGATGCATGATTCGCGCCACCTCATAAACAAGCTCACGGCCATCGGCTATCTTTTGCACGACTATAAGAACGACTCGGAACTCAAGGCCGTGATCGGGATGGACGGCAAACTCTCCGAAGTGGGGATCAGCAACGGCCGCACCGGCAAATCCCTGGTGGGCAAGGCCCTGGAATATGTCATCCCGCAGGTCTACATCCCGGCCAAGAGCAAGAAGATCACCGAGGACAACTTCCTGTTCGGGGAGGTGACCGAGAAGCACAAGAACATCTTTCTGGACGACACCCGGGCCAACATCGACTTCGAGTTCTTCTTCCCGCTGATCACCGGCAAGCTCAAGGTCAACCCCAAGGGGGCGCAGCCCTTCACCCTGGAGCAGGGGGACACGCCCAAGCTTTACATCACCACCAACCACGCCATCAACGGCGAGGGGGCCTCGTTCAAGGACCGTCAGGCCTTCATGGCCTTCTCGGACTATTACAACGAATTCCACAAGCCGGTGGACGACTTCGGGATCAACTTCTTCTCGGAATGGGACAACGACCAGTGGAACCTTTTCTACAACCTGGTGGCCACCTGCCTGGAGCTGTACTTCCGTTCGATCCGGGAAGGATGGGCGGGGAACAACGCCGGGATCGTGGATCCCCCGATGGAGAGCATCACCCGGCGCCACCTGCGCCAGATGATCGGGGAGGACTTCCTGCAGTGGGCCGACGCCGCCTTCACCTGCACAAGCGAGGGTCAGCCCACCCCGGGGTCCAAGCTCAACTACCAGTGCGTGCGCAAGGAGCTTTTCGACGAGTTCATGGACCAGTACCCCCACGCCCGCAAATATGTCACCAGCACCAGCTTCGGCAAACGGATGCGCCATTACTGCCGCTTCCGGGGATTCCACTTCAACCCGGCCAAACCCAGCGAGGAGGGGATGGACTTCTTCTCCTGGAGAAAGCTTCATCCCGGGGAGCTTTTCGAGGGGGAGACCGACAAGACCGGGGGGAAGGAGTACTGGACCATCGCCACCGACAAATGGACAGGGATCATCTGATCCTTCAATAATAGTTAACCGCGAAAACCCGATAATACCATATACATGATGAATGCGACCCATAACCCCGCCCAGGGGGAACCCACCCCGGTGGTGCGGTTCCTGAAAAACTGGAACAACAAGCTCACGGGCGATTACTTCACCTCGATCCGCCTTCGGGGGGAGAAATACCGCCGGGGCAACACCCTGAAGCTTCTGCTGTGGGAGAGGGGCATCTACCGCACCCTTGGACAGGTCCGGGTGGTGGAGGCCAAACCCTTTCGGCTGCACCAGATCACCCCCTACATCTCCTACCTGGATGCCGGCATGGACGTGGACAGGACCAAGGAGATGCTTTACCACATGTACAAGGAAAGGGTGCCGGATGTCAACCAGGCCGATTTCGTGCTGGTGCTCTTTGAAAGGGTAAAGGGGGGACAGACCCAGGGAAGGCTTTTCTGATGTTTTTCAAGGGGTCCCAAAGGGGTTCAATGGGGGGTCAACGCTCCGGAAACCATGATCAATTGTCTGTGAAACAGGTATATATATTCTTTCTTTTATTTTTTTTCATTTTCAATAAGGTGACCATTATAAAAAAGGGAAAATTTTTGTGCAATTGTGCGCACTTTTTTTATTCGCTGTGGTACAGCGAGTTACAGCGCACTTTTTTTGCACTTTTTTGCACAAAACGCACTCTGTGCAGCACTATTTTCATTAATGCACTGCCAGAGAGGCGATTAGGGGCATTTGTGCACGAAAGCACAAACGCACGATTTTTTTTACGGTTTTCACAAGGGGGTGCCTCCGTAAAAAGTTGGGGGGGGAGGGGCCTTTCCCCTGCCGGTTTGCGCCTTTGTAAAACCATAACGACTCCGTTAACTTGTAACCATTTAAACCATACGACATGCCTTCAGGAATTTTCTGTACCGTCCGACTCGACCCCTTCTACCAGGCCTTCCTTCGCGCCCGGTTCGAACAACCGCCCGGGGAGCCCTTCCGCTTCTCCAAGGGCCATGACCTAAGCCTCTTTTTCCAGGCCATGCTGCGGCCCCTGCCGCCCGATCACAAGGAGCCCGATCACGGGGAGAACGCCTTTGTGATCGAGATCCCCTGGATGGAGCACAAGAACCCCCAGACCTACCGGTGGATCTCCCCCGAGCGGAACGTGATGTTCTGCGGCCGGGTGATGCGCTACTGGAAGCTGATCTCCCACGACATCATCGCCCAGGCCCGCAGGCTGGGCATGGAGAAGAAGGAGGTGATCTTCTTCCTGCTGGAGGAGCTTGAGATACCGCTTCAGTATTCCGACCGGGTGGAGAGGGAATACTCCCGGTATTTGCAGGAGGAGAGGCAGCGAAGGTTCGTATCGAAGAATAAAATGTTAAAAAGTGTTAAAAAGATATCAGATCGTCGCCTGAAATCCCTCTGACCCCGACAGCGGGCAACGCCTGCCAACGGGCGACGACCCTTTCCAACGCCGTTTTAAACCTTCAAATCTTGCGCATCATGATCACTTTGCCAAAACCCACGGAGAACCTGGGCGGTCTTCTCAGGATGTGGGTCTTAGAACCCTCCGCCGTGGCTTCCCTTTCAAGCGGGGTCCTTTCGCTCTCCGGCCAGGGTGATGTCATCTTGCTGTACATCACCCCCGAGTCCTCGCACGCGGACTGTGAGCTCAGGCGATCCGCCGCGGGCCATTATTACGAGCTCTCGGTGGGGGGCTTCACCCCGCGGATCCGGGAGGAGGCCCAGCGGCTGTTCGAAAGGATGGCCGGCCGCAGCTACGTGGTGGTCCTTCGTGACGGCAACGGGCAGTACCAGCTGGCCGGAAACCCTCAGGAGCCCCTTCGGTTTTCCTTCTCGGGGCGAACAGGCAGCGCCGTGACCGACCGCAACGGATACGAGGTGAAGTTCGAGCGCCAGTGCACCATGCCCCTTCAGCAGATCCAGGACCCCTTCGTGGGGTGATCCGACCGGGCTAAAAGCCTGGTTTTGCCGGCCATTCGGGGCCTTCTGTCCTTTTAAGGAAGCGCCCCGGGCCGTACCATTGCCCTGAAATTAAATTCGGGGGTGGTGCATGGCCGCGAAAATCATCCACATTGACAGCTATATCGGACGGTGGGGTTACTCCAAGGAACTCCTCCGCTACGACCTTGACGGCACCCAAAAGGACGGGGCCGTGCTTCGCGTGAGCTCCCTGGGAGGGGACGTCTTCCACGCCCTGGACATGTACAACCAGATCGCCTCGCACGGGAACGTGGAGGTGGTCTTCGCCGGACCTTCGGCCTCGGCAGCCACCTTTCTGGCCATGGCGGCCAAACGCGTCTCGATCGTGGACAACTGCTTTTTGCTTGTCCACAAGGTCATGGCAGGTGTGGACAACTACGGCCTTTTCAACGAGGACGAACTGGACGAGCTGATCCGCAGCCTCAAGAACCTGAGGTCGGAGAACCGGGAGTTCGACAAGGTGATCGCCCACATCTACGCAAAACGCACGGGCCGCACCCACGAGCAGATGATCCGCCGCATGAAGGCGGGCACCTGGATGTCGGCCGCCCAGGCGCTGGAGGAAGGGTTTGTGGACCGCATCGTGGAGCCCGACCAGAAGGTGAACTACCACTCGGCCCGCTTCGTGGCCATGGTCAGCTCCCTGGAGCTTCCCCCGTTCCCCAGGGAGGATTCCCTGGACGAGAACGCCCCTGAGGGCACTTCATTGCAGCATCAATCACAAGAAAATGAAAATATGAACCATTACCCGCGCATCTGCGCCACCCTGGAAATCCCCTCGCTGGAAAGCTCGGGGGAGGGGACCTACCTGAACGACGAGCAGCTCTCCATGGTGGAATCGACCCTGGAGGACGCCACCCACGCCCTTGTCAACTTTGACACGGCCCTTTCGGAACGCGACCTGGCCCG
>JAXGMU010000126.1:0-6748 GCA_040768485.1 Bacteroidales bacterium
GACTCCTTCTGCTTGCCCGAGGGGCGCTTGCGGATGATGAACGAGCGGTCCTTCCCGTGCGGAAACTGCCGGGCGGAGCTTTTCAGCTGGCTGCGCACCTTGGGGATCCAATTGAGGATGGCCGCGTTAAGCTCATGCATCTGCTGGAAGGAGAAGGGCTCGTTGGAGAGCACCAGGCGGTTCACTCCAGCCATCTCGCGGGATTTACCTCCCCGGACTGCGGGGAGCTGATGGTGAAGGTGTAGCGTATCCCGGCGTTGTTGCCGTAGGCGTTGATCAGAAGGCTGGCCTGCACCGACCCCAGCTCGAAATCCCTCACCACCGGCACCTCCCTGCTCTGCTTGTCCCGGCGGATCAGGGCGATGATGTCGTCCCCGATCTGTTCCAGATCGTCCCATACCCGGTGAAGCTCCTCATGGTCGGTCTGGTCCGTGATCTGCCCCAGAAGGATGAAGGCCCCCGAGCGGTTCTTCAACAGGTTGTCGCTTTTGTGGTCGGTGAAGTCGAAGCTGTACCCTTCGAGCACCAGCATCGGAAAGCAGGTGTCGGTGCGGTTGATGCCGGCCAATACCTCGTCCACCTCGAAGCGGAAGAAGTGCTTCTGCTGCTCGGAGTGGCGGATCAGTGCATGCCTTCGGGCCACCCCCCGGAAATATTCCACCAGGTCTGAAAAATTCATGGGATATCGGTTTAGTGTGATTTCATGGCGTCTTTGGTGCGGGCGGTCAGGTAGCGCAGCACGTTGTGCAGGGGGATGTCGGCGTACTCCTGGTGCCGGGAGATATCGTCCCCCACGATGGAGTCGAAGACCCTGATCCAGGATCCTGAAGTTTTAGGTTTAAGTGCCGGCTTTTCGCCCTTCGCTTCCTCCCCTTCGTGTTCAGCCACCGCGAACAGCAGCGGATAGCGTCCGGCCAGCCAGCGGCGCACCAGGGAGTAGTTGAAAAGGATGGCCCCGGAGGTCTTTTCATCCAGGGACCGCACCAAAGGGAGCGACCTTCCGGGCAGCTCGTCGGTGAAGCTTTCCCCTTGCGGAATATAGAGCGAGCCCAGCATGCGGAAAAGATCCCCCGGATCCTTGGTTTCCAGGTAACCCTCGTAAGCCATGTCGCAGAAGATGAACCGGCCGAAGCTCACCCCCCGAAGTCCCGGCCGGGGGCAGACCAGTATACCGTCGCCGCTTCCGATGCGGGGGATCATAAAGCGGTTGCAGCAGGATTCCTCTTTCACCCAGTCGGTGATCCACCATATCCGGGCCACCTGGTAGGGATCCATGCGGCGCACCACCCTTCGGGGAAGGCCCGTGAAAAGCGCCACCAGGGCCGCCGGGTCATCCTTTTCGGAAAGCATCGAAAGGGCGGTGAACTGCACGGGAGAAAGCTCCTCCCATGCCGTGGGGAATCTCCCCCGCAGGGTGCGCTCCAGCGGGAGCCACGCCAGGGGCCGGTATTTGAGTGTGATTTCCTGCATGGTGAAAGGGGTTAAGCCCAGAAGGTCTTCTTCCCGGTGTTGTCCCGTCGAAGGCGCCCATCCGAAACAGGCACCGACCCGGGCCAGTCCAGGGGGTTCTCCAGCAGCTGTCGCCGTACGGCCAGAAGGAAGTTCTCCCCCACCTGGCGGTTGCGGGCCACCAGAAGGGCGATACGCCCGGCCTCGGCCGGCCCCGTCTTCCTGTTGTCGAAGAAATTCTGCATGGTGGAGGAAAAGTACAGCCCCCGCTCGGTCAGGTCCGCCCCGGACTCCTCCATCAGAAGGGCCGAGGAGAGAAAGGCCACCGCCTGCCGGACGGGCTCCAGGATAGCCGTCACTTTCGCGGGGGGCTCCGCCAGCAGCATCCCCGTCTTGATCTCGCCGTAGATCCCCTCCCCCAGAAGGGGTCTGATGCGTGTGTTCTCCACCAGGGCCATGTGGGGCCGCAGCCGAAGGAAGGTCAGGCGGCTGGCGTTGATGTGCACCATCCGGTCGAACTCCCGGGCCGTGGGGATGAACATCTGGCGGAACACGGTCCACTGGGGGCTCATCTTCCACTCCAGGAAATGTTCCTCCCGCTCCTCCATGAACAAAAGGATATCGTCCAGGGCGTTGAAGCCGGCGGTGCGGTAATATTCCCGCAGGTTGTCCTCCTGGTATTTGTAAAGGGATTTGGAGCGCTCGCTCTCGATGCGCTGGAATCCCATGTCCGAGACCGAGACATTCAAGAAGTCAAACCCCAGGAAATACCCCAGGTGCACGATGGCAAAGCGCACCATTTCCAAAAGCTCCCGCATCGAGAGCTGAACCTGGGTCAGGGGCTCCGGGGGCGGATCATCGCAGAACTCCTGCAATTCATCGTGCATGGAGCGGCCCAGAAGCGGAAGGATGAACGAGGTCTGGGCCCCCTGCATGTGGGGCCGCAGCCGAAGGAAGTCGTTCCCGGCCCCCACGGGCAGGATCTGGCGCACTTCCGACAGGGAGTTGATCAGCATATGGAAGGTTTCAAGGGTTTCAACAGATCGATGATGTGTTTCATGTCAGGACATGGTCTTGCTGGTTCCGGCCCCGGAGTCCAGGGTCGTCAGGATCGTGTTGCGAAATCGCAGCTCGATGTCGTCCGCCACCCCGTTGAAGCGCAGATATGCCTCCAGCGGATCCAGGATGTTCTGGCGGTCCACCCAGGCGTTGGCGATGTTCACCAGAAAGGCCTCCCGGATGTTGCTTCCCCCCTGGTTCCCGGCATAGGTCCCCCCGGGCATCCCGGCCCCCAGCACGTTGGGGTTGATCATCAAAGCGAACAGTATTTCGGAATTGGCGGCGGCCGAGGTGACCAGGTTCTGCTCGTTGCCCAGCTTGTTCTCCAGGGGTTTGATCACCCACTGCTCCTCGGTCTTGCCATTGGTGGGGTTGATCTCGAAGAACGTGAATATCGCCTTGTTGGCGTTCTCCGGGGCGCAGAGGTTCGCCTCGATGGAATCCAGGTAACCCTCGATGGCCTGTTGGCGCATCAGGGGATCCCGGAACTCCTCCATGGGGAAGCGCTTGTCCCAGAAAGCATAGGGGATCTGCACGTGCCATTTCCAAGAGATCTGGTTCTCGTAGGCCTTGCGAAGGAACGAGGGCACCATGGCGGCGATGTCCAGCCATCCGGCCAGGTAGGCGCTCCACCACAACGGGGCGGAGTAGTATTCGTTATTGGACCAGGAGTCACGCACCACGTACATGAACGACCGCCCCTTCACCCTTCCCGCCAGCCGGAACCGGTCCAGGCACCCCGCCGGATCGAACTCATCCAGCACATCCAGCGAAAGGTATTCCCCCGAAGAAGGAGTGGAGGGCCATTTCCCGGAGATGAAGCATTTTTCAACGACGCCGGAAGCGGAAGCCACCGACAGCCTGCAGTACCGGGCGTTCACCGTGTTGATCCCCACCATAGAAGACCCCACAGCATCAGGCACCAGCTGCACGAAAGCCGGCCCGAACTTGAGGTAGTCGCGAAGCGCCTTCTCCAGGTATCGCCGCACCATCCGGGAGTTGACAAACCGGCGGATCCCCTGGTCGGGGACCATCTCCAGCTGTTCGTTCCCCCGGTCGTCGTACCCCGTCACCCGGACTGGGTAGATCCCCTGCCCCAGGGTGAAGTTGCGGATGAACTTAAGGCCCGTGTTGAGCACCCCCACCCGTGAAACCAGCTGATCTGCCATATCCGGGAACCGGTTCCCCGACCCCCAGTCCGCCACCTCGAAGGATTCCACAAAGGTCTTGGGCAGATCCGCAGAGGAGGGCGCAAGCACTGTGGATCCGGAACCGGAAACACCAGCAGAAAAACCAACACCCGAAGCCGCACCCGGCGGCATTCCCGGCGGCATCCCCGGCGGCACCCCCGTTGTCTGAAAGAAATGCGAGGAACCATACCCCACCAGCGGCACCCCCGAACGATTAAACACCACTTCAGCCATACTCAAAGGATCACTTTCATACCGTTCCACTCCACAAGCGCATCGATATCCATGGCCACCACATGTCCCGCCTGACTCAGGGAGTCATCCACCGGCATCACCCCCCGCATCCGGTTACCCGCCACATGGAAAGGGAGTCCCGAGGCCACCCCCCGGGGGATGAACGAAAGCTCCCCGTTCTTCTTGACGAACTTCACGGAAAACACCACCTGCCTTCCCGAGGGCAGGGTCTTGACATCATACTCGCGCAGGGCAAGGTTTCGGCGAATGGTTACAGGCATACCTTTGGCTTGTTTTCAAGCCAAGGTAAAGGAGGGAGGAAAAGGAGGAAAGGACAGAATCCCGACAAACGGTTAACATTTTGTGTGAAAGGGATTCGTTCAACAATCCTCTTATAAATTTTTAATCTGACTTATAATAATCTATCTGCACAAAGTATTTTATAAGAGACTAATCAACTGATATCCAAGATGGTTTTCCGAAAGTTCCCTGATTTATTATCTTCCCGTCTCTTCTAAGTTCTTGTAAAAGGTTCGTGACTTTGTTGATCTTCTTGTTATCAGTTAACACATCGGGCAACTTCTCCCACAGGAAATCTTTAATTTCTGTTTTAGAAACACCCGACTTCTGTTTTTGAATATATTCGAGAATCAGATTTTTGTACCAGATCTTATCAAATCCCCTGTTTTTGATATATTGGCCAACTTCACCAGATTTAACAGAAATGGTTTCTGAAAGAAAGTAATTAGGTTTCCTACCGGAGATTAGCCCTTTCTTCTTTAAAAATTCAAGTTCCTTTTCCGGGATTTTAAGCTTCTTTTGAAACCGGTCAAGCATAATAATAGTGGATAATGGCAAATCCGTGTGCTTTAAAAGGAGTTTTGAATAAGCTTCATCAATACTATGTCCGTAAATCACCAATTCGACTTCCCTTGGATTTTGTAGATTATATTGAGGTAAAGGGAAGAAGCGTCTTCTTTGTTCCCTGAACATCTTATGAATGCCATATCCCAAAGTATCGATCATATTCAGGTTAACCATGGCTTGTGCTAACCAATGGTTGCGGTATCTTTTAGGGGTGGTTTTACCAAGCACATAGTCTTCTGGTTTACCTTCATAAAAACTCCCTGCATTTGAAAAAACCAATTTATCTTTTTGTTCGGTGAGCAGCAACCTAGAGTTTTCAGAATAATCCTGGTGTGCAATACAATTATATAAAGCCTCAAGAATTACTTCCCTGTCGTATTTGTCTACTGTTACAGAAAGAAGTACATCATCGGGGAAGAACTTGTATTTGTAATTTCTGATTCTATCCGCAATTCTGGTAGCGTTTATAAGGTAGGGCGGTCCATAGTGCTCGTACGCCTGCTCCTCGGTGTCCAGTTTCCAGGTTATCTGGGCATTAGCAGGAAGAATATAATGTGAACTTTCTTCTTTACCAAGCAACAATAATGCTGTACGGGTTATCTCACCATTTATAGTGATTTTCGCCTTATCAAGAAATACTTCATCTGGCCAGGATTCTATCTCCTTGCTGAGTTTGGAGTTTCTTTCAATGAATTTCATTCTGGCCATATCCAGAGCAGAACGGTCCAAATCCTTAATAGTGGCCTTTTCAACAATCTTGGCAGACCAATCAGATTGACTATTATAAATTTGCCGCACCAGATCGGGAAATTTTGACAATTCAGTCTTATGACTGGTTATCCTGACAAAAGCTCTGCTTTTAAAGTAAACAGGCTGACCATCAGCTGCAGGAATTTGAAGTAGAACTATTCCACAATTTTCCTTTTTTGACTGATGGATAGTAAAATGTATTTTGGGCTGAAGGAGACTTCTTAACCAAAGTTCCAAATCCTGATTTCCCTGTCTTGTTTTTGAAAAATCAAAGTCAGTTCCTTTTATCTCATGAGTAATATCATGAATACCCCAAACAAGATATCCAAAGGGTTGATTTTTCAAACAAGCTCCGTTACTTAAAGCAGAGATATATTCACCGATTTCTTCATTGGAAATACTGCCTTTATTCAATTTGAATTCAACCCATTCTGTCTCCGAAGGTAAACTCACAAGTTCATTCAGCAAATTTTCAAACTGATCTTCATTCATTGTCGAAGAAATTCTGATTTAACGCTCAATAATATTTAAAAACATCCCCCAAAAAAGGAATCAACCACAAATATCGTTATACAATACGATATAATTGACAAACTCTTATCGCATCCATAACTCTTAATTAAAAAGCTGCCCCCCGGAAATATCCCAGAACCTATTGAAAAATGCGCTGAGTTTATCAAGTACGGTTTCGCGTTTTTTGGTGCGTTCCCCTGAGGGAGAAAAGCGTGAAACTGGTGGCAACACCTTTGCGATAGCGGTGCCGGTGGACTGCAAATAACCGTCCCGGAAAGCATTGTTTACGAACTTGTAGGTTTCGTCCTTGTCCAGATTTTCGTCCACGATAATACGGTTTAGCTCCTCCAGTTTCTTGGCATCCACAAAAGAGCGCCAGTCATCATCCACATTTGTTGCTGGTGTCAACGAGTCGATAAACTGCTCAATAAGCTCTTTTTTGTTGCGGAGTTCTATACTGGAGTCGATGGCTTTGTTGATGCTGATAACGATTTCCCTGTCCTGTAAATGCCCTTCATGGAATTTTCTGATCAGTGCCAGAATGTAATCGATGTTGATCTCCACCTGCTTGATCAACTCCATTTCAAAGACGATATCGTCATTTACATTTTCGGCATCACCCTTGTTTTTGCCTCTGATTTCGTTGTAAAGGTTGATATACATGCTGTGGTAGTCCTGCACATCCC
>JAXGMU010000127.1:0-6748 GCA_040768485.1 Bacteroidales bacterium
AACCCGGATGGCCCAGAAACTCCGCCAGCGGTTCCCCGATCCCGTCCGATTTCAGGAGTGCGGCAGTGGAGATGGCTACACTGCTCAGATTGAGGTCATGGCTCCTCAACAGCGATACCACCTGCGGAAGGTATTCAGGATCCCGTTCCTGGGCCACATGATAAAGCGCTCCGAAGACCTCGTTCTTCTCATTCGACCGGAATGCATCATCGACCATCAGCTTTTCCTCGGGCCTGCCGCGTTCATCATAGAACCTGTCCAGCCGCTCCTTGATGAACGCCTCCTGCAGCCCCAGCTTCCCCCTCAGACGTCTCTTTCCCAGCTGCCGGATCCTTTCTTTCAGAGCGGGCTCCTGCTCCCGCAGGAGCATCTGGCTCAGCGTCAGATCGGGCAGACCGGGCGATGACTTCAACAGGTGCGTCCAGATGAGTTCACGGACACCCGCGTGGGAATGCTCCAGGAGGAACAACAGGTTTTCCCTGGAGGTGTAATGAAAAAAATAAGGATTGAACAAAATCATTTCCACGGGAAAGGAGGTCTGCTCCAGGTCGGCTTTTGACAGCTCCTTTATGCTTCGTTCCGATGTTTCTCTCAGCCTGTCCGATTCCAGCGAACCTTTCAGCAACCTGCGATAATTCCTGTACAGGGCAATACCTGTCAGTATCCATACAAAGAGGATGACCAGGAGGAGATAGGTCACGTGGATGATCCCTACAAAACTGATCAGTACCACAGCGGCAAGGAAAAATCCCGTGGCAAAAACCGCAATCTCATGGAGGATCCCTTCGATCCCCCGCTGCGCCAGCACCCTTTCCCGGCGGTCCAGGGTCTGATAGATAATCTTCATGGAAGCTTCTTCCATGGAATCTTTCAGCGTCCGGTCCATCAGTTTTGAAAGGATGATCATCAGAAAGAAGTAGGAGATCGTTGTTGCACCCCCCGGATACCCGTAATTCTGTGCAGTCAACGCACTGGCCGCGGTCAGGATAATGAGCACAAAAGGCGCCGTGAGCAGGGTGGCCATGAGGCCGAACTTCTTCTTCACCCATCCGAACAGATGACGCTTCATGATCCAGGCGAGGATCATCATACTGCCGAAAAGGAACCCGAAGAATGTCACCAGCGACACTCCCTCCGGGATGCTGCTCCCGGAAGCCCACAGAAAGGAATAATGCAGGATCACGGAGATGCCTGCCCCCATGATCATGAAAGCCGCCATCAGACCGGTGTACCTGTGGGAGAAGAGCGCGAACGCACCTGTTCCCGGACCGGAAAACCTGAATGGGTACCGCTTCTGATCGTTTTTCAGCCAGAGGAGCAACTGCATGACCGACGCAAGAAGCAGACCGCCCATCGCCGGATAAAGCAGGTCGAACGTACGCATCCCCTCCGCTGTCATGAAAGGTGCGGCATAGAATCCCAGGACCATCCCTCCCGTCAGGGTCGCTTCGATCAGTCCCGAGAACTGCTTCCGGTTCCCGCCCTGCAACAGTCCCCTCACCGTGCTCCAGAATCCCAGCAATGTCATCAGGATCAGGGGACCCATCATCACAAACAGGGCGAATTCAACCTTTTCTTTATGGAAAATCCCGGTCAGCATCACACCTGTGAGGATCATTACCAGGATCAGGTTCAGCATGCCGAATGCACTGACACCCATTCTGGTGCGCAGAAAATTGAAGATGGCGATCAGGACGATCCCGGCCCCTCCCGAGATCATGAATGCCAGGGGAACCCTTTCGGCACCGAATCGCTCCAGGAAAATCACATTGGCGGAGAGGTCAAAAAGAGCGATAAAGAATCCACAGCCTGCCGACTGCAGAAGCAGGGCAACCAGGATGTGCCTCTCGCTTTTTTGAGTCCGGAAAAATCTTCCGATCACAGCATGCATCTTCCTGAATATCTGTTAGATTCAGCCTGTTCTTTCGAGCGGGCGACCGGCAGGATGAATCTTTACAATAAAGGGATTAATTGGATATCATTCAAAAGATTTAATGAACAGGATCCATTGAACAACAATTCGTTTTATCAGATTAAATTGTACTTTTATTTGTGAGCTGAAAATTATTTTGTTTAATTTATATACTGCTTTTTTTAAACAAAAAAGCATCCGAAGCGTTTACCGGATAATTAAAACCAATTGCTTTGAAGATCCTGACCTCAAAGACCGATCCTGCATCCGCGGAGTTTCTCCGGCGGAAAAAACGGACCCTCTCGCTGCTCAATGAGCTGAGATCCAACCTCTCCTCCTCACTGCCGGGCGGACCCCGGCAGGCCAGGGAGAAACACCTGGCCAGGGGAAAATTGCTGGTGAGGGACCGCATCAACCTGCTGCTTGACGCGAACACCCCGTTCCTTGAACTGAGTCCGCTGGCCGCATTCGGACAGTACGAGGATCAGTTCCCCGGAGCGGGGATCGTGACGGGGATCGGACTGATCCACAACAAGGAGGTGATGGTCGTGGCAAACGACGCCACGGTCAAGGGAGGCACCTATGTGAGGGAGACCATCAAAAAACACCTCCGGGCACAGCAGATCGCCCTCCAGAACCGACTGCCCTGCGTGTACCTTGTGGATTCGGGCGGGGTATTTCTCCCCAACCAGGCGGAGGTGTTCCCTGACAGGGACGATTTCGGGAGGATCTTCTATAACCAGGCCAGGTTGTCGGCAGAGGGCATCCCGCAGGTGGCTGTAGTCATGGGATCATGTACCGCGGGTGGTGCCTATGTGCCTGCCATGAGCGATGAAACAATCATTGTCAGGGATCAGGGCACGATCTTCCTGGGTGGTCCCCCGCTGGTAAAAGCGGCCACAGGAGAGGAGGTCACAGCCGAGGAACTGGGGGGTGGACTGGTGCATACCGGGATCTCCGGAGTGGCGGATCACCTCGCTGAGAATGATCAGGATGCGCTGCAGAAGTGCAGGGACATCTTCGAGACCATCTTTGTACCGGAACGTCAGCCACTGGAAAAAACCACCCCGAAGGATCCCCTGTATGACACAGAAGAACTGTACGGACTGATCCCGGAATCCCTGAAAGAGCCTTATGATGTGCGGGAGATCATCGCCAGGCTCGTGGATGGCAGCGAGTTTTCCGAATTCAAGGAAAATTACGGAACTTCCATCGTCACGGGCTTCGCCAGGATCATGGGTTATCCGGTTGGGATCACCGCGAACAACGGGATCCTGTTTTCGGAATCCTCACTGAAAGGCACCCATTTCGTCGAACTCTGCGACCACCGCGGATTCCCCATTATTTTCCTGCAGAATATCTCGGGATTCATGGTGGGGAAAAAATATGAACACGGCGGGATCGCCAAGGATGGTGCCAAGATGGTCCATGCGGTTTCCAATACCAGGGTTCCCAGGTTCACCGTGATCATCGGCGGTTCCTTCGGTGCAGGAAATTATGCCATGTCGGGCCGCGCCTACGATCCCCACCTGTTATTCATGTGGCCCGGGGCAAAGATCTCCGTGATGGGAGGAGAACAGGCGGCCGACGTGCTGGCCACCATCAAGGAAGAACAGCTTCAGGCGGAGGACAGGGCCCTTACGGCGGAAGAGCGTGAGCGCATCCGGAGGCCCATCCTGGAGAAATACGAACGGGAGGGATCCGCCTATTTCAGCACCTCCAGGCTGTGGGACGATGGCATCATCGATCCTGCCGATACCAGGCGGATCCTCGCCCTCTCCATCTCCATGTCCCTGAACCGCAAATTCAGTCAACCCCGCAAGGGAATTTACCGGATGTGACATGGAACACTACGAAACCATCCTTTTCGAATCGAACGGACCGGTGGCTGTCCTCACCCTTGCCAGGCAGGCGGTGCGCAATGCGATGAACATCCTGATGATCCGGGAGCTCACCCATGCATTCGATTCCCTGAACCGGCAGGATGAGATCCGCATCATTTTGTTGCGCGGGCAGGGAGAACATTTCTCAGCGGGAGCGGACCTGAACTGGATGCGTGCGGGTACGGAGCAATCCCGCGAAGAACTGCTGGCCGAGAGCAGGGAGCTTGCCGGGCTTTTCAGGCGCATTCAGTGTTCGGACCATGTGGTGGTCGCAGCAGTCCAGGGAAAGGTGATGGGAGGAGCCAACGGACTGGTCGCTGCATCGGACATCGTGGTCGCCGAGGAAAATGCCTGGTTTGCATTTTCAGAGGTGCGGCTGGGCCTCATTCCCGCAACCATTGCGCCGTACGTGCTCAGAAAGATCGGGTACAGCCGGACAGCCGAGTGGATGCTCACCGGGCGGCTGTTTGATGCCAGGGAAGCCCTCGTAGCCGGACTGGTGCATGTGGTATCCGGCGAAGGCAATCTGAAGGAAACGGCACATGCGCTGATCCGGGATCTGCTATCGAACGGTCCCGCTGCCATGAAAGGGGTCAAATCCATGCTGAACACCCTTGACAAGCCGGACGACCCCGACCGGATCATGGATTACACAGCTGAGCTGATCGCCAGATACCGGACCTCGGAAGAGGGACAGGAAGGGATCAGTGCTTTTTTTGAAAAAAGAAGACCGGGCTGGTATGAAACATATTGAAAAATTTCAGAAGGTCCTCGTGGCCAACCGGGGCGAAATCGCCTGCAGGGTGATCCGTGCCATCAGGGAGCTGGGAAAACTGGCGGTGGTGATCCACTCGGACGAGGACCGTACCCTGCCGTTTGTCATGGAGGCCGATGAGGCCTATTCCCTGGGCCCGGGCAGTCTGTCGGACACCTATCTGAACGGCCCGAAAATACTTGAGATCGCCAGAGCAGCCCAGGTGGACGCCATCCATCCGGGATACGGATTCCTGTCCGAGAATGCCGCATTCGCTGCACTGTGCCGCGAGCAGGGGATCACCTTCATCGGTCCCCGTCCCGAAGTCATTGATCTGATGGGGAACAAATCGAATGCGAGAAGCAGGGCTGCCTCCCTGGGGCTCCCCGTGCTCGAAGGGATCGTGAAAGACATTGAAACCCTTATCCGTTCCAGGGAATCACTCCCCTACCCGGTACTGATCAAGCCCTCGGCTGGGGGAGGCGGAAAAGGGATGCGGATCGTCCATGCACCGGAGGTTTTTGAACAGGAAGCGCGCGAAGCATCCAGGGAAGCGCTGAACTATTTTGGATCGGGGGACCTCTACGTGGAGCGGTACCTGGAAAATCCCAGGCACATCGAGGTGCAGGTGATTGCCGATCACCACGGACACGCGGCCCACCTGTTCGAACGGGAATGTTCCCTTCAGCGCAGGTATCAGAAGATCATTGAGGAAGCGCCGTCCGGTTTCATCTCCGAAGACACCCGGGAAAGGATCACAGCCAGTGCCCTGGAACTGGTGAACGGGATCGGTTATACCAGTGCAGGTACAGTGGAGTTCCTGATGAACAGCGACCAGGAGTTCTTCTTTCTGGAAATGAACACGCGGATCCAGGTGGAACATCCTGTGACGGAAATGATTACTGGAATCGACCTGGTCAAGGAACAGATCAGGATCGCGGAGGGACGCCCCCTTTCCTTCAGCCAGGAAGAGATCAAAATCTCCGGACACTCCATTGAAGCCAGGATCTATGCGGAAAATCCCGGGAAGGGTTTCATGCCCTCCACTGGACGGATCGATGCCATGACCGTTCCCTCCGACGGCATCACCAGAATGGACAGCGGCTACAGGGCAGGGAACCTGGTGGAACCCGCATATGATCCCATGATCTCCAAGATCATCGTCCGCGGTTCCGACAGGGAGGAGGGCAGGACGCACCTGATCAGGGCGCTGAAGGAATTCAGGGTCACAGGGCTCCATACCAACAGGGACTTCCTCATTGAATTGCTCAGGTCAAAGGAATTCACCACGAACAAAATTCACACCAGGATGGTCGATGATAAACTGGACCGCCTGATCCGGCTGAATGCAAAAAGGAGGAAAGCATGGGACCTGGAGATGCTGCTGTCGGCCGCCACCCTGATCGCCCTGCAGAAAGACACCGGCAGGCATCCCGGTTCCGGATCCCCGTGGCACAGCATCGGTCACTGGAGGATCCTGCCCTTCATCGTGCTGGAGATCGACCATTCCACATACCGGATCCGGTATGAACTGCTGAAGGGAAGAGAAAAACTGAGACTGCACATCGGGGAAAGGGACTTTGACATTTCCCTGGAAAGCAGGAAGGGCAACAGCTTCTGGATAAGGATCAACCAGCATCTGCTGAAAGTCTGGGGGATCACCGACCGCTCGGATATTCTGCTCGACCTGGACGGGCACTTTTTCAAGCTCCGGAGAATGGATATTCTGGACCGCCGCTACATTGCCGTTCACAAAATGCGTGACAGCGAAAGCCAGACGGAGATGAACGCACCCCTGAACGGAAAGGTGGTACAGATCAATGTGATCCCGGGAAGCAAAGTGGTAAAAGGAGATGCGCTCCTTGTCATTGAATCGATGAAAATGGAAAACAAAATACTGGCACCCCGCACTGCCTCGGTAGAGGAAATTCATGTTTCCGTTGGCAGCCAGGTCAGCCTGAACCAGACATTACTCACTTTTAAATCAAATTGAAACGCATATGAAAGACCCTTTTTTGACGGACCGGCATTTTCAGTTCATTGAACAGGTAAAGGATTTCGCCGAGCGGGAGATCAGACCCGTGGCGGCAGAGCTGGACGAACATTCGGAGTTTTCCACCGAACTGACCCGGAAAATGTTTCAGATGGGATTGCTTCGCATCAACCTGCCCCGGGAATATGGAGGGATGGGGATGGATA
>JAXGMU010000128.1:0-6685 GCA_040768485.1 Bacteroidales bacterium
GATGTCGGGGAACTTGCACACTCCCTTTGCCTTGAACATCGTGCAGTCCTTCTCCCCCAGGGTCTCCCACGATACTTTTCCCTTTCCCTGGGTGCTGTAAATGGATTTGAAGGTTTTTCCGGCCACCATGGTGAAGTCCCCGTCAAGGGAAACATTCTCCACAGCGCTCAGGGGTGCACTCTTCACCCTGGGAAATGCCCCGATGGCCGCCTTCTCGCAGTAATACAGGGTGGTCTTTATTCCCGACGGGTTGATCTGCCCGTCCATCCAACTCAGGGATTCAAATAAATCTGCCATTCAATACCTCCGTTTCTTTATTCCGCGCTGATGGCGATTTTTACCGCAGTGAAATACTCCTTCTGGATGGTCTCGAATCCCACCCCGAAGAAGGCTTTCATGAAGAACTGGACCAGCTTGGGGTTGTCACACTCCCTGATCCGGATGGTCTCATGGTCGCTCTGCTGGTCCACACCCAGGTTCATGTTCTCCTTGTTGGTGAAGATCATGTAATCCCCACTCATGGGATTCAGCGGCACCAGTTCGCAGCGTCCGCGGGATCCGACCAGATACTTCTGCTCGATGCCCGAGTTCCAGGGCTGCGTGCTGTACTCGTTCTGATACCAGTCCTCGTAAAGGTCAAGGATCGTTTCCGGGATCAGCAGCTTGACCCGCTGCTTCTTGAATATCCGGTCCAGGTTGCGCCATGCCGTTTTCAGGACATCCCCTACGTTGGCCTCCGACAGCGGGGTCAGGGTCAGATCCATGAAGTTGCCATTGGACTCGCTGATGGTGGTGGCCGTCACCCCTTTGGCAATCAGGGTCTCGTACCCGTCAAACAGATCCGAGGTGTAGTTTCCTGCCGGATTGCGTACTGCCGTGAACACGTTGTCGTAAAGCTTTTCACCCACCTTTTTTGACATCTCCAGGGCAACGCGCTTTACAAAATCGTACTCCTTCACCCCTTTTGCGGTGAGCTCGGTGTAAAGGGTGCCCAGAATGGCATGCGGGTCAAATTCCTTGACCATATCCCCCAGAAAGGTCTCCCATTCATAGGGCGTAACAGTGGCACCGCCATCGGCATCCTTTGCCGTGCGGTAAGGCCGCAGTTCAGCGTCAGTGGTCAGCAGCCCCCCGACTACCTTCCCCTGAATCCCCGTGCGGAGCGTGAAATGCGGCAGGAGTTCCTGCAACACGGCAACCGGCATGGCCAGTAACTCTTTCTTGTACTTGGTGCCGGCCTCGATCAGTTTTTGTGCAATGTCTATCGCCATAGTGAAAAATGTTATTTCTTCAGTACCGACTGGCAGTAAGCCAGTGCCTCAGTGAATGAATCCGCCTGGTCTTTGACCTCCAGATTGTCCGTTTCCACATCCACGGTGGCCGGTGCGGCCCCCGGTTTTTTCTTGTACTCCTCCAGCTCCTTCTCGGCCTGGGCCTTGGCAGCGCTGGCATCATTGAGGTCCTTCTGCGCTTTTTCCCTGGCCGCCTTTTCAGTGGCCAGATCCGTCGCCATCTGCCGGATCCGATCCAGCACTTCATTTTCGGTTGCCCCTTCGCCAAGCGACAGGGCAGCCTGCAGTGTTTTTATATCCATATCCTTCGTTGAAATTTCTTCCGTGGTTGTGCGATCAATGGAGGGGGTGAAAAGATTCTCGAAAAACGCCACCAGCTTCCCCTTGCGTTTTTCCTCGGGGACCAGCTCCCCGAACCGGGCCACCAGTTCCTGGTAATCCAGGGCAGCCACCTTGCGCGATACTTCAGTTTTGCTGCCCGAGAGCTCATCCACGAATCCCTCCTGCTGGGCTTCCTCTGCACTGAGCCAATGGTCCGAGTAATCGAAATAGCTCCCGATGATCTCCTCCCGGGTTTTGGTGCTTCGGGTAAGCAGGCATTCCACCAGACTGTTCTGGACCTTGTCCAGGGTGGATAAGGTCTGCTGGATCTCACGGGCATTCCCCCATACCCCGGTGGAAGGGGAGTGAAGCATCATCAGGGAGTTGCGCGCTGCATGAACCTTTTCTCCGGCCATGAGCAACACCGCACCCATTGAAGCGGCCAGACCGTCGTTCCAGGTGTGGACCTCGGCCGTGGAGCTTTGCAGTGCATTGAAAATGGCCAGACCGTCAAATACAGACCCGCCCGGGGAATTGATCCGTACGTTGATCCGCTGGTGCTTTTTTTCAAGGTCCCGGATGTCCGCCACCAGTTGCCGTGCCGTTACCGACTCCTCAAACCAGCTCTCTCCGATCACCCCGTAAATCATGATGTCGGCCTCCCCGGCACGGTCCTCAATCCTGTAGTATCTTGGCTTGCTCATGTAAAGCTGTAATGGATCACACTACAACTTTACTTTTATTCCCGCTTTAGGTAAAGGACCCTAATTGTCGGTAACCGTGTACGCTGCCGGGGATTCCTGCCTGATGGTCACCTCATAACCGTTCCAGCTTCCCGCATTTCCACGGATCCCCGTTTTGTAAACCAAACGGGCGGGAAAACTGGCGTTGCCAGCCATGTGAACCCTGCCGTTGCCATCCGTAAATCGGACATTGAGCTTGCGCCCCAAAAGGGAAGAAAGCGTATCTGAAGTGGTTTTGGTAATCTTTGGAACCCGAAGGTCAATCTGCAGGTGATGGCTCAATCCGGCTTCCGTTTTCTTGATCTCCGAAGTAAAAGAGGCCGAGTAAAAGGTAAATTCCATGACCTTATACTGCTGCTCCCCCTCAATCCGGTATTCCACCCTGGTGATGATCCCTGCATTCATATCACTTTTTATTTAATGTCATTGCACCCCTTTTTGTCCCCTTCTCTGTAATTTTATTCTACCGGCCTGTTTCACTCATAGTTGCACAGTTCCAGGGCGTCCTTTTCCTCATTCTCCCGCCGGTTGCGGTAGTCGATTTTCTTGATCATGTCAAAATTGACCGCATTATTGCGCAGGTTTATCTTTCTGAGGATGGCCAGAACGATCCGCTGCTGCTCCCATCCTTTCCGTTCATATCCGACCCAGAACCTTTCCCGGAGCCATAGCCGGAAGTCCGCCTCGATGCAGTCATTGATCAGATCCATACACCACATCGGGAAGTAAATATTCCGGTACTGCAGCATGTAGCCGATCTCGGTCCGCGGCGTGGGTAAAATAAAAGTCACAGGGTTGTCCATCAAAGGCCGCGTCAACTTGGTGTCGGCAGCAAAGATGTGCCCGAAGATCAGCTTGCCGATGTGGTGCCGGCGGCTGAGTATGATCTTTTTCTGCTTTACCGGGGAATTGAACACCATCCGGCAATACGCCTCCAGGTGTGGTTTCAGATCGATGGTGATGCTGGGTTTGCTCTCCAGGTCTACGACTGGTTTTTTCATGTCATGGTTTGCTTGCGGGGTGAATGTACCTCGTTTGATCTGTATCGTCCCTGTCAAATAGGTACTGATTTGTGCCAATTACCACCTGTTTTTGCCATAAGGGTTACTCTATGGATGAAACCCCCCGAAAAACCATACCCCTTTGAAATCCCTTGAAAAGTGCCCCATTTTTGTAATTTGGGCCATTTTGGCCTTGTATCTTTTAGATATTCAATGGATTACAAATTACAACCCGATTTTTCCCGAGTTGTAATCCATTTTTAATCCCCTGGTATTGAGCCATTACAAAAATGGGGGAGGGGCCCTTGATTCTGTAATCCTGGCTTTTTCTGACCACTGGCGCCCTGTTTTTTGCCGGGCTCACAACCGGAATTACAAACTTGATAATTTTCTGTAATTGATTTGTAATTTTATAATTGGTTCATTTTCTTTTATTTATTTCATAAATTACAAATTACAACCTCTTTATTCAAACTTTAGGTTGGTGGCATTTTGTTTTGAATGCCCCTTTAAACTAAATTTTTAGTTATAGCTTTTTGAAATGAACCCACGATAAAAACCCGGACCGGCACTGTGGCCGGCCCGGGAAAACTTACTATGAAAAAAACGGGCTTCAACAAGTCCCGAATATCCCTGATCCCCTAAAATGGGAGTAACTTCTTTTCCTGCGCTGTGATGGTCTCTTCCTCCCTGGGTTCCTCTTTTTCCTGAAGTGGAAGGGTGCTGATGTAAAAACACTCCGTGGTCACCCCTTCGATAGTCTTGATGATACGCCTTTCCTCCTGGGCATTCTTGCCCGTGCACAGGTGCACCGGGTTCAATTCAAAGCTGTGGTATTCGCACCACGCCTCCAGGCTTGTCCTGAATTGCTGGGCTTTGTACTTGCGCATCTGCACATCCGTAAGGCTTTTGCGGAAGTTCTCGAATGCCGCGTTGCGCCGGATCAGTACGTTGAAATACCCCTGCTCCTCCGGGCTGATCTCCGGGCGAGGGTGGGGGGCCACCACAAAATAGTTGTTGGCCCAGGTGAAAAACTCCTCGTCCCTGGATAGTCCCCGGGTCATCAATCTGCGCAGCTGGCGCTTGACCAGGTTGTCCATCGGCGGCTGGATCTTGAAAAAACGCATCTGCAGCTGAATGCAATAAGCCATGAAGTTGTAAAACTTCACCCACTCCTCCTCGGTGAATTCCGTGAAAAGCTCCCGGCCGAACTTTAGCAGCGGCGAACGCGTCTCCTTATAATTATTGTACTTCGTTTTTTCGTGGTAGTAATCCGAAACGGCGCAGTTCAAAATCCTGGCCATGGTGCTGTTGTCCGTGTTCTGCAGCTCATAGTTGCTGCTGATCACCATTTTTCCGGACTCCGGGTAGTCCAGGATCTGCTTGCTGATGTGCTTGGAATTCACCTCCCGTTTTCCCGATACCTGGGTGTAAAAGAAATTGAAGTCGGCAAACTCGTAAAGGTCGTCCACCTCGATGATGTTGTGGAACCGGGTGAATCCGTCGTAAATGAACTCCGTCTTTTCCGTGATGTCCTTGCGCTTTCCCCCGATGTAAAAGCTGGGACGGGCCAGGGTGGCCGCCTGGGTGATCAGGGACTTTCCGCTTCGGCCGCTGCTCTGGCCGATCTGCGAGATTTTCAGATCCTGTAAAAATACCAGCCACGGCTTCCCCGGACTCTTGTGCTGGGAGGTCAGAAATCCCAACACGAACATGATGTTCGCCAGCAGCAATTCCTGCTCCTTTTGCTCTGAGGCGGTAAGCTTCAATCCCTGCTCCAGCTCCTTCTCCCAGTAAATATGGGTGATGTCTCGAAGGAACTTCACCCATATGAAATCCGGATCATTGATCCGGACTCTGTAGCGGTCCAGCTCGGGGAAATTGGCCACCTCCACGTTGATGTCCTCACGCTCCTGATGGCTGCGTGCACGCTCCATCCTCTCCAACAATTCCCGGTACTCCGGGGTGGCCTCCACCTCTATGGCCGGACGGGATTCCACCCATACCGGGCGGTCAATCACATGGGTGATGTTCTTTCCGTTCACGTCGATCGATCCCAGAATGAAATTTGGAACCTGGTCATGATTCACCCGCTCGATCTTGTCCCGGGTGATGCGCAGACTGGCTTTTGTGAAATGAAGCCACTCCGCGGTTTTGCTGTGATTGACAAAGCTCAATTTGATCTCTTTGAGCTCCTGCAGGTTGTTTTCCCCGATCTGGTTGGAGGAGTTGATCTTGTTCAATATGGCCACTTCGTCCAGCAATCCCTTGCTGCGCACCCACTCCTTGGTGAAACGCTTGATCATCTTTTTGACCTGCTCGGGATGGATCAGGTCCACCCGCTTGCCCTGGATCCTGGCGTAACAGTAGCCGGCCTTGCGGTGGTATTCCGAGTCGGTGATATACCACCCCTGCGACTGCAGGAAATAGTAGTAGTTCTCCAGGTTGATATTGTAGGAGACCTCCGTTTCCCCTTCCTTGGTCTTTTTCAGGATCCGCTGCCAGAACCTCATGGGGAAGGCCCTGCGCCGCAGAATGTTGAACTGGTGCAGCGTCTCATCCTGATTGCTCCCGGCAATATTGATGAAGTCCTTGATGTCCTTGCAGGGATTCCCCCGCCAGTCGTTGCGCTTACTGAGCCACTCCGGGAGCTGGATGGTGTAAAGATTGATGTGCCGGTTAGCGAATTTCAAGGCGTTGGCCTGCCCCGTGGGGTCCAGGTCCATGAGCTGGTAATGGTTGTCGCAAAGGTTGTCCACCTCGCTGAACTGCTTGTGATCCATCTCCGCGCTCTCGCTGTTGAGCCAGTAAACATGAAACCCCAGGCTGGCCACATTCAGGGCGTCCGACTCCCCGCTGCAGCGGATCAGATCCCGGACCACCGGTTGCTTGTACTCCGCTCCCGAGTAATTGTAGCTGCCATCCTGGTCCACAAACTCATTCTCCACGCTTTTAAGCTGGCTCATCCCGAAGATGTGGTTCTGCGGCTTCTGCCCCACGTAACTGAACCGGTATTTTTTATCCATTTCATGGGGCTTGTAGATCTTTTTAAAGGTCCCCTGGTCCAGAACGAAGATGGGGTAGTCCACCGTACTCTTGAAAATATGCACCACGTCACGCTTGTGCTTTTCGGAATACGAGCACATCTCGTACTTTTCCACCGCCTTGAAATTGAAATGCTCCAGCAGCTCAGCCGTTACATACCGGCCGATGGAGCGCAGATCCTCCTCCGTGGGAGCCTGCTTGTAGGTGAAAAGGTATTCCCCCTTTTTATCCTGGGGGCCCACCTCCCTCATGGAATAATCGGCCTTGTACACGGGCTTGTGGA
>JAXGMU010000129.1:0-6333 GCA_040768485.1 Bacteroidales bacterium
GCAGGGAACGATGTACTCTTGAATGACCTGGACTTTCTTAGCAGGACCTGGAAATGGGTGGGGACTCCGGCAAATCCCGTACAGCCGTATTTATTCAGGTCATTGATGACCGATCCCAGGAACATGAAATTGTTGTTAAAGACCACACTTCCCCCCACCTTCATGTGGGTATGCAGAAGGGACAATCCGTAGCAGTAATAAAATGGCAGGACCACCTCGATGATGTCATCCCCGGTGAGTTTCAGGTATTCAATGATCGAAGAGGTATTGGCAATGATGTTCCGGTGGGTGATCATCACCCCCTTAGGTTCGCCGGTGGATCCGGAAGTAAAGATGATCTCCGCCAGGCGGTCCTCATCGAACTCCCCGTCTTCAAACAGAAGCAGATTCTCTTCATCATTTCCGTGCAATGCATCGGGGAGATGGTAATATACATCCCTGATCCGCTCCCATCTGGGATCCTTTAATGAAGCAGCGATGAAGGCAATATCCGATTTGCACAAATTGACGATATACGACAGGTTGTGGTCCTCAATTCCCGGATTCAGGGGCACGCACACATTCCCGGATTTCATGATCCCCATATAAGCCACCAGGAAAAAAACCGAATTGGGGCTCACCAGGAGTATGTTGTTCTGCTCGCCGTATTTCTCCTTCAGATACCTGGCCAGTTTCAGGGACATGCTGTACAGATCCGAATATGTCAGTCGCTCCCTGTTCCCCAACAAAAGATCCTTGTAGAGAAAGCCTGACTCGCCCAGCAGGTAATCAAAAACATTCATCTCCTTACAGATTCAGAACAGATGATAATCATTGATGGGTGGCATTCGCAGATATGAAGTGGCCTGCCTTTTGCGTTCAAAGTTCTTATAGATCAGTGAGACTTCTTCTCCTGTCATCCCCAGAACGCTCCCTACCTTTACAGGATCAACATCGTTTTCAAAACCGTACCATAAAAGATCAAGCTTATCGAATGGGAACTGGTAAAAAAATTCTTGCTGGGTCTGCTCCGCACTGTATGTGTCGGTGGTGGGAACCCGGTTCCTGATCTCAAGTGGGATGTCCAGGTATTCTGCCAGCTGGTACACCTGCGTCTTATAGAGCCGGCCAATGGGAAAGACATCTGCTCCCCCGTCCCCGTATTTCACAAAAAATCCCTGGTCCACTTCATGCTTGTTCGGTGTGCCGATGACCGCGTAGTGCAATCGCTCGGCATGATAATAGAGAAACGACATCCTTGACCGCTGTTTAAAATCTGACGCGGCGATGATGGTCCTCATCTGTTCCGGAGGCAATCTGTGCACAATCTCAGAACCATCCGGCTTCACCACAGTGAGGTATAAAAGAGGCGGGAGACTGGATCCCGGATCGCTCTCCTTAAGTCCGATCTTCATTTTATGCGTAACCGGATCATACCCTGGAATAACCTCCTGCACAGCCCTGTCCCTTCGTTCGTAACAGTTGAAACCGTTCAGTGCCCCTGTGATCTCTTCCACAATGGTCCTGACTCCGAACTGACCGGCCAGTTTTGTGGCCAGCTCAAGGCTGTCAGGATTTGAGTCCTTTTCGGGCATCATAATTCCCAGGATATTCTCAGCTCCCAGGGCCCTGACTGCCAGGGCCAGGGTGACCGAAGAATCAATACCTCCACTCAATCCGATCACGCCCCCGAACCTGCGGAGTTTCTGCATCACATCATTCTTCAGCTTTTCTGTGATTTTGTTCACCAATCTCCCCACATCCCTGATCCGTAGAATATCCTTATGAAATGTTTTGTGCTCCATGTCTACATCTCGTTTTGAATCACTTTGTCATACACAACCGGACACTCCGTACGTATTTCCCCGATCCTGTACGGATTGTTTTTTGATAGGAACAGATCCGCCAGGATCTGGGTGGAGAGGATGCCCGCGACGGACATGTTGTCGGTTTCGGTGATGACTTTTCCGGACGTGATTTTTTCGGTGAGCTTCGCCACAGAATCTGATTTGAAAAACCCGTACGCAGAGATCCGGGAAGGCGTTAGCAACTCCCTGAAATATTCGGGTGCATCCTTTGAAAGCAGGCTGGTGGCCACAGGGGCACGGTAAGCCTGCTTGGGCCTGTCGATCACCTTCTCAGGCAATTTTCCTTTCATCAGGGACTTCAGCAGGTATTTTTCATTCAGCCCCCTGATCTTATATTCTGAAGGCAGTCCTGCACAGAACTCGATCACCCGGTGGTCGAGGAAAGGATACCGGCCTTCCACCGAGTGTGCCATGGCCACCCGGTCACCCTGGGATGAAAGCAGGTAACCTGACATGAACAGGGTGGCCTCGATCCACTGGGCCCTTTCCAGGACGCCCCATTTATTAAGTGACGGCGGCAGCTGATCCAGGAGCATATCCACCGGATCTGTTCTGACCGAATCGAACAGATCTGGATGGAGGTGGTTCCTCACATGGGAGGAGTTGTTCCAGCGGACCAGGTGGGAGTAGACCGGGGAAGCGGTGTCGGACAGTCTGTGGCCGAAAAACATCCTGTGCATGCTGGTCTTTCTTCCATGGAACTGGCCCAGGTATGGATACAGCTTCTGCAGGAGCAAGGGCCTCAGATGCGAATCGGGGTACCTGGACCAGAATTCTCGGATGAGGGCCTCTTTGAAAATATTATATCCGCCCAGGAACTCATCGGCTCCTTCTCCTGTGATCACCACTTTGATCCCGTTTTCATGTACCAGTCCTGAGAGCAGGAACATGGGGACTGCTGCGGTTCGCATCAACGGGATCTCCGTATGCCATAAGACCTGTGCAAAATTGGAAGCAATGTCCCGGTTCCTGCATAGGACGGACCTGTGGACGGTATTCAGCCATCCGGATGCAGATTCCTGGTAGGGAGTTTCGTCGAATTCCGCATCTTCGAATCCGATGGAAAACGTGTTCAGGAGTCCCGGTTCAGCCTGCTTGATGTACCAGGTGGTGGCACTGGAGTCAATTCCGCCGCTCAGGTATGCAGCCACCTGCACATCTGACCTGAGCCTGAGCCTGACCGCATCGGCAATGAGGGCGTCAAACTCCTCCTTTGCCTCCCCGAAACTCCGGGATGGATATTCCTCCGCAGCAAATTTTAGTTCCCAGTATGGTTTGATCTGAAGCCCGCTCCTCCCACCTGCTGTATCCCGGTCATGGTCACCGGATTTCCCCCCGCCGGTCCGGCCGGAAGCCGGGCGATCACCACCCAGTACCAGGTAATGGCCCGGAGGTACCTCATAGATATTCCTGAATAGGGTATCTGGTGAAGGGATGGACCAGAATGTAAAGACCTGGTTCAGGGCTGTGAGGTCAAATTCAGCCCGGACCAAGCCGGATTCCAGGATGGATTTGATCTCTGAAGCAAATACGAAGTCCTTTCCGGTGTTGGCATAATACAAAGGCCTGATCCCCATACGGTCCCTTGCCATGAACAGTTCCCTTCGCCCGGAATCCCAGATGGCAAAGGCAAACTGGCCGTTCAGTTTAGCGAGACACTTCTCCCTGTAATGATGGAACAACAGCAGCAGTACCTCCGTATCGCTGCTGGTTCTGAACCTGTATCCAAGTGACTTTAGCTCCTCCCTGAGTTCAATGTAATTGAAAATCTCCCCGTTGTAAACGACCCACAGGTTTCCTTCAGGGGTGGACATGGGCTGTTTGCCCTGAGCAAGGTCAATGATGCTGAGCCTGACATTTCCCATGCCGATACCCTCTCCAATGTAGATCCCGGATTCGTCGGGACCCCTGTACTGGATCTGCACCAGCATATTCCTGATTTCATCAGGTCGTACGGCAGCGTGACTGGATCTATATATTCCGGAAATTCCGCACATCAGGGGGAGCTAACCAGCCGAGGAATTCTTCCTTTTAATGAAATCAACGATCGCATTGATGGATTCAAAATTCTCCTCGATAAGCTCTTCATCTTCAGCAGTAATTCCATATGCTTCTTCCAGGTGATCCAGAAGCAATACAAATCCCATGGAATCGAAAATCCCTTCCCCAAAGAGCTTCGTATCAGATGTGAGGCTCCTGGTCTCCTTGAAGGTATTTTCTTTCACATACGCGAATAATTCCTGCTGAAGATCTTCTATATCCACGGATGGGGTTTTATCATACATACGTTAAAGCCCTAAAAATGATACATATGTATTTGTAACTGATTGAATAAGCGGATTTTTAGCAATACACATGTATTATCAGATTCCACAATGAAGTTAATAAATCTCCGAATGCGCTGCATCAAGATTTGAGCAATCGAAGATCTCGAATGAGGAATGAAATATCTCAGCAGACAAGAAAATTTATAGGATCAATATAGCACGGGCTTTGGGTTCAATCTATCTTAGGTTTTGACGAACAGACTAATTTTTTTGATTAAGATTTGACGGGTGGGAAAAACTAAAACGATAAGAGACGATGTCCGGAAAAATTGACTGAATCCGGACACCGTCCCTCCGTATATTACATTTTAAAACTACCCGGGAACAGGGATTCAAATTACACCACCCCCTGATCCACCATGGCGTCGGCCACCTTGAGGAAGCCGGCGATGTTGGCTCCGCGGACATAGTTCACGTAGCCGTCGGGGCCCTTCCCGTACCGCACACAGTTCTCATGGATGTTGGTCATGATGTGGTGCAGGCGGTCATCCACCTCCTGCCGGCTCCAGTTGATCTTCATGGAGTTCTGCGCCATCTCCAGTCCCGATGTGGCCACCCCGCCCGCGTTGGCCGCCTTGCCGGGTGCGTACAGGATCTTTTTATGCTGGAACTTCTCAATGGCCTCGGGGGTGCAGGGCATGTTGGCCCCCTCGCACACGCAGATGCAGCCGTTGTCGATCAGCTGCTGTGCATCTGTCTCGTTGAGCTCGTTCTGGGTGGCACAGGGGAGGGCGATGTCCACCTTCACCTCCCAGGGCCTTTTTCCCTGGATGAACTGTGCGCTGTCGAATTCGAGTGCGTAGGGCGACACGATGTCTTCATTGGAGGCTCGCAGTTCCAGCATGTAATCGATCTTTGCACCAGAAATCCCATCCTCGTCGTACACATAGCCGTCCGGACCCGAAAGGGTGACCACCTTGCCGCCCAGTTCGGTCACCTTCTGTACGGCGCCCCAGGCTACGTTCCCGAATCCGGAGACGGCCACCCGCTTCCCTTTGAAGGATTCGCCGATGGTGGCCAGCATCTCCTTGGCAAAATAGACACACCCGAAGCCGGTGGCTTCCGGACGGATCAGCGAACCGCCCCAGTTGAGCCCTTTCCCGGTGAGCACGCCGGTGTTCTCCCGGGCCAGTTTGCGGTACATGCCGTAGAGGAAACCGATCTCCCGTCCGCCTACGCCGATGTCCCCCGCAGGTACATCGGTATCGGGACCGATCATGTTCCAGAGTTCGACCATGAATGACTGGCAGAAACGCATGATCTCGGCATTGGACTTGCCCTTGGGATCAAAATCGGATCCGCCCTTCGCACCTCCCATGGGAAGGGAAGTCAGGCTGTTCTTGAAGATCTGCTCGAAGCCGAGGAATTTCAGGATGCTCAGATTCACGCTGGGGTGGAAGCGGAGTCCGCCTTTATACGGACCGATCACGTTGTTGAACTGGATCCGGTAACCCAGGTTCACATGCACGATCCCCTGGTCGTCCGCCCACGGAACCTTGAAAATCAGGACCCGGTCTGGCTCGATCAGGCGCTCCACAATGTTGGCCGAGCTGAAATGAGGGTTTTCATTGTAAACCTCCTCAATGGATTCTAAAACTTCGCGAACCGCCTGGTGGTACTCCAATTCGTTTGGATGTTTCTTTACCAGGTCATTCATAATGGCATCTACGTTCATCTGGAAATATTTAAGTTGTTAAAGGTCATCATTTAAGCCCGGCGAAAACGGGTCGGAAAGTATGTGCCGGTAAATTGAAAGTAAATTTGGCCTTTCTGGCGAGATTATCCAAGCCCGGAATGTATGATTAACAGCAGGTTTGCGGGCGGTTTATCAACCGGATACGGGATTCAGTGCGTATGGGGAATTGGAACGGGAGCTGACCCTCATCTGGTGCAGATAATGAAGGGTGGGGAAACAAATGAAAAAGTGATAGACTTAAAAGTTGCGAAATAACATCTGAGGGATGCTTTTCAAGCGTGGTGCGAGAAAGCATCCCTCAGATTGATGTGAATCAGGCGATTGATTTTATTCAGGCGATCGCCTCCTTGTAAAGCGATTCTACGAAATTCCAGTCGATCACGTTCCAGTAAGCTTCGATGTAGCTGGTGCGCTGGTTCTGGTATTTCAGGTAATAGGCATGCTCCCAGACATCAATATTGAG
>JAXGMU010000130.1:0-6192 GCA_040768485.1 Bacteroidales bacterium
TGGGCCATCCGGGTTTATACGTCACCGCATGGTCGGCACTGGTCAGTCAGGGCGAAAGGGTGCTGGACGACCTGGAAGCTTCTTTTCACAAGCCTGGTGCCGAAGTTGTCTGCCAGAAGCGGATCATTTCCTGCATGGCTGCCATCGGAGGGGCCCGTTCGATCCAGTTGCTCCTGGGCAAATTGGATTATCACCACCGGGAGATCTTTCATGCAACGGTGAGAAGCCTGTACGAAAGCAACTTCCGCGCAACGGAGATCCAGTCCGCCACCATTCAGAATGCGATCCTCAGGCTGGTGCGGACCGGCACCTGGGACCTGGCGGCGAAAATCTCCATCGGTCTCAGTGAGGCCGATGGGGCCATCGCCCGTGCCATGGATGATGAGATCAGGGACGTGAACGGGCTGATCCTGATGTTGCTTGCCATGATCTATGACCGCCGGTCGGTGCAGCGGATCCGGGCGAACCTGCAGGACCGCGATCCCGGGAACCGGGCCATCGCCGTTGAATTGCTGGACCTTCTGGTGAAACCTCCATTGAAAACACTGCTCATCACTTATTTTGAAGATATTTCTGTCAGAGAAAAAATTGATAAACTTCACCTGCTGTTCCCGGTTGAGATATTTCCTTTCAAATCCCTTCTCACCAAGATCCTCAACAGGGACGGCATGCAGCTGGGACATTTTGTCAGGATCTGTGCACTGGACATCATGGGACGCAGAGAGGAGTTTTTTGATGAACAGCAGATCCTTGCCCAGGGATTTCACCCCGACAAAAGGATTCGTGAAACCGCAGCCCAATTATTACGTAAAAATGATCCTGAGCGGTACAGCCTCGTATCGGAGCGGCCGGACTTTCCGGATAACAGTTTTTTCGATCATGAGGATCCGGGAAGCTGGTACATTGAGACCGTGCTGGGGCTGTCCGAATGGGATTTGTTTACGAACGTGGGATTGAACGCCCTGTTCAAGCTGGTATCGGGACTGCGGACCTATGATGGGAGACTGCCGTCGGATGGCAATGTTGTGATTCTGGCCAGATCAACCGAAGAGGGGGATTTTTCTCCACTTTCATCCGGAATTGCAATAATTGCTGCCCACCAGCCTGAATTAATGCAGCAAATTCGTTATCTTGGTGCAGGCGGGAAGTGTGTCGCATATCTGATTGAAAAAGAGGTGTTCATCGAATTGCTTTTCGATGAAGTGAGTTTATTGCACGCTTTTTGCGGAATTTTAAACAAGAACAGCGCATTTCCTGTTTAAGGAGAGTTAGGGTCCTGATATTGAATTTTTATGGGTGATTCCACAATACTGGATACAAAGGTGCTTCAGCGAAATCCATTTCCGGGTATCAGACCGTTCACAAGTGCGGAGGATCAATATTTCTTCGGACGGGAGGAATCCGTAAAGGCATTCCTGGACCTGCTGCTGGAAAATCGATTTGTGACCCTTACGGGAGTTTCCGGGGTGGGGAAGACCTCATTCGTGCAATCGGGCATCATCCCTGCCCTGCTTTCTGACAATGACCACGAATGGGTACCCATCACCGTACAGCCGGAAAGCCAGCCCCTGGTGAATCTTTTAAAAGGGTTCCAGCGGGTATTCCCCAAGAAGTTCGATGACGCGGATGTGGAGGCTTTTCTGTCGGATGACAAAAATCTGATCGAATGGATCCATGAAAAGGGACTGAGCAGTCACCGCTACCTGATCTTCATCGATCAGTTTGAGGATGTGTTCAGAAATGATCAGCCGGTGAAGAAGGGCGGTAAGAACCAGGAGGCCTCCAGGCTGGTGAGGTTGTTGCTGCAGGCAGCGGAAAGTGAGATCAGCGGGATGTACGTGGTACTTTCCGTACAGGCGGAATACCTGGATGCCTGCTCGGCCTTCCGTGGTCTTCCCGAGCAGGTCGGGCGCAGCAAATTCCTGCTGCAGCCCATGACACGGGAAGAACTTTCCCGGGCCATCTCGGAACCCATCCGGAAAGCGGGTGCCTCCGCAGAGGAAGGTTTCGTCGAATTTCTGATCAGTGACCTTTCGAAGGTCGAGGATAAACTGCCCCTGCTCCAGCATGCCCTGATGCGCACATGGGATCACTGGGTCCACCGGAAAAGCAGGGAAAAACCTATTTCCGTGAATGATTACAAGGCGGTCGGGACCATCCGCACGGCCCTGGGCAGCCACCTGGATGAACTCTTTGATGCGCTGGACAACAGGCAAAAAGTGATCTGCGAGCGGCTGTTCAAAACGATCACCGCAAAAACCGATGACCACCAGGCTTTCCGCAGGCCCGCCACACTGGGAACCATCGCCCGGATCGCCCAGTGTACCGTGGAGGAGGCGGCAGAGGTGGCGGAAAACTTCAGGAAACCGGGCCGTTCGTTTCTTTCTCCTTCCGGAGCGGTGGCCCTGAATCAGCATACCACCATTGAACTGTCCCATGAATCGCTGATAAGGAACTGGGAACGTCTGGCCCTGTGGGTGGCAGAGGAGGCGGAATCCATCAAAATGTACATCAGGCTGTCTGAAGCTTCTGCGCTCTACCAGCAGGGCAGGACCGAACTGCTGAAACCCCCGGAATTGCAGACTGCCCTCAAATGGAAAGAGACACAGCAGCCTACCCCGGCCTGGGGGATCCAGTACAACCCCGCCTTCGAAAGAGCGATGGTCTTTTTGAAAACCAGCGAGGAGGAGTTCCTGTGGCAGGAGGAGCGGAAGGTGGTCCTCCAGAAGAGAAAGCGGATCATCAACCGGTCCGTCACCGCTGTGATGGCGGTGCTGGTTCTCGCGCTGGCCCTGATCTTCTTCGGGACACGCAACCGGGAGGAGGGGACAGAGCCGGAGCAAACTGCCGCAGAGGAATATGTATACACCCCGCAGCAAAACCGGCAGCCGGCGGCTGCTGCCGGCGGGATCACAGAAGATTTCACCGCGGAAGAGACAGAAGGTTTTGCGGATGAGCAGGAATCCGCCGGGCTGGAGGAGGCAGGTATCACGGATACCGACGGACAGACCGGGGAGCGGATGGAAGGTCCTGCCGGACGGGAGGCAACGGTGACTCCCCTGCGGGATGAGCCGGTCCGACAGAGCCGGACCGGGGAGCGTACCCGCCAGGAAACGGTCCCGGACAACCGGAATACACAGGTGACCCAGAGCGGAGGCACAGCCAGAGAAAGTGACCCTGTGGAGGCGGAACCGGCAGTTGACCGTGCTTACCAGGAAAGGATCGTGGCCACTGCAAAAGAGGCGGCCCTTACAAGTACCCGCATCGAAAATGATCCGGACCTGAAAGGGCTGGTTGCCTACCAGGCTTACCAGCTCAACAGCAGGTTCGGCGGTAAAACATATGATTCGGACATTTACCAGGGGTTGTACGCGGCAATGAAGGAACTGATCTCTCCCGCATACAATATTTACCCGAATATCAGAAGCTCCATCAGGGCCATTGAATGGCTCAACGGAAGAGGCAGCATCATCACGGCAGGCAGTGACGGTACCATCATGATCCTCCCCGGGAACTATGAAAACAGGACCACCCAGACACAACTTGCCACTACCGGGTACAACAACGAATGCCTGGCCGTCAGTCCCGACGAGCGAATGATCGCAGTGGGCACCAGCGACGGGGGCATGCTCTTTCTCAGCCTGTCATCGGGGAGTGTTCTGAAACAGGACATCGGGCACGGAAACACATTCCTTTTCCTTCAGAACATCGGAAACAGCGGGAGTTTTATCTCTGCCGGTACCGACAACCGGATCCTCAGGTGGGAATACGGAAGCCAGGAAGCATCCACCTGGATCGAGCTGGATGCAAGGCCTTCCGCGCTGGCGGTCTCCCCGGATGGCCGGCAGGCTGCGGTGGCTACCAGGGATGGCAAACTCTACGAGGTCAGCACCAGTGCTCCAGGGAACCCGAGGCTGCTGAACGATTTCGGGCAGAACCATGTCCGGGCGCTTGCCTATGGTCCCGGGGGACAACAGCTGGTGGCCGGCCTGCTGAACGGATCCATCCGGGTCATGTCGGGAAGCAACAGGCGGACCGCGGCCACCCTGACCGGACCGGGCGCCAGGGTTTCCGACCTGGCGGTCAGTCCCGACGGCAGAAGCCTGGTTGCTGTTTCCCACGACGGAAGGGTTTATTTATGGAACACGTCCGACTGGAGCCATCCCCCGGTGATCTTCCCGGATCACAACGGGTTCGTGCTCTCTGCCTGTTTCAGCGGCAACAGCAGGTATTTTTACAGCGGCAGCACGGAATTTCCCCGGCTGATCGTCAGGCCTTCCGGAGCGGCACAGATGGTGGGTGACTTCTGCAGCCGTGTGGGGCGGAACCTCACCCGGGCTGAATGGGGGCAGTATTTCGGCGGGGAAATTCCCTACGAACAGACATGTCCAGGAAACAATTGAAAACAGAATCTGTTATGCGTACATGGACCTTGATCGGTATCACACTCTTTTTCCTGGGCCGGACCCTTGGGGCGCAGGACCAGGTAGGATGCGCCCAGCTGCTGGAAGATGCCAGGGAGGCTTACGAGGCCGGCATGGTGGAGCTGGTGCCCGAATTGCTGAATCCCTGCCTCGAATCGGGCCTGGCCGGCGAGCAGCTACAGGAAGCTTACAAACTGGTCATCAACGCCTATTTATTTGATTACCTGCCGGACCGTGCGGATAACCTGATGAAGGCATTCCTTGAAAAGTTCCCGGATTATTCCACCTCCCCGGCTGATCCGGGCGAATTCGTGCAGCTTTTCGAAAAGCATCGCCAGGAGTTGACCCGGCAGCAGGTAACTACCCGGCAGCAGGAACAGCAGGAGCGTGAAAGACAGGCGGAACTGGCAAGACGGCAACAGATGCAGCGGGAGACCGCGCCCCCTGAAAAAAGATCGTTCGGCTCGCTGGGCTTCACCCTGGGCGGGAATCTCTCTTTTCCGCAACTGATCGAAAAATACAGCACCGGCATTCCGGAGTTCGACGGCGGCAGGTTTGCCAGTGCGGTGCCGGGATTTCACCTGGGAGGGATCATGAACCTGAACATGGGCAGAAGCGCCGAAGCCTCATTTGAGGTCAGGTACACCCGGCTGCATGTGAGCTATGAAGGAACGCCATTTTCGTTTGCCAGCTATCAGTATGATGAATACCAGAACCTGCTGGGGATCCCGGTCTCCATCGCCGTTATGTTCAATCCCCGCAGCAGGGTAAACGTGTACATGCGTTTCGGGATCGAAGCCGGATACCTGTTTTCGGCCGCCGCTTCGGCTACCAGGAGCTATACCGAAACAGGCACTTACTATCTGAGGGATGTGGTGCTTGAGAAGGAGAAAATCACAGCCACCAGAAAACCGTTGAACCTCATGGGATCGGGAGGACTGGGCATCAAATTTCCTTTCCCGGGCGGCAAAATTTTCATTGAACCCAGGTTCAATTACGGATTTTTCCTGACGAATGATCAGGACCACCGGTACGACAGCCAGAACCTTACGTGGCTGATTTACCATGTGGACAGCGACTTCAGGGTGAATTACCTTACCCTGTCGTTCGGGATGGTCTGGGATCTCTACAAAACCGAGAAATTTTAATCATGAACTACAGGATACTCTTACTGGCGGGGCTACTCGGGCTGTTCTTTTCCTGTGAAAGGGAAATGTCCCCCGAACAATCGCAAAAATTCATCAAATTCTTCGGGGGATACTCCGTCGACCAGGCCACCGATCTGGCCGTACTGGATAACGGTGGATTTGCCATTTGCGGAATCGCCACTTCTCCCGATTCAGGTTCCAGGATGGCCTTTTACATCACGGATGAATACGGGAATCCCAAACCTGGATTCCCCAGGTATTACACCGAACCCGGGCTCAACTCCGGAGCCAATGCCATGGTGGCGATCAGGGGCGGACTGGGGGGATACCTGTTGTGTGGTTATGTGGAGGATCCCGACGGGACCGCCACCCCCCAGAAGGACCTGTTTATCGTGCGTACCTCGAGTGACGGGGAAGAAATATGGAAAAGGCGTTACGGATCTTCCGAGGATGAATCCATCCTTCATGCGGAGGAAGGGATCTCCTCCGGCTTTATCCTTTCTGGATACCAGGTCAGGGACGGGAAAAGGGATATCATGATCATGGGGCTCAGGGACGAGGGCGATTCCCTGGAACTGAGCCTCAATTACAAGAACCTGTATTCGGACAATGCTTCTGCC
>JAXGMU010000131.1:0-6102 GCA_040768485.1 Bacteroidales bacterium
GGTTGAGTTTCCCGAACAGGTAATCCGGGTGTTCGCTGACGATCTGATGGTTGACCAGGTAGGCTTCCTCGCTTCTCCCGGATACATTGTATGCGGCTGAGAGGTAATTTTTCAGCTGGGGGACATCCGGGTAGCGATTGATAAGCCTTTTCAGTCTCCCGATGACCTTTTCCCCGCCTTTCAGGGCTTCCGCGTGGAGGGACGCGAACTGAAGCTGCACTTCCCGGGGGATCCGGAACAATTCATTGATGAAATCCGGATCATCGGTGATCTCGTATTCAAAATGCCTGAAACGATTGTTCTGTTCACTCATATCTGATTTTGATCGACCGCGCCTGTCCCGCTTTCCGGGAAACCTGGTTTATCCCGCTGACAGATTTTCCCTATCCTATACTGCCCTGACAGCCTTCAATTTACGCGGATTCACCTTCATGAACCGCAGCAGCTTCAGCATCCAGTCGGGCAGGGGCCGGGTCACGTCGCGCCGCTTCCAGAGGTTGATGTACCACCCGAACCGCTTGGAGATGGGGATCCGGTGGGTTTCCACGAACTCGATCAGGGTTCCGTCGGGATCCTCCACATAGGCAAAATGTCCGGCTGCCTCGCCCATGTCGAAGGGTTTGCCCTGGGGGTGCACATCGGAGTCCACCGAAAAGGGGAACCCGTTTGTGCTGCACTCTTCCTTCAGTTTTTTCATGCCCACCACGTCGAAACAGAGGTGGATAAAGCCCAGGTCGCCCCAGATCCGGTTTCTGAAGATTTTCTCCGGCTGGCGGTCCAGCACCTGCACCAGCTCGATCTCACTGGGGCCGAACAGGCGGGAAAAGGGACCCTTTAAATCATCCCCGTGCTTGAGAAGGATTCTGCGGAACGTACTGTCTCCGCCGGGTATCCCCTTCAGGTCATCGAAGGCGCCTGTCCTGTCATAAGCCACGATCTTGTACCCCAGGATTCCGCTGTAGAGACGGACCGCCTTGTCCGGGTTGGTGGTCCCGATCACGGCGCCGAATGAGCCGCCGGTCTTGCTGCGGGAATGCTTCATGAACCTGCTGCCTTCCTCCACCACCTGCCAGGTGTTGTCGAAGGGATCTTTCAGGTAGAAGGTCTTCCTGCCCAGGGGGTCCTGCACGATCCCGGTGAGGGGACGCGCCCCGCGCTTCAGGTGGTCATATGCCGCCTCCGCATCGGGTGCCTTGATCTTTCCGGCGAAAATCCCCAGGTCCCCCAGCCGCAGCTCGAACTCGGGGGCCACGGGTATTCGCTCGGTGTGCTGCCAGATCTCGACGCCTCCCCCGCCCAGCATGTTGATGGCCAGGGCGGCATGCCGCTCCCAGGGTTTCCCGGCCGTATGGGGCAGCATGTACTCGGCTGTCGCCCGGTCCTCGAACATCCTTACATCCATGCCGAAATGGGGGATATACCATTTCCAGGCTTCGTAAAGGTTCCTGACACCCACCCCGATCTGCTGGATGCCGCAGATCAGTTTCTGATCCAGTTCCATGGTCCGTTTCATTATCCTGCAAAGATAAACCATAATACGCATTGTTCGTTAAAAACGTATCTTTGTTTCCACAAAATTGTTCCCATACCCAAACCACGCTTTATGGCCAGATCAACTGTACGCGGCGCACAGCAGAGTATCCACAAACGGAATTTGATCTATCATACCCTGTATCCTTACGCCAAACTGTTTTTCTTCCATTATTACTCTACGGTGGAGTTCACCGGACAGGAGAACATTCCCAGGAACCAGCCGGTCATTTTCGCTCCCAACCACCAGAACGCCCTGATGGATGCCCTGATCGTCCTCTTTTCCGCCCCGCAGGATGTGGTGTTCCTGGCAAGGGCCGATATTTTCCGCAAAAGGTTCCTGGCTTTTTTCCTGAACAGCCTGAAGATCCTTCCGGTGTTCAGGCAGCGGGACGGCACGGCCGAACTGGGGAAGAACCAGGAGATTTTCGACATCACGGTGGATGTGCTCCGGCGGAACCACTACACCTGCATCATGCCCGAAGGGAGCCACGGCGACCAGCGGAAGCTTCGCAACCTGGTGAAAGGGATCTTCCGCATCGCCTTCAAGGCGCAGGAGCCCCACGGGAACAAGCCGTTCGTGAAGCTGCTGCCGGTGGGGATCGATTTCGGCCATTATGTGAAGCAGAACCAGACCCTGCTGGTAAACTACGGAAAGCCCATTGAAATTTCAGAGTACTGGGAGCAGTACCAGGAGAATCCGGCGCGGGGAATCAATGCAGTGAAGGAGAAGCTGATTGAGGAGATGAAGCCGCTGATGATCCACATCGGGACGGATGAATACTACGAGGAGGTGATGGGATTGCGGAAGTTGTTCAATCCGCGGATGCGGGAGATCATGGGGATCGGGGGAGACCGGCTGAGTGACCGGTTCAAGGCGGACAAGGAGATGATCGACCGGTTCCACAGGGTGCTGGAGAAGGATGAAAAGCAGGTGCGGGAAGTGACCGGAAAGGTGAAGCGTTATTTCGAAGGGGTGGAGAAGCTGGGGATCCGGGACTGGGTGGTGCGCGACCGCGGGTATACGTTCGTGCGGACGCTGTGGCGGTACCTGTCGCTGATTGCGACCTTCCCGGTATTCCTGTACGGGCTCATCAACAATGCAATTCCCTATTTCCTGCCGGTCCGGCTGGTGCGGAACATCAAGGACCTGCAATTCCACAGTTCGGTGAAGGCGGGACTGGGATTGTTGTTCATCTTTCCCCTGTTCTACCTGCTGCAGACCCTGGTGGTAGGCATTGTCACCGGTCCCTGGTGGATCTGGGCGGCCTACCTGGTCTCCCTGTTCCCCGCCGGAAAGGCAGCCCTGTACTGGTATATCAGGTGGAAGAAAACGGTGAACGGGGGACGGTTTCGCGGGCTGCTCCGCAGAAGGGACCCATCCGCGTGGGAGCTGGTGGAACTGCGGAAACAGATCATTTCTGATACGGAGGTGATGATTGGGAATGTGGAGGACCCAGACACCGGTTAATATTTCATGTGATTCTCGACCGCCTGCGTATCAAAGCTTCGGGGAACCACGCTCACGAGCCCGGCGAGGCAACTGCATACGCGTGGTACCTTGATCTGTGAGGCAAGTGCATTAGCGTAATACCTGTCGCTACGAGGCAAGTGTATTAGCGTAATACCTGTCGCTGCGAGGCAATTGTATACGTCTGACGGGTATCCCAGTGAAAAAAAGCAACATACCCTATTCAGGCAAAACGCGAAGTCACAAACATTTGACTTTTATACTTTTTTGTGACTTTTCGATCACTCCTGAGATTTTTAACTTAGCGCTGTAATAATTTCATAAACAATAACATACGAGGTTCTCAGAAAATATGAATAAAGAAGAAAAACTCACCTATTTGCGCAAAAGTCATCTTTTTATGACTTCATGATTTCGCGAAAACGGATACCCTCAGATTGCGGCTAAACATCGTCCCGCAGGTCATCCAGCTTCCGGCGCTCCTTTTTGGTGGGACGGCCGGTACCGCGGTCGCGCCTGACGAAGAAATCATCCTGCATTTTCAATTTTTGCAGTTCCTCTGGAGGGGTGATGTCCTCCATATATTCTTCCACGAGTTTCGCGCCCACCCTTTTTTCGATGGGCTCCAGGACCCGGTAGGAGTGAACGACGGGCATTCGCTTCACCTGGATCACATCCCCCGCCGACACCATCCGTGAAGGCTTGGCAGGCATCCTGTCCACCGAGACCCGCCCTTTCCTGCACGCATCGGTGGCCTGCGTCCGGGTTTTGTACACCCTGACCGCCCAGAGATATTTGTCTATTCTGACTCCCCCTGTCATCATCTGACTCCCCCAGTTATATTCCTACTCCCCCTGTTTAAGCCATTTTATGCAATAAAACATTTAATTCGCGCACTGAAAACCATCTATAAAATCAATAATCATATTTAATTGTTCATCAGTCCGTATCATATCAAAGCAATGAAAACCTTTTCTCATAACATCAAGCCTGTGTTTTCTTGAGTATTCCGTAAAATATTGCCCGACATTCCCGTTGAAATCATTATTGACATCTAATGCCAACTTGTCTGTGTTACACGAAAAGTCAAAATCACCAAGCTTAAAATTCTTGATGTTCGGTGAATATTTGGTTTTGTAATATACCGTCCTGTTCTTAATGTCAAACACAATGCTCCATTGCGTGCATGGATGCTGAGCCATTTTATCCAACAAGTCGAATGAGTAATCAAGCACTTGATTGTCATTTAGTTCCGGTGTCTTTTCAAGTGCATTGCTGCCAATCTGAAATCTCCTGTTTGAATGATAGGGGTCATTGAATGGGATTTTATTTCTCTTATAATTTGAAAGGCATACCGGGTATTCTTCATTGGTTAATACCGGAATTGGTAATGATTGATTATAAAAATAGAGGACTTCTCCTTCTTTGCACTGGACCACCAAAGATTTGCCATGACCATCGCAAATCAGATATTGGTCTTTGTCGCTATAAAGTCTGATTTTCGATTCCACATTTAGTACTTCTTCGATGGATGAACAGTTATCAAGTATGTACTGCGCCCATACATTACCTGCTAAAGGTGGTCGATGATCAGGCCCGGGGCTTTTGCTACCAGGCAATCCCATGGTACTAACAGTCAATCCCGTTTCATTCATGCCATACTGCACAATTTCACGACAGATGTATGTGAAGGTAATGCTCCCATATTTTGATTTCCATGTGGCATATTCACCCGTCATACTTGGTGAATCTCCTCGTTTTACGATATTTCTTTTATTGACAGTAATAAGCCCATCTGCTCTTTTGCACCAATCAGCGTTGGCTGCAAGTATTATTTGTCCATCTGTTGCATAGGTAAAAGCTGAACAAGAAAAAGAATCGGCGGGAATAAAGAATATCAGTAAAAGGATGATCACAATTCTATGTTGCATATTTCACTTTCTTCTATTTTCATTAACGTACGGAATGCTCATTATATGGCACATTACCTCATCCTGACTCCACCCCACTTAATTCCGCGCTCAAATCCGCGCTCAATTTCGCGCTCAAATCCGCGCTCAAATCCGCGCTCAATCCCTCACCGTATCCAACACCCTGTAATACAACCACTTGAAATACTTATGCACCCACACCATCCGCAGTTCGCTTCCTCCGATGAGCACATCCTTCCGGTTCCGTTTCATGGCGCGGATCATCCTGCGGGCACATTTTTCGGGGGAGATGCCGCCGGCCTGACCCGGATCCATCCGCCCGTACTCCTTCCCGTCCTTTTCCAGCGCATGAAGGGAGATGTGGGTGCTGACCCGGCCGGGACTGAAGAGGGTGACCCGGATCCCTTTCCTGTGGTTCTCGGCCCAGAGGCTCTTGTAGAATCCGAACAGGGCATGCTTGGCGGCCGAATAGGCACTTCTCCTGGGGAAACCGAATTTCCCCGTAATGGAGCTGGTCACTCCGATATGCCCGTACCCGTTTTCGATCATGCCCGGCAGGAGCGCCTTTGTGAGGATCACCCCGCTGAAATAGTCGATCTCCATGATCCTTCGGTCGATCTCCAGAGGGGTTTCCAGTGCTTCCGACCGCTGGGAGATGCCGCCGTTGTTCATCAGCACATCCACCCGGCCGAATCTGTCCAGGACCTCCGCCGCTGCCGCCCTGACCGCCTCCGGATCCCCCAGGTTGAAGACCACCGGGTGCACGTCACGCGACACCGGCTCCAGGGCTTTCCGCACCCCTTCCAGCTCCTCCGCTTCATGGGAGGAAATGATCACCCTGGCACCTTCTTCGGCAAAAAGCCGGGCCAGCGATGCGCCGATCCCGGAAGATGCCCCCGTGATCCAGACGGTCTTTCCCTGGTAGTTCATCGGGACTGAAATTTTAAACAAAAATAGCCGATTAAATGGAAATTCAGCATATAAACAGGTTAGGTGCCGTGAAGAGACCTATTTGAGATCATCAAAAAAAGTAATTACTTTGTAGTTACAAAAAAGATGATACTATGAAAGTGCCCATCATCAGGATAGGAAATTCGAAAGGCATCAGGCTGGGTAAAACGATCATGGAAAAATATCAATTCGGTGACAGGATCGAGATGGTCATGAGAG
>JAXGMU010000132.1:0-6059 GCA_040768485.1 Bacteroidales bacterium
CACTTTTTCGATATACTGTGATGAAAGGACATACGCATTGGCATTTACATTGGTGATAACCGTCCCGTTGATGCCGATGGAGGCATTGGCCCTTGCATAATCCACATACCTCGGATCGATGTAAACGGGAAGCTTGTGCCAGTCCCAGATGGAGAAGCCGGCATACCCCCTTTCGACCGTCCGGTCCAGGTTATCCCAGTGATTCAGGAGCCTGTACCTGACCCTGGGAACCTCTTTCACGGGCAGGTCCGCAAGGGCCGAACCTTCCTGCAACACCCTGAGCAGGTGGAAGGTCCCGTACAGGGCCCCTGCCGGTTCATTGGCCGCCACCGCCAGGTATTCTGTCCCCCGGTATGAAACAGTGCCGATATAGAATCCCTCGCTCCCGAGTCCTTCAAGCTGTTTTTTCATCGCATCAGTAGCCAGCGCCTCGCAGTCTCCGGGAGTGCCGATCAGCAGGCTGGCGAGGTCGGAGAAGTCTCCTGAACAGACGGCGGGCAGGCCGAGCATCCCCATGCCCGCCTTCCTGATCTCCTCCGCGATCACCTCCGCGGTCGGATGGGTACCCGTGATCACCACATGCTCCAGGATCCCGCTGACATATTCTTTGTGCTGCGGGTCGGCTACCGGAGCATACCTGAGCCAGAGCCTGTAGCCGTTCTCTCCGCGGAGGTTTGTTCCCGTCAGTATTGTCAATAGAGAAAAGATAAGAATTTGAAGGGCTTTCATCGGCGTGGATTTTTTGAATTTAACATGATCGGAATAATGTATTCCAGGGCAGATTCGCCTTGGTCCGGAACATAAAAATAGGGGATCGGATCCTTATTTCAAAGCCGGGGGATGGTTCCTGACCAGGTGCCCTTCTATCTCCACCATCAACTCGTCACGGCAGATGTCCGCCTCAATCCATACGCAGGGCACCTCGCCGTATTTTTCCCGGCAGTATTTCAACACCACAGGGTAGTCATTCCTGTCCTTGAGATACACCCGGACATAGTCAAAAACCAGGTCCTCCGTGCGGATTCCCTGCTTCTCAAGATTATTTTTCGAAACGAGCTGCTCGATATTGTCGATGGTGTACAGGGTCTGCAGATCGGAATTTTCCGGATAGACCACATTCGGACCCCGGATGGCGGCTGTGCCCGATACAAAGACCATGTCCCTGCCGTTCACCGACAAGTAACGGCCTCTTTCAAACTTCGGGGTGGATTTCACCTGTTCCAACGCCTCTCCCTTCAGATACTCCTGCGGATACCTGTAAGCGGGCACCTGCTCCGGGTTATCGATGGGAACGGTAACGACACCGGATCCTGACACGGCGATGTATTCAATGAGAATTTTTGTCCCGCTGGTACCGATCCCGGTGGCCGCCGGAAATCCTTTCTTTTCAAAATGGTTCCCGTAATGCCTGGCCCTTGCCTCATTGAACAGCTGGTAGTGCTGGTAAGGTCCTTCAAACCTGAGGATCCGCGGGATATAATTCCACTGCCTGACGATATCCCCCATGGAAAAACCGGTCTCCGCAAGCAGCTTTTCAATACCGGAAAAAGCATCCAGTGCGCCGTTCCGGTAGTCATCTGCTCCAGCGCAGGAGATCCCGGCGGATACCCGCTCCCCCTCCCTGCTGAAGACCAGCGCATTTCCCTGACCGGCGGAATGAAAACTGCACTCCCACTGCGAGGGATCATAATGGTACACCTCCATGACCACATCATGCTGCACCGGGGGCTGGTCAAGCAGGATCACGAGCATATCCCTGTGGAGGGTTGCCCTGACCATTTCCGTGATCTCATCCAGTCCGCGTTCCTTCTCACCGGTCTCCACATGGTTCAGAAAGAGGATGGCCTTATATACCGATGTGACCGGAAGGTCATTTCTTTTCAGCAGTTCGAGCAGCTGGTCCAGGCAGCTCCTCGCCTGGTCAGGAAGCCGGCCGCCGCTGATTGCCGGCCTGAGAATGAACATGTCACCGCCCAGTAATTTCATTCGTTCAGAGTCATCCGTTGATCATTCAGTACTGCATGGTTCTGAGAACCGGGTTTCAAATTTAGTTTTTTTCTCCGGATTACACGGATAATTGCTACAGAGCATCATGTGAGGGACCTGGAAACGGCAAAAATTAGTAATTTACCCCTGCATCAAAGAAAGAAATATGCATTTCAGAAACTGGTTTCTCATCATTTTCCCTACGTTTTTTCCGATGACCCTGTCAGCAGCGCCGATTGCGGCAGACCCTCCCGGAGTCGGGGTCTGGGAACTGATCGAACTTACTTTTGAAGCCGAACAGGAGTATGGAAATCCCTATACGGAAGTCACCTGCTGGGTGGAGCTGGAAGGTCCTGGTTTTTCAAAACGGATTTATGGCTTCTGGGACGGAGGCCGGGTATTCAGGGTCAGGCTGGTCCTTACAGAACCTGGCAACTGGACCTGGAAGAGCGGGTCGAACCAGCCAGGGGACGACGGACTGAATAACCGGTCCGGTTCTTTCCGGGCTTTCGGATGGTCCTCGCAGGAAAAGCAGCAGAACCCGAACAGGAGGGGCTTTGTGCGTGCTTCTGAAAACGGGCATGCACTCTGCTATGCGGACGGAACTCCGTTTTTTCTGACGGGCGATACCTGGCTTGCCGCTTCCACATGGCGGCTGCCTTTCAGGGGTGCCCCGACAGCGGGGGACTATATACCCGGACCGGGGATCGGGTTCGAGGATGCAGTGGCATTCCGCAAAAGACAGGGTTTCAATTCCATCAGCATGATTGCCGCTTTCCCCAACTGGGAATGCGATGAACATCCGGCAACCTATGCCGACTCTTCGGGCATCTACCTGAGAAATGCCTGGGAGAAATTCGGGTATCAGGTGGAGGGCGGAGAACTGACCTCCAAGGACATGCGCGACGAATACGGGAACCGGCCGTTCCAGATGTCAGAACTGCACCCCGGGGTGGCCGATTTCGACCTGATCAACCCTGCTTATTTCCGGAGCCTGGACAGGAAGATGCAGTATCTCTCCGAGCAGGGATTTGTTCCCCTGCTGGAAACGGTGAGAAGGGACAACTGTCCGGCCTGGAAAGCCTATTTCGATTTCAATGAATCCTATGCCCGCTACGTGCAGTACCTGATCTCGAGGTACGGGGCATTCAACATGATCTTCAGCGGCATCCACCTGGACTGGATCCCTGAGAAATACAGCCTGACCGCCGATGAGTTCAATGAGGCGTTGACCTTTCACCTGGAGATATACGGACCACTGCCATTCGGACAGATGCATACCACGCTGATCAATAATTCCACCTACCTGCAGTTCGGACATCATACCGACTGCCCGTGGCTGACCATGCACAGCGTGGGAAACAAACCGCGCGATCACCGGGTTTCCACTGCCCTGGAAATCCTGTTCAACCTGGAGCCGCCCTATCCCGCCATTAATTTCGAACCTTACTATACCGGATGGGACCACGAGATCAATATGCCCGGAGGGGAGCGTCCACCGGCTAATTCCGCCCGTGACAACTATTTCGCACGCGCACAGATGTATGGTTCGGTGCTTTCCGGGGGACTGTCGGGACATGTCCACGGTACCGCGGCATATGACATCACCTCCACCGGCGAGCCGGCCGGTATGCGTCCCCATATCTGGGATGCACTGCTTTACGAATCGGGAAAGTACATGCGGCATCTGAGGACTTTCATCCTGTCAGAGGGTGACAGGTACCAGGAGTTGAAACCCGCATCGGAAGAGATCGTTCCCGGGAAGGCTCCGGGTGCCCCGGAAACGGGACTGGACGGGTGGGCGTACATGATGCGGACACCGGACAAAGCCCTGGCCCTGCTATATTTTGAGAACGGCTCGGTACAACCGGTTCTGAAGGGATTCAATCCGGAAACAAATTACCTGATCCGGTGGTTTGAACCGGTGACGGGGGAGTGGCAGGAGCCGGTGCGGGTCAGGGCAGATGACAGGGGAGATCTGGAGATCGGACCATTCCCCGGCGGGCAGAATCCCTCATCCGCCGATCATGCACTCAAAATAACCAGATACTGAAAAACAACACTGCCATGAAAAAAATTGTTTTCTTATTTTTTTCACTCGCATCGATTTCCCTTGCAGCGCAGGACTCCACGACTGGAGTGTACTCCGTTCCCACCCGGTTCGAGCGGATCGAGATCGTGCGGATGCCCCCGGGGACCGATATGCTGGAAGGACTGGATCAATTTATCGAAGAAAAGCATGTCACCAACGGGATCATACTGGCAGGGATCGGTTCTGTGACAGACTACCATTTTCATGTGGTCAGTGACAAGAACCTGCCTCCTGCTGAAGAATATCCGAAGGCTTCCGTGCCCATGGACCTGATCGCCGTCCAGGGATACATTTTCAACAAGAGGGTGCATGCCCACATCACCCTTTCAGACGAGAACAGCGTGGTGGGCGGTCACCTGGAACCCGGTACCCGGGCACTGACTTTCTTTATCCTCACCATCGGGGTCCTGCCGGACGACCTGGAACTGGAACACCTGGACAGAATTATGGTCCCCTGACCGCTTAAAACATTTCATCATGAAAAGATATGATATTATTCCTGCAGCAATGATGCTTTCTGCTCTGCTGATGTTTTCCTGCAGCCGGGGTGAAGAAGAAACATCGCAGTTATCCATGACAATCTCTGACAACTGGGAGTTCAGGCAGGACGGGGATATGACCTGGCTGCCGGCCACTGTGCCGGGGACGGTGCATACCGACCTGCTTGCCGCGGGAAAGATTGAAGATCCTTTTTACAGGCTGAACGAGCACGACCAGCAATGGATCGACAAAGCGGACTGGGAATACCGGACCATTTTTACGGCCCCTGAACTGTTGCTTTAAAAGGAGAAGGTGGAGATCGTTTTCGGGGGACTAGACACCTATGCGGACGTGTACCTGAACGACCGGCTGATCCTGCAGGCTGACAACATGTTCAGGAGCTGGATTGCAGATATCAAAGAGTACCTCAAGCCGGGTGAGAACAACCTGCGTATCTGCTTCCATTCCCCGGTGAAGGTCGGGCTTGAGAAACTGGAGGCCCTTGATTATAAATTTCCGGATCCACCAAATGACCTGTCGGAGATCGGCGGACTGGTCGATAGGAAGGTCAGCATCTTTACCCGGAAAGCACCTTATCATTTCGGGTGGGACTGGGGACCCAGGCTGGTGACCAGCGGGATCTGGAAAGAGGTGACGGTGCGGGGATGGGACATGGCACGGATCAAAAATGTTTTCGTGCAGCAGGCAGGGGTCAGTGAAAAAAAGGCCGACCTGAAAGTCCACCTTGAGATCGAGTCGACCGGCAGCAGGACACTGGAGCTTGAAGGAATGGTAAACGGCGAAAAAACAATACGCGCCACGGTCAGCCTTGAGCCGGGATTGAACGAGATCAGCGAACCGGTCACCATCGCGGATCCCGATCTGTGGTGGCCGAACGGACTGGGCGAGCAGCACCTGTATGACCTGAAATTCACCCTGAGGGATGGTCGCAAACTGATTTCGGAGGCGGAGACCCGGACAGGATTACGGGATATCCGGGTGGTCAGGGAAGAGGACCGGGCGGGTGAAAGCTTCTTTTTCCGGGTCAACGGGCAACCGGTGTTCATGAAGGGAGCCAACTACATTCCACAGGATGTGTTCCTGCCCAGGGTGACCCCGGACAAATATGCGCATATCATCCGCTCGGCCGCCGATGCCAACATGAACATGCTCCGGGTCTGGGGAGGCGGGATCTACGAAAAGGATATTTTTTACGAACTGTGTGATGAAATGGGGATCCTGGTCTGGCAGGATTTCATGTTCGCATGTGCCATGTACCCGGGAGACGAGACATTCCTCGAGTCGGTGCGGCAGGAAGCTGTTGATCAGGTGAAGCGGCTGCGGAACCATCCCTGCATCGCGCTCTGGTGCGGAAACAACGAGAACCTGAGCGCCTGGTACAACTGGGGGTGGAAGGAACAGGTGACCCGGGAGCAGGGAGAGGAGGTGGCGGGGATCATATGGAATGCATACGAGGAGAAGTTCCACCATCTCTTGCCCG
>JAXGMU010000133.1:0-6043 GCA_040768485.1 Bacteroidales bacterium
CACCACGATGGTCCGGGAGGGGATCCCCAGGGTCCGCCCCTCCAGGTCGCGTCCCGCTTTGATGGCCACGTTGTCATCCCGGTTGTTGAAAGTGACATCCTCGATGAGCACGTTTTCACTGCTTTCCGGATCGATCCCGTCGTTGTTCAGGTTGTGGGCATCGTAGGTGACGCCGCGGATGATGATGTCACGTGAATAAACGGTATGGAGGCACCAGAACGGCGCATCGGTGATGGTCACCCCTTCCACCAGGATCCGCTCACAGCCGTAAAACTGGATCAGGTGGGGACGCAGGAAATGTCCCCCGCCAAAGATCCGCTCCTCCAGGGGCACCGCTTCGTTGTTCATCTTCCTGATCAGGCGCTGGTCAGTTCCCTGCAGCGTTTTCCACCCGTTCCAGGGTTCGGCTCCTTCCCCGTCGATCTCCCCCTTCCCGGTAATGGCCACATCGGTGGCCTCGTATGCATAGATAAAAGGGGAGTAATTGTAACAGCGGGTCCCCTCCCAGCTGGTGAGTACCACGGGTAGGTAGTCCTCCGGGTTGCTGCCGAAAAAGATGCGGGTTCCTTCCTCCAGTCGGAGCTCCATATGGCTGGTCAGGTGAATGGGACCGTTGACAAGGTAGTTCCCCGCCTCCACAAGGAGCCTTCCCCCGCCTGCCTGCCTGCAGGCGGAGATGGCCCTGCCGAAGGACTCCCTGTTGTCGGTCATCCCGTCACCCGAACCCCCGAAATCGGCCAGACGGAACACCCTGTCCGGGATATCGGGTTTTCGGATCGAGGCGGTGATCTGACCGGCCCGCTTCCAGGGATCTGCTCCCGCAGTGCCCCCCGCACAACCGGCAGCAAGCAACACAGCCGGGATCAGCAGGAAGACAGTCAGGTTTTTATTGCAGGTCAGCTTCATTGTCCCGTCAGCCATTATATACGGTTATCCCAAATGGCCTTTCCCCAACAAATATAGAACATTTTCACACCGGCACAAAAAAAAGTGTGTGCGAACACACTCATTGTCATTCTTCGGTTTTTTGTCGTATATTAGCCCCCGTAGTGGAACAGCACCAGGACCATATCAGGATCAAGGATATTGCTGAAAGGGCGGGATGCTCCATCGGGACCGTGGACCGGGTGATCCATAACCGGGGCAAAGTGGCCGAACAGGTGAGGAACCGGGTTTTGTCCATCATCGACGAGCTGGGGTACAAACCGAATGTGAACGCCCGGGTGCTGGCAAGTAAAAAGACACTGAGCCTGGGGATCCTGCTCCCCTCCTACCGGAAGGGGGAATACTGGGAACTGCCCAACCTGGGGATCAGGGATGCAATCGACCGGTACTCAGGGCAGGGATACCAGGTCCGGCCAGTCCTCCAGGCGTACAGCACACCAGAAAGATTTCACGCCGCCGGAATGAAACTGCTGGCGGAAGATGTGGACGGGATCATCATGAGCCCCTCTTCCTACAAGGAGACCACCCGGCTGGTGAGGTTCTATTTCCAGCAAAACAAACCCTTTATCCTGATCGATTCCGACATACCCGGGATCCCTTCCCTCTCCTTTATCGGAAAGGATCCGGTGCAATCGGGAATGACCGTGGCCAGGCTGATCCACCAGATGACCAAACATATCTCCGGCAGGAAACTGATCTGGACCCTCAACATCGCAAAGCACCTGGACCAGATGTACGCACTGCTGGCCAGGGAGAGCGGCTTCATGTGCTATTTTGCCGACAAAGAGCTGCAGGAACATTACCGCTTCCGGGCGTTCGACCTGGAGGACAGGGGACAGCAGGGACATCTGGACAATGAAGTGGAAGCCATGCTGAAGGAGGGCATCCCCCATGCGATCTATGTGACCGGGTCAAGGGCGCATAAAATCGCCGGGAGCCTGCGGAAAATCCTTCCGGCCGAAAAACCGCTGCTGATCGGTCACGACCTGATCAGGGCCAACATGGAAAGGGTCCGGGATGAATCGATCGATTTCCTGATCGAGGAAGAAGCAAGGCGGCAGGGGTACCTGGCGGTGGAATCGATGATCAGAAGCCTGATCCACAAGGAAAAGATCGCGAAGAAACAGCTGATGAACCTGATGATCTACACCCGGGAAAACATCCCCCAGGATTCGCCGGACCAGTAAGGATAGGTTCCGGTTTTTGATTCAATTTTCGCCGGTCCCGGACGCCCGGTGTCCAGCAATCCTGCTGCAATGTGTGCGCACACACATTTTTAGCAGGCCTGCATCCGGAAAGAAATCCTTATTTTTGATTGTGATAAATATCCTGACCATGCCTGACAGAAACCATCCGATCCGGAAAATCATCCTGATAACGGTGTTTCTTGCCCTGTTCCTTCATTCTCCCGGAAAAGCCCAGGACTCCATGCTCTGCACGGGGGCGCACTGGACCGAGGACGAGGCGAACCTGATGATGAAAAAGTTCGAGTATTCCTGGGGGAACCTGCCCTCCTGGGAGGCACGGGCGGACATGATCCGCAGGGGCATCCGGGAAGGGATGCAGCTGGACCGCATGCCGGCCATCACCGGGCAGTTCAATCCGGTGATCCACAGCAGGCGCAGCATGGATGGGTACACCGTGGAGAATATCGCCATCGAAAGTTTTCCCGGATTCTGGATCACCGGGAACCTGTACATGCCGTCCCGTCCGAAAGAAAAGAACCCGGCCGTGCTCTGTCCCCACGGGCACGGACCCAATATGCGGTTCACTGAGATGATGCAGAAGCGCTGCGCGGCCCTGGCCCGCATGGGAGCCGTCGTGTTTGCCTACGACATGATCGGGTACGGCGAGTCGCTCCAGGTGAACCACAAAATGCCGATCGCCCTGCTGCTGCAGACCTGGAACAGCAGGCGGGTGCTGGAATACCTGATCTCCCGCCCGGACGTGGATCCCGACCGCATCGGGATGACCGGCTGTTCAGGGGGAGGCACGCAGACCTTCATGCTGGCCGCCCTGTACGACCGGATCCGGGTATCGGTGCCGGTGGTGCAGGTATCGGCCCATTTCTTCGGGGGATGCGTCTGCGAGAGCGGAATGCCCGTCCACCGCAGCGACCATCACCAGACCAACAACGTGGAGATCGCCGCGCTCTGCGCCCCCAGGCCCATGCTGCTCATTTCAGATGGGGCGGACTGGACCCGGAACACCCCCCGCGTCGAATATCCCTATATCAGGCAGGTATACTCCCTGTACGATGCGGAGCACAGAGTGGAGAACGTGCACTTCCCGGCAGGAAGGCACGATTACGGGTATGAGAAGCGGGCCGTCATGTACCCCTTCATGGCCCACCACCTGGGACTGAACCTGGGGGCCCTACCCTATGACAACGGCGTCGGGGAGGATTTCGTGAAGGTGCTTCCCATGGAAGCCCTGAAGGTGTTCGATGCCCGGCATCCCCTTCCGGCAGATGCCCTACAGGGGGATGAGGCGGTGATGGAGTACCTGGGATTCTGAATTGTGATGTACCATCAGGGAAGAGGCCGCAGCATCTCTCCCAGTTCGATCTCTCCCCATGCATAGGGCGGTTCACCGGCACCCCAGGGATCGGTGCGGCCTAACCACCTCAGCGCGTTGGAAGCTTTCACCGTTCCCCCGCTGGTGGTAACACCGGGAGGAAAATGCTCCCCCTCATCCCGGTCGTTGAATCCTGCCGTAAATGCCAGTTTTGTTCCTGCCTCGGGTTCCCCTTCCAGTCCGCCCCCATATTCGCTCCAGGGGATGAACCATTCCTGGGCTTTGCAGTAATAACCCGTCTTGATGTTCTCGATCTGGATCCCGAACCACTTCCTGGCTTCCTGGAATGTGTAATACGTACCGTGGAAGTCCCACGGATCCGCCAGCGCCCGCTTGAATCCCAGGGGCCTGGAATCCTCCGTGCCGCAGGATACCTGGTACTGTCGCGTGGTGAAGGTCAGGCCGAAACTCCTGGAAACAAATGTCTTTTTCGCTTCCGGGCTGCAGATCTCCGCCACGGAGCGGCTATCGGTCAGCAGGTCCACCGCATCAAAATCGAGATAAAACTGCTCATTCTCGGTGCCCGCGAATTCATTGGGCCATGCCACATCGTTGTCGTCATTGACCTCCACCAGCAGGTAGATGCCGTCCGCCCCGTAGGCTGCCCTGACGGTCATGTTGCAATCGTGGGTAAGCACGAAATTAAAGGCGGCCCCTTCGGCTGCATGGGTTCTTTGCCGAAGGATGTTACGGTCTTTCTGTTCATCGATCAGGTCCCAGAAATCCGCCAGCCTGCCATCTGCGGATGAGTACTGTGCCTCCATCCCGCTGGTGAGCCCGTACGCCACCAGGATGCTGTCCCCGTGATCCGGGACGGTGCATGAAATCTCCCTGCCGGCATTCCCTGATCCCGCATTGCTCTTCACCCCGTCAAATTCAGGCAGGGACCGATCGGTCCGCCAGTCCAGCCCGGGATCCCTGACGAAGAAATGCATGGGATCGCAGGTCCTGACCGTTCCGTCCTTGCCGGTGGCCAGCAGGGTGAGGCAGTAAACCATCTCCCCACTGCCGGGTGTGACGGTGATGGATGGCCGGGATCCGGCAGCCACCTGCCCCAGCTCCCGGGCCCCGTCAAAGAAGACGATCGTTTCCCAGTCAGGGAACCGGGAATCGTCGCAGGTGATGGTGATCTTTTCAGCGGGTTCGGCCACCGGTCCGCCCAGGCTGAACATGGTCCCCGGATCGGTATGGGGATTATAGGTACGGTCAAATTCCCTCACAGCGATCACGAGGGGATTGTGGTGGGTGGCCAGGCTCCGGTAGACATAGGCAAGATCCCTGTTCAGGACCCAGCCCGCTCTTGTCCTGTCCCCGCGGTAGTCAGCGTAACTGTCCACGCGGGTGAGACCGCTCTCCCAGCTCTCCTGGTCCACCAGCCAGCCGTCGCTCTCCTGAACGGGCAGCAATTGCACTTTCCCCTTTGAGGGATCCAGGCTTTCGGGGTAACGAAGTTTCACGGCCTGTTCGACCAGTTTCATGTAAATGTCGAAGGAATGCCCGTCCTCGTGGCCTTTCAGCTCCAGGGCCCAGCTCCACAGCGCTCCCCTGGACCTGGCTTCACTGACCAGCCGCTCCGTACGGTCTATCCCCCCCTGCCCGATCAGCGCATCGAACCTGCCCATAATGAAGACCCCGGGAACACCGAGCGCCTCTTCCACGGGCACTCCGGGACTCCCGCCGGCAGAGACGTTGGCCACAAAACAGATGGCCCTTTCGGGTGCGTAGTTGACGAACCCGTAAGTGGCGGCTCCCCCGTTGGAACTTCCGTACATCACGAAAGGCAGGTGAGCCAGTTCGGGATGGTGACCCATACCGGCAAAATGATCCAGTGCCTTGAAAAAGACCGCCGCCCCCTGTTCATATACCCTTCGGCCGGGAAAATTATGGAGCCCCGCCACGGCGAATCCCAGCCTCATGGCAAAGGCGCGGATATTCTCGTCACGTGCGAAATTCCGGCTGTCACCTCCTCCACCCCCGTGCCCGGAGATAAAAACACCCCTGACGGGATCAACGCCCGGAGGGATCCAGATCTTGATCATTTGAACGCCTTCCGCATCCCTGAAATCGTAATAGGTCCCATCCCACGAGATCTGGTCCCCGTTTTCAAGAATGACCATTTCAGCACCCGAAGAGATGGGCGATGCAAAAAGAAGGAGCGACAGTATGCCGGCCGTGCTGAGTGTTCTTATGGGTTTCATTGGCATGATGTGTTGGATGTATACATACTGAAGAAATTACCTGCCGTATTCGTTGTACCTGTCGTACCTGAACTTCAGCACCCAGGCGTGATCACACGGCCTTGCGGCGGGATTGCCCAGCATTTCCGCAGGGACCTTCGCGGACAACCCCCATTTGTCCCTTCCCACATCCACCCATTCGAGGGGCCTGTCATACCCGAGCATGGTCACCTCGCTCTCCCAGACAATATTCGCACCGGCGCAGATAAAGGTCTCGCTCCGGGGCCAGTCCAGCAAGATGGCATACCCGTACAGGCTGTCCTTGCTCATGGTGTACCACACCG
>JAXGMU010000134.1:0-5620 GCA_040768485.1 Bacteroidales bacterium
CTGGATAATATCCTGAAAAATATTCCGGTTTCAGTATCTGACGACAGGTTATCCGACCGGTCTGACATCAATGGCGATCAACAAATTACATCTCAGGATAAATCGCTGCTTCAAGAATTTCTTTCCGGTTCAAGAAAATACCTGCCCGCACACTGGAATAAACTTGAAACAAAAGAGGAAAGGATTTCATGGCTTGAAAAAACCCTTCTTATCGACCGGACCGAACAAGCTGTCTTCCCGCCAGAATCCGTCGGGGACTTCTACCCTGACCAGTTGATCCTCAATTACCATGGATATGATGATGAGGTGCTCGACCTGCTTTCGGATTTTCCCCTGGACCTGACCGACAACGGCAGATTCAATTTACCGTTGAGCTCTGCGGGAATCGCATACAACCGGCCGGAGCTTTCAATGGCCAGATCACTGAATGCCATTATGGTGGGTGACAATGTATTCAACTGGAACGACTGGTGTTTTATCGATCCCCAGTGGGATCAGATCATTGAAATGGAAGAACTCACAGAATCTCCATCAAACCAGGCATTTCCCCCGTTGAACAATTACCTGGATGATATTAAGAATTTTACACACAGGGATGTAACCAATCCGGTAATCAAACTCCACCCAGAGGGAGAATCATTGACCCTGAACTCAGGTTCAGTTGATCTCGAGTACGTGATTTCAGATCCTTCTCTCTACAGAGCATGGTATACGCTGAGTGCAGATAATCAGAAACACGAGATCTTCAAGGACTCTCTCTATCTCTCCGGAGGGAAGCTGGTTGCTGCCCACGATACCGCCGGAACGATCCATCTTGAGCTTCAAAACGGGATTTACGAAATCACGATGACCGCAGAGGATCACTTTACCAACATCACCGAGAAAAAAATTCAGCTTGAAATTAACGATCCGGCACCGAATATTATCATTTATTCCCCTGTAACTGATAGCACTTACGCTGAATCCTATCCAATCCTGCATTACCTGATTGAAGATTCAGATTTCTCAAATGCATGGTATTCGCTTGACTCAGGGCTCACCAGGTATGAGATCTTCAGTGGTGGAAATATCGTACTGGACCTGGATAGTGGGTCCTACTTCATTATAATATATGCCGAGGATGCGTATGGCAATTCGACCATAGACACCATTTATTTCACTGTTGATTTGAAAGACCCTGAAGGTCCGGCTTCCAACTTTGAAGGTCATCAATTAGATGTTTATCCCAATCCGCCCAAGGACTTTGTGAATGTGATACTCAAACAGGATACAATACAGCCTGTTGTTTTCTATCTATCAGATATGCAAGGGAGGGTGGTTTGGATTCGTAATATTGATGATCCCGGTTATGAACGGATATTATTCAGAATTGATGTCTCAGGATATCCACCCGGGTATTATTCTCTGAGAGCTGTCTTCCCGGATCATTCTTACATCGTAAGAAGAATCGCCAAGTTCTGACTGGTCTATGCATCTACGGTGGGACATGTCATGATATAGAAAGGAATCTCCTACCATTCCCTCGTACCGAACCTCAACCGAACCTAATACGGAGAAACGGCGACCAGGATGTCCAGAAGGCTCTGTTCATCACAATGGATGGTCCCGGCCACGGACCGCGACAGCACGTCGCCCCCGTAGCTGGTGTATGTTTCCTCCAGGGTTGAGATGTAGCTGCACACGCCGTCACCCTGGATGTAGAAGCGCACATTGGGCACGGTCAGGTCCGGATGGGGTTCACCGCGCAATGAAAAGTTCTCTCCGGTGACCGTCCTCGTATGCACGGCCACATCCTCCTCGCAGGTCTCGGTGATGCTGAAGCTGGTGATGTATTCGGGGAACCGCGCCGGATCGAACCGGATCACGATGGTGCCGGAACAGGTCTGGTCGGACCCCTCGAACCAGGGTTCGCTCCAGGAGGCTGTGAAGCTGTAATCGGACATGTTCATCTCCCCCTGGCGGGGATCGTCAAGATAGACGAACTGCTGGTCGGTGGTATTCCCGTCCATGTCGATAAAGTTGGACCTGAAGATGATCCCGTTGATGAGCACGTAGTTAAAAGCGGGGATCGTCTGCAGCCGCGTATCCAGTTCAATGTGCAGGGGATCCTCCGGTGCGGGCGAGCCGTCCGGCAATGGCTTCTGGGGATCGCTGGCACTGTTGATCACGGCCACTATGATGGAATACCCGTTCTCCTTCATTGTTTTCAGGCCGGGGATGGTCAGGTCGGTCCCCTGCCCCAGGTACTCCATCGCACTTCCCTTCAGGCTGAAGGCCATGGCGGTCACGTAATCCATATTCAGGCTCGGGGGACCCACCTTCAGGTTCAGGCTGGCCTCGTTTTTAAATTCAGGGAACAGGAAATTGACTTTGAACAATTTGGCTGACAGGTCCGGGTAGTCATCGTCCGAAAGCCAGGTGGTGTCTGTTTCATTCCTGAAATCGATCTGGCCGGTAAAAAGAAGGCTTTTCAGGAAGTTATCAGCCGACAGGTCCGTGAGTTTTAATGTCATGTACTCCCTGAAGAATCCTGGCCACCAGTTATATTCGGGATCTTCCAGGGCTTCGATGATCCCTTCCATGGAAGTTCCGGATTCGCCCAGCAGGGTCTCCTTCATGATCCGCGCATACAGTGTCTTGTCGCCGGCGAAATATCGCCGGTCCATGTATTTGACAAAGGGGTACATGCCGGTTGCATGCAGCTCAACGTTCCCGGAAATTGTCCCTCCTATTTCCAGGGTGACCTCCCCGGATGATGCGTACTGCGTCTTACCGGCCTCCATGCCGTTAAAGGGAGACATGGCGACCAGTGAAACCATCAGATCGTTCAGGTTCGATAATCCGGCATATTTCTCCTGCATCCAGAAGGCAGAAGCATAGGCGAACCAGTCCATCCGGCTTCCGGAATATGCGTAACAGAGCATGCGGTAAACCCAGAGGTATGCCCAGGATTTGATCTCCGCATCTGTAAACCCCTCAAGCGCTGTTCTGCTAATGTTGAGTTTCATGTCTGCGGACGCGAGATACCGGTTAACGGGAACCTTGCCCAGTTCGTCAAGGGTGCATGGACCCAGAGGCTGCATTTTTAATACATGGGGACGGTTCTTCTCCGGATCCTGCAGGGTTACAACGACATTGATCTTCTTCTTGCGATAGGTGATCACCGTGGCTATTTTACCGAGATCGGCAAGTTCCATGCCGATATACGCCTCCATGGCCTCATCCAGGTACCTTCCCAGGCTGAGTGCATTATTCCTTGCCGAAGGATACGGGCAGGTGACGGTAAAATAATTGCCTTTGATGGTGAAGCAATTGTATACCGCCTTTACCACCAGGCCGAAAGGGCCCAGGTACATGGCCGATTTGAGCCCGGTCAGATCTTCCGGCACCTGCTCCGGGAAGGGGATCCGGGCCACCAGGTACCCGGAAGAGTCGGTGGCCGCATATAATGCATACACGGCCATTTCATTCCCGGTCTCTGAGATCTCACTGCCTGCTTCCCCCGCCGGATATATCTCTTCGATCTCTCCCACCGCCAGATAATACTCATCCTCCATGGGCACGTCATACCGGATGCGAAGGGTGAGGGAATCTCTGCAACCGGCAGGGATTCCCTTTATACGGAAGGCCGGAGAGGCGCCGTTCTCGCCGAAATCGTCCGCATACTCCTTTTCCTCCGAGATCTGAACCGTAAAGGTCCCGGTGAAGGACCCCGGGGGAACGGTAAGGGAAACGCCTTCCGCCTCCAGGGTGCCGCCGGAAGGACCAATATCCGCTTCAGCCAGGATCGTTTCCTCTTCTTCCGGCGGGATTTCCTCTTTCGGACATGCAACCAGGAGAAAGGGAAGCAGCAGTAACAGCAGCAGTTTTTTCATCCTGTTGGTGTGAAGATTTGTTCAATTCAACCGGTTTGTATAGACCCGGAACTCTATTCCGGGCTAAATTAGAGGATCCGCACCACGGCGTTCACTCCCCGCAATCCAGCTGGATCGTGAAATAACTCGAGGTGTTGCAGATGGGGTATCCATCACCGTAAATGACGGCCACACCCTCGCTGTTGCGGGTGATCTTGTTAACGCTCGTGATATAGGTGCACACATCGGTCCCGTACTCGGAGAATTTGAAATAATGCTCATTCATGAAAGAGAGATCGTATTCCGTCAGTTCGATGTTCTCCCCCGTGATGGTGATGGATTCACCCGTGGCCTTTTCATTGTCCTCCGTCACCGTGAACCGGTTGATGTAAAAGGGATACCTGGCAGGATCGAATTCCACCTCGATGGTACCGGTGTAGTGCAGGGATTCCACATATTCATCCCAGGTGGCCCTAAAGGTGTAATCGAACATCTCGCCCGCACGGGATCCCGAGGGAATGTAATAGTTGAAATAGGTCTCGCCCGTGCTCCCGTTCTCGAAGGTGACATTGGTCCTGCACCCCAGGTCGATGTTCACGCTGACGAAATCCTTCGGCTTGGTCTGCAGCCTCACATCCAGGTCGATGTTCAGGCGGTCGTCGCCCGACGGACTGCTGGCGCTGTTCACCACCGCCACCAAAATGGATGAAGTGCCCTGGTCATGCAGTGTCTTCAGCTTTTCGATGGTCAGGTCAGTTGCGTGGCTGAAATACTCCAGCGCATCTCCTTTCAGTCCGAATGCCATGGCGGTGATGTAATTCAGGTTCAGCTCGCCGGATGTGAGTTTCAGGTTCAGGCTGGCCTCGTTCTCGAACGAGGGAAAGGTGAAGCTCACCCTGTACAGCCTGGCCGACATGTCCGCATAATCGGCACTGCCGGACTTCTCGGCATCCTTTTCCTGGTCGAAGTCGATCCTGTCCAGGGATTCCACCACATCCAGGAACTGATCCGCCGGGATTTCCGCCAGCTCACGGGTCAGGTACTTCTCAAAAAATCCCGGCCACCAGTTGTATTCCGGATCGGCACCCCCCAGTGCATTGATGATCCCTTCCATGGGTTTCCCGGACTGGCTTTGAATGATCTCCCCGAAGATCCGCTGGTACAGCTCCGCATCGTCCGCATACCGCATATCCAGGTACTTGACGAAGGGATACATACCCATGGCATGGTATTTCTCGTGATGCAGGATGCGTCCCCCGATGTTGGAAGCCATCGCCGCCCCCCAGGTGTATAGTTCCTTTCCTGCCTCCATTCCCCTGAAGGGTGACATCCCCACCGCCGGAAAAATAGCGGGGGTGTATTCCGACTCACCCGCGAATTTCTCTTTCATGTAGAGCGCCGACGCATAGGCGAACCAGTCCATATAGTCGCCGAAATAGAGGAAATAGACCATCCTGTATACCCACATGTGGCAGGCTGCTTTCAGTTCGTTCGCCGGAGCTTCCTCCAGGGCGGACCGTGCGATGTTCACCTTGACGCCGGTGAACTGCGGGAGCCGGGCAAGCATTACCATCCCGTCATCACCCTTGTTAAGACGGCTCATACGCGGCATCTTGACCAGGTATGCGGAAGAGCCGGTCTCATCCTTACCTGTGACCACCACCGCGGGCTTCCCGGATAGCTGGATGCCCGCATCCATTCCTGACTTGGCGGTCAGCTTCATGTCAAAACAGGCCTGCATGGCATCATCCAGGTACCCTGCAAGC
>JAXGMU010000135.1:0-5425 GCA_040768485.1 Bacteroidales bacterium
CAGGTGCTTGACATTTTTCTCAAATGCAGAATACCGGTAGGGATTTCTATCAGAGTTAATAAGCTTTACTCTATGTTTATCGAATCCAAAGGGATGGTAATTCTTTGGATGATGAGAGGAGTATCCTTCAGTTACCAGGAATTTGAGAAATCCGGTGATCCAATCGTCATCGAAATCAACAACTCTTTCAGATGGGTTCTGATTGTATCTATAGTCATGTAGTCGGAGCAGAAGCGACTTGTATGACTTAGGAATGAGCATGTCGTTGGTCTTCGGATTTAAAGTCCAGCAGAATCCGAAACAATAGAAAATGTTTTCTTTGTCGTAATGGCCAAGTTCATAGCGTTCCAGATAGTTCATCTTTTCGATTTCTTCCCTGGCCTTGTCTGCATAATATTCTGATTCAAATCCTTTCGCAATATCTTCTAAATCATCCCAGAGTACAGGTTCATTCGTGTCGGGATCAATATGAACTGTTGAAGAAAAGTCTTCCCATGCCTTCTCTGAAACCGGGTAATCAAAGAATTTCCTCGTATCTTCATTGTCAATCAGCTTGTCAGAAGATTGGGCCTGATGTTGAGGTTGGTATGTCTCTTGAAATAATGTTTTCGTATTAATGACCTTTTTCTGTAGTGTTAATCTTTGAATAGCACCTCTTACCATCCCTTCTACTTCGTAGATTCTGTATATCAGGGAATTGTTGCTTTTGCGATTAGCAAACTCTTCAGAGGTTATCCTGATGTCTTCTTCGCCTTGCGATAAAATCTTGATATCTATTGGATTCATCCAGATGACCTTTCCTAATTGAGAAGAGCCAACCTTGATACGCATCATTAATTGATGCTTGCCATCTTTTTCACTTTTATATGGCTTTAGAAAGGGAGTAACTTTTATGGTTTGTTTTCAAGACATAGGATACAAATGAGTATTCTCAAATCTATGAAAAAGGAATTAGACACCCAAATTAGACATTGACTTAGACACAGAAAGGCGCTGTAACTCGCATAAAATGACCATATTAGTCGTTACTCAGGTCCCGTCCAGACCGCCTGACGATCAAAACCCGGGAGACTCCCGGGTTTTGATCGATATGCATGGTAGCCCCCGGCAGGGGGAGGGAACCTGGCGCAGCCAGAAATCCCGTTCAGGCCTGCCGCCCGCTCAGGAGATTCGATCCGGGAGCTCGATCAGGAAGGAGGTTTCCCCGGGCCGGCTTGACACGGACAGCAGCCCGTTGTGCTGCCGGATGATCTGCCTGGAAACATAAAGCCCGATCCCGGAACCGGTCGTTTTGGTGGTGAAAAACGGAATGAAGATCTTTTCCAGATCGGTTTCGGGAATCACGGGCCCGTTGTTGGTGATCCTGATATACACATGATCCGGGTCATACCTGAACAGTTCGATCTTCAGTTCCCTGTCTTCCGGCTTCGACGCCAGTGCTTCCCTGGCGTTGTTGACCAGGTTGAAGATGACCTGATTCAGCAGATTCCTGTCTGCGTTCATTGTCTTCATTCCGGGATCAGCGGAAACGATCAGTTGTATTCCCTCATCCTCCGTCTGATCCGCGATCAGGATCTTCAGTTTCTCCAGCCACTCGGCCACGTTCATCTCCGCGATGACCGGCTCCGGCAGTTTGGTGAGTTTCCGGTAATTGTTCACGAAACCGGCCATTCCCCTGGTCTGGTCATCGATGGTGGAAAGACCGTGGAGCAGTTCATGGATCAGCTTTTTATCAATCCTGGTCGGATCGATCGGGGACTGGTCCGGGTAAAACCTTTTCTGCAGGGTGCCGGAGACCGAAGTGAGCGGGGCGACCGAGTTCATGATCTCGTGGGTAAGAACCCTGATCAGGCCCTGGTAGGACTCCAGCTCTGTTTGATCGAGCTGGCGCCTGATGTTTTCAATGGAAATCACCTTCAGATGTTTTCCGTCCATCTCGATCTCGGTGGCCTCCAGGAGGAGGGTCCGGTCCGTTCCGGTCCCCTGTCCCCTGAAAGTAATGCTCTCTCCCGTCGGGATCCGCTTCAACTGTTCGAACAGGGCCGGATTCCTGATTTTCATCAGTCTTCGGTCGGTGGAGTCGGGAGAGATCCCGGCAAGACGGGCGGCGGACCGGTTGATCATCTCGATTTCTTCGGCCTCGTTCAGGATGACCAGGCCGGTGGCAGACTGCTCCAGAACGGACCTGTAGTATTTTTCGCTTGATTCGTTCCTGATCCTGAGTTCCCTGACTTTGCTGATGAACTGGTTCATCCGCATGTGCAGGCTGCGGAGCAACAGGTTCTTTTCTGATTCATCGAAGGTGGTGGCAAAATCCCCTCCCATCACACTGTCGAAGAACAGATCGATGCTGCGTTCGTTCCTTCGGATGTCGGCCAGCAGGAGGAGGGTGCACAGTACAACACCCATGGTCGGCAGCAGGACCAGGTCAGGACTTTTTCCGGGGATCAGCGCACCTGCCAGGACCGAAAAGGCGATGACCAGGAGGATCAGCACCACCCGTTTCCAGGAATTTTTTTTAGATCCCATACTTTTTCATCTTGCTGTAAAGGGTTGGTCTGCTGATTCCCAGGCCGGAAGCAGTGCTTGAAAGGTTATTGCCATTCCTGGCCAGTGCTGCGCGGATCATCCTTTCTTCCATCTCTTCAAGGGTCAGGTTTTCATCCGGGTGGGGAAGAAACGTCTTGCTTTCACCCGTCAGGACCGAAGGATCGGGTACCCCGTTTTCGGAAAGGATGACCATTTTTTCGATGGTGTGCTGCAGTTCGCGCACATTGCCGGGCCATGCCATCCGTTGCATCCTTTCAACAAGCTCCTCGTCCGGCTGAAAGGAAGGTTTGGCGTATTTCCTGCAGTAGTGTTCAATGAAGTGGCCGGCCAGCAAAGGGATATCCCCGGGGCGTTCACGGAGCGACGGCAGGTGGATCGTAATGGTATTGATCCGGTAGAGCAGGTCCTCTCTGAATTTCCCCGAATTGGTCATGGATTCGATGGACTGGTTTGTGGCTGAAATGAGCCGGATATCCAGGGGTATCAGCCGGGTGGACCCAACCGGACTGATGCTCCGGGTCTGCAGCACTGTGAGCAGCTTGGATTGAAGGTGGAGGGGAATGTTCCCGATCTCATCCAGGAACAGGGTCCCTCCATGGGCCAGCAGGAATTTCCCTTCGTGGTCTTCGTCCGCCCCTGTAAACGCTCCCTTATTGTATCCGAACAGTTCAGATTCGAACAAGCTCTCGGTCAGTGCTGAGAGGTCAGCCAGGACAAAATAATTCTGCGATCTCCGGGACTTATTGTGTATTTCCCTGGCAATGAGTTCTTTGCCTGTCCCATTTGCTCCGGTGATCAGAATGTTGGCATCGGTGGGGGCAACTTTATCCACCAGTTGCATGACCCTTTCCATGGCCGGGGAACGGTAGATCACTGCCCCGCCCCGGTTCAGTTCCTGCCTGGCTCCCTTTTCTTTGGTTTTCAGGGTACCGAGTTCGCGGTTTGACCGGCTGATCCTGGATGCGGCATTCAGTGTGGCCAGCAGTTTTTCGTTGTCCCAGGGTTTGAGCACGAAGTCCGCCGCACCCTCCTTGAGCGCCTTTACCGCCAGGTTCACATCTCCGTATGCCGTGAACATGACCACCTCTACCGTTCTGAAGCGGGACCTGATCTCACGAAGCCAGTAGATGCCCTCATTTCCGGTCTGCTGTCCCGCCGTGAAGTTCATGTCGAGCAGCACCACATCATATTCCCGGGAAGCAAGCTCTTCCAGAAGCCGGTTGGGATGCTGCAGGGTGGTTACGGTGTCAAATTCAGGAGAAAGTAAAAGAGACAGGGCATTGAGGACATTCCTGTTATCGTCGGCAATCAGGATCTTGCTCCCTTTCATGAGTGATATACCTGATTCAAATGTAATGAAATTTTACACAACTTTGTAAAGTATCTTTACAATTTATGGATGTTCTGATATTTTAATACGCTAATTATTAGTATGTTATATTGGGTGGCATGCTTTTGGAACAGATGTCGGAAACAATTGCCATGATACGCACAGTTGAGTTATCGAAGGTTTTCCGCACCGAAACGATCCAGACCACCGCCCTGAACAAAGTCAATCTGACGGTTCAGAAGGGAGAATTCGTGGCCATCATGGGTCCCTCCGGATGCGGGAAATCAACCATGCTGAATATACTCGGATTGCTGGACGAACCTGATGAGGGGGAATACTATTTTGACGGGGTCCCGACGTCCGGGATGAATGAACTGAACCGGACGCGGTTGAGGAAGGGCAGGATCGGATTTGTTTTTCAGAATTTCAACCTGATCGACGAGCTGACCGTGTTTCAGAATGTGGAGCTTCCCCTCCTGGCCCTCAGAACAGGTGCCGCGGAACGGAAAAAAAAGGTTCAGGCTGTCCTGGACAGGATGCAGATCGGTCACCGGAGGGATCATTTCCCACAGCAGTTATCCGGGGGACAGCAGCAGCGGGTGGCCATCGCCAGGGCGGTGGTCCCCGGACCGGGGCTGGTCCTTGCCGATGAACCCACCGGGAACCTGGACTCTTCCAACGGAGAAGAGGTCATGCAACTGCTCGAACAGCTCAATGAATCAGGGACGACCATCGTGATGGTCACCCACTCCCTTGCCCATGCGGAAAGGGCCCATCGTACCATCAATCTCCTGGATGGACGGGTGGTCATTGATCACAGGATCCGTAATTTCCAAATCGCTTAGTCCGGTAAGATGAGAACACATTTCTTTGCAGCGTTCATCAGACGCAGGATGAACAACAAATTGATGGCCGGGATCAGTATCCTGAACCTGACGGCGGGTATCATTGCCTTTATCCTGATCAGCCTGTTTCTCCAGTTCCACCTGAACTATGACAGGCACAACCGGTTGTATGACCGCATCTTCAGACTGCAGATCTTCAGTGATGTGCAATTCAGTCCGAATCCCCATTCCGCCAGCGTGACCGCTGCCCTTGCCAGGCATGAGCTGACCGAGCTGCCCGAGGTGGAGCGGATCGCACTGGTTCATTCGGCAGGTGATGACAACATCGACGGGTATTTTTTTGCGACCGACCCTGCCAGTCCCGTCATGTTGAAGCAGGGATGGTATTCCGATTCCACCATATTCGATATTTTCACATTCAAATTCCTTGAGGGATCGGCCGCCAGGTCACTTACGGAACCCCATTCACTGGTTCTCTCCAGGTCCAGTGCGGAAAAATTCTTTCCCGGCGGGGAGGCATACGGAAATGTACTCTACCTGGAGAACAAGATCCCTCTGACGGTGACAGGGGTCTATGAAGATCTGCCGAAAAATTCAGACTGGAGACCGGAATTCCTGCTGCCCACGCTGGATTATACTGAGTATACGGGGTTCAGGAATTACGAGGACAATTACTGGGCATACTCTTTTGGGGTCTTTG
>JAXGMU010000136.1:0-5357 GCA_040768485.1 Bacteroidales bacterium
TGAATTTCTTCCATTCCCCCGGGAGGTCGCTCAGCACATTGAGCCTGGCGCGTGCGTCTTCCCCCCGCTTGGTATCGTGGGTGGAAAGGGTGTTCAGGGTCATGGGTGATGTTTCCCTTCGTGCGACCATCCTGCTGTGGAATGTTTCCGCACGGATGCCGAAAGATGCAGGAGTATCACCCACTTCATTGTGGGCAATGAAAGAATGGTACGTATAGAACGCCGTGTCCTCGATTCCCTTGGCCATCAATGGGCCTGTGAACTGCATCAACCGCATGAAGAACCTGTCGGCAGCTGCCATCAGCCCCGCATCACCTGTCTTTTCCGGAAGGATCAGCTGCGTGAGCATGCGAAGACCATCCCTGTCCGCGCGATTCGGCCGGCTGGCCCGGGCAATGGTTTTTCTGACCGTATCCCGCTCGGCTTCCGTAAAGCGGGAAGGCGGGTTGTAGAGGCGGTAGACCGGGAAATGGACCATGAATGTTGCAAGGGCACTGCGGACCTTTGCGCGCGTTATCTGCAGCAAGCTTTCCTGCTTTCCGCCACCCTGTTCTGCCTGCGATGCCGCTGAAAGAAATTCCTCCGTCAACAGCTCGAGTTCTCCGCCGAGCCTGTTCAGCAGAATGAAGCGTTTCTTATCCCGGAATACCTTTTCCGGATCCTCCTCCCTGCCGGTCCACTCCCTGTAATGCTCGTAAAAAAACGGTCCGCCGGATCGATTGGTGAGCAGCTGGCTGACAGAAGCCAGGAAATCGTATCCCGTGGTGCCCTGCACAGGCCAGGATCCGGGAATGGTTTCTCCCTTCTCCAGGATCTTTTCCACAACGAGATACGTCCTGTCCCCGCATACCTGTCTGAGCCGCTCCAGGTACCCGGAAGGATCATACAATCCGTCGATGTGATCGATCCTGAGCCCGTCCACCATTCCCTCCTGCACCCAGGTGCGGATCAATCCGTGTGTCCTTTCGAACACATCCTCCAGGTGGACATTTACGCAGATGAGCCCATTGATGGTGAAAAACCTGCGGTAATTGATCCGTTTTTCTGTCTCCTTCCAGTGAACCGGCAGGTAACAGAGGCGGTCCGCCAGTGATCTCATCCGTTCCGGCTGCCGGTTGATCCGTTCCACGCATTGATCCACGTACCCGGCAATTTCCCGGTCCGAGGAACAGAGGGCAAAAAGTTCCCGGGTACGGGTTTCCCACTCCCTCGCTTTTGCTTCTGCAGATATCCATTCCCCGAGTTTGAAGGGCATGCCCCCGGACTCCAGGATGAAAGGGTATGCCCCTGCCGATACAGGAAATTCGCTTTCGTAATAAACCAGGGCAAATCCCCTTTCCCCGAACCGCAGCTTCAACTCCCCGTCATGGATAAGTCCGTCCAGGGAATTCCCGAAGAACGGCAGCATCAGCTTCTCCCGCAACTCCCTGTCAGGGTGATTCCAGATAATGTCAAAAACCTTGCAAAACCCGGACTGCTTCCCGTGAACCAGCACCTCCCGGATCCAGGGATTTTCCGTGGAATATGCCGTGTGGTTGGGAACGATGTCCTGGAGCCAGCCCATCCCCATGGAATGGATTTTCCCGGTCAGCTTCCCGAAAGCCCGTTCTGTCCCGATCTCAGCGTTCACACTGAGCGGATCGGTGATGTCATATCCGTGCCTGCTTCCACTGACCGCCCGGAACACAGGTGAGGCGTAAAGGGTCCTGATACCCAGTTTGTGAAGATATCTCAGGATCTTCTCCAGGTCTTTCAGATTGAAATCCCTGTGAAGCTGGAGCCTGTAGGTGGATACCGGGTAATAGGTGCTCATGAGCCGAATTGTTCGGGTTTGTTGCCATAGATGACCATGGATCTCCCCATCAGGGCAAAACGGTCATCTGACGTCAGCTTGCCGGGACTGAATTCACCTGGCCCGCCCCAGCGTTCGGAAGCCGAGTCAGCCAGTTTCACCAGTTTTCCACTGATCCCGGAAGGCACACTTACGGGCCGGTTCTCTGCACTGTAATTCATAAAAACAAGGATCCTCATCGAATCCCGCCATCTTTCCAGGATAAATACCATCTCCTTTTCATGGATCCTCAGATTCCGCCTGTCCGGATCCTTCAGCACCTGATGGGTTTTTCGAAGCCTGATCAGGGTCCTGTAATAATCGAGCATCCATTCCTGCTCCTTCTGCCTGCTGAGATCCCAGGAGAGTTTTGATTGGTTGAATGTGTCCTCCGATGAAGGATCCGGCGCCGTTTCCCCGTTTTTACGGAATGCTTCAAATTCCTTCTGCCTGCCTTTGCGGACCTGCTTGTTCAGTTTTTCATCCAGGTGGCTTACAAAATACAGGAAAGGATTCCGCTCACCATATTCCTCTCCCATGAACAGCATGGGAACACCGGGAGTGACGAACATGGTCCCCGCGGCGAGTTTCGCGGTTTCAAAATCGGTCAGGGTGATCAGCCGCTCACCCAGCATCCGGTTCCCGACCTGGTCGTGGTTCTGGGAAAAGATCACAAACTGGCCTGCCGGGTTGTTCGCCGCCGAATTCCCGTAGCTCTTTCTGCGGAACGGGGAGTAGCGGCCATCGTAGACAAACGTATCCCGGATGGCGGCGGAAAGCTGTTCTGCCTCCCCGTAATCCATGTAATAACCTTTCTTCTCGCCGGTGACAAGGGTGTGCAGGGCATGATGGAAATCGTCAGACCACTGCGCGTCCAGTCCGTATCCGCCCTTTTCTGCCGGGGAGATGTACCGGACGTTGTTCAGGTTCGACTCGGCGATCAGGAAATGTTTCCTGCCCGTCTCCATGCCCAGCTGCTCCAGATTCTCGGCCATTTCCTGCAGGATGTGCTTTGCGCCGAAGTCATAGATCGCATGGACCGCGTCCAGCCGCAGCGCGTCCACGTGAAAATCACGGCACCACATGAGGGCATTCCGGACAAAATAGTTCCTCACCCCGTCACTGTAAGCCCCGTCAAAATTTACCGGGTTCCCCCAGGGTGTGGAATAATGATCGGAAAAATAAGGCCCCGATCGGGGAAGGTAATTGCCTTCCGGTCCCAGGTGGTTGTATACCACATCCAGGATGACTGCCATTCCTTTGCGGTGACATGCATCCACAAGGGACATCAATCCCTTTGCGCCACCATATGTATTTTGTACCGCAAAGGGGTACACCCCGTCATAGCCCCAGTTGCGGCTGCCGCTGAACTGTGCCACGGGCATGATCTCGATCGTATTAATACCCATGTCTTTCAGGTAATCCAGCCGGCTGCGGATCCCGTCGAAATTACCCTCCGGGGTGAATGTTCCCGTGTGAAGTTCGTAGATGATCATGCCAGATACCGGGATCCCTTCCCAATCCGTGTCGCTCCAGCTGAAATCTTTCAGCCGGATCACCTCCGAGGGACCGTGCACACCTTCCGGCTGTGAAAGAGAAGCGGGATCCGGAACGGGATCTCCGTCATCAATTCTGTATTTGTAGCGGGTACCTGGCCTGATCTCCTCCAGTGACTTTTCCCAGTACCCGTTCTCTGTCTTTTGAAGAGGGATTTCCTCATCACCTGGAAATAATACCAGGCTGACCGCTCCGGCAAGCGGGGCCCAGATGCGGAAAAGACACCGGTTACCTTCTTTCATCACAGGATAAATAGCTGGGAACTTCATTGAATTAAGATATGAAACATTGCCGTGAAAATTAAATTTATGAAATTTGCCGGTTAACAAATGTACGGATCGATTGTTTGTTCCAAAGAGATATGAAAGATTACAAAGGGACCGTCCTGCCGGGGAAGCCCTATCCGCTGGGGGCCACATATGATGGAGAAGGTGTGAATTTTGCGCTTTTCAGCGAGAATGCCACCGGTGTGAAATTATGCCTGTTCAATGATCCTGCAGATTCCCGGGAATGCGAGCATGTGAATATGGAGGAGGTCACCGATTATGTCTGGCATGTGTACCTGCCAGGGATCCGGCCCGGTCAGTTGTACGGTTACAGGGTGTACGGCAGGTATATGCCCAAAAAGGGGATCCGTTTCAATCCACAGAAACTGCTGATCGATCCCTATGCCAAGGCGATCCAGGGACGCATCGAGGTGAAGGACAGCATGTTCGATTATTCATTCGGACCCGGTGTGAAAAAGGGTGTGTTTGAAAAGAATATCCTTGACAGCTCGGCGGAGCTGAACAAATCCGTCGTGATCGATACGGCATTTGACTGGGAAGGAGTCAAAAAGCCGGAAACACCGATGCACAATTCGATCATCTATGAGTTGCATGTGAAGGGTTTCACCGCCAGGCATCCCGGACTGCCGGAGAACGAGCGGGGCACATACCGGGGCCTTGCCAATCCGGTAATCATCGATTATTTCAGGAACCTGGGGATCACCGCCATCGAACTGATGCCCATCCATCATTTCATGCATAACCAGTATTTGCTGAAAAAAGGCCTGTCCGACTATTGGGGGTACAATTCCATCGGTTATTTCGCTCCCCATTCGGAATACAGTGCATCGGGAATGTCCGGGGAACAGGTCATGGAGTTCAAGGAAATGGTGAAAGCCTACCACAGTGCGGGGATCGAGGTGATCCTGGATGTGGTCTACAACCATACGGGGGAGGGGAACCATCTGGGACCGACCCTCTCTTTCCGAGGGATCGACAACCGGAATTATTACCGGATGGAGACAAAGCATCCCCTCTACTATACCGATTACACCGGTACCGGAAATACGCTGAACATGCTGAGCAGCAGGACCCTGCAGCTGGTAATGGACAGCCTGCGCTACTGGGCCACCGAGATGCAGGTGGACGGATTCAGGTTCGATCTGGCTTCCGCACTGGCCAGGGGACTGTATGATGTGGGAAGGCTGTCCACATTCCTGGACACGATCCACCAGGATCCCACCATTTCCCAGCTTAAGCTGATCGCTGAACCGTGGGACCTGGGAGAGGGGGGATACCAGGTGGGGAATTTCCCGGTCCTCTGGGCCGAATGGAACGGGAAGTACCGGGACTCTGTGAGGAAATTCTGGCGGGGAGACGAGAGCCAGGTGAATGAACTGGCCTACCGGCTCAGCGGCAGCAGCGACCTGTATGCCGATACAGGCAAACGTCCATCGTCAAGCATCAATTTCGTGACTGCCCACGACGGCTTTACCCTGCACGACCTGGTCTCCTACAACCAGAAGTACAACGAGGCCAATGGCGAGGAGAACAGGGACGGAGAGGACCATAACATCAGCTGGAACAGCGGGGTGGAGGGCCCCACCGAGGACCCGGAGATCATCGCACTCAGGGAGAAAAGGAAAAGGAATTTCCTGGCCACCCTGCTGCTCAGCCAGGGGGTGCCCATGATCAGTCACGGA
>JAXGMU010000137.1:0-5231 GCA_040768485.1 Bacteroidales bacterium
CAGCTGACACCACCAAATGACACTAACTCACCCGAAATCGGTCCATGCGGTTTGTCGTGATTGAAGGGCTGGACGGCTCCGGGAAGTCCACCCAGCTGAAACTGCTTCACAAACACCTGGAGGAACAATCCATTCCTTTCAGGTACATCCATTTTCCAAGGCTGGAGGAGGGTGTTTACGGGAAGCTGGTGGCCAGGTTCCTGCGGGGGGAGATGGGGGCCATCGACCGGGTGGATCCATACCTGGTGGCACTGATCTATGCGGGGGACCGGGCCGATGCTGCCGGTATGATACGGGGCTGGATCAGCGAAGGATACCTGGTGATCGCCGACAGGTACGTGTATTCGAACATCGCCTTCCAGTGTGCGAAGGTGGCCGACAGGGAGGAACGGGACCGGCTGAGGGACTGGATCCTTGATTTCGAGTTCAGGTATCATGCACTCCCCAGGCCCGATGTCAATCTCTTCCTGAACGTGCCGCGGTCATTTACAAGAGAGCAGTTGTTCGGTCACCGGAAAGGGGAGGACCGCGCCTATCTGAAGGGCGGGCCGGACATCCACGAAAATGACCTGGAATTCCAGGAGAAGGTCAGGCAGAATTACCTGTCGCTCAGGGATCATGTGGACGACCTGGTGCTGATCCGGTGCGAAGATGATGCGGGATCCATGAGAGATCCTTCGGCCATTTCGGAGATCATTCTGAATCAACTGGAATTGAAGAGATGAGAATTGTGAGACTGTTCAGCCGCATCCTGCTGGGTGCTGTGTTTATTTTCAGCGGATTTGTAAAAGCGGTGGATCCGCTGGGCTCCGCATACAAATTTTCAGATTATTTCCATGCCTTCGGGCTGAAGTTCCTGGACGGATTGTCCCTTCCGCTGGGGATCCTTCTGCCGGCCCTGGAGCTGGCACTGGGGATCATGCTGCTCCTGGGGTACCGGAAAAAGATCGTCACCTGGGCGGTAACCGTTTTCATGGTCTTTTTCACCCTGCTGACCCTTGTGCTGGCCATATTCAATCCCGTGGAGGATTGCGGCTGTTTCGGGGATGCACTGGTATTGACCAACTGGGAGACCTTCTTCAAGAATGTGGTGCTGATGGTTTTCGTGGTGATCCTTTTCTTTGACCGAAAAAGAGAATGCGGGGGCGGACAGGTTGCCCGCGAGTGGATCGCAGCTGCCCTGCTGTTGATGATGGCCATCGGTTTTTCCATCTGGAACCACAGGCATCTGCCCCTGCTGGATTTTCGTCCCTACGATGCGGGGACCGTCATCGAGGAGGAGATGGAGATCCCCGAGGGGGCTCCCACTGACGAATATGAGACCACGCTCATTTACAGGGAGAAGGAAACCGGGAAAACCAGCCGATTCACCCTGGAAGATTATCCCGGTGACACCACGGCATGGGAATTCGTGACCAGTGAATCAAAGCTGGTCCGGAAAGGGTATGAGCCCCCCATCCATGATTTCGCGATCATGGACCCATACGGATCGGACCTGGCCGGCCGGATCATTGCCGATAAGGGGTACTCGCTCCTGGTGATCTCCCATGACATATCCCGCGCAGGCAGGGAAGGGCTGGTGAAGGCGGGTGACTGGTCACGTCTTGATCTGCTGGCCGATGATTTCAGCTTCTATGCGGTCACCGCTTCGCCTTCGGCAGAGGTGGAGGAGATCTCCTCTTCCCTGGGGCTGGAATATGGCTTTTTTGCCGCGGATGACATCATGCTGAAGACAGTGGTCCGTTCCAATCCGGGATTTGTACTCATCAAAAACGGGACCATCCTTGGGAAATGGGGAAGCAGGGATTTCCCTTCATTATCAGAAGTGGATCCCGCCTGGCCCGAAATGATTGTGCAGGCTTCCCTGCCTGTGGATGAGGAGACACGCCTGCTCATGGAAGGGGGACTGGCGGACAGTTTTTCCTTCGGCGTCATTGAATTCGACAGGCATGCGCTTTCCATGCTGTCTGAATCGGGATCCGCGGAAAGGGAGCGGTGGGCGGTGGTCTCCTTTCTCCTGGGGATCGCCCTTCTGATCATCATTTTCCATCTGGTCGCACCCATCAGGATGTAACGCACATGTTCGGAATGACCATACGGAGACTGGCCTATGCACTTCTTGTGCTCTGGGGGGTGGTCACCGTGGTGTTCCTGCTTTTCAACGTGCTTCCGGGCGATCCTGCGCGGATGATGCTGGGACAGCGCGCGGATCTGAACACGGTGGAAACCATCCGGCATGAACTGGGGCTCGACCGGCCGGTCGTCCATCAATATGCCCGGTATATCAACGATCTGTCACCCCTGTCCCTGCACAGCTCGGATCCGGGCAGTTATTTTTATGCGGATCCCGGGAAATATACGCGCCATGTGACGCTGCTGCGGACAAACAGGGGTGGGCTCCTGCTGCTGAAGCCGCCTTACCTGGGCAGGAGCTTTCAGAACCGGCAGCATGTGGGAAGGATGGTGATGGATGTGCTTCCCAATACCCTCATTCTCGCGCTCACGGCCATCGTGCTTGCCTCGGTGGCGGGCATTTTCCTGGGGATCCTCTGCGCGCTCTGGAAGGACAGCTGGTTTGACCGTCTCTCGATCTTCCTGTCCACCCTGGGGATGTCGCTTCCCTCTTTCTTCGCCGCCATACTGATCGGATGGCTTTTTGCCTTTGTACTCGGAGAGGTGACCGGACTGAACCTCACCGGGAACCTGACCGAGGTGGATCCCATGGGCAACGGGCGAAGACTCGTGCTGAAGAACCTCGTCCTTCCTGCGGTGACCCTGGGCATCCGGCCCGTTTCCATTTTTGTGCAGCTGTCCCGGAATTCCCTGCTCGAGGTGCTGGGCCAGGACTATATCCGGACAGCCAGGGCAAAAGGTTTGAACTTCAGCCGGGTGATCCGGAAGCATGCATTGCGGAATGCCCTCAATCCGCTGGTGACGACCATCAGCGGATGGTTCGCATCACTCATGGCAGGGGTGGTTTTCGTGGAGTACATTTTCGGATGGAAGGGACTGGGCTACCTGGTGGTGAATGCGCTGAACCAGTATGACATGCCGGTTGTGCTGGGATGTGTACTGACCATCGCATCCATTTTTGTGGTGATCAACATGCTCGTGGATGTGACCTACGCGTTGCTGGATCCAAGGGTGCGAACTTCCTGACGGAACATGACCATTTGAATATTTCGCTATATTTATCACAGACAATCGAGAAAAAATGAGAAAACAAATTGTTGCAGGCAACTGGAAAATGAACACCCTCCTGAAAGACGGGATGGAGCTGGCAAAGGCGGTGGAGAAAATGGAGAAGGAGACCCGGGGCGATGCGGTCGTGATCATTGCTCCGCCTTTCACACATCTGAGCAAGATCAGGGAACTCATCGGGAATGTAAAGCTCGGTGCCCAGAACTGCGCTTCCGAACCTTCGGGTGCCTTTACGGGTGAGATCTCCCCTGAAATGCTCCGTTCCACGGGAGTGGAATATGTCATCATCGGCCATTCTGAGCGCAGGTCCTATTTCCACGAGGGCAACGACCTCCTGAACAGGAAGGTGAAGCTGTGCCTTTCAACGGGTCTGAAGCCCATCTACTGCTGCGGGGAGGTCCTTGAGGAGCGGGAGGCAGGCCGCCTGTTCGATGTGGTCCGTGAGCAGCTGGAAGTCGGACTGAAAGGGTTGTCCGCCGCGGACATGGCAAATATGGTGATTGCATACGAGCCGGTCTGGGCCATCGGGACCGGGAAGGTTGCGACACCTGTTCAGGCACAGGAGATGCTCGGATTTATCAGGGGACTGGTCACAGAGATGTTCGGCCAGGAGGTGGCACAGAATTTGTCTGTTCTCTACGGGGGTAGCTGCAAGCCGTCCAATGCGGCAGAGCTCTTCCAGCAGCCCGATGTGGACGGCGGACTGATCGGCGGGGCTTCCCTGAAGGCGGAGGATTTTATTGCCATCATACAGGCCATCTGAAAACCTGCCGTGTCTTCCATGCCAGTTCTTGAATTCGAAATACCCGCCAGGTCAATGAGCACCACCCAGCGGGAGATCCTGGTGGCAAAAATGTCGCTGATCGGGTTTGACGGATTTGCCGAGAGCGGCAGTCTGATCCAGGCGTATATGCCATCGGAGAATTACTCCGGGGAAGAAATGAACAGGCTGATCGATGAATGCGGCGATCTGGGTATCCGGGTGCAATACAGGTTCCACGAAACGGAGGAGCAGAACTGGAACAGGGAGTGGGAGAAAAAATTCAGGCCCGTGGTGATCGGGGAGCAACTGCTGATCAGGGCTCCTTTTCACGGAAATGGAGGTGACCTGCCCTGCACGATCGTGATCGAGCCAAAGATGTCATTCGGAACGGGTCATCACCACACCACCAGGCTGATGCTCCTTGAGATGATGCAGCATGACATGGAGGGAAAACGTGTGCTGGATGTGGGATGCGGGTCAGCCATCCTGGGGATCTACGCGCAGATGAGAGGTGCACGGAGGGTTCTGGGTATTGACAATGACCAGTGGGCCTATGAAAATGCACTGGAGAATGTGAAGCAGAACAGGGCCGGCAGAATGGAGATCAGGCTGGGGGACATTGGCTCGGCGGGGGATGAGAAGTTCGATTTCCTGCTGGCCAACATCACCCGAAACACGCTGGTTCAGGAGATGCCCGAATACTGCAGGCACCTTGCGGACCGGGGAGTGATGATCCTGAGTGGATTTCTGGACGAAGATGTGCAGTTTGTTCTGAACGCTGCATACAGGTGCGGCATGGATCATCTCCAAACCAGGGAGGATTCCAGCTGGATCCTGCTTTCATTTGTCAGATAACAGATTGGAAAACATTGTGATGAAAAACATCCCGGTCATCCTGCTGATCCTGGTCCTGTCAGCTCCCCTGCAGGCACAGGTGGTCAGGGAGTTCTCCCAGGATACAGCTGCATATGTACCTGACCTGATCCGGTTCACCGGCACCTCCCTGGAAAGTTCTGAAGTGCCGGACTTCGAAAGGTTCCTCAGGCTCTATGATTCCCTTCCGCATGCACACCGGATGGAGATCATTCAGGTCTCGAACCTGCTGCTGGACCTGAAGTGCCGGCCCCGTCCGCATTTTATCAAGTACCAGCAGTCGATGCTGGAGTTTTTTGCAGGCGACAAGACCCATCTGGGATATGATGCGTGGCACGGGGGACTCATTACCTTTTTGACAGGTGATGCTGCCCTGCTGCAGACAGTGGACCAG
>JAXGMU010000138.1:0-5154 GCA_040768485.1 Bacteroidales bacterium
AAGTGCTGAGTAAGTTGAATCAGCGTAAAATAATGAATTATGTACAAGGACATTTTACATTCAAAAATCTGGGCATATATATTTGTCTGAGTGCTGGAATCAGAATTGGTGAAATTTGTGCATTAACTTGGGGAGATATAGATATTGATTCGGGAATCATTAACATTAGAAAAACAATACAGCGAATATATGTTGTTGAAAATGGCAATAGGCATACCGAGCTGATTCTTGATACACCAAAAACGAAAAATTCTATCAGGGATATTCCAATGACGCGGGAATTGCTAAGAATGTTAAAACCCATTAAAAAAATAGTAAATAGCAGTTTTTTTGTATTGACCAATGATACCAAACCAACAGAACCAAGAACATACCGAAACTACTACAAAAAGCTGATGAAAGAATTGGAAATACCGGAGCTGAAATTTCATGGGCTTAGACACAGTTTTGCTACACGGTGCATTGAAAGTAAATGCGATTATAAAACAGTAAGCGTTCTGTTAGGACATTCTAATATTAGTACAACGTTGAATCTTTATGTTCATCCAAATCTGGAACAAAAGAAAAAATGTATAGACCAAATGTCTCGGATATTGAGGTGAGTTTCGTTGTTCGGGGTATTCTAAATTATTGTAGGTGAAGTTTTGTTGGAAAAATAGAAGTCACATTTTGATGCAATGGATATCGCTAATTTAGTGTATTAAAAGAGGCCTTTGAACTACCAATACTTCACCGCCTGTATTTAATATTTTGTGTGCAAATTGTGTGTAAATAAAAAGAGGTTACAAAACTTTCTTATGTAACCTCTTGATTTTCAGTAGCGAGAGGCGGGCTTGAACCGCCGACCTCATGATTATGAATCATGCGCTCTAACCAACTGAGCTACCTCGCCGTGACCTTTGTTCACCGTCATGGAACGGTGTCACATTCGGGCTCCAAATATAGGATTTTTTTAACTCCGGAGCAATACACCCATCCATCGGTCAGGCGGGGGATGAGGTTCTGTTCGTGAAGTTGCCTTTTTGAGCCGCGTGCGACGAAAAAAGACACTGATTCACTCATTTGAACGATGAACTGGGGAGTAGCCGTTTTAATGATTTCACCAAGTCACAAAGTGGTTACTTTTACAGGATTTTGTGAGTTTTTGTATTTCCTCTCTTTCTATTATACCCTTCTCATATCCTTATATATTAGATAGATATAGAGTAAAGATGAAATCACCCGGGAATTAATAAAGTCACATAATTGTATAAAACTCACACATTGATGACTTCGTGTTTCGCCTGAATGGGAGGGGTTGTTTCTTTCCGGTCTGTGCAGGTGCCGTTGAGCTGATGCGGTCTTTTACCTGATCTTATTAACCAGTGTTATAGCCTTTGAATGAAGTTCTTATGCTGAGGAAAAAATGAACGGAGGGCTGTGAGCGGGTGCAATTATCTGTAGGAGTGCATGCGGCGCTGCTGATCGCTTTTTTTCATATCTTTCACCACCGCCGGGTTAACAGGACAGGGATATGGGGTCTCGGATTGAAGAACTGCATGTGCTGGTTCAGGTGCTGTTATACCTGGGAGCATTCGGCATGGTGGCAGCGGCATCCGGCAGGATTGCAGGCGTGTTCGGGAAACTGAGGCTTCCGCTGATCACAGGCTTTTTACTGGTCGGCCTTGTTTCCGGGCCCCAGGTTCTTGGCCTGATCAGTGCCGAAGCATTGCCAAGGCTCGGTTTCATCAACGAGATCGCACTGGCATTCATTGCGTTTGCAGTCGGTTCCGAGCTTTACCTCAGTGACCTGAAGAACAGGATGAGGAGCATTGTGATCCTGATCATCTGCCAGGTCGTTCTTGTTTTCGGGCTCGTGAGCCTGACCGTATTTTACCTGACCACGATCGTCCCTTTCCTGAAAGAGCTGGGCTTTGCGGCAAGGTTGGCGGTTTCTCTGCTGTCAGGGACCATCGCCATTGCCACTTCCCCGGCGGCTTCCATTGCGGTGATCAGGGAACTGCGGGCGAGGGGCCCATTCACCCTCACCTCCATCGGGGTGACCGTGGTGAAGGATTTTGTGGTCATCATCCTGTTCTCCACAGTGGTCACCCTTTCAAAATCACTGTTCCTCAAAGGTGGCTTTACGCCGGTTTTTATCCTGCAGGTGGTGGCTGAACTGACGGCAGCAGCCGGACTTGGTTTTGTTATATGGTTTGTGCTGCGGCTGGTCCTTTCAATCAAGGGTGCCCTCAGGCTGAAAAAGGTCCTGGTCCTGGCGACCGGATTGATTACCTATATGATGACCGGCGGAATCCGGTTCGCACTGTTCCGGTGGACCGGTATGGAGATTCATGTGGAACCCCTGCTGATCTGCATCGCCGCCAGTTTCCTGGTGACCAATTATTCCAGGTACAGGGTTGATTTCATGAAGATCCTTCATGAGACGGGGCCCTATGTATATGTGGTGTTCTTTACGCTGACGGGAGCCAGGATCGCCATTGATGTGGTCACGCAACTCTGGTATGTGACACTGATTCTGTTCGGGGCAAGGATCCTTGCCATGGCCGCGGCATCCGCGGCAGGAAGTATGGTTGCCGGGGATCCCCCGCTTTTCATCAGGATTTCCTGGATGCCTTTCATCACACAGGCGGGGATCAGCCTGGGACTGGCCACCATCATCGCTTCGGCTTTTCCCGGGTGGGGAGCCGGACTGACCTCCATTCTGATCTCGGTGATCGTGCTGAACGAGATCGTCGGTCCCCCGCTGTTCAAATGGGCACTGAACCTGGCCGGTGAAACACATGTCAGGCCTGATGGGACCATTGAGATCGAGAAGAAGGTCCTGGTATTCGGCCTGGAGAACCAGTCAGTCGCCCTGGCCAGCCAGCTCAGGAAACAGGGATGGCAGGTGGAATTCGCTGTCCCGGTCGCTTCAGGGGAGATGCTTCCCAGGTCAGATTACCGGGTTCATCAGATGACGGGAACCGATCCCGATGCCCTGAGGAAAACCGGGGCCCATTCTGCAGACACCCTGTTGTGCCTGCTCTCCGATGAGGAAAACCATGCCATATGCAGGGCTGCTTACGAACAATTCGGGACCAGGCATTTGATCGTCAGGCTGAATGAACGCGAAAATTATCAGAATTTCCGGAGTCTGGGTGCCATGGTAATGGATCCGGCCACGGCCATGGTATCGCTTCTGGAACATCTTGTTCGGGCCCCCATTGCCACTTCCATTTTTCTGGGGACCGAACAGGCACAGGACACGGTGGATATCGAACTGCGAAACACCGCTTTGCACGGACTGACACTGAGGGATCTCAGGCTGCCAGAGAATGTGATTGTTCTGTCCGTGACCCGGGGCGACCAGCCCATTATCTCGCACGGTTATACGCGGCTCAGGCTGGGGGATATCGTGACGCTGGTCGGGTCCGGTGAGAGCCTTGACCAGGTGCGCCTGTCCCTGCAGGGTTATTAATTTTTCTTAACTTACACTACCTGCCGGAGATAAACGAATCCGGAGGATGAACCGGACTGTATGGATCTGAATTTTGACCGGCTTGATACCGTTGTCCAGGTGCTTGTTTACCTGTGTGCATTCGCCATCGTGGCGGTGGCATCGGGGCAAATCGCCGGGGTTTTCCGCAAACTTAGACTTCCCCTGATCACCGGTTTTTTGGTGATCGGAATCTTCGCGGGGCCCGAGGTGCTGGGCCTGATCGATGCAGAAGCACTGCCCAGGCTTCGTTTCCTGAATGACATCGCCCTGGCTTTTATCGCTTTTGCTGTAGGTTCGGAGCTTTACCTGAAAGAGCTGACCGACAGGCTGAGAAGCATCGTGGTGATGACTGTCAGCCAGGTGGCCGTCACTTTTACACTGGTCAGCCTGGCCATCTATCTCATGGCGGGCATGATCCCTTTTCTGCGGGAGATGGAACCGGCGGCCCGGATCGCTATCTCGCTTCTGGCGGGGACCATCGCCGTGGCGCGGTCGCCTGCATCGGCCATTGCCATCATCAATGAGCTGCGGGCCAGGGGACCCTTCACGCAAACCTCCCTGGGGGTCACGGTGATCAAGGACTTCGCGGTGGTCATTATTTTCGCGGTCATCTTTACACTTTCCAGGTCACTGATCCAGAAAGCTGATTTCAGGATCATCTATATCTTCCAGGCGCTTGCCGAACTGGCCATCGCGTTCGGACTCGGGATACTGGTGGGATTTGTACTGAAGTGGATCCTGTCCATCAAGGGGGCGTCCACCCTGAAGAAAGTACTGGTCCTGGCTGCGGGATTTACGGTTTACCTTTTAACACGTACCATTGGTGCCTGGTCCGATTCGCACCTGGGCCTGCATCTGCACATCGAACCACTGATGATCACCCTGATCGGAAGTTTTATGGTCACCAACTACACGGTGTACAGGAACGATTTTGTGAAGGTGGTCAAGGAAACCGGACCCTATGTGTATATCGTTTTCTTCACCCTGACGGGGGCTTTGATTTCATTGGATGTGCTGGCCTCCCTCTGGCACGTCACCCTGATCATTTTCGGAGCAAGGCTGATTTCCCTGTTCGTGGCCGGTTATACAGGCAGCACAGCCGCCCGCGATCCGCTGCGATACCGGTGGATCTCATGGATGCCGTATGTGACCCAGGCCGGGGTCGGGGTGGGCCTTGCGACGGTCATTGCAGCGGAATACCCGGAGTGGGGGGGACAATTTGCCACACTGATGATCGCGGTGATCGTCCTGAACCAGCTGGTGGGTCCGCCGCTGTTCAAATGGGCGCTTCATCTGGTCGGGGAGGTGCATGTCAGACCTGACGGAACCTACGAACCGGAAAAGAAGATCATCATCTTCGGCTGGGAGAGCCAGTCAGCCGCCCTGGCAAGGAAGTTGAAAGCCCAGAGCTGGCAGGTGGAATTCGTGGTGGCGGAGCCCGACGCGGAGGTCCTTGAAAACGGAGAATTTGTGGTCCATGAACTGAAAGGGTTCGATCATCTGTCACTGAGGAAATTCGGGACGGAGACTGCGGATACCCTGGTATGTCTTTTATCCGACGAGGAGAATTACGCCGTTTGTGAGACGGCCTACGAGCACTTCGGAACGAATCATTTGATCGTCAGGTTGAACGACCGTACGAATTATGCGAAATTCAACAAGCTGGGGGCCAT
>JAXGMU010000139.1:0-5145 GCA_040768485.1 Bacteroidales bacterium
CATACTTCCTGATGACAGGATCCTGGTTTCTGTAAGAAGCTATGAAACATATGAGCATCCGCATCTGATCATGCTCGATCCGGACGGGGAGCCTGTAACAGGTTTCGGCGAAAACGGGATATTCACCGATCCCCGAACCATGTATGTGCACGACATCGGCTACTTTCAGCATGCGGGAGAAACCTACATCATCATGTGTGGGGGCTGTCTGGATTTCCACCCGGTGTTCATGATGATCGATCATACCGGTGAACTCGTCTCCTCTTTCGGAGATAACGGGATGTACACCCTCACCAGTGTCGAGGGCACATTCGGTGATCTGGTCATTGATCATCATTCCGGCCAGATGTATGTGAGCGGGACCAGTTCTTCATCTTCTGACTGTACGGTATTCCTTGTCAAATATGAACTTCCGGGGGGATACAGGAATACCGGTTTCGGGGTGGATGGGATCCTTTGTTTTTCGGAGGAATCCGGATATGCATGCAATATAAGATCCATTGTCTATGAGGAGGGTAACCATACACTGACTGCCCTTGGTTATTACCCCCACCCGGAGGGTGATTGGGATATTTTTGCCTACCGGATGAATGGCGAAGACGGGACTGCCGATGACAGTTTCGGGATCAATGGCTGGTCTGCATTGAGAGTCCCGGTATCCAATGATTATATAACATCGGCCCTGGTACAGCCTGACGGAAAATATTGTTTCGGGGGACATACGGACTATCATGGAAACCTGGATTTTTTGATCGGCCGTATCACTGCAGGCGGATTGCTGGATGCCTCTTTCGGCAACAACGGAGTACTGACCACGGAGATATATCCGGGGAAAAATAACCGGGTAACAGCCATCGTTTCAAGTCCTGACCGCGATATGCTCTATGTTGCGGGTTCCACAGATACTCCTGATGAATATGCAATGGCAGTTGCCGCCTACCATACAGGCTACGAGTCAGGGCCGGGATTGGAGGTGCAGGAGAACATTCCGGGAACGGTGGAAATATTCCCGAATCCGGTCAAAGATCAGATAAGGATCCACACCGGACAGTCCGGGCTCCACCACGTGCTGGTTTTTGATATTACAGGTAAAGTGTGCTATCATGAACCCTTCACGGGTGAAGTTGCTGAACTATACCTGAAATTCCTGAATCCTGGAGTCTATTTTATTCAGATTACCCTGCCTGACCGGCAGATCAGTACATGCAGGCTGCTGAAACAATAAATCGTTGCAGATGAAATCGACTGAAAACAAGCGGTGCCCGGCAAAGCCATTGTGCGGCATGAAATGGATCATGATATCTTGTACGCTTTTCGGAACCGGGATCGTATGCCAGTTGTTCTCTCAGGAAACCGCGGAACCCGTTCAGGATCTTCAGCAGACCTGCCTGGTGATCAGGGAAATCAAGACGCTGGAAGGACTACCCTATTGCGTTGAAGCCCGTCCCAATCCCACCAACGACCTCCTGTTGATAGAGCTTACCCACACCGAAGCCAGGGATTTTCATTACGTCCTGTATGATATGAACGGGAAGGTGCTGGAACAGGAGGAACTGACCAGCAAAGTTTACGCCATCCATATGAAAAGCCATCCCTCCGGTTTATACCTGCTGAAGATCATGAAGCAGGAAAAGGAAATCAAGACATTTGAAATCATCAAGCAATAATCCAGAAACATGAAACAGATCAGACCACTCAGAAACATCATGTTGATCACAGGGCTCCTGTTGAGCCTTGCGTTCGTGAAGTTGCCTGCACAGGAAACCATCCTGACTGCCGGCGGCAATGCCACGGGAAGCGGCGGGTGCGCAAGCTATTCCATCGGACAGACATTCTATTCCGTCCATTCGCTTACAGAGGGATCCATCGCCGAGGGAGTGCAACAACCCTTCGAGGTGTATGTCATATCGGGAACGCAGGAGACCGATATGATCACCCTGGAATTCAGGGCCTATCCCAATCCCGTGACCGGCCTTCTGTTTTTAAAAACAGGATACACCGAAAATCTGCCATTGTTCTATCGGTTGGTTGACAGCAATGGCAGGATACTGCTCAATAAGAGGATCACAGGCGATGAATCTGTTGTCGCCATGGAAAAATATGCTGCAGGGATCTATTACCTGAACGTGATGACCCCTGAAAAAAATCTCATGACATTTAAAATCATCAAACATTAAATCCAATGAAAAAGATATTTCTGTATGCACCCATGTTGCTGCTGGCCGCCAATCTGACGGGTCAGGCACCCGATAAGATCGGTTATCAGGCAGTAATCAGGGATACTTCCGGCACATTGCTGGCCGATACAAAAATCCATATGGAGATCCAGATCCTGCAGGGATCGGAATCTGGTACCGTGGTCTATGAAGAAACCCAGAAGTGGAAAACCAACGCCAATGGCCTGATGAGCCTTGAGATCGGAGCCGGTACCGTCGTTTCGGGAACCATCGGATCCATCGACTGGTCGAACGGACCCTATTTCATCAGCACGGTGATCTATCCGACAGATGAATTAACTTACACCATCACGGCTGTAAGCCAGATCGTGAGCGTGCCATACGCGCTGTATGCGGACCATGCGGAAAACTTCACGGGTGAATACACGGAAAAACAGGGGCTTGCTGAAGTATTGTCTATAGATAACAATGCACACAGTCAAATTAAAAACGTGTCCAATCCCACTCATTCTCAGGATGTGGTGACAAAAGCATATACCGACCTGATCTTTTGGGCATCAGGTTTGATTCCGCTGCATTTTGCAGGATTCGTAGCGGATGTCGACGGCAATGCCTACAAAACCATCAAAATGGGTACGCAAACATGGATGGCGGAGAACCTGAGAACCACCACCATGAGCGATCATTCAGCCATAATTGCTGTTACGGATGGAGCCGACTGGGCAGCCATGTCTGCTCCCGCATATTGCTGGTATGGAAACGTAGCATCTAATTCGGCAGTTGCGTCAGCATGCGGGGCATTGTACAACTGGCCAACAGTTGCTTCGGGTAACCTGTGCCCTGAAGGCTGGCATGTTCCCACGCAGGCTGAATATAACACACTGGTCGAATTCGTAGGTGGTGCAGAAATTGCCGGAGGCAAATTTAAAGAGAACGGAACCAGGAACTGGAACAGGCCCAATACAATGGCCACGAACCTGAGCGGGTTCACTGCTCTTCCTGCCGGCATGCGTAACGCTGATGGCGCTTATGCGGGCATAGGCAATGCCGCGATGTTCTGGACTGTCACGGAACACTCTGCTGCTGCAGGAGTGAGCGCGGTCCTTTTATATAATTCGGGCATCTATGGCGAGAAAAATTATGCCAAGGAAGCCGGATTATCGGTGAGATGCATCAAAGACTGACCGTTTCACATGACCTTGTTCACAATAAAAAACCGAACAGACATGAAGAAATTAATGATCGTTGCAGGGATGACAGTGATGACAGTACACCTTGCTTCCCAGGCCCCTGAAAGCATCCGGTACCAATCGGTGATCCGGGATCACAACCATGCTGTGATCCCCGATCAGCAGATAGGACTGCATGTGATCATCGCCAGGGATGTGGAGGCAAGTATTGTTGTTTATGCAGAATCCCATACCACGACCACAGGTCCCAGCGGTATTGCAGACATTGAAATAGGGACCGGTTCGGCGGAATCGGGATTATTCACCGATATCGACTGGTCTTCGGGACCCTATTATGTTAGAACCGAAATAGACCCGGCGGGCGGAACTGACTACAGCCTGTCAGGAACAGGCCAGCTGCTGAGTACTCCCTATGCTTTTTATGCGAAAACCGCAGGCAGCGTTGCCGCGATCACCGAAACACAGGGATTGAGCGATGTGCTTGCCGTGAGTGATTCTGCCGGCGGACAGATCAGAAAGGTCACCGATCCGACCGATGCCCAGGATGCTGTCACAAAATATTATCTCCTGGAACAGCTTTTTCTGAGCGGATCAATAAACGCCTATAATTTGATGGATATCGCTGTGGATAATGATGGCAATCTTTACAGGGGCATCAGGATAGGCGACCTTGTCTGGATGAATGAGAACCTGAGGACCACAAGATACAATGATGGCACGAACATTCCCCTGGTTACCGATCAGGTTGAATGGCTCGGATTGACAACACCGGGTTACTGCTGGTATGGGAATGCTGTCGCAAATTCATATTCTGCTGTTACATGCGGCGCTTTGTACAACTGGTATGCGGTGGATACGGAAAAACTATGTCCAGCGGGTTGGCGTGTACCCGCGGAGGAAGACTGGAATGACCTGATTACGGAACTGGGTGGTTCAGATGTAGCCGGCGGGAAACTGAAAGAGGCCGGGACAAAGCACTGGATGATACCCAACCTGGCAGACAATGAGAGCGGTTTTGGTGCGCTTCCCGGTGGATGCAGAAGTTTCACCATATTTGAAAATATTGGACACCAGGGTTACTGGTGGTCGTCTTCCGAATATGATGGGAATGATGCGGGAGCCCTGGGACTTCTCAATATGATGAATGTGAGTAATTGGTTCGACTCTGCTCCCAAGAAGGTTGGCATGTCCGTGCGCTGCGTCCGGGATGTTGATGAAGAGAGAAGCCTTGAAGTGCCTTTCTGACAGGCAGGTTTTGGGAATACGAGAACAGATGTGATCTACCTGACATTTTTCAGCAGCACCAGTGACCGGCCGCTGATCTTGTAGACATTTTCCGCATATACAGGGGTATCGGGCAATGGTTCCCGGTCCGTATCCACCAGTACTTCCCACCTGATGCTCAGGTCCTCGTGGGGAAGGGTGAACGAAATCGGCTCCCACCAGCTGTTGACCAGGATCAGCAGGATGTCCTTCATCAGATCATTCCCGTGCTGGTCAATCTCCCGCATCAGTTCTCCGTTGAGCAGCATGCCCATGCAGCGGATGAAGCTGGTCTCCCACTCCTCCTGGCTCATGTCTACTCCGTCCGTGTTGAGCCAGCGGATATCCCTGATTCCCTCCCCCTGGATGCGGCGGTTCATGAAGTACCTCCTGCGGTGCGTCACCGGATGGGCTTTGCGGATGCCGATCATCCACCTGGTGAATTCGAAAAGCCTCTGCCGGTCCTCATCCCAGTTCCAGTCCATCCAGGCCAGTTCATTGTCCTGGCAATAGGC
>JAXGMU010000140.1:0-3465 GCA_040768485.1 Bacteroidales bacterium
GTATGACCTGAGAGATCTTTATCATCTTCCGGGCATGAAGGTGGTGCAGTTTGGTTTTGGCAGCCGGATGCCGTTTTCTCATCATTTCCCTGGCAATATCGATTACAACAGCATCGTGTACACGGGGACCCACGACAACAATACCATGAAAGGATGGTTCAGGAAGGAAGCGGACCGGGCCACCCTGAAAAGGTTCAGGGCTTTCTCGGGAAAAGAACTGACCGAGAAAAATGCTCACAGGGAGATGATCAGAATCGCCTATGCTTCCCCGGCAAAAATAGCCATTGTACCCATGCAGGACTGGCTCGGCCTGGACGAAAAAAGCAGGATGAACCGCCCTTCGACCACCCGGAGCAACTGGAAGTGGAGGGTGAGAACAGAGGAACTCGGTCAGAAGCTTGATAAAAAGATCAGGAAGAAAGTCAGGCAGTTTGGAAGATACTAGGTAATTATCTGTTTAAATTTCACAGATTCCAAAACTTGCGGTAAATTAATCCCCGGGAAAACAATTGTTCGCCGGCTGGCACGCCGGAACGGATCCATGACAACCCAGAAGTAACATGTCGCCTTTGTTCAACCACCTGCTCATCCCGTTTATCATCGCCGTGCTCCTGGGCATGACCATGGGAGGAAGCGGAACCGCGCCGGCATTTTCAGCTGCTTATGGAGCGGATCTGATCCGGAAGAACCTTATCCCGGGACTTTTCGGCATCATGGTTTTTCTGGGGGCCATCCTGGCCGGCAAAGGGACTGCCACCACGGTCGGACAGGAAGTGCTGGCCCCGGAAAAGATGGATCTCCTGGTCGTATCCATCATCCTTTTTTCAGTCTTCGTGGCCATGCTGATCGCGAACATCGCGGGCATTCCCCAGTCCACCAGCCAGGCCACCATCCTGGCCGTGGTGGGTGCTGCCCTTTACTATGATGAGCTGAATGCCAGGAAAGTCCTGCTGGAAATCATTCCCACCTGGTTCATCCTGCCCGTGATCTCCTTTCTGCTTTGTTACCTGATAGGAAAATACATATACAAACCCATCCGGAAGACCGGGATCACCATGTCCAGGAAACTGAATGAACATTTCATTTTCAAGGGGCTGATCGTCGGGATGTCCCTCTATGTGGCATTCTCCATCGGTGCAAATAACGTGGCAAATGCAGCAGGACCGGTGGCCACCATGGCCATCAACGAGCTTCAACTGGACAGTGACGGGCATTTCACCCTGATCATGATCATGGCGATCCTGATCATTGCTCCCAGTTTCGGGATAGGCAGTTCCATTTTCGGTCACAAGATCGTGAAGAATACTGGAAAGGAGATCGTCCTCTTCGGTAAACTCGAAGCGGTGATCATTGCATTCATCTCGGCAAGCCTGCTTTTGATCGCTTCCCTGGCCAGGGGAATTCCAACCTCCCTGGTGCAGTTGAACGTGGGTGCGATCCTTGGTATCGGAGTGGCCAAACTGGGATTCAGGAACATATTCAGGAAGACCGCAGTCAACAAATTCTTCTTCATGTGGATCATTTCCCCTTTGATATCCTTTGGATTGACAGTCCTGCTTTTATTTCTGGCGAATAAATACGGGATCGTCCTGTAAGCTTTTAAATTTGAAACATCATGAAAAATTGTTCAATCCCCTTCATCATCCTTTGCTTATTATCTGTTTCAGCGACACACGCGCAGAATGCTGATCCGGAATACAGGGTACAATCCCCCGATAGAACCATTACAGTGCAAATCGAGACCGGACAAAAACTTCAGTGGTCCGTCGTGCACCGGGGACAGCAGATCCTGCTCCCCTCCCCTGTCTCACTGACCCTCGGCGCTGTCAGTGGAAATGAAGCGGTTGAAGTACTCGGTGAAAATGTTCGCGTGAAATCGGCCAGTGCCATCGAGATTGATTCGGAGATTCCTGCGATCAACTACCGGAAGGCAGTCATTCCCGATCACTGCAACCAGCTTACCCTCACATGCAGGGGCGGGTACGGGATCATCTTCCGGGTTTACGATGACGCGGTGGCGTACCGGTTTTTCACGGACAGAAAAGGGGAGGTGGTCATCCTGGATGAAAAGGCCAATTTCAATTTTCCGGAAGACCATATGGCTTTTATCCCCTATATGTGGGATTACAGGGACGGACGGATATTCAACTGCTCATTCGAATCCCTGTACACGGAACAGCGCATCTCCCGGTTCAGGAAAGACTCGCTGGCATTCCTGCCGCTCCTGGTGGACCCGGGAAACGGGAAAAAGGTGGTGATCCTGGAAGCGGACCTGGAAGATTACCCGGGCATGTTCCTGGATGTGAACGACACCGGGAAGGGATTTAAGGGAGTGTTCGCACCCTTTCCCCTGGAGGAGGTACAGGTGGCAAGGAACCTGATCCCCGTGTCCAGGGCCGGTTATATTGCGAAAACCACCGGTCAGCGTCTCTTTCCCTGGCGGGTGATCGTGATCAGCGGGGAGGACAGGGAATTGCTGGACAACGACATCGTTCAGAAACTGGCCTCCCCGCCCAGGATCGAAGATCCTTCATGGATCGAACCCGGCCAGGTTGCGTGGGACTGGTGGAACGACTGGAACATTTACGGGGTGGATTTCAGGGCCGGACAGAATACTGAGACATATAAACATTACATTGATTTTGCCGCTGCCAACCGTCTCCGGTACATGATCATCGACGAGGGATGGTCAGAGAAAGGCGATCTGATGAAGACCGTGCCGGAAGTGGACCTGGAAGAGATCCTCGCCCATGCGGAACAGAAAGGGATCGGGGTCATCCTGTGGGCTACCTGGAGCGATATTCTCCGGCAGATGGATGAGGCTTTTCCCCATTATTCCGGGCTGGGTGTAAGGGGATTCAAGATCGACTTTATTGACCGGGACGACCAGAAGGCAGTGGCTTCCACTTCCGAAATCGCAGGAAGGGCAGCCGAACACCGTCTACTGGTGGATTACCACGGCGTGTTCAAACCGACCGGGCTGCAGCGGACCTATCCCAATGTGGTCGGATACGAGGGGGTAAAGGGACTGGAAAACGTGAAATGGGCCCATGAGGATGTGCCGCGGTACGATGTAACAATCCCCTTTATCCGGATGATGGCAGGGCCCATGGATTACACCCCGGGCGCCATGCGAAATGCCACCAGGGAAAACTTCCGGCCCATCTATGCCGATCCCATGAGCCAGGGCACCCGATGCCACCAGCTGGCCATGTACGTGATCTATGAAGTGCCCTTTCAGATGCTGGCGGACAATCCGACCATATATACGGAGGAACAGGAATGCACGGATTTCATCACCAGCATCCCCACCACCTTTGATGAAACAGAGGCCCTGGCGGGAGAGGTGGGAGCGTTCAGGATGAGCGCGAACTCGTCGCCACCCAGCCGGGCGACCAGGCCGGCGCCGTGAAATGCGCGTCTCAGGCGTATCGCGATCTCGCGCAGGCACTCGTCGCCAGCCTC
>JAXGMU010000140.1:3475-5114 GCA_040768485.1 Bacteroidales bacterium
GCATATGTGGCCATCGCACGCAAAAAGGGACCTACATGGTATGTGGGGGCCATGACCAGCTGGCGGAGGAGGGAACTGACCATCGATTGTTCCTTCCTGGAGCCCGGGATGTATGAAGCAGTGGTATTCGCGGACGGGATCAACGCGGACCGGAAGGCGATGGATTACAGGAAGGAATCGATCCGTATCGATCCCGGCGATAAACTGCAGATCCATCTGGCTCCCGGCGGTGGATGGGCTGCAAGAATACATCCCCTGAAGCCTTAATGGATCGATATTTCATCATGATTGTCTATATTTAATCCATCATTATTCAGCCGTTTCGCAACAGTTCTCATTGAATAGTTAAAATAAACACACATGGTCAAAAAGCTTTTGATCACTCCCTTCCAGAGGTTTGTCACCACGGAGAGTTTCAGCGGCGTGATCCTCTTTACGGCCACGGTCCTGGCACTGATCTGGGCAAACTCACATTTCGGCAACATCTACCAGTCCGTCTGGCAGTATAAACTGGGCATCAGCACAGAGGATTATGAACTTTCAAAGCCGTTGATCCTGTGGATCAATGACGGACTGATGGCCATCTTCTTTTTTCTGATCGGGCTTGAGATCAAGCGGGAATTGCTGATCGGTGAACTCAACAGCGTAAAGAAGGCCACATTCCCTTTTCTGGCAGCGCTGGGCGGCATGCTGGTCCCCGTGATTTTCTTCTTTCTGCTGAACCGAAATCCGGAAACCAGCCACGCATGGGGAATCAGCATGGCCACCGACATTGCATTCTCACTGGCCATTATCACCCTGCTTGGTAAAAGGGTGCCGCTGGGACTGAAGATATTCCTGACCGCTTTCGCAATCGTGGATGACCTGGGAGCGGTCCTCGTGATCGCGATATTTTACAGTACAAGCATCAAATGGATGCTCCTGGTATACGGCCTGGGTCTTTTGTGTATTCTCTATATCCTCTCCTACAGGCAGATCCATGCGAAATACCTGATCCTCTCCTTCGGGATCGTGATCTGGTTCCTTTTCCTGAAAGCCGGCATTCATCCGACCATTGCAGGAGTATTGCTGGCATTTGCCGTTCCCATCCGGCAGAAGATCGATATCCGGACATACTCTGAAAGGCTCTGCCGGATCAGTGATAAGATCATGGCTGCCGCAGATAACAACAAGCCCATCCTTACCAGCGAACAAATTGAGGAGCTTGACAACCTGGAGGAATGGACCAGCAAGGTACAGTCTCCCCTTCAGCAGCTGGAGCACAAGCTTCACAACTGGGTTGCCTTTCTGATCATGCCTGTTTTTGCACTGGCCAATTCGGGGGTGGTTTTCAGCAACGGGACAGCCCTTGACACCACCCTGAGCAGCACCATCGCCATCAGCCTCGTGGCAGGAAAATTCGCTGGTATTTTCCTGTTCTCCTGGCTCGGGGTAAAACTGGGTCTTGCAGCACTTCCCGAAAATACAAAATTCTGGCAGGTGATGGGGGTTTCGCTTCTGGCCGGAGTGGGATTTACCATGTCCATTTTTATTGCGAACCTTGCCTTTCCCGACAATCAGCTCCTCCTGGATTCTGCGAAGGTGGGCATCCTGTTCGGGTCATTTGCATCTTATGGATTCTCCCGTTTCAAGTTCTCCG
>JAXGMU010000141.1:0-5085 GCA_040768485.1 Bacteroidales bacterium
CAGTCGATTTTTTTCGATGTGGAAGAGTTCGAACAGATCATCGAATACTACCTGGAGGGTTTCAAGTTTGATGAGGCCCGGGAAGCAGCAGTTTTGGGCAGCCGGCAGCATCCTGCTTCGGTGGAAATCAAGTATAAATTCATCCACATACATATTGAACAAGGGCAGCCAAAAAAGGCACTGGCTCTCCTTGAGGAAATTCCGGCCTGGGAAGAGAACAACCCGGAACGCTATTTCCTGAAGGGTACCGCACTCTGCCAGCTGGGCCGGCTGAAGGAGGCCGAGCACCAGTTCGACATGGCGCTCAGGATCTCCACGGAGGACACATTCGATGCGCTGGTCAATATCTCCATCGCCTTTGAAAATGTGCGGCACTTCGAACTTGCCATCAAGTACCTGCTCCAGGCGCACCAGCAACAGCCCGACAATACATCGGTCCTGTACGATCTGGGCTATTTCTATGAAAGGCTTCACAGGTATGCCGAGAGCCTGAAATATTACAAGCTTTATCTGGACATCGATCCCTACTCTGACAATGTGTGGTATAACATGGGGATCGTGTTCCACAAGATGGAACAGTACGAGAAGGCAGTGGAGGCATATGATTATTCCATTGCCATCAATCCCGACTACGCATCGGCATATTTCAACAAGGCCAGTGTCTGGGTGAGCGCCGAAAACTACGACCTTGCCATTAAAGCATACAAAGAATTTCTGGAGATCGAGCCGGAGAACACACAGGCCTACTGTTACCTGGGCGACTGTTATGAACAGCTTGACAGGCTGGACGAAGCTTTGAAGTCTTTTCGAAAGGTCATCGAGATAGACAATACCGATCCGGAAGGCTGGTTCGGGGCCGGAATGATCTATCACCGCATGGGAAAATTCCAGGAAGCCATCGCTTACATCCTGAAGGCGATTGAATTCGACAACAGCAACCTGGATTACTGGATCAACCTGGGGTATGCCAATGAAGATGCCGGATTGACCGAGGAAGCAGTAAAATGCTACGGCTATGTGACCAGGGCAGATGCGGATGACCTGGATGGATGGATTGCCCTGACAGGGATCCTGATGAAGGAAGGTTTGTATGAGAACGCCCTTCACTTTCTCGGGGAAGCGTTTACCCATCATCAAGGGGCCGGGGAGATCCGCATGAGAATAGCAGTCTGTCACCTGAAGCAGGGCAACAGGGAAATGGCAACCAAATTCCTGAAAGAATCCCTCGGCATGGACAAAAACCTGCTTTCAGAATTCATCAAGTACTTTCCTGAAGGCACGTGGGACAAGAATGTCAGGCAGATCATCCGGAAAAGCAGAACATAAGCACTCGCGGGATAATAAACGATCAAATAATACATTGCTATGAATTTTCAATTGAATCATATCCCTGAAAGAGCTTCGGGGGAACGTTCTTCCGGGATCACCATGGTGATGGACAAGGGACTGAGCCTGAAAGAGGCAGAGCACTTCATCGAGTCAAGCGCACCTTTTACCGACCTGGTGAAGCTGGGTTTCGGGACCGCCCTGATCACACAGAAGCTGAAGGAAAAAGTGGCCTTGTACCAGTCGGCCGGACTGAAGCCATATTTTGGGGGGACCCTGTTTGAGATGTTCTTTGTCAGGGACCGGTACGATGATTACAAAAAGTTTATCGCTTCCTGCCAGCTGGATACGGTGGAAGTATCGGACGGTTCCATCCGTATGGAGCATACAGAGAAACTGGATTGTATTAAAGATCTGGCAAAGGATTTCCGGGTTCTTTCAGAAGTAGGCAGCAAGGTGAAAGGAGTCGACCTACCCAATGAAGTTTGGGTCACGAACATGAAAACCGAGCTGGAGACAGGGGCCTGGAAGGTCATTGCAGAGGCCAGGGAAAGCGGTACCATCGGGATCTACCAGTCGGATGGTTCAGCCAACCGGGAGTTGATCGATGCCATCATGACGGAGATTTCAGTGGATGATGTGCTCTGGGAGGCTCCGAACAAAGCCCAGCAGGCCATGTTCATCAAGCTCATCGGGGCCAATGTGAACCTGGGGAACATTGCTCCGGCAGAGGTGGTGGCACTGGAGGCACTGCGCCTGGGGATGCGCGGGGATACCTTCTTTGACTTTCTGCCTGAGAAATTTCACGACAGGAAACTGTGAAAAAATCCATGCGGACATACCTGCTCCTGGTGCTGAGGGGAATGGGCATGGGAGCAGCCGATGTGGTGCCGGGTGTTTCCGGGGGGACCATAGCCTTCATCACGGGGATTTATGAGGAACTGGTCAACTCCATTAAAAGCATCAACGCAAAGGCACTGAAGCTGTTCCTGACCGGGAAATGGGCGGCATTTTGGAAACACATCAACGGCAACTTCCTGCTCGCGGTTTTCGTGGGGATTTTTATCTCGGTTCTCTCCCTGGCAAGAATCCTTGAATACCTGCTTGAACATCATCCCGTACTCATCTGGTCATTCTTTTTCGGCCTGGTCCTTGCCTCCACCTACATTGTCTACAAGAAGGTAAAAAAATGGACATTTACTGAAGTGGTGGCCCTGGTCGGCGGAACCGGCCTGGCGTTCTACATCACAAGCGTGACGCCGGCCACGACCACGGATGCCTTCTGGTTCGTACTCCTTTCCGGTGCACTGGCAAGCTGTGCCATGATCCTTCCCGGCATATCCGGAAGTTTCATCCTGTTGCTGCTGGGCAAGTATGCGTTTGCCCTTCACGCGGTGAACGAACCTGTTGCTATGGACCTGCTTTTGCTGGGAACGGGGGCTGTAATCGGGATCATCAGTTTCGCGAACCTGCTTTCCTGGCTTCTGAAGAAACATCATGATGTGACAGTTGCCGTGCTGGTCGGGTTCATGATCGGGTCACTGAACAAGATCTGGCCCTGGAAAAAGACTGTGGAAACGATCCTGGTGGAGGGAGAAATCAGGCCGCTTGTGGAAAAAAACATCCTGCCGGTGGTCGGGGATCCGGACGACCGGTTCTGGATGGCGCTTCTCATGGCAGCCGTCGGCATCGGGATCATCCTGGTCATCGAGCTTCTCCTCTCGGGGAACAGGGAGAAAAAACAGGAAGATGAAAAAGCAACGGGAGCATGATCAGTGAACGGATGGATACGAAATTGTTCGGACTGATCGGGTACCCGCTGGAGCATAGTTTCTCAGTTGCCTATTTTTCGAAAAAGTTTGAGGAAGAGAAAATCGATGCCGTGTACAGGAATTATCCGCTGAAAGATATTTCCGGGTTTCCATCCCTTGTGAAATCGGAACCGGCCCTGAAAGGGTTAAATGTGACCGTGCCATACAAGGAAAAGATCATTCCTTACCTGGATGGGCTGAGTGACACGGCAAGAAAGATCAGAGCTGTGAATACCATCTGTTTTTGCAGGAGGGAAGGAAGGCTGGCATTGTTGGGACACAACACGGATGTGACCGGTTTTGAAAAGTCGCTCCGCGAACATGTGCAGGACCGGCATTCACGTGCCCTGGTCCTGGGCACGGGAGGGGCTTCCAGTGCGGTGGCATACGTTCTGGAAAATCTGGGGATCGAATTCATGCGGGTGAGCAGGTCAGGGGGAAGCGACCGGATCCGGTACGGAGACCTTGATAATGGTCTGATAAGGAGTCATCTACTCGTGATCAACACCACCCCGCTGGGGATGTACCCGGATGTGGATTCCTGCCCCCCGATCCAATACGAAGCGGTTACCCCCGACCATCTCCTCTTCGACCTTGTGTACAATCCGGCAAAAACAAGGTTTCTGCAGCTGGGAGAAGAACGGGGAGCAACCATTGTGAACGGGTACGGCATGCTTGTTTTTCAGGCGGAAGCCTCGTGGGAGATCTGGAACAGGACCCCTGCGGTGCAGGAAGAATCGGATTAAACCATGAAGGAATCACTCACCAGGCGTTTTACAGTCTCTTCATTTGACCTGGATCCACGGGGCGAGGCAAGACTCACCTCCCTGGCGGCGTTCTTTCAGGAGATGGCTTACCAACATGCGAGCAGGCTGGGTTTCGGGTACCATGACCTGTTGAAGGAGCAGACCTTCTGGGTGCTCTCCAGGATGAAGATACGGATCCTGCGGTATCCTGCGTGGGATGAGGAGATCCTGGTGGAAACCTGGCCCTGCGGACTGGATGGTCTTTTCGCCATGAGGGATTTCAGGATTGCATCGGATAAACAGGAAGTGCTCGGAATGGCCACCACCTCCTGGCTGGTGGTGGACGGGAGGACCCGGAGGCCTGTCAGGCCGTCGGAAGCGCTGGAAAAGTACCGGGAGGGACAGGACAGGCCGTTTGCGGAAAAGCTGCAGAAGATCGATCTGCCGCCAGGTATGGTTCCCACAGGACTGCACAGGATCGTTTATTCCGACCTGGATGTGGTGGGACACGTGAACAATGTAAAATACATGGAATGGTGCATCGATACAGCCGGTCAGCCGGCGCTGGAGAGGCGCATCGGGCAATTCGAGATCAATTTCATGCATGAATCACATTTCGGGGAGGAGATCACCCTTGCGGTTTCAAAGGACGGGGCAGGGGATTTCTCTTTTCTGGGGCGGCGGACCGGGGATGACCGGGAGATCTTCCGGGCGCACCTGACCTGGGATCATTCCTGAAAGATCCTGTACGGTTTCCGTCATTTGCAGCTTCAATCCTGTTGTGTTCTGTAGGTGACATCCACCAGGAAAAGCCCCTTTGCGGGGGCTGACATGCCGGCGGCGGACCGGTCCTTTGCGTTGACGATCTGCCTGAAACCCTCCCTGTCGATCTTTCCCTGACCCACATCCAGCAGGGTTCCCACGATCGAACGGACCATGTTCCGGAGGAAACGGTCCGCCCTGATCTCGAACACATAACCGTTGTCCAGCTTTTTCCATGCAGCCTCCATGATCCTGCAGTGGTTGTTCTTCACATCCGTATGCAGTTTGCTGAAGCTGGTAAAATCGGTCGTTTCCATGATGATCCCGCAGCACCTGGCAATCTCCTCCACATCCAGCGGTCCGTATACATAATGGGAGTAGTTTCGGGTATACAGGGGTTTGATGTTGGATATATGGTAGTGGTAAGTTCGGGAAGTGGC
>JAXGMU010000142.1:0-4595 GCA_040768485.1 Bacteroidales bacterium
CATGTCCCCGTCCCTGACCACATGGTTCACCCCGGTGAGGTAGCCGCAGGCATCGGTGCCGGCCACCCGGACGGTGAAATAATGCTGGATGTATCCGCTGCTGTTCACCATGTCATATTCCACCAGTTCCAGGTTCCCTCCCGAGATCGTGAAGGATTCGTTCACCACCAGCCATTCCTCGGTGACAGGATTCACCCACCAGGTCCCGTCGTTTACCGCCTGCACATCAAAACGGCTCACACGGAAAGGAAACTCCGCCGGATCGAATTCCACTTCGATGGTGCCCGATTTCCCCGTGGTGGATGACTCGTCCCATGCGGCCGTGAATATATTCTCCGTCATGCTCCCCGTGCGATGGTCGCCCTCATAGTCGAACCGGTCCTCCCCACTCCCCCCTGCCGTATATGTGTATCCGGTCCTGCAGTGCAGGGATAGCAGCACCCTGGTGAAGTCAATATCTTCGGGAATAGACCGGAGCCTGGTCTGCAGCTCGATATTCAGCCGCTCGTCCGCCCCGGGCTCGCTGTAACAGTTGGCCACAACCACCACGATGGAAGAAGTGCCGCTGCTTTTCAACGCTTTCAGTCCCCCGATGGTCAAATCCGCCGCATCATCCAGATAGGTCAGTGTGTTGTCCTTCAGCCCGAAGGCCATGGCGGTGAGGTATTCCGGCTGAAGGTCGGCGCAAACGGCCTTCAGGTTCAGGCTGGATTCATTCTGGAATTCGGAGAACAGGAAATTGATCCTGTACAGTCCGGCCGAAAGATCGGCATATTCCGCGCTGCGGCTGGCAGATGTGTTCGCCTCCTTGTCGAATTCGATCACATCGCCGGTCTCCATGATATTCGTGAATTCTGCCGCCGGGATCTCCGCCAGCTGGCGGGTCAGGTATTGTTCGAAGAAGCCGGGCCACCAGGTGTATTCGGGCTCTTCCAGGGCATTGATGATCCCTTCCATGGAGGTACCCGACTCCCCCCTGATGCTTTCCATGATGATCCGGCTGAACAGCGTTTTGTCGCCCGGATACCGCCTGTCCAGGTACCTGATGAACGGATACATGCCCATGGCGTGCCACCGGTCCTGCATGGGAACGACTCCTCCAAGGATGGAATGGCCGGCAGAGACATACGGATAAAGCTCCTTCCCCGCCTCCATCCCCCCGAAGGGGGATTTCCCCCGGGTCGAGAACATGTCGGGCGTGTAATCCGACACCCCGGCAAATTTCTCTTTCATGTACAGTGCCGACGCGTATGCATACCAGTCCATCTGATCGCCCAGGTAATAGTAACAGATCATGCGGTACACCCACAGGTATGCCATGGCTTTTACCGTTTCCGGTGGGGATTCCTCGACGGCGGACACGGTGGTGTTCAGCCGGATGTTCCCGTGGCCGGTGTACCTGTCCAGTGCGGCCATGGGATCGTTCCCGCTGATGGGTTTCATCTTCGGCATGTCCACCGTCCAGGCATAGGGATCCCTCACATCCTTTTTTGTGATGACCACTGTGGGGCTGCCCATCAGATCCACCGCCGCATCCAGCGCCTCCCGGTCCGCCAGACCCATCTCCACATAGGCATCCATGGCCTCGTCCAGATACCCGGCCAGCTGCAGGAGTTTCTGCTTATCCATCGCGGAGGGATATGAAAAATTGAAATAGGCCCCCTCGGTTTCCATCATGTGGCTCAACCCGGTAAACACCATGTACAGGTTGGGGTGGAACAGGGCGGACTTCAATCCATCCTCCTCCTCCCCGGTCAAAATGGGGATCTCGGCCTCCAGGCTCCCGGAGGAAGCAGTCGCCGGGCAGAGCGCGTAAAGGACCGCCTCCTCCTCCGTCTCCACCATTTCGTACCCGTTCCCAATGGCGATGTATGTCTCATCCTCAAGGTTTCCTTCATACTGTATGCGCAGGGTCATCGGTCCGGAAGTGACTGAAGGCATTCCGGTCACCCGGTACACCGGTGTGACCGCATTGCCGCCGAAATCGTCCGTGTGTTCTTTCTCGACGGCGATCCGCACCGAATGGGTCGCAGTGAATGTCCCCGGGGGAACGGTCAGGGTGATCTCTTCACTCTCCAGGCTGCCTCCCTGGGGACCGATCTCGGCCTCGTCCAGGATCTCGCCCGGTTCGTCCTCCGGGTCATCTTTGGGACAGGAGATGAGCAGCAGGGGGAGAAGCAACAGCAGGGGCAGTTTTTTCATGTCTCGGTTGTTTTCGGACCTGTTTCGCAGCCCGGGCCGGACAACAGCATGTTCCGGCAATGCCGAACCGGTTGATAAGTTAAAACAAATGTGCATAAAATTCAATGAGAGATGCGGTTGGGGAGCGCTGCGTTTTGATGAACGGGCGGAATTGTTCCATCTACCTGCAACGCCGGCTATGTGTTTGAGCCTTAACGGGGGAAGCGGTCAGGTTTTTAGCGGGGTGGGTGCAGCGGGATCGCAGGGGCGGGGCTCAGCGGCAAGCTCTGCGGGCCGGGGCCGGAAGTGTCTGGCGTGGCGGGGAAGGCGCGGCAGGTGCGAAGCGTTGGGAACGGCGGGGCTCAGCGGCAAGCTCTGCGGGCCGGGGCCGGAATCAGCGGGCCCAGATGTTCTGCTTCTCCAGGAGGATCTGTTCGTTGAAGAACATGCCGGCAATGGCCCCGAAATATGGGGTGTGGTCTGAGACATAGAAGCGGTCGGGACCGCTGCGGGTGGTGGCCAGCATGTCGCGCTGCTGAAGCATTTCCTGAAGCTTGCGGGCCACGATCTGTGCCGTGTCCAGCACGTTCACCTCGAAGTTGAAGAACCGGCTGATCTGGTTCCGGATGATGGGATAGTGGGTGCAGCCCAGGATCAGGGTGTCGATCTCCTCCATTTCCTTGCGGGAGAGATAGGAGCGGATGATCGCATTGGAGATGTCGTCGAAGACGAACCCTTCCTCGATCATGGGGACGAACAGGGGGGTGGCCATGGAATTCACCAGGAGATGGGAGGCGCATTCGGCGATCCGCCTGGCATAGGTTCCCGAATCGATGGTCGCCTTGGTGCCAATCACTCCCACCGACCGGATCACGTTCCGGTCCTCGCACACCTGCTCCACCACCGGGTCGATCACATTCACCACCATGGCCCGGTCGCCCACATGCTCCTTCACCTCCTCCCAGGCATTGGAAGAGGCACTGTTGCAGGCGATCAGGATCACCTTGCAGCCCTGCTGCAGAAGGAAATCGGCGATCCCCACCGAGTAGGAGATGATGGTCTCCCGTGACTTGTCCCCGTAGGGAAGATGCACGGTGTCCCCGTAATAGACCATCTGTTCATTGGGAAGCAGACTGTGGAGGGCATGGGCCACGGTGAGACCGCCCACACCCGAGTCGAAAATGCCGATGGGATCGTTCTTTTTTGCCATTTATCAGCCTGTGCAGGGCCCGGCAGATTATTCCAGCCCCAGGTTGGCTTTCACAAGCGGAAGCAGGTTCAGGCTCTCCTCAGAGGTGTAGACCGGGTTCCCCTGGCTCAGGTCGAACACGTAGATCAGTTCCTTCTCCTTGGCCACCGCGCTGATCGCGTTCCTCGCCTTGTCCATCACCGGCTGGATGAAAACCATGGACTGCTGCTGCAGGTCCTGCTGGGCGGTCTGGGCGAAATTCTGCAGCCTCATCTGCATTTCCTGGATCTCCGAGGCCTTCGCTTCCCTGATCAGGTTGGTCATGGTGGCCTCGTTCTGATTGAACTGCTCGATCTTCTTGTTGATCTCCACCTGGATCTGTTCCAGCTCCAGGTCGTACTGGTCCCTCAGATCCTGGATCTTCTGCTGCGCACTGTCATATTCGGGCATGGCAGCCAGCAGCCGGTCGGAATTGATGTGACCGAATTTATAGTTCTGCGCATTGATCGCCAGGGCGATGCAGAGCATTCCCGCTGCCAGGCTGATTCTTCGAAAGGTTCTCATCTTCTGATACTGATATGTTCGTATTTGACTGATTGTGTGAAAAAAGCGCTACAAAAGTAAGATTTTAATTCTTATAACCTAACTTTTTGAGCACTTCGTCACTCAAATCATACCTGGGGTTGGAATAGAGGATGGAAGCCCCGGATGCGGTGTCGAAAATCAGCGCGTAGCTGCCTTCGGCGGACAACTCCTTCACGGTTGTATAAATGGCATCCTGGATGGGTTTCACAAGCTCTTCCCGCTTCGTGGCCAGCTCCCCGTCCGGACCGAAATACTTCACCTGCAGGTCCTTCACCTCTTTCTCCTTGTTCATGATCTCCTCCTCCCGCTTCCGCTTCATCTCGTCGGTCAGCAGGACCCGTTCGGACTGGTAGGTCTTGTACATGTTCTCAATGGTCTCATATTCGGTGGCGATCTCCGCTTCCCATTCCTCGGAGATCTTGTTCAGCTGTTCCTGTGCGGCTTTGTAAGAGGGAATGTTCTGGAGGATATATTCGGTATCCACAAAAGCGAACTTCTGGGCAACGGCAAGGCCGGTGAACAGGAAGAGTGAAGTTGCGATGGCTGCGAGTTTTTTCATGATGTCTTATTTTGATGTTTAACTGTTCTGTTCTTGTTTAACTGTTCTGTTGTTGTTTGACTGTTCTGTTGTTGTTTGACT
>JAXGMU010000143.1:0-4584 GCA_040768485.1 Bacteroidales bacterium
TTTAAGTGACGAACCGGTATAACGAAAAAGAGGCCGTACCTTTTGATACAGCCTCTCTTTTTTTTTACTGAGAAATACCGGTTCATAAGTTATTTTTTAAACACTTGATTTTGGTGCAGGCCTGCTGTAACTTGAAGAACATTATACCGTTATCACTGGTACGCATGAACCCTGAAAAAAACAGGCCTCCCGGAAAAAATGAAGATCGCGAGGTGGAACATCTCAAGCGGATGATCGCCAACTACAAGCACCAGATCGAGATCCTCAAGAAGATGAAGGAGTCAAGCGAGCAGATCGAACGCTTGAGTGAACCCGACAGCCATTACTGGCTCCACTGACCGGGCCGCCTTCGGTGATTTAAACGACCCGGCTGCCTGTTCCCCCCGGCAGTTATGAAGACATGTGTGATAAAACTGCCACAGAGCAGATTCCCTGAACGTACGGGAATGTTACCCGGTTCCACTCAGGAGATATCGGAATTCGGGGGCTCATACAGGGGGGAAAAGCAGACCGGGGGGAAAGAGAACAAGCCACCCTGGTAAGGTGTTATATTTCTGTGGATACGGGTCACAGGTGGGATGAAAATTCCACAGATCTGTACCGGATATGTTCAAATAGTTGGCTAAGAGAGTAGTATGGAAGCCGGAAATGAAAAATATTCCCTGAATATTCCCGGCACCCCTAAAGCCAGGGTGGTAATCATCGGAGGAGGATTCGGGGGTATCAACCTGTTGAAGCGTCTGGACAGGAAAAACTTTCAGATCGTATTATTCGACCGCTATAACTACCACACCTTCCAACCTCTGCTGTACCAGGTGGCGACTGCCGGACTGGAACCTGATTCCGTGGCGGGACCCTTGAGAAAACTGATCAGCAGGAAGCATGACTTCTACTTCAGGATGCTGACCGTCCACGGTGTGGATCCGGAACAGCGGACAGTCAAGACCTCTGCAGGATTGCTGTCCTATGACTACCTGGTGATCGCCACCGGATCGAAGATCAATTTCTTCAACAACAAAAGCATTGCGGACAATGCATTTCCCCTGAAGCAGATCACCCACGCCCTGGACCTGAGAAGCAACATCTTCCAGCAATTTGAAAAGCTGGAAATGCTGGATACGGAAACACCGAAAGAACAGTACCTGAATTTCGTGGTGGTCGGAGCCGGACCGACGGGAGTGGAAATTTGCGGTGCCCTGGCCGAACTGCAAAAGCATGTGTTACCCAGGGACTACCCGGATATGGGGGTCAGCGGGATGAAGATTTACCTGATCGAGGGACTGGACCGGGTACTGCCCGCCATGTCACCCCGATCGGGCAACAGAGCGGAAAAATACCTGAAAAAGATGGGGGTTAAAGTGATCCTGAAGTGCCTGACAGAGTCCTACGACGGACATACCGTAAAACTCAGCAACGGCCAGGAGATCAATACAAATACGCTTATCTGGGCGGCGGGGGTGAAGGGAAATGTGACAGGGGGCCTGGATGCGGATATACTGGCCAAAGGAAGGATCCTTGTGAACATATTCAGCCAGGTGGTCAACAATCCTGACACAGGTAAAGTTTATGGCGATCTGTTTGCCATCGGGGATGTGGCATATATGGAAAATCCCGGTTATCCGGAGGGCCTGCCCGGGCTTGCCCCCGTTGCGATACAGCAGGGAAAGCACCTTGCACGGAACCTGAACCGGCTGGTCCGGGAAAAAGAAATGAAACCTTTCCGTTACAGGAACAAGGGAGTGATGGCCACGGTGGGAAGGAACAGGGCTGTCGCGGATCTGCCGGGGAATATCCGGCTCAGTGGTTTGCCCGGCTGGATCATCTGGATGACCCTTCACCTGCTGTACCTGGTAGGATTCAGGAACAAAGCGGTGGTATTTACCAACTGGATGTGGAACTATTTTACCTATGACAGGGGCATCCGGCTGATCATCAGGCCATCCACCAAAGCAAGTGACTTGATCAGCAGGGAGATCGTCCATGAAATGAATGAATCCGGCGGGTAATTCCCAAAATGCAAGCGCTGCATCATGAATCGGATAAAAGCTGCCTGTAAACAGAACCGGACCACCTGGTGGAGGGAATCATGAAACCCTGGTCGGCTTTCTCCAGCACTGCGGCGCAAATGTGGATTGAACGAACAAATGTGTGGCAATACTACTACACAGCGGATTACCCTTGAATGTACAAACGGCGGTTACAATCAATTATAATTGATTCCACATCAATGTTTTATACCGGAAGGAGCATCAGTCCTGCTGTCCTGTCTCAATCATTTGGCATACTTTTATCTATATCACTACTTATAATTATAAACAGTTTTAATGGACAGTGCGCTAAAAATATTCAGCATCGACGCGATGATCCTGGTACAGGGAGACGGGAACCTCTCCAGGGAACATCTTACCGGATGGAAAAACCATTATACCAAAATCGCGGTCATCCACCCCGGTGCAGCATCCGCGGAAAAAAAAGCCCGAAAGCTGAGCGGGGTGATTGATTTCGAGATCACGGCTGAAGAGAGCCCCGGTAAGAAAAAAGAACAACCCGGTGAGATCCTTAAAAAGATTATCGAAAAACTCCGGGTTTCTCCGAAGAAGGTGGCACTGGCATCGGAAGATCCGGGATATATTTCCGGGGCGAGAAGGATGGGACTGGCCCTGGTCATCGGGATCAGGCAACAGAAACCCGGCAGGAGAAATCTTTACGACAGGGGGGCACACGTGGTACTGGAAAGGCTGGAAGATATTTCCGTGTACCGAGGGGGTGACACGGGATGCAGCTTTACACAGAACCTGCCCAATGTATTCGCCGACCTGAATAAGTTCGAAACCCCGTTCTCGGACAGGAAACCTGTGTTTTTCCTGGATTATGACGGAACGCTTACGCCCATTGTCAGGGACCCGTCCAGCGCTTCTCTGCCGGAGCAAACCAGGGTCCTCCTCAAAGGCCTTTCACGGCTTTACACAGTGGCCGTGGTTAGCGGAAGGGATATGGACGACATCAAGCAGTTCATCGGGCTGGACCAGCTCATCTATGCCGGCAGTCACGGTTTCCGCATCTCCGGACCGGCTGGCCTTTACATGGAGCATGAGAAAGCCAGGACCCTGCTGTCCGGGCTGGACCGGTTCGAGCAACATCTCAGGAAAACAGTTGAAAAGGAAATCAACGGAGTGGAGGTGGAAAGAAAATATTTTGCCATCGCCGTACATTACAGGAACGCGCCTCCCAAAACCCTTAACCGTATCAGGGAGGAGGCCGATCATCTCATTGCCGGCAACAGCGACTTTAAAAAAGGCAGGGGAAAGAAGATCCTTGAGATCAAACCATCCCTGGAGTGGCACAAGGGGAAAGCTGTTGAATGGATCCTGAAAAAACTCGATCTTTCAGATCCGGAGCAATATATCCCGGTATATATCGGGGACGATGTGACGGATGAGGATGCCTTCAGGACCCTGTCGGACGATGGGATCGGTATCCTTGTGGGCACGCACAGCATTCCCTCTGCAGCACACTACCAGCTCCGGGATGTGGACCAGGTCAATAAATTCCTGCATTACATGGTTCACTCTGCCTGATCTCCGGAGAACGGACTGGAAGATTCCTGTTCCTCCCTCACTTTTTCAATCTCTATCTCCTTCACCTGATCCGCCCTGATGAAATGACGGCTTACGGCATGCTGCGCGGCTTCCGTAGTGGTAAGTACCGGGACCATTTCGATACCCAGTTCCCAGGCATCGGAGATGTTCTTTTCAAGTCTCCTGTCCTTCCTTTTATTACCGATGCGGCGGATATAGATCGCCTTCACCCTGGAAGGGAACATCTCCGCAATTTTCAGGTAAATCTCCGGATCTCTCTGCCCGCTGTCGCCGATCAGGATAAACTCCTGGTCATAATAGAGTTCAAACAGGTTCCTGATCTGGACATACTTATGCTGGTGCTGACTGCCCGATCGGAATAACCTGAATATCTTAAGTTTTTCATCGCTCAGCAACAGGGTACCCCGCGGGATCCCCTTGAATTCCATGAAATCCGTAAGCAGGTCATACAGGTTCCATTCGCTGCTGGATACATAGAAGATCGATCGTTTCCCGTTCTTTCCCCCCTCGTGAAGAGCCCTGTAGAATGCAGCCACTCCTTCGAAAGGAGACCGGGTCATGGCGTTCTTGAACAGCATCAGCCTCAATTTCTTCAATAACCTGGTGGAATGAGAGATCAGGATGGTGTCATCGATATCCGAAACGACCATATAATCACAATCCGGACTGGCTATCTGCACTTCACTCTCTGCCACCACCGGAGCCATGTCTTCCTCCAATCCATCAAGCAGGGCGTACCTGACGGGTTTCCAGCTGTCATCAGGGGATTCCGGAACACCGGCCGGGAGAACGGTATGGAACAATCCCTTATCATTTGTGCGAACGGTTTCTTCATGGCCCATGTAATCGATTTTTACGCGCACTCCGGAAATCTCGTCACCCGCATATCTCTTGACCATGGTGAGGATATTTTTCCACAGTTTTTGTCCCTTTTCAGGTTCTGCCAGGCCCTTGTCCTCGATCACCGCACCTGTGATCAGGATCT
>JAXGMU010000144.1:0-4544 GCA_040768485.1 Bacteroidales bacterium
CGTGAATGTGCTGGCCAACAAGAACATCTCCCTCAGGGCCCTTGAGCCGGAGGATTTGGAGATCATGTACCGCTGGGAAAACGACACCGGCCTCTGGCACCTTTCCAACACACTGGTCCCCTACTCCAGGTACCTGCTGAAGGAGTACCTGGAACACTCCCGCAAGGATATCTTCGAACTGAAGCAGCTGCGGCTGGTTATTGAGACCAACGGGGATGGGCGCGCGGTGGGGGCCATCGACCTGTTCGATTTCGATCCCTTTCACCGAAGGGCGGGCGTGGGGATCCTCATCGCCGAGAAATCAGACCGGAAAAAGGGATATGCCAGGGAAGCGCTGGAAACCCTCAAGGAATACGCCTTCCAGGTACTGAAGCTGCACCAGCTCTTCTGCAACATCGGCTCTGGCAACCAGGACAGCATCAACCTTTTTAAAGCCGCCGGCTTCCGGGTGGCGGGCGAGAAAAAGGAGTGGCTGTTCACCGGGAAGGGGTACGAGGACGAGTGGCTGCTGCAGTGCATTAATCCGGCACATCAATAGATCTCCGGAAATTTCTGCGGGTCGGATTCGTGCATGATCCGGTAGACGGTTTCGAAAACATCCTCGGCGTTGGGATTGGAGAAGTAATCGCCGTCGGAGCTGTAGGCGGGACGGTGTTCACGGGCCGAGAGGGTGACCGGCTCCGCATCCAGGTAATAATAAGCCTTCTGCTCTTCCAGCACCTTCTGCATCATGAACGCGGTGGCGCCGCCCGGCACATCTTCGTCGAAGAAAACCACGCGGCCGGTCTTTTTCACCGATTCCAGGATGCGGTGGTCCAGGTCGAAGGGCAGCAGGGTCTGTACATCAATCAGCTCCACATGGATGTCGAACTCCTTCAACTGTTCCACGGCCGTCTCAGCGATCCGCACGCACGATCCGTAGGTGACCACCGTCACATCGCCGCCCTCCGTAAGCACCTCGGGCACGCCCAGGGGGATGCAGAACTGTCCCATGTTCACGGGCCTTTCTTCGCGGAGACCGTATCCCTTCAGGGGCTCGATGACCAGGGCGGGATCGTCGGACAGAAGCAGGGTGTTGTACATCCCGGCGGCCCGGGTCATGTTCCGGGGGACGCACACATAAATCCCCCGGATGGAATTGATCACCATGCTCAGGGGCGAGCCCGAGTGCCAGACCCCCTCCAGGCGGTGTCCCCTGGTGCGGATGATCAGCGGGGCGATCTGCGCTCCTTTGGTGCGCCAGCGCAGGGTGGCCAGGTCATCGCTGATGGTCTCCAGGGCATAGAGCAGGTAGTCGAAATACTGGATCTCGGCAATGGGCCTGAGTCCCCTCATGGCCATGCCCACGCCCTGACCGATGATGGTGGTCTCCCGGATCCCGGTGTCAGTGACCCGCAGGTGCCCGTATTTCTCCTGCAAACCCTCCAGGCTCTTATTCACATCCCCGATCTTCCCCACATCCTCCCCGAAGATCACGATCCCGGGATCCTGCGCCAGCAGCGCATCGAAATTGTCCCGGATGATCTCCCTGCCCGTCACCCGCTCCGGATCCTCCCCGTATTCAGCGGGGACCGGCTCCACCTTCAGGGCGGAACGGCCGGTTTCGGAATAGAGGTGGGTGCTGTAGCGCTTCCGGTTCTCTTCTTTGTAGTTTTCAAGCCAGTCCGTGATGCCGGACTGGAGCTCTTTCCGCACCGGGCAGGTGGCACACAGGTGCCGCATGATCCGCTTGGCGGTCCCCTGGATGTCCTTCCGGGTGGGATGCATGATCCGTTTCAGGTCACGGCTCAGGATCCCCAGTTTGTCCACTCCCTCATTCTCGCAGTTGCAGGAGCGGTTGTCGATGATCGCCAGCAGGGAGTCCCGCTCTTTCAGGATGGGCTCCATATAGTTCTTCCAGGCCGTGTCGCGGGCATTCCTGGCGTCCTCCTGTGCTTTTTCCCTGATCTGTTCCAGTTCTTCTTCGCCGGCCAGATCCGATTCCAGGATCCACTGCTCCATTTTCAGCAGCGGATCATGCGCGGCTTCCCACTCCAGCCGCTGCTCCGATTTATAGCGTTCATGGCTCCCCGAGGTGGAGTGCCCCGTGGGCTGGACCATCTCCTCCACATGGAACAGCACGGGAACGTGCTCCTTCCGGCACCGTTCCACCCCTTCTCCGAACACCTTCACCATTTCCGGGTAATCCCATCCCTTCACCCGGTAAATGAGGATGCCGTTCGCATCTTCATCCTTCCGGAACCCAAGCAGCGCCTTGGAAACGCTGTCCTTCACAATCTGCAGGTCACGGGTCACCGAGATCCCGTACCCGTCATCCCAAACCGTCATGGCCACCGGGATCTGCAGGACGGCAGCCGCGTTCATGGCCTCGAAAAAATGACCCTCCGCGGTACTGGCGTCCCCGATGGTCCCGAAAGCCACCTCATTGCCTCCCCTTGAGAATTTCGTCATCTCCGCCAGCTCCTTGTTCTCACGGTACAGCTTGGAAGCATAGCCCAATCCCACCAGCCTGGGCATCTGTCCCGCCGTGGGTGACAGGTCCGCCGCCGAATTCCTCATCCCTGCCAGATCCATCCAGTTCCCCTCCTCATCGATGTTCCGGGTGGCGAAATGGTTGTTGAAGTTGCGTCCGGCGCTCCCCGGGTTCACCTGTTCGTCCGTATGACCGTAGACCTGGTAAAAGAATTGTTCGGCATTGGTGATTCCCGCGGCCATCATGAAGGTATGGTCGCGGTAATACCCCGACCGCCAGTCGCCCTCCCTGAACGATTTGGCGAGGGCGATCTGCGCCACCTCCTTCCCGTCCCCGAAGATCCCGAATTTCGCTTTCCCCGAAAGCACTTCTTTTCGCGCCAGCAATGCGATCTGGCGGCTCAGGTGGGCCAGTTCAAAGTCCGCGAGGACTTCCTTTTGATCGAACCCGGCAGGTTTCTCGGACATGAGAACTAAGTTAGGATTTTATGGGATATGATGACCAAGGTTTGTTATCTTTGGACCTGGTTTCGGGCGTCGGCGCTCTTACAACTGGAGCGCATGCGTCGTTTAGACAATTGACCAGAACGCTTTGTTCAGATGTTTTTAAATATCCTCATCATCACATTCATCCTGCTGAGCGTCGCCACAGCCGGCATGGCAGTGAGCATGCTCCTCAAAAAGAAAGGCAGGTTCCCCGCCTACCGGGTGGGGCACAACCGTGAAATGGCCAGGATGGGACTCCGCTGCGCGAAGGATGAGGAGATCCGCTGCCACAGGAAGGAACAGGATAAGAGGGAGCTGCGGGATAAAGGGTGCGAGGGATGTGAACAATTGCTTTAGCGGGTGTCAACCACATCTGTGGCGGAGGCCATCAACCAGGCGTCTGTCAACAACTACCCTGAAACGTTGTTATATGGTAAAGGAAAGGAGGAAATGCCATGCTCAAGATATTGCTGATTGCGTTCGTGCTGTTGATCATCGCCTTTGCGGGACTGGGGATCCGGCTCCTGCTGGACAAGAATGCCGAATTCAGCGGGGGCAGCTGCCGGTCAGTCGCCGGGGATGACAAAAAAATCCCCGCCTGCGGTTGCGGCGGGGGGTACTGCATGGCAAAGGAAGAAAGCCCGGCAGGGTAATACGGATCAGTCCGGATAGGACTTCACCTCCACGGAGGCATCCCCGTTCTTGCCGTTGAATCTTTCGTTCGTGCTGTGGTATTCGGGAAGGATCTCCTGAATATGCCTGATCACTTCCAGTTCCCCGAGCCCCGGCGAGGTATAAAGCAACATATGGATCTTTGAAAGGATCATCTGGTAGTCGATCCAGGCCACCTCCGCCACTTTCACCTTGGGATTGTAGGTGGGCATGGTCTTTTCCTTCTCCGCCAGCAGCTCCTCGTATAGCTTCTCACCGGGCCGCAGTCCCACGAACTCGATCCGGATGTCCTTGTCCGGGATATACCCCGACAGGCGGATCATCTGCCTGGCCAGGTCCAGGATCTTCACCGGTTTGCCCATGTCGAACACGAAGATCTCCCCTCCCATCCCCATGAATCCGGCCTCCAGCACCAGCTGGCACGCCTCGGAAATGGTCATGAAGTACCGGGTGATCTCGGGGTGGGTCACCGTCACCGGCCCCCCCTCCTCGATCTGCTTCCGGAAGGTGGGGATCACCGATCCGCTGGATCCCAGCACATTCCCGAACCGGGTGATCACGAACTGGGTGGTGTTCCCCGGGGTAGCCGAGCGGGCCTGGAGGATCATCTCACACATCCTTTTCGACGCACCCATCACGTTGGTGGGATTCACCGCCTTGTCGGTGGAGACCATCACGAATTTCACCAATCCGTATTTCAGCGCCAGCTTGGTGAGCACCACCGTCCCCCCCACATTCACCCGCACCGCCTCGTGCGGATTCTCCTCCATCAGGGGAACATGTTTGTAGGCGGCCGCATGGAACAGGATCTCCGGCTTGTGTTCATCGAAGATCCGGTCCATTTTCACCTGGTCTGTCACATCGGCCAGGATGGGGACCACCGGCGTGGTGGTAAAATGCTGCTTCAGCTCGTT
>JAXGMU010000145.1:0-4507 GCA_040768485.1 Bacteroidales bacterium
ATTGACTCAACTGATTTGAAAAAACTGTCCAACTAATAGGGGGTCGCTACAGTAACAAGATAGATGGAAAAAACAATTGCACAACATATCGGGAACCTTTCGAACAGGAATAAAGAGGTTCAGGGCAATTCATTCCGCTTCCTGACAGATCAAACCAGAGAGCAGGTAGACTGGGCCTATGAGGTGTGGGACCATCTGCTGGATCTGTTGAAAAGCGATGACAACCGGGCCAGAGCCATTGCCGGTCAGTTGCTGAGCAGCCTGGCGAAAAGCGACCCGGAAGGCCGGATGAAAATAGATTTTAAGGAATTGCTGGAAGGAACAAAGGATGAGAGATTCGTCACTGCCCGGCATATTCTTCAATCTCTTTGGAAGGTGGGTATTGTCAATAAGGAGCTTCAGGAGATAACCGTTTCAGGATTGCGAAAGCGGTATGAAAACTGTGCAAACCATAAGAACAGCACCCTCATTCGCTACGACATTATCATCCTGTTCCGGAAAATGTATGACGAAACGGAAGACAACTCCTTAAAAGAAACCGCATTTACCCTTATTGAACAAGAACCTGACGAAAAATACAGAAAGAAGTACCTGAAGGAGTGGAAAGATCTCTTAAAATAAAACCAGCGTTTGAATGATTGACCCCTTGGTTTAAATGTCTCTGGCAGAAACACCCGGGGAAATGAGCAAACCCGAAAAAACTAGAATTGATGTCAGTGAAAGCCGGAAATGTAGACCAATACATTGAGGCGGCTCCGGAAAAAGCCAAAGAAAAGCTTCACCAGCTGCGGGCTGTCTTGAAAGAAGTGGCTCCTGATGCCACAGAAAAGTTGAAATGGGGACAACCGGTATTTGAGGAGAAACGTATTCTATTCTCATATGCAGCTTTTAAATCCCACCTCAACTTCATGCCGACCGGACCGGCCCTGGAACCGTTTAAGAAGGAGCTGGCAGCATATAAAACGGGAAAAGATACCATTCAATTTTCCTACGAAAAGCCACTCCCTGTGGCGCTTATTAAAAAGATAGCGGAATTTCGCGCGAGGGATGTCAGGGAGAACGATGCAAAATGGATGTATTAATCACTGTTTATCTTTCAGTTGCAGAAATTTCAGGTAGCGTTTCGAGGTATGTTCCAGGTCGGCCGCCGGCTGATACCTCTTCAGCTGACAGGATCTCCTGATCAGGTCCCTCCCTTCGGCAATATTTCTGATCCTTCCCATGGCCAGCGCCTGGATTAAGATGTTCCCCAGGGTAGCCCCTTCCACCGGTCCCGCCACCACCTTTCTTCCACAGGAATCGGCAATGCGCCGGCACAGGTATTCGGACTGGCTGCCTCCTCCTACCACGTGCAGCACCGAAATGCTTTTCCCTGTAAACTGTTCCAGCTTCTCAATCTGGTACCTGAACGAGAAACAGAGACTGTCGTATGCACACAACAGGTACTCGCTGAACGACGAAGGGAGCGGCTGACCGGTCTTCCGGAAAAAGGAGTCAAATGCCTCCTTCATGTCAGCAGGATTATAAAAAACGGGGTCATCAGGATCGATCAGCTGCGCGATGGGGCCCCCTTCAAGGGTCATCCTTTCCATATCCGCATAAGATGTACCGGCGGGAAGAAGTTCCTTCAGTCCCTGCAACAGCCAGAGTCCCGTGATGTTCTTCAGGATGCGGTAGGTGTTGCCGTACCCCCTTTCGTTGGTCAGGCCGAAACGGAGTGCATCCTCCGTGAGCAATGGAGCGTTCGATTCCACCCCGACAATGCACCAGGTGCCGGCGGAGATGTAGGCGTAACCGGGTTCGGTTGCGGGGATCGCCGCCACCACGCAGGCCGTGTCGTGTCCGCATACAGCCACATGCTCCATCCCCTCCGCCCCGGGAAGGGTCACCGGACCCAGGCATGTACCGGGCGGGACCACCTTTCCGAAAAGCGTCTCCTCTACATCCAGTAGCTCCAGGATCCGGTCATCCCAGCGGTCACCCCGGACCTCGAGCATCTGGGAGGTGGATGCGATCGTGAGTTCGTTGACGGCACTTCCGGAGAGCAGGCTGCCGATGTAACAGGGCATGAACAGGATCCCGGATGCCAGCTTCAGCAGCGCTGAGTCCCTGATGGAGAGCACCTGGAAAAGGGTGTTGAACAGATAGAAATTGATCCCCGTGCGCCGGAAGGTCTCCATTTCGGGCATCATGGAGTTCCACAACTCCCTCATCCCCGCAGTCCTTTTGTCCCTGTAAGAGACCGGCGTTTCCAGCAAATTGTTCCGCTCGTCCAGAAGGACGAAATCCACTCCCCATGAATCCACCCCGATACTGCGGGGGAGAAGGGGCGAATCATCCGCCGCTTTCAGAATCCCATGTTTGATCTCCCTTACGATCCGATCCACGTCCCACCTGTCATGCCCGTCCCTGAACACGGGTTCGTTGGGGATCCGGTGGAGCTCCCGGTAGGAAATTCCGTTTCCTTCGATTACACCCAGCATCACCCGGATACTGCCGGCTCCCATATCCACCGCAATGCAGGTGAACTTATCCGGACGCTGCTTCATATGAAAGGGATATGTTTACGAATGTGCAATTTAATAAAGAAAGTTGTAGCGAGGAAAATCAAGAAGAAGAAGATACGAAAAGATGAATTACGGAATTCATGTGATATCATGTGCAAAAGTCAGGATTTAATCTGACAGTCCTGATTTTCCTTCCTTATAGTGTCGATTTATCAATCGACTTGGAGGGCAATAAAATACTACTTTTTAGGCCATAGTATCATTTTGTTTATCCCTTCCTTTATATTAGCAAATGGACCTGCAGTTACTGTATTCGAAAATCCTCTCGGATTGGCAAAATAATCTCCGTCAATTTCAATCGGACTTCCATCAGAGTGTTCAATACCCATTCCCGGCAATGTGACTCTACCGATTAGATCATATGTAATTAATGGACAGTTAAAATTTGCCACAGAGGCGTTTAGTACAAAACTTAATTCGACATTTTTTACTGCCTGATATTCAAATTCTGTGTCAAATGGATCTATAAGACTGTTTTTATCGTAAATACTTTTCTCTGCTCCCTGAAGAAATATATTGTAATCTGACATATATCCCGGAGCCTCAAACATATTTTCTAATCCATAGCTAATGAATATATTATTATACCATTTATCTTCCTTCATGGCTATGCCCGAATATCCTTCAACATCAACAGTATGAGGCTTATAATAAGGTGTGATCCGGTCTTCTCTTTTCACAAATACAAACCTCCCCTGGTAAAACAGATTATGCGCAAAAATCCCTCCTTCGGAATGTTCTAATACTCCTCCTCCAATAATTACATTATTATCGACAAGGATCGGGCCATGGCTGACCTCAAAATACAAGGCATGATTGTCGGTGTTGATTACAGCATTGCCCGAGATACGTGTTCCCTGGGCTTCCCAATCAAGCCAAATTCCAAAGGCAGCTTCACCCGAAATTCCATAAACTCCGTGAATACAGTTATTAAGAATAATTACATCCACTGGAGCATGTAATTTAATTCCGGCAGTCTCCCATCCTCCAAATTGTTTTGTATAATTGGTATTTTCTATATAATTTCCCTCTATGAGGCTAAACTTATTTGCTCCTTCTCCTGCAATACCTGATTGTCCGCAACGGAGAATAACATTATTTCTAATAATGTGACGACCTATTTTGTTCATATCAGCAGGAGCCATTTCCTGCAATAATTTGGATGAAATCTCCCATCTCCTCTCCATTTCGGCTATAAAAGCTTCTTTATCATTCTGATATTCAACATTATTCCTGAATTGTTCAGGTTTTGGCTTTATGTACTTCTCAAATTTTTTAAAGTCACGATTCTTATCTGACTTGCCAGGAACATTACCAATACATATACCTATACATTTGGCATCTGAGACTGTGCAGTTTTCTATTACCCATCCATAGCCCCAATTAGTACCAATCGCTCCTTTTTGATGTGAACCAGGAGGGGCCCAGTTTTCAGATGAGTGCATGATATGAAATCCTTTGACATGAATAAAATTTATTCCCGTCTTCTCGGGAAAAAATATACATTCACGTACAGATATTTCTGTCAGTGCCGTTTTGGGATTTGCATCACCGAAATTGGCCCAAATACTCGTCAACCCATCTTTAGTTTCTGTATACCAAGTATTATGCATATGAAAGACTGAATCTAGAAATAATTCTTCCAACAATGGATCTTCATCAATAAAAACTCCTCCACGATGGTACATGTCAATCCCGTAAGTTAGCCATGCACCTTTGATTTTTAACACATAAGGATTGTAATCACCAAAAAACGATTCGGGTAAATTTATTTTCCATATTCCGTCTTTAATATTTATCCAATCTGTAATTCGCTCTGATCCTTTGATAACTACATTCTCTCCTTGGGCAGCCCTGAAAATGATAGGCTGTAGGGCTGATGCACCTCCTCTGATCGGTCTGACCCATTCACGATAAGTCCCTCCATGAACAATCGCTAC
>JAXGMU010000146.1:0-4462 GCA_040768485.1 Bacteroidales bacterium
CTTGATCTTTTCGAAGTCGTTGCGGATCTCGTAGCGGTATTTCTCGATCCGGGCCAGCTCGACGATCACGGCGTTCTGGCGCTCGATCTGCCGCTGCAGGGGACGGATGCTCACCGAGTGCACGATCAGCAGCAGAACCACGGTGGTGACAATGGCCGTGGCGGCGGTGATGATGATGTTCTCCACTTTATTGGTCAGTCCCATAAAGCTCCTTGATGGTTTTAAAGTACTGTTCCGGTTTAACGCAGTAGTCCCCCAGGACGGCAACCGTCCGCTTGGGTCTGATCTTGCGGTACACCCCGTCGCCTTCGCGGCTTCCCGCCTGGTTGGTGTTCCCCTCGATGGTGTAGTAGTTGTTGCGGTCCTCGTACTCGATGATGCCGATATGCCCCAGGCGGCCCAGTCGTGAGTAATAGAGGCCCATGACATACCCGGGTTTTACCGGGGGGCGGTCCTGCAGCCCCCGGTCCTGCCAGATGACGTTGGCCCGGAACCAGTCCACCACGCGTGCGCTTCCGGGGTTGGGGATGTTATGCTGGTCATGGCACCAGGTGACAAAGGCGGCGCACCAGGGGTACCCCTTTCCCAGCCCGGTGGAGCGAAGGTATTTGCGGACCTCCCGGCCGTCGTTGGCGCCCTGCTCGCGGACATGCAGCTGGCCGGCGGCCGTAGCCACCAGCCTTTCCCTCAGAGATTGGCCATGAGCATGGCCAGCACCAGCAAGTAGGCACAGAGCAAGAGCAATCCCGCCCAGGTACGCTCTCGCGGAGTCAAATGATCCCATCGTTCGTTTTCCTTAAAATCCTGGTCAATATATTTATACAGTGTGGGGAAGGTCAGGGCGAAGAGCAGGCGCGCCAGCCCGGCCACCACCAGAAAGAGCACAAGGGCGAGGAAGAGTTTCTGGAACACCCCGGCGCCGTAGACGTGCCATCCGCGGCTCTCGGCCAAGGAGGTAAAGAGCCAGTAAAGGAGCATCCCCACCGGGATGGTCAACAATTCAGTGAACTTTTTCATTATTCCTGGACATTTTATGGTTAAGGCAGTGTTCGGTCTCGATGACGGTGAGCCGCCGTTCGTGGTCTTCGAGGTTTTCGGAGTGGTGGTTCAACCGCCGTTCGATCACGGGGTTCAGGAGCTCGTTATGGGTGCGCAGCTCGGCCACGATGAGCTGCAGCTGCTGCACGGCGTCGGCGATGGACCGGGAGGCGTCGATCTGCTGGCGGATGAAGTACCCCACTACACCCAGCATCAGAACGATCAGGGGACCGGCGATCCAAAGGATGATCTTGAGCTGCTCGATGTCGGGATTCATATCCACATGCATAAGGTCAATGGCTTGTCTGAGTGAAGATCGCACGCACAAGGCGGGTGCCAAAGGACAGAAGCATCACCATTGCGCAAAGGGCAGCCCGTCGCCCGAGTTGTACAACGAGGCCACCTCCTGGGCCGATAGCGCCCTGTTCCAGAAGGCGACCTGATCGCATATGCAGCTTGCGTAAGAAACACCAGCCCCCCAATTCTTTCCCACATAAGGTCCTCCGGCGGCGAACGAGGTGGATGTAGCGGTACCGCTTGCACTGAACCCCGACTTCACAACATTGTCCAGGTAGAAAGTGAAAGAACCATGGCCAGTGAACACCACCACCACATGGTGCCACACCCCGGTGGTAATGGATCCCGAAAGTTGATATGACTTGCGGTTGGCGCTCCCGCTTCCTCCCCCGTTCCCGAACTCTACCATGCACTGGTTGTAATCCAGGGCAACCTCCACCCCATAATAATTTGCCCCTGATACGTTCGTGGAAATGCGGTTAATGGAGTAAGGGGCAGGTTTGAGCCACCATGAGACGGTGATGGGGAAAGCCGAAACCATCCTGGTGCCTCGATAAGCATATCCCGGGGCAAGTGAATAAGCGGTTCCGACTTTCCCCGGCTGGTTTGCCGTATACGTTCCAGCTGCCGTTAGGGTGTTCGAGCTGAAGGAATCGTTGATAGAAGAGCCGGATGCTTCATCGAACTCCCAACAGGAGATCAGCCCGTTTTTAAGGGTGGTTCCCGGCAGAGGTAAAAGCATTTTTCCAAGGATCATACCGCCTGTTTTGAGATGGTGTACCACACCTCCTCTGAGCCAGAGGCGTTGTTGGTGCAGTGGAACTGGATGTAATTGGTGGTGCTTCCGTCATACGTCCCGGATATCCTCTTGCAGTAAGCCGGGAACGTCACCGTGTAATTCCCCGAAAGGATAAGGGTGATCACCTTGTTCTGCTGCAACCCTGCAAACGTGAAGGTGGTGTTGGCGCCCATGACCTTGGAGTACACCCCGCCCAGGCTCCAGTCTATCGATGTGGAAGCCACCGTCTGCCTGCTTGTAAGGTCCTCCCCCAGTTTGGATTGGGTAACCATCCCGTCCCCTACGAAGTTGAAAAACTCCGCGGCATCGGCAATCGGCATGACCAGTCGGTTGGTTCCGTTGACGATCAGAATATTGTACCCGGTTTCATCCGCAATCTTTGGCTCATACCCGGTGGTATTGAGCCGCCAGTTGCCAAGGGCGACCTTTTCGAGGATCCCTGAGGTTCCGGTCAATGCCGCGATCAATGCCAAATCATAACTATATGGCTGGTAATTGTGGGTGTGGCTGATTAGGTTCCCCGTCAGCACCGCCTCGACCATCGCCTTGGTGATCGGCCTGGGATCATCGGATTCGTACAGCCTTAACTTCCCGTTCTTATACTGATACACCGGATGATTCTGATAGAGCCTTAACGCTGTCGTGCTGTACATCTGTCCCAGCAGGATGTAGACAAACCCATCGTCGGTTGAAGGCAGGGTCTGGGTCATAAAACTCGTGTAATCTGTGTTGTCCAGCCTGAAGCTGCCATTGGCAAGAACCGTCCCCTTGAGGTACATAGGTAAATTAGCAATCCATGTACCCTGGTTGGCGGTATAGTTGAGCACCGTCATGGGGATCTCCGAATACACGTTGCTCAGTGCGGCTCCGGCGGCCACCGTTGCCGTTGTCGCATAATACAGGACAGGGGAACCGATCATGAACTCCTGCAGGCTCACGGTCTTGGTCGTGCTGGTGCCTGTTTCAAGGGTCAGGGGGTAAAATTTCCCGTCGGCCGCCTGCATCAGGAGCTTATAGGAGTATATGGTCGCCCCGGCAAGTATCGCATTCCCCCAATACATCCGGTCGTAATTGTTCCCGTCGGTGTAATCCGCCCAGACCCAATACGCCCCGTCGAAGGTCAGGATCACGATGGTGTTGGCAGGGAGGTGGGTGGTCAGGTTGCCCGTGCACCTGCGCACGGTATTGGCTCCAAGAGCATTGATGTTCAGGGTGGTGGTTCCAGCCCCTGCAATCCCTATCCTGTAGGCCACGGTCAGTCCGGCATACAGGGAGGTGATCCCCGCATGCGTGCCGGTCCAGGTTCCTGCTGTGCCGGTGGTATTGCCCATGACGTAATAGATGCCATGCTCCCCCTTTGCCTTTACCGACAAAGACTGATACAGGGCCTTGATTTCCTGGCCCACCCTGGTTGCAAGGGCCGATATCTGACTGGTCAGACTCATACCAGGGCGGCTTCAAAGATGGCGACAAAACCCGTAGAGGGGGATCCCACGTCGGTGGCTGTGTGCAAATCGGTGATCCCGAACCCGGCCACTGTTACGGGATGCTCGTTAAGCATCGGCCAGCTTAAGGCGTGTCCCAATCCTGTGTACTGACTATGGTTGTAGGCAGTCTTTCCGTGATCCCCCCTTATCGCCGTATTTGAAAGGATGCCAAGCGCCAGATTCTGGGAAATCTGCACATAAGTGCTCCCTGCCCATCGGTACATATTATTAAAGGCCTTTTCGTAATAAATCACGTCTTGCCTTCCCGTTGCCGGGAAGCTCCCGAGGGTGTCGTATTCCTCCACGTCATCCACGAACGCCGGGAGCTGGGAGGCCGGGACCTTCGCACTGGCGTCAAGGCTGGCGTACCCGTTGGGGGCCCCTTTCATCGAGGCATCCTCGGGGGTGAAGCCGATCATGGGCTGCTTCCCCGCAAGCGAGGTTTTCACCTCGTTCACGGAGGCCACCATGCTGGTCTTGTCCGTAGTCGCAAGGCCCGTCAAATCTCCGCTGGTGTTCCCGGCGATCTTCTGCTTGAGGGCTTTAAACTCCGCGGCCATCTCGCTGGCCAGGCCATGCAGCTGGGTGATCAGGCTCATAACAGACCGGCTTCAAAGGTGGTGACAAAATTGGTTGCCGGATCCCCGATCTCGGTCTTGGTATAGGCGTCGGTGATCCCGAACCCGGAGATGGTCGTGGGCTTGCTGGCAAGCTGGGCCCATGTGGTTCCATGGGGGTTGCCGACGGCCAGGCTGTGGTCATAGGCGGTTTTTCCCCTGTCCCCCCGGTAAGCCGTGGCCGAGGTCTCCCCCAGGGCGAGGCTCTGTGAGATCTCCACGTA
>JAXGMU010000147.1:0-4340 GCA_040768485.1 Bacteroidales bacterium
GGCCTTTTCGCGCTTTCCCTCTTCCAGCAACTGCAATGCCAGCCTGGTATAAAGGGATCTGAAGCGGATCACCGACAGGGTCCTGATGGTATAGTAGTCCAGTTGCACGCCTTCCTGGTTCATATTTCCCCAGCTGAAGGTTTCCATCAGCCGCCTGTAGAGGGTATCGGTGTTGATGCTTCCCAGTTCGATGATGCTCCGGTAGGGGGACTGGACGGGCACCACCCTGTAGGCAAGTCCTTCCACCCGGTAGTATTCTTCAAGCCCGATTGATCCTTCATGCCCTCCCGATGTGTAGTAAATGGGCCGTTTCCACTGGTTGGTGCCGAGAATATCCAGCTGTGCCAGGGTCCCTTTCATGATCTGGTCATTGGGTGTCAGCTGCAACCGGATCTCGCTGACGATCTTCTCTGATTCCCCGGGAAGAACCGTTCCATGGGCAATCGCGGCTGCCGAATCGATGTGCAGCAGGAGTTTGTGCGTGGGCAGGTAATCCACCTGCTCCCTGTTGCGCAAGGGGATCTTCGTCCGGGGATCATCGCTTTTGATGAATGTGAGCAGGTAATCGAAAGTGGCCCACCTCTCATTCTCTCTCACGTAGAGGGACGTATTGACCCCGAGATCGTACTTGGACTGGGGCAGGGTGAAGGGAAGCGGTTCGGAATCATAATTCTGCCACCGCATCTGGTCAATGTACCAGTCCATATTGAGCAGCATCATGTTCACGATGCGCACATCCTCCCTGACCCCTTCCACATCCTGCACATACCAGAGGGGAAATGTATCATTGTCTCCCACGGTGTACAGGATCGCATCTTTGTCGCATGAGTTGAGGTAATTGCGGGCAATGTCCCTCGCCGTGTACCTCCCCGAACGGTCATGATCATCCCAGTTTTGGGTGGCCATCAACAGCGGGACCGCAAGAAATGTGACAATGACCGAAAGGATGGCGGAGAGATTTTTCCTGATCCGGGACTGCAGGATCTGGTAGAAACCGGCGACCCCGATCCCGATCCAGATACTGAAGGCATAAAAGGATCCCGCATAGGCATAATCCCGTTCCCTGGGCTGGTAGGGAGTCTGGTTCAGGTAGACAACGATGGCGGCCCCTGTGAGGATAAACAGGCTCATCACCACCCAGAAATCCCGCTTGTGCCGGTCCAGGTGGAAGAAAAGTCCCAGGAGACCCAGGATCAGCGGAAGGAAATAATAGGTATTCCTGGCCGGATGGTTTCGCATCCGTTCGGGCAGGTTTGTCTGTGGCCCGAGCCTTAACGCATCAATGGGCCTCACCCCGCTGAGCCAGTTTCCGTGAATCACGTTCCCGTGGCCCTGGATATCATTCTGGCGTCCCGCGAAATTCCACATGAAGTACCTGAAATACATGTGACCCAGCTGGTACCTGAAAAAGAACTCCAGGTTGTCCAGGTAGGTGGGATTTTCCGGATTGCGTATGGTGCCGAATTCCGCATAGGCCTGCCTGTGGTCCGACTCCCTGCTGTAGATCCTTGGAAGAAGTACTTTGTTCCCCTCCATCACCAGGTCCGGTTTCCGGTAGGCCACTTCATACCGGTTCTCCTGTTTGTTCAGCTTGTAAACAGGTTTTTTATACTCGATATCCACCACTTCCGCATTGTAGAGATGACCCCGTAGCAGGGGACGGTCGCCGTATTGTTCCCTGTTCAGGTAGGAAAGGAGGGGATAGACATTATCGGGCCGGTTTTCGTTCATGGGGGGGCCGGCCAGGGAACGGATCACGATCAGGGCATAGGAGGAATAACCGATGATGATCACGGTGATGCTGACAAAGATGGTGTTCAGGAGTACATGTTTCCCGGAAAACTGCGTCCGGTAGATCCCGAAAGCCAGCGCGCCCAGCAGCAGCATCACGTAGATAACCAGTCCGGCGTTGTAATGGAGTCCCACGGTATTGGTAAAGAACTTTTCCACCACGGTTGCCAGCTTCACGATTCCCGGAATGACCGCGTACATGATCCCCAGCAGGATGACCACCGAGATGGAAAGCGCGTAAAGGACCCCTTTCCTGGTCACCCTGTATTTTTTGAAGTAATAAACCAGTACGATGGCGGGGATGGCCAGCAGGTTCAGCAGGTGCACCCCGATGGAGAGGCCGATCAGGTAGGCGATCAGGACCAGCCACCTGTTCGATCCGGGTTCATCGGCCACGTTTTCCCACTTGAGGATGGCCCAGAACACCACTGCCGTGAACAGGGAAGAGGTGGCATACACCTCTCCTTCCACCGCGGAAAACCAGAAGGTATCCGAAAACGTATAGGCCATGGCCCCCACAAAAGAACCTCCCAGAAGCACGATCTGACGGGCAGTGGTCATTTCTCCGGAAGGATCCCTGAGAATCTTTCCCAGCAGGTGTGCAATGGTCCAGAACAGGAACATGATGGTGAATGCACTGGCGAAGGCAGAGACCGCATTGATCATCATGGCCACATTTTCCTCATCACCTGTAAAAATTGAAAATACCCGTGCGATGATCAGCCAGAAAGGCGCTCCCGGGGGATGGCCCACCTGCAGCTTGTAAGCACTGGCGATAAACTCTCCGCAGTCCCACAGGCTGACTGTGGGCTCCAGTGTGAGCAGGTAAACGATCAGGGCGATGACAAAACTCATCCAGCCCATCAGAAGATTCAGTCTTTTCAGTGCCATGATTTTTAATTGGTCTCTCAGCGTATTGACTGGCACGAATTTAATGCTTTTTTCATACCCGGCACAAAAAACAAATCATTTGAAAAATGTTGACATATATGGAAATGGAGACTATATTTGTGGTTCACACATTCCAAGGGTCATGTCTTTAAAAGGAATGAACGATCTGGATATTACTTTCTACACTGATTACCCCGAATTCGAATACGAATATGCCAGCATCAGGGAGCCGAAAACCTTACCCCCTGAAAAACAGACACTCATTGTGGGACTGGACAAACGAAAAATGGACGGGGCCATCATGACTTATATTACGGGTTTCGTGGGAAGACGGATCGATATGCTCAAGATCGAAGAGGAGTTGCAGGGTGTTTGTCATACCTGCGGTTCTTCGAAAATGTATGACATCGTCCTGAAGGGGGATGTGCGGAAGCGTGCATTTGTATATCTGAGGTCCAGGGGATACAGGGTGAGATTTGCTGAAAACTAACCACTTCACATATTACCACAAGTACAAAGGCAGGGTGTTCATCATCCTGCTTTTGTTTATTTCGGCAGGGCTCAGAGGCCAGTTCTACGAATACGGACAGGACGCGGGAAGCCTCAGGTGGAACACATTTTCCTCGGACCATTACAGGATCATTTATCCGGAGGGAATCGACAGTGTGGCCCGTGCATTCGGACACCGTCTGGAATACTTTTACCCGCACCTTGGAAAACCGCTGGACCACAGGCACCGGTTCATGCCCGTGGTCATTCACAATGAATCCAGTTTCTCCAACGGGGTATTCGTCTGGGCCCCAAAGCGGCTGGAGATCTTTACCAATCCCGATCCGAACGGGTACCCGCAGGACTGGCTGACACAGCTGGCACTTCATGAGGGACGTCATGCGGTGCAGATCGACAAGCTGAACCAGGGACTGACCAGGGCCCTTTCATATCTGGGGGGAGAACAGGTGGTGGGGGCAGCCGCGGTTTTTCTTCCCTACTGGTACCTGGAAGGGGATGCGGTAGATGCGGAGACGCGGCTATCAATGACGGGCAGGGGGAGGCAGCCCTCCTTCGAACAGGAACTAAAGGCCCAGCTGCTCGGGGCAGGGAACATGTACAGTTTCTCCAAAGCGACCATGGGTTCCTACAGGGACTTTGTCCCCGACCATTACAGGCTGGGCTACCTGATGGTCCGCCATGGAAGGAGAACATATGGCGATCAGCTATGGGTTGATTTTCAGCAGTATGCGGCAACCAGGCCCTACCTGGTTAACCCCACCTACTTCAGCATGAAGAAACATGGTATCCCTTCAAAAGCACAGTTCTACAGGGACGCCCTGAACGAATACAGGCAACACTGGACAGAAGCGGCCGCAGAAAGAAAAAATACGGACGGTCGGGTATGGAATGCAGGCAGTCCCCATTACACCAGCTACACTTTCCCCCATTTCATTTCAGATTCCATGCTTGTTGCCTGCAAGGAAGGGATCGACCAGATCCCAGAATTCATTTTTCTGGGAAGCCGGGGGGATGAAAAACGCATCTTCCGGCCCGGATTCCTCAACTCGGGACGGATCACTTCTTCAGGGAGCCGTCTGTACTGGGATGAATTTGTGCCGGATGTGAGGTGGAGCAACAGGAATTATTCCCTGGTCAGGTGTTATGAC
>JAXGMU010000148.1:0-4284 GCA_040768485.1 Bacteroidales bacterium
GATCACGAAAGCCGGGTACAACAACTACTACTTCCCGGAAACCACCATCATCCATTACAAGGGCGAAAGCACCCGTAAGGGAAGCCTGAACTACGTCAGGATGTTCTACCAGGCAATGATCATTTTCGCCCGCAAACATTTCACCTCCCGCAGGGCCCGCACCTTCAGCATGCTGATCAACCTGGCCATCTACTTCAGGGCCGCCCTCTCCATCGCCCGCCGGTTCCTGGGAAAGGTGTACCGTCCCCTCCTGGACGCCCTGGTGATCTTCCTGGGATACCTGTTCCTGCTTCCCGTCTGGGAACAGGTCCGTTTCGACATGCCCGGCTACTATCCCCCCGAATTCCTCCGCTTCGTGGTCCCCGGCTACATCCTTATCTGGCTGGTCTCCCTCTACTACTCGGGAGGGTATGACAAACCGCTCCAGGTCTTTTCCTTCCTGAGGGGCCATGTGGTCGGCACCCTGGTGATCCTGGTGGTTTACGCCCTGCTCCCGCTGGAGTACCGCTTTTCCCGGGCGCTCATCCTGCTGGGTTCCGCCTGGGCCATTCTCAGCACGCTGGGGATCAGGATCCTGCTGCACCTGGCCGGGGTGAAGGATTACCAGATCGATCTGAACAAACAGAAACGGATGGTGATCGTGGGCAAGGAGAAGGAGGCTGAACGGGTGAGCAGCCTCCTGCTGGACACCCAGGCAAAACCGGATATCATCGGGTTCGTCTCCCCTTCCCCAGCGGGATATGACAACGGTTTTATCGGTCACATCGAACAGATCAGCGAGATCGTGCGCATCAACCGGGTGGATGAGATCGTCTTCTGCTCGAGGGACCTTCCCTCCCACCGGATCATCCAGATCATGACCCGCCTGATCGGGGTCCCGGTGGATTTCAAGATCGCGCCCCCCGAAAGCCTTTCCATCATCGGCAGCAATTCCATCAACACGGCGGGCGATCTCTACACGATCCATTTCAACTCCATCGGGAAGGAAGCCAACAGGCGCAGCAAAAGGCTGTTCGATGCGGTGACGGCCCTCCTCCTGCTGGCCACCTTTCCCCTCTGGATCCTCTTCATGAAAGCCCCGCTCAAAAGCCTGGAAAATGTGCTCCGGGTGCTGGCGGGGAACCGCACCTGGGTGGGCTACATCCGGACCGGCACGAGCGACCTCTCCGGTCTCCCCCCCCTGAAGCAGGGGATCCTGAACCCGGGCAGTCACCTGCGTGACGGAGGGCAGGAGCCGGCCGGGAGCAGGGAGCAGGGGGGCAGCATCCCCCCTTCCCGGGCCAAGGAGATCAACGTGGTTTACGCGAAGGATTACAAAGTATTCAACGACCTGTTAATAATTACAAAGAACTTCAGGAAAATCGGCAGCGCCTCAAAACCAGATAATTATTAATTTTAACAAAATTGTCTGCCGGCATGAGAAAGTTTCTGTGGGTCATCTTTGTATTGTGCTTCCTTTCTCCCGTCACCCTTTCCGCCCAGAGAGACACCCTGCGCAACGATTTCCTGGATGCCGAATCCTGGTTCCTTTTCGAAGAATTTTCCGAGGCCCTTCCGCTCTACATGAAGATCCACAGCGCTGATCCCGAAAACGCCAACATCAATTACAAGATCGGGATCTGCCTGCTGAATGACCCGTACCAGAAGGAAAAATCCATCCGCTACCTGCTGGATGCCAGTGAGCACATCAACCCGGATTACAAGGAGAACAGCTACAAGGAACGGACGGCCCCGCCCGATGTGCTCTACTACCTGGGGAAAGCATACATGGTGAACCGGGAGCTGGACAGGGCCGTTGAAAGCTTTGAACGGTTCCTGGAGATCCTGGATCCCGAGGAGTACGACCGGGAACTGGTGAATGAGCAGATCAGGGCGTGCAGGAATGCGCGCCAGATGATGCGGATCCCGGTGGACATCGATCTCCGCCTGCTCGATTCGCTGATCAATACCCGGTATGCGGACACCCGCCCGGTGGTGTCGGGCGACGGCGAAAAAATGGCTTTCGTCACGGAGCTCCCCTTTTACGACGGGATCTTTTTCACGGAAAAGACCGGCGGCGAGTGGTCCTATCCCAGGAACATCACCGCCGAACTGGGATTTGACGCCGATGTCTATCCCGCATGCCTCTCCCACGACGGGACCGGGATGATCCTATACTACGACGATGACTACATCGGGAGCCTGTACCATTCGGAATACTCAGACGGAAGGTGGCTCCCGGCCGAAAAGCTGGGGGAGAATATCAACACCAAATACTGGGAGTCCCACGCCTGTTTCAGCAGTGACGGGCAGACCCTCTACTTCACCAGCAACCGGAAGGGGAGCATCGGGGGACTGGACATCTACCGGTCGGACCGTCAGCCGGACGGAAGCTGGGGGATCCCCGAGAACCTGGGTCCCGTCGTCAACACCAGGTACAACGAGATGAGTCCGTTCATCACCGAAGACGGACAGACGCTCTACTTCAGCTCCTACGGCCATGACGGCATGGGTGGTTACGATATCTTCTACACCCGGCGGAACGAAGACAGCTCATGGGGTGTGCCCGTCAACCTGGGCTATCCCCTGAACACCACCGATGACGACCTGTTCTATCATCCGTTCGACAACGGGAAGGCAGCCTACTTCTCCATCTATGACGAGGAGAAGGGGATCGGGCGGCACGACATTTATTATGTGGATGTGTATTCCCCGGAGAACCCGCGGATGTACGAGGTCACCGGTCACTTCTTCGCCGGGGAGGCGGGCCTGGCCGCCGCTGAGGACACCCTCTCCGCGCAGGCGGTGGTCCATGTGGTGAACCCGGCCACCGGGGACACCCTTCTTTCCGCATCCCCAGACCCGGCCACCGGCGCCTTCAGCTTCAGCGTGCCGCAGGGGATCTACCGGATGCATTTCTCCGCCCCCGGGCATGACCCGGTGGTGATGCCCCTGGATATCACCGCGTATACGGACAAAGCGGGGGTGACCCTTCCCGGAGAGATCCGGCTGGAGCCCGAAGTGAAGGAGCCCCTTGTGTTCGAGGGGGAAGCAAGCAGGATCCGTCTGGCGGATTCCCTGTACACGGGACAAGCGGGAGAGACCCTCTCAATTCCCCTGCAACTGCTGCAGGGAAGCACGCTGATCACGCGGGTCTGGCAGGATTCTGTGCTGGTCAGCACGGACACCCTTGAAGCGGACAGTGTGTGGATGGCTCTCGAGCTGGACCCGCTGCCCGGGACCAGCCGGGTGGAGCTGGCCATGACCGATCCGGACGGGAACATCCACCTGAACAGCTTCGTCCCGCAAGGTATGGAACCGGAAACGACACCGGAACCTGCTTTGGCGGAAACCCTGCAGGAATTTCCGCAGGAAGAACCAGTGGTTGCTGGAGATGAGGAGGAAGAAATGACCGCTGATGCGGAGGCGGCGACAACAGATGAGGTTGCCGCTGAAGATGTGGAGGATTTGTCAGGTGAAACGGATGCCGGGAAGCAAAAAGACCTGATCGCGGAAAAAGCGGACAGAGGAGAAGGGATGACCGGACGGAGAAGCTGGCCCGTGACTGCCGGGATCGTGGCAGGGGCGGGACTGCTGCTGTTTCTGATCCTGTGGCGGCGCAGGCGCAGGGATTGATTTTTTATTGTACTGTCGATTAAATTTCTAAATTTGTAGTATTCATGCTAAACAACCCTGCAATGAGAAGATCTTTCCTAATACTGTCCGCCCTGTTTCTGGTACAGTACGCGATGGGACAGAACGTGAAGGAGGATTTCAACGATGCCGAGTTCTTTCTGGCCCAGGAGGAGTATGAAGAAGCAGCATATATTTTCCAGAAAGTATATGAGAGCGGTTACAATGACAATGCCAACATCAATTACCGGATCGGGATCAGCCTGATGGAGATCCCTGGCAGAAAGACAGAAGCCATCCCCTACCTGGAAAAGGCGGCGGAATCCATTTCCACCCGTTACAAGGAAGGCTCGCTCAAAGAGCTGAATGCCCCGCCCGATGTGCTCCTCTTCCTGGGAAATGCCTACAGGATCAATGAGGAGCTGGATAAATCCTGCGTCCAGTACAGGAAGTACCTGGAATACCTGGGAGACAGGGATGAAATCCTGCGGATATACACGGAAAAGCAGATCGAGGCGTGCCAGAATGCCAGGAACGCCATGGAGAATCCGGTGGACTACACGGCCGGCAACCTGGGACAGCTGAAGGAGGTCCACAGCAACAGATACAATGTGGTGGTCTCGGATGATCTGAATACCATGGCTTTTATGGGGAAGAATCCATTCTATAACG
>JAXGMU010000149.1:0-4227 GCA_040768485.1 Bacteroidales bacterium
ACTTGGTCCACATCCGCTTATCCGCCGCATCCCCAAAATGTGTCGCCTCCTCCGGCAGGATGGTGTTGTTGCGCTCCGATGCCTTGTTTTTCTCGAACTTCCCGTTGCGCTCCACAACCCGGGTGTTGTTCATGCTGATAAGGGTGTACTTGCAACTCCTGGCATTGAAAATGACCTTCGGATACCGGGGATCCTTCCCCTGCAGGATATTGGCCCAGAGCAGGTATTTGTCATGCTGCGGGGGTTCCTGCCCCCGGTGCACCTTCTGGATCACTGTCCAACCCCGCTTCTCGAGCAGGTCGATGGCCTGCTGGTTGTAGGTGGTCGAGTTCGAGGCGTTGGGCTGGCGGCTGTCCCCGTACCGATCCCGGAAGTACACCACCACCTTCCGGGAATGGTTAGTGTAATATGCCGCGAACTGCTCTACCAGGTCATTGATCATCACCCCGGAGGAGAGGTCCGGTTTGGTGTAGAATTCGTTGATGAACTTGTCGACCGGTTCCACCACCCGGGTCACGAAGTTGAAGTTCCCCTCCTGCCCCACCGAAAAGAGTGAGATCTTGCTTCCCCAGTCCGGGACGATCTCCAGGGGCTGCGAGGGGTCGCAGTCCAGATCGAAGCGCGAATCCGGTGTTTCGAGCTGCGCCCCGCTCCAGTTCGAGTTCTCGGCCACCGAGCGGATGTAGCTGTCGTTGGAGGCGTCGTAGTAGTAATGGACCTCCGGCGTGAAATGGTAGTACCCGTCCTCCACCCGGTCGGGCATCCAGTTCAGGATCTCTATCAGGAAGGTGAGCATGGATTGTTTCTCATACTCCCTTCGGATATAGGAGAACCCCAGGTTCTTGAGGTTGTCGAAGGCGTTGGCCAGGGTAAAGAGCACCCCCGATCGGGACACGAACGGGGTGATCTGCTTTTTGAGCCGGACGGTCTCGTTCCAGATGTCGGAGAATAGCCTGCGGTCCTCCCTGGCTGAAGCCTGCATCAGCTGCACCTGCAGGTTCACGATCCTGTTCCAGGTGTCGAACAACGGGATCCCGGCCTCCTCCTCATAATACTTCCCGAAATCCAGCAGCCACCGCTGGTCGGGATTGAAGGGCATCGAGGAGACGTAACGGAAGCCGTGGTGCTGGGGCACTGGACGGCCTGACAGTTTTCCGAAGTACTCCTCGTTCCCCCGGTTGGCCGGCGACACCTCCTGGTCATACCGGTCCTTGAGAAGCGTCAGGGCCTCGTCCACGATCTCGCGGTCGATGTTGGGTCCCCGGGCCGACCCCTCCCTCTCCTGGCTCAGCAGAAGGAACCCGGTGCCATTTGAAAACGAGATGAAGTTGTCGTACCGGGTGATCTTCTCGTAGGGCGTAAGCCACCCCTTGGGGGGCCGGCGCCCGATCACGAAATCCCGGTCCTTCTCATACCCGATCTGCTCCAGGAACTTCAATGAACTGGGCAGAGTCCGGGTATAGATTTGCCCGAAGGTGCGGCCCGTGATGGCCGTCACCGAGCGGGGCATCCGGCGCACGATATTGTTGATCTCCCAGCCGATGACATAGCTCTTCCCCGTCCCGCGGCCATGGATGTCGACCTGGGAGGGCGCCCCGCTGAGCACCGAGATCAGCTGCGGGGAGTTCAGGTGTACAAGCTCGGTGACCATCCCGTCAACTGTTGATGATTTCGGCGGCCTGCTCCTCGGTGATCTCCCCGCCGGCGAACAGCGCCCGGTTGAGCTCCTGCAGGGTCTCTGCCGGGAGTTTGTGCAGGCTGTTCAGGTCCACCTTCAGGGTTTCGTTCCTCACGTTGACCAGGATGTAGAACTGGTGCTTCTCGTTGCGCAGCGGATCCGGCAGGTTCTCGGGTTTTTCACCGATGGCCCGGATCAGGTTGGCGTGTTCCTGGGCGATGGTCTTGCGGTCCTGATGCGTGTCCTTACGGCGGCACTCGGAGATGTTGGCGATGATGTCGTTGATCAGCCACGTCTGCCAGAAGTCGTATTCGAAGGTGTAGAAGGTGTTGAACATGCGTGTGGCGAACCGAAGGTCCTGGTAGGCCTGGGTCCGGGAGATGTCCGGGTATTTGGCCTGGTGGATGGCCACGGCCTGCTTCTGGACGGGGTTCTTGTCCAGGACCTTCGAGAGCGAGACGATGCGGTCCAGCATCTGTTGCTGCTCCTGGTTAAGGGGCGACTCCCCGGGCTGCAGCACATGGGCCCGGATCAGCTCGTATTTTTGTTCCTCCAGGGAGCGTTTCATATTTCAGAGGATTTTAAAAAGGATATCATCATCTGCTGGGCGGGGCTGCTGCCGTTCAGGGCGGCCTGGCGGATGGCAGTGCGAAGCTCGGCCTCGGTCCGAAGCCTTCCCCTCTGGAAAGCCCTGTAGGCCTCCCCTTCCCGGAGCTCGAACATGGCCCTGAACTCATCCACCTCCCGGATCTCCAGGTTGACGGCGATCTCCTCCACCGAGAAGAACAGGGAGGCCATCATCTCCACCTCCTTAAGTTGTTCCCCGCTCAAATGCATTTTCAAGGACTTTATGGTCAAAATCAAACACCGCGGCGTCGGTCTGGATGACCCCCCGCTCCATTTTGGGGTTATCAGTGGCATTCTGGCTGGTGATCACCGACAGTTTCCACTGCTCATTCCACAGAAGCGCCACTTTGGCGTGGACCGAGAGGCAGCGGTAGTCAAAGGCGGTGGAGAGCATCTGAAAGGGCTTGGGGCTCATAGATTTTACCCGGTGATCCACGATCAGCCGGAACGATAGGAGCTGCCTTGACTCCAGGCGGTTTTGCAACTGTTCAATACTGCGCAGACTGAAGGAGTACGAGGTCATGAAAAGGTGGGCGGGCCCCGTCTTTTTCAGAAGGTGCATCAACAGGCGCACCAGGTTGAAGTTCCCGAAGCTGTAGAAGTGGATGTCCCTTCCCTGCTCCAGCACCGAAAAGGAGTTTTCCAGCATCGCGGAAACATCCCCCACCAGGGCTTTGGACCGGGGTTGCACGACCAGGACCGCCGGACCCGAAGACTGATCGGACACCTGAGGTGAAGCACCAGCGCCAACCGCAGCAACAGACTCAACTGTGGATAGGTTAACCAGCATGTTCCACCAGTTTATAATCGATCCGCTCGATCTGTTTCAACCTGGCCCGGATCCGCTTTTCAATCCCCAGACGCCTTGGACCCGCAGGCATGGGGTGCTTATCCTGTTGCACGGTTGCGGACTGGTACAACAGCAGGTTGTTGTCCTTCACGTTGTAGGTCTGCAGGTTTTTCTTCAGGCGGCGAAGCTCCGCCGGATCATCCGGCAATGGCTGATACTCCAATGAAGAAACAGGAGAGGAAGAAGAAGAAGAAGAAGAAGAAGAAGAAGAAACAGCACCATTTTCCGGAGGCCAAAGCGCAGAGGCATCCGGCAGCACCTTGCTGCGCAGATAATTGTCCTTGGCCGAAAACAGATCATCCATACGCAGTGACAGGGCCTTTATCCTGGCCAGCAAATCCCGCCTTATGGCCATGTTTTCGGGGGCGTTGTCCCCGGGCCCGGTACTCATCTGGTAATGCAGCCGGCTGCGCTCCCTGTAAGCCTCCCCGTATTCATGGATCACACGGCGAACAACCGATGGGTACTGTTCATTGTCATTTAAAACCGGACATCCATTGTCCGGTGAATCAGAAGTTATAATCGAAGGGTATGGAGAAGGAATAGGAGAAACAGAAGCAGACGAAAAAGAAGAATCATAATCTGAAACCGGTGCCTGCTGTATTACACCCGGACCATCATCAGTTTTAGCACCTATTGGCAACTTTTTCCAGTCTAACCCAACGGACTTACACAGCTCGTAGCGAAGCTTAGATTCCATCCGGTATTTTCTCCCCGGAAACAAAGCGGCCATATTCCGGTTTTTGCCCACCCGGGCATAGAGTGCAGCTCCCTGCTCATAACCGGCACCAGCTTGCAGCCATTTCAAAACAAGAGATCGGGGATCTTCCATTGCCATTCTTCCAGTTTATAATCAAACCGGAATCAAAGCTAATGGAAGAAAATAAGGAAGAAAGGACAACGGTCACTTGCAAGTTGTCGTTGCGGATTTCGAAGAGCGTCAGCGTCCGCAGGACGAAGACGGTCAAGAAAGGAGCAGAGACAACGCACACCACTGCTCCCGCAATGCAATTTGCAATTTGTTGAACTAAATCCCGCTTTGGCGGGATAGCCTTTCAAAAGTACCCGATTC
>JAXGMU010000150.1:0-4223 GCA_040768485.1 Bacteroidales bacterium
TTTCACCATGGTGAAACCCCCTTTCCTTGTATCGCTGCGGAAAAGCTCTTTATCTGTGTTCAATAATGAGGCCGGAAAATTCAGCCATCGGGGATCTGGCATCGCCGCGGGGAAAAGTCAGGGCTTGATGTACCTGAAGATATCACTGTCGAATGAGATCTCCCTACCGTTAAGGAGCAGGGCCGACTGGATGAGCCCAAGATGCGAATAAGCCTGTGGAAAGTTCCCCAGGAGTTCATGGGTGACAATGTCGATATGTTCACTGAGAAGATTCAGATGGTTGGCATGGGTCAGCACATTTTCAAAAAGTTCCCGGGCTTCACTGACCAAGCCGATCCTGTACAAGCTGTTTATCAGCCAGAAATTGCACAGAACAAAGGATCCGCTGGGTTTCCCGAAATCATCCTCATGGACATAGCGGAAGACAAGTCCGTTCCTGACCAGTTTCTCGCGTGTTTGCAGGACCGTACTGATATAGCGGGGATCGGTGGCTTCCACAAGGCCGAATTCCTCCATCAACAGGTTGGATGCGTCGAGATCTGCTGAACCGTAATATTGCACGAAGGCCTTCACCTCATCGTTCCATCCCCGGTCGAGGATTTCCCCTCTGATCCCGGAGGCTGTTTCGTTCCATTTTTCCGAATAACTTTTCTTTCCGAACATGAGCGCGATTTTCTCACCCCGGTCAAATGCCACCCACGACATCAGCTTGGAGTAAACGAAGTGGCGGTCAGGACCTCTCATTTCCCAGATGCCTTTGTCGGGTTTCTGCCAGTCTTTTTCGACGACAGCAAGAATGCTGCGGACAAATGTCCATAATTCCTCCGATGTGTCGAGCGTGGAGGGAAACTTCTGCAAAGAGAGATAAATGGTATCAATCAGAATTCCGTAAATGTCGTTTTGTTTCTGGGAGAATGCACCGTTTCCTATTCTTACGGGTGTGCTGTGGCGGTATCCGGCAAGGTGCTCGAGTACAGTCTCCTCCAGGTTTTTTTCACCACGGATACCGTACATGATCTGAATATCCTCCTGTTTACCGTGGTGCACTCTCAAGATGAAATTTTGAAATTTCCGGGCTGAATTGGTGTGGCCAACCATCAGGAAGGTTTTGATGACCATGGAGGCATCACGGATCCAGCAGAAACGGTAGTCCCAATTGCGCACTTCGCCGATGGCTTCTGGCAGGGAGGTTGTCGGGGCAGCCACTATTGCACCCGATTGGTCATAACTCAGAAGTTTCAGGACCAGGGCGCTTCTCACGATTTCCTCCTGGTATTTCGGAAAGGCATAGGTCCTTTTCGCCCAGTTCATCCAGTAGACTTTCGTCCGTTGGTATTCCAAATACGCCCTCTGATAATCAGTCCTGATCAATTTCTGGTTGTAGGTTACACAGAAAAAGTGGTTGCCCGTAAGCCTGATTTCTTCCTGCCGGCTGATGGTTTCCAGAGGGAAGTCGGTATAAAGGTAGACCGATGTGTAGGGTCGTTCGGTGGTCACGTGTTTGAAGTAGTTTTCTTCCACAAAGCCCTTTGTGGCCCGGGCGTAATTCAGCAGGGGCCGGTAACATGCCCTGATTACGGGTGCACCCGACCTGACCCTGATGATCCGGTATATTTCGGGGGCGTTGTAATAGTGGCTCTCATCGGTGCGGTAAATAGGCATGAAATCGATGACCTCAAAGGAGGCCTCCCTGGCGGTGAAGGTCGTTTTTAGAATATTGGTGTGGTCCAGGTACGTCTGGGTGATCTGATAATTTCCCAGCGGTAAAATGGAAAAGGAGCCTCCTTTCTCTTCATCGATCAGGCGAGCGAAAATGGACGGGGAATCAAAATCTGGGAGGCAACACCAGTCGATGGAGCCGTTCCGGGAAACAAGGGCGCTGCTTCTGCAGTTGCCGATCAAACCATAATCTGAAATGTTCAAGTTCGTTATATTTTAGGTATTTATGAATTGCCGGGAGGGGCACTCTTCCCGGATGGGAATGGAAGCCCTCCTGTGGACGTTTATTTTCCGGGCAGTAGGGGAGGGTGGTTTTCGCCTTTGGGAACCAGCTGTTTCAGCAGGTTGATCAGGTCGGCGGGTCCGGGCAGAGTAAACCGGGCCTTTCCGGAGGGTTGCCCTATTTTAATGGTAAATGCCTGGTCGGGCAGGGCTTCGAACATATCTTCATCTGTGGTGTCGTCACCGGCGGCCAAAATAAACTCATAAGCATCATATTGGAAGTAATCGGAGATCGCGCTGCCCTTGGTGTACTCGGCTGGTTTAACCTCGATGATTTTATTGCCTTTCATCAGGTGAAGATGTTTTCTCGTACAGGGGTAGATGAGCATGTTCACCAGTTGGGTGGTTCTCATCTCAGCCAGCCATTTGTCGCTGTTACGGTAATGCCATACCAGGGCGGTCTCTTTTTTCTCTACGAATGAGCCGGGGGTATTGCTGGTCACATCCTGCATGATTCTGATGATTTCGGACTGCCATGAGAGGTCTTTACGGTAGTGCGATTCCCAGATTCCTCCCGTACGGCGGTAGGCCCCATGCTCTGCCATGAGGGTTAGCTGAGGAAAAGGGAAGATCCTGTCGAGGAACTCTTTGTTTCTGCCGCTGACGATGGCCAGGTTGATGTTGTCTGTGGCAGCCAGCCGGTGAAGCAACTTTTGAAGGGAGGGGGGAGGTAGTGCCGCCGCCGGATCGGCATGAAAGGGAACCAGTGTGCCGTCATAATCGAGGATGATGAGCCTTTTCCCGCTTTGTGTGAACCGCCTGGTCATCTCCTTACGGCCCTGGGTGTTCAGCAGCTTCCTGGTATTCCGGGTTTGCCGCAGATGGATCTCTTCCAGTTCGTCAATGAAGTCTCCGGCCCATTTGGTGACATCCTGTTTTTTAATAATCCTCTGCATTCGTTTTATACGTTCTTTTTGTTCTTTCAGAGGCATGTTCAGAGCGCGGTGCAGAGTATTGGCCATTTGTGTGACATCATTGGGATTGACCAGGAGGGCGTCGGTGAGTTCGATGGCTGCTCCGGCCATTTCACTGAGAATAAGAACCCCCGGTCTGTGGGCCTTAGTGGCCACGAACTCTTTGGCCACCAGGTTCATGCCATCGCGCAACGGGGTGACCAGTGCGATGTCGCTTTCATGATAAAATGCGGTGAGTTCTTCGAAACTGAATCCCCGGTAAAAGTAGTGAATGGGGATCCACCCGGGTTGGGAATAGGCGCCGTTGATCTTGCCAATGGTTTCATCAATGTGGGTTTTCAGGTCATGGTAACTGTCGACGCTGTCACGGGAAGGAACCAGAACCATCACCAGGGAAACTTTGCCGATCCATATGGGGTAATGGTGGAGGAGCAACCTGAATCCCTCCAGTCTTTGCAACAGCCCTTTGCTGTAATCGAGCCGGTCAACCGAAAGAACGATACGGCTGTTCAGGTATTGCTCCCTGAATCGTTTTCTGGCTTCAATCACTCCGGGCTGCATATGGGCATCCCGGAACTTCCTGAAATGAATGCCCATGGGAAAGGTATCGACACAAAGCGTATGATGGCCGGTGCTGAATGTGTTGTCATTCGACTCTATGCCGGTTATCCTGTATAAAGAACTGATGAAGTGACGCATGTAGTGGTAAGTATGGAATCCGATGAGATCGGCACCGAGCACTCCCCTGATCAGTTCTTCACGGTTCTCCAGGGTTCGGAACAGCTCAAAGGAGGGAAAGGGGATATGCAGAAAAAAACCGATCCTGGCCTCAGGCAGGTGTTGCCTGAGCAGGGAAGGCAGAAGCATCAGCTGGTAATCCTGAACCCAGATGATATCCTCGTTCCCGGCCACCTCTAACATCTTCTCCATAAAAAGGAGGTTCACCTTTTTATAGGCCTCCCAGAATTCCGGATCATGTCGGGTATGTGTATAGAAATAATGAAAAAGAGGCCAAAGGGTGGAGTTGCTGTAACCCTCGTAATATAAGGTGATTTCCTCCTCTGTCAGAAAAACGGGATGGAAACGGTCCCCGGCCAGGGCCTCGACCAATGCCCCTTCCTGCTCAGGACCGGAAGGGTATATTCCGGGCCATCCTACCCAATGTTTCTCATAGTCAACCTGAAGGGAATCCAGTCCGGTGGCCAGACCTCCCGCACTCTTCTCAAGGGAAAACCGGCCCTCTGTCATTTTCGCTTTTACAGGTAAACGGTTGGAGACAATGATCAGTTTCCCCGTTTCTTTCTTTTT
>JAXGMU010000151.1:0-472 GCA_040768485.1 Bacteroidales bacterium
TGAGTGCCGTGAGGGAGACCACCTCCTCATCGGGCTGCATGAGCAGCTCCTCATAATCCTGCAACCTGTCCGCCACGATCTCCGGCTCCACCGGTTCGGTCTCAAAGATCACCCTGTAGATGTCCTTATCCATGCGCTGCACTTCCTGCATCACTGTGTCCACCCGCCGCTTTCTCTCGCTGAGCGCCATGTACTGTTCCATCAGCAATTCATTCTCGCGCCTGATCTGGCGTTCCCGGGGGGTGTCGAAAAAAAGCGAGTAGAGCACATTCAGCAGAACGGCGATCACCAGAACGGCGGCCACGTAGATCGCCACCCTCCAGATCCGTGCAGCCGGCTTGTTGTCCAGCTCATGGTAATTCAGGTTCTCCGGATTGAATTTGTAATGTGACCGGGGCATTCAGGAACTTTTGAGCGAAAATAGCAAAATTATTTCTGGCTCAAAGCATTTGAATAGAAAGGCTGATCCGTC
>JAXGMU010000151.1:482-3854 GCA_040768485.1 Bacteroidales bacterium
GTTCTGCCGTCCTTGTGGACTTCATAGTGGAGGTGCGGACCCGTGGAGCGGCCTGTGCTTCCCATGGTTCCCACAACCTCTCCCCTCTTCAGCTGCTGACCTTTTTTTACCAGGATCTCCTGCAGGTGGGCATACCTGGTGACATACCCGTACCCGTGGTCGATCAGCACCTCTTTCCCGTATCCGTACCTGCTGTAACCCGCGGCGATCACTGTCCCGTTCCCGGCAGCATGGATATCCAGCCCGTATGGTCCCGCGATATCGATCCCCAGGTGCATGCTCCGGCGCCTGGTGAAAGGATCAATCCGGTATCCGTAGGAAGAGGTCATCCAGCAGGGATCGCCGGGGGAAATGGGATTGATGGAAGGCTTGCGGGCCAGGAAGTCCTGGTTGGTCACCGCCTCCTCGTACACATTCTCCAGGCTGCTGGACTGGATCTGGACCCTGTTTGCCAGCTTATCGATCCGCTGGAAGGTTTCGAGTACAAAATCCGGTTCGCTCAGATTCCTCAGCATCACATAAGGTTCCGATCCCCCGGTCCCCACCTCCCAGATGGACTGGGGAACCGGTTCCAGGCTCAGGATGGACCGGTACAGGTGGTCGTCCCTGTTCTTCAGATCCTCGAGCTGCGATTCCAGCGTCTGCAGGGTGGTGTTGAGCGAAAGATAATCCGAACGAAGGGCGCTGTTCTCCTGCTGGTACCTGACCTGGCGCGGAGTCGGGTAATACCTTTCAAACCCTGATCGCAGCAAAACGGCGAGGGCCAGGATGCCCAGACCGATGAGGACAGAATAACGAAGACGCTGCTTTGCTGTTAAGCGAACCCGCTCGTAGCGGAGGGTTTCAGGGTTGATGTAGTATTTTCGACCAAACATGATCACGATTCCATGGCTAAAAATAAAAAACTGAGCTTAATCTCCCAACTATTAGTCAAAAAAATTATTTTTGCACCTCTGTAGGCATTTTTTACGTAACTTTCTTTTCCGGGTTACAGATTTATCAAATTATTGATTCCGGCTTCCATGACTTCCAATGAGCTCAGGCGTGCATTCCTGGAATTTTTCAGTGAAAAAAAACACCGGATCGTCCCTTCGGCGCCCATGTCCTGAAGAATGATCCCACGCTGATGTTCACCAATGCGGGGATGAACCAGTTCAAGGATTATTTCCTGGGAAACCGGAAGCCGGAAAGCCGGCGGGTGGCCGACACCCAGAAATGTCTGCGGGTGACCGGCAAGCACAACGACCTGGAGGAGGTGGGACGGGACACCTACCACCACACCATGTTCGAGATGCTCGGGAACTGGTCCTTCGGCGACTATTTTAAAGAGGAGGCCATCGCCTGGGCGTGGGAATTTCTGACCGGACGGATGAAAATGGATCCGGACAGGATCTACGCAACCATTTTTGAAGGGGACCCGGAGGAGGGGCTCGGGGAGGATTCCGAAGCATATGAGCACTGGAGCCGGTTTTTGGACCGGGGCAGGATCCTGAAGGGATCCAAAAAGGACAACTTCTGGGAGATGGGAGATACCGGACCCTGCGGGCCCTGTTCGGAGATCCACCTGGATCTGAGGGATGAAGCCGACAGGGAAAAGGTGCCTGGGAAAGATCTGGTGAACCGGAACCATCCGCTGGTGATCGAGATATGGAACCTGGTGTTCATCCAGTTCAACCGAAAGGCCGGCGGACAGCTGGAGAACCTTCCCGAAAAGCATGTGGACACGGGCATGGGCTTCGAACGGCTCTGCATGGCCCTGCAAGGAAAAAAATCCAACTACGACACGGACCTCTTCCGGCCCGTCATCCGTGAGATCGAATCCCGCTCGGGAAAAAAATACGGGTCTTCCGAAGCCAGCGATGTGGCCATGCGGGTGGTGGCCGACCACCTCCGGGCCATCTCCTTTGCCATAGCGGACGGACAGCTGCCGTCCAACAACAAGGCCGGATACGTGATCCGCAGGATCCTCCGGCGCGCGGTCCGTTACGGATTCACCTACCTGGAGCAGAAAGAACCTTTTATATATACACTGGTGCCCGTACTGGTCTCCCTCATGGGCGGCACCTTCCCGGAGCTGAAGGCGCAGGAAGAGCTGATCAGCCGGGTGATCAGGGAGGAGGAGCAGTCCTTCCTCTCCACCCTGGACACTGGGATCGGGCTGCTGGACCGGCTCACGGAGGAAGCCAGGAAGGAAAAAAGGCAGGTCATACGACACATTCGGTTTTCCGCTGGATCTGACCGAACTGATCCTGGCGGAGAAGGGAATGTCGGTAGACCGGGAGGAATTCAACCGGGAGATGGAAGCCCAGAAGAACCGCTCCAAGAAGGCCGCGGAGACGGAGGCGGGCGACTGGGTGGAAGTCCCCCACGCCCGGGGGGAGGGGACTCCGGGGGCTCCGGGAGAGGCAGCCAGGGACAGGGCGGACACAGACGGTGGCGGGGCCCCCTCTCCGGGCGAGGGGGCCATGGGCGAGTCGGCTCCGGGCAAGGCGGCCAGGGACAAGGCGGACACAGACGGTGGCGGGGCCCCCTCTCCGGGCGAGGCGGCCAGGGACAAGGCGGCTACGGGAGGAGGCGGCGAACCGGCACACGAAGGCGGCCACGAATTCGTGGGATACGATACCCTCACCGCGCAGGTGAGGATCACCCGGTACCGGAAGATCCGGACAAAGAAAGGGGAACAGTACCACCTGGTCTTCAACATCACCCCGTTCTATGCGGAAAGCGGGGGACAGATCGGCGACCGCGGCTATATAGAGAATGAAAAGGAACGGATCGAGATCACCGACACCCGGAAGGAGAACGAGCTGATCATCCACCAGGCGAAAAAACTGCCCGAAGATCCGTCCGCCTTGTTCACCGCCAGGGTGAACGAGGGACGCAGGGTGAACACCGCCAACAACCACACGGCGACCCACCTGATGCACCACGCCCTGCGGGAGGTGCTTGGGAAGCACGTGGAACAGAAAGGTTCGCTGGTTGACCCGGACTACTTGCGGTTTGATTTCAGCCATTTCTCGAAGGTGACCGATGAGGAGCTCAGGGAGGTGGAACGGAAGGTGAACCGGATGATCCGCCAGAACACCCCGGTGGAGGAGCACCGTTCCGTCCCCATGCAGGAGGCACGGGGAATGGGAGCCATCGCCCTGTTCGGGGAGAAGTACGGGGATTCGGTCAGGGTGATCAGGTTCGGGGAGTCGGTGGAGCTCTGCGGCGGGATCCACGTACAGGCTACCGGACAGATCGGGATCTTCAAGATCGTGCGCGAATCATCCGTGGCAGCCGGGATCAGGCGCATCGAAGCGGTGACCGGCGAAACGGCCGAAAAATACATTGACGACCAGATGGACTTGGTCCGCCGGATCTCCGGAT
>JAXGMU010000151.1:3907-4205 GCA_040768485.1 Bacteroidales bacterium
AGAAGATGGTGCTGGGTGTCATCGCCCGGAACCTGGATCAGAAAATGGAACGAGTCGGAGATGCCTTCCTGGTGGTGTCCCCTGTGGACGTGGATGAACCGTCACAGCTGAGGGAGCTGGCGTTCCGGATGCGCTCCCGCCAGGAAAAGATCTGCATGGCGCTGGGTGCCGAGATCGACGGGAAGGCCCACCTGGCCATCATGCTTTCAGACGAAGTGATCCGGGACCACGGCCTGGATGCCTCCGCCCTGATCCGGGAGATCGCACCGGCGATTAAAGGAGGAGGCGGCGGTCAGCC
>JAXGMU010000152.1:0-217 GCA_040768485.1 Bacteroidales bacterium
TGAACTGGCCTCAAAGATGCCATGACATCGCTGTTCACGATGTTTTTATAGTGCTCATACCGGTCCATCACCTGCCTGACGTAATTGTAGGTTTCAATTCCCCTCACGTACCCGTACTTGACTGCCTGGTCGTTGTAATACCTGGGTTCGGATTTCTTCAACAGCCACTCCTCCACATTCCCCAGCCAGATGTTCGGGTCGGCCCCGTAACGCTCCG
>JAXGMU010000152.1:227-4173 GCA_040768485.1 Bacteroidales bacterium
CCTTCTCGCATCCTGGATGTGCCCGTAACCGATGTTGTAGGAGGCGAGGATGAACTTGATCCTTTCCTCTTCATCGGGGATCTCATCCCTGAACCGGTCCTCCAGCCAGTTGATAAAACTGACCCCCGCACGGATCTGCTCCTCGGGGGAAGAGTTTTTGGTCACCCCGTAATTCTTGGCCGTTCCCGGCATCAGCTGCATCAATCCGAATGCACCCGCCCAGGATTCAGCCTTCGGGTTGAACCGGGACTCCTGGAAGATCATCGAGGCGACGATCCGCCAGTCCCAGCCGATCCGCTCGCTTTCCCTTTTGATGATCTCGTCGTACTGGGAGATCTTTCCGCTGCTCAGCACATAGTAATCGCTGTTGAAGATATTCGCAGAATGCTGGTTCCGGAAGTATTTGTTATAGAGCAAAGCATACCTCCTGGACTTTTCAAAATGGTAAAGCCAGTCGTTGATCTCCGTCTTCAGGCTGTCGGCCCCCTGGCGGACCGCCCATGCCACATGCTGGGGAAAGCTGACCGCCGTACCCACATCCAGCTGCGGAAAATAGGTGGCATTCACCAGCCCCACGTTTTCATCGCAGACGGCATAGTCGATCTCCCCCAGGGCCACCTGCTGAACAAGCTGCTCGGATTCCGTGGGCACTTCATGGATATCGATGCCGCCTCCGATCTCGTCCGAAAGCGCTCTGAGCCTGGTGGCATACACCGATCCCTCCTGGACATAGACCGACTTGCCGGCCAGTTCCAGCTGGTTCCGGAGCAGCCATGATTCAAGCTGCCTGCTGTTCATCACCTCCCAGTTCTTCGGCTTTCGCTGGACCAGCACCTGCCTGGTCTGCAGCAGCGGCAGGGTGAAATCCACAAAGTCTTTCCGCTCGCCGGTCACCGTCAGGTTCATGGCGATCAGGTCCACTTCTTCATTCGCAAGCCGTTGGAAATTCTCATTCAGGTTGTTGTTGACGCTCACATCCAGCTCCAGGTCCAGGTGGTTGGCCAGTTCCTGCAACATCTGGTACTGGAAACCCATGGGCTGTCCCCTGTATATGAAATAACTGATCGAATTATACTCGGTGACCACCTTCAGTATCCCATCCTCGCGGATCTCCTCCAGATCTGCAACTTTGGCGGGCTTCATCTCCGTTACATCCCTGAACCGGATCTCACGATTCCTGAAACAGGATCCGAGAACGCCCGGTAACAATATGATCAACAGAACAATAGCTAATTTACCATTCATCTTCATCGGAATATCGTTTCTTCTGTTTTTCAATTGGTGCTACTCTATAACAAAACCTGTGCCGAAATGTTGTTAAACATGATGGCATCAGTCATAAAAAGTCCATACCAGCCCCATCCTGAAATTCCTTGGTTTCATGGGATAGCTGTATGTGGTGAAATAGTTGTTCCCGATCACCCACACTCCGTGGAGCAGATTGTTCCCCGAAAAGAAGAGTCTGGTCCGTTTGATCCGGAATGCCAGGAAAGCGTCGAGAAAAGGGTACCCTCCCACCCGGTCCTCATCCTGCAGGTGGAAGACCCCGGTGGCAGGCATGTAGGCGCTGGCATTGTACGGGGTGGTGATGTACAGATCAACACCAAGGTCCGCGACCAGGGCACCTTTAAAAAGGGACTGCTCCCAGTAATTGGAAGTGTAGAATGCTGCCAGCGGCAGCCTGAGCACATCTCCCGCCGTGGTGTACTGCACCAGGAGATTGTTCTGGGAATTGTATCCCGATATTTTGAAGTGCTTTGAAAAGGAGCCCGACAGCAACATCAGCTCCCTGTCGTACACCCGTGGCAGGGCATCCCGGTCCCAGTACAGGTAATTGCTGATCAGGGCGACGCGTGCACGCATTTCCAGTCCCGTCTCTTCACTGTTCACAAAGGCTTCCCCCCTGATCTCGAACAGGGAAGGAAAATCGTTGTCCCACTCAAAGAAGGAAGAGGAATAATGACCGGTGAAGTAATGCTGTTTCTGCGAGCGCAGGCTCCCCCGGAGCCCCAGGTCGGCCTTCCGGAACACCCTTCTCGAAAAAGTTGCGTTCACCTGAAAACTGTGCCTGTAATACCCGGCCAGGTAATAATTCCCGTTGACCACCCAGTCCCAGATCCCTGTAGTGGGACCCGCAAGGTGGAACCCGAGATAGAGATCGTTGTACCACCTGGAGCTGAACACCGCATCGGTCATGTCGTTGAAGACGGAGTCCAGCACCAGTTCCGGTTCCGTGGCCACCGTGTCCACACGTGAAAATTCCCGGTAGGCCATCGGATGAAGGTACCCGAACCGTCTCAGCTCGTGCCCCGCATAGACTCTGGCTGACAACCTGTCATAATCGGGATCTCCCAGGATCAGCTGGAAAACATTGGAGATCCTGTCCTCCGACACCGAATCCCGGGCTTCGGGCAAGAGGTAGTAATAGTTATCGTAGATCGGTGAGAGGTTGTCCGGATCCACCTCGTCCGTATAATCCTTCAGATGCCGGTCCAGATACAGCTGGTGGGAGAGTGAAAGCGTTTTCCCGGTGGTGGTTGTGTTTCCCAGGGAGTCGGTCACCGTTACCTTCTCCAGCAGGTTGTATTTCTGAGTGGTGAACAGGGATATGTTCCTGTAGCGGGAACGGGCGCTTTCCAGGTTCATATCATACTGGTATTCAAACTCCATGATCCCATCCAGAAATGGCTCGATCTGCGCCAGTCCCCCATGGTCCTCCGCCCGGAAATCGTTGTAATAGAACGTTCCGAAGATGCTGTATTTGCCCCTGGCGTGACTGCCGAACAGCCCGATACGGTTCGCCCTGGTGTCCTCATTGCTGTAGAGCTCCTTCCCCGCGAGAATATTGAATTCGAGCCCGAAATTGGTAAAAGGGGAAAAGTTCTGGGTATGGAGGGCTTCCACATGCTCCTCCCGCCAGTCCACAAAGGGGATGATGGAATAGGAAAGCATGGTGAAAGGTTTCCTGGTATTGAAGAAAACGGTCCGTTCCGGGGTTTTCAGGTAAGGATTCCACCCCGTGCCGAAAGGAAAGGCGTCCGGCTGGGGCCGCAGGAAAAAGTCCACATGGTTCATGGCGTGTCCGAGCATGCCCAGGGACTCATAGCTGAACCCCTGCTTGAATGCAGGGTTGTAATCCCTCTGGAACTGGTGGAGATTGGTATCAAGAGAGGTCTCCTCAAACCGGGTAAAATGATGCTCCAGGGTCCAGGTATTGATCACCTTTGAAGTATCAATCACCTGGCCTTCAGCCACAAACAGAAAAAATATGTGGAGCAGGGATATACAGATAAGTTGTCTCACCTGGTGAGGGAGTATGAAATACTAATTTAATAAGACTGGGTTAATAAAGCGGGATCAGAAAACGATAGTAATTAACAATTATCAGAGACCATGCAGTTAATTTCTGCGCTGTATGACAGACGGTTTGGGATTGTGAACGATTCCCCTGTCAATAAAAAATCCCACCCGTGGTAAACGGATGGGATTAAAAAGGAAGGCAACGACCTACTCTCCCACAGAAGCAGTACCATCGGCGCAAGCGGGCTTAACTTCTCTGTTCGGAATGGTAAGAGGTGGTTCCCCACTGCTGTAGTCACCTAAAGTCCAATAAGATTGACATAGAGGAAAGAGACTTTTTAATCAACCTGCGAAAAAAGTTCACGGGCAATTAGTACTGCTCAGCTTTGACATTACTGCCTTTACACCTGCAGCCTATCAACGTCATCGTCTATGACGGCCCTTAAGGGAGATCTCATCTTGAGGCAGGCTTCGCGCTTAGATGCTTTCAGCGCTTATCCCTTCCAGACTTAGCTACCCAGCTATACCCTTGGCAGGATAACTGGTACACCAGAGGTCTGTCCATCCCGGTCCTCTCGTACTAGGGACAGTTCCTCTCAAATTTCCTGCGCCTGCGACGGATAGGGACCGAACTGTCTCACGACGT
>JAXGMU010000153.1:0-4143 GCA_040768485.1 Bacteroidales bacterium
ATCCAAAATCTTTAAATTCCAAAAGTTGTATGGTATCAAATAAATAAGTGGGGCAAAAGTAGTGAAATCATGGGATATACCCAATGAATATGGTATTGTAGTCAAACCAGCGGAATGAATAAACCTGGCCGGGATGTGAAGAATCCGGTCAGGCGACTGACCTTCTGACCGGATTCTTGGGAGATGGTTTCATTGTTGGGGAGTATCCCCTGTTTTTTAGTGCTGAACAACTAGTTCATAGCTGTATACTTCACCGTGGTATAAAATTCTGAAAATGTATGTACCATTGTTTAAATCAAGATAGCACTAAAATTCTTTAAGGTCTTCAGGACCTTTTTAACAATCTTATAAATACATTGGACAAGTAGTATGCTCAGTGCGTTTCAACCGGAAGCATTACTTTAAACTTCACCCCGTTCTGGGCACCGAAAACACCATAACCACCCTGGATGTTGTTGTGGATCTTTGCACGGTCTGCGAATGGAGTCTCATGTGTCGTCAGGTACTGTGCCAGGGTCAACAGGTAGCGGTAGTAGTTCTCATCCATTGAATGAATGAATAAATCAATCACAGGCGGATCACCGACCACCTGGTCAAGTCCATAAGATATATCCATGTGGAATTCGACGGATTGGCCATCAAATAAAATATCGGAGAAAAGGTACGAGTCTGCTATGAAATCAGGGTCAATGGACCAGAATTCATCATCAAATGTAAAACCGGTCAGGCTGTTGATCCAGCCAGATCTCCTGGAGTACCAAGCTTCTATAAATTCAAGGTCGGATTCTGTGCGTTTAAGTTGATAAAGGGTGTCATACCCACCGGTCCAGGTTCCATCCTCCAATTCGTAGCTATAGTGAATCCTCTGCCAGGCACAGGTTCTCACAATGTAGTAATTGCTCTCATCAGGATCATCCGATATCCGGAATGAGATCGAATCTCCATGAAGCCGGACATCCGAAACTACCGGTTTCTCCGGAATATTCACCGTGGAAGTGATCGCCGGCATGCCCGGTGCATTTACCTCAAGGAAATAATCCGATCCCTGATAGACATTACCCGACAGATCCTCATACCATCCAAAATTCACGTAGGCAAATTCTATAATCTCCTCCGCTCCATTCAACTCCATCCGGATATCCGCATTATCAATAAACTCAAATTCCACCTTCCCGGTCGGCGGCATACTCCTGGCAACATTGATCCTGACGAGTGAATCGGGATCCAGTACCGAATTAACCACCATACGCACCTGGTAAAATCCTTCGGGGAGTTCCATTTCTTCCACACAGGAAACCAGCAGCAACACCATCGCCAGGAGTACCATGCACCGGCGGCAGGGGAAGAATATCCTAAAACCTGAATTCATATCTAACGTAGGGCATGAAAGGCGTAAATGAGTACCTGTTGAATTTGATATAATCATTTTCGTTTTCGTACATCATTACAAAGAATGTATTCTGACGGTTGTATACATTGTAAATACCGAAGCGCCAGGTCTGCTCCCCTTTCTTTTTCTGTTTTTTGACAGACATACCCAGGTCTAACCGGTGGTAGGCCGGCATCTTCAGATTGTTCCTGTCCGTGAAGTTTTCACCAGTCGAGAATCCGGGAAACCATTCTTTATTCCACTCGAACCCGGTTGTCAGTCCGGGGTAAGTAATATACCGGGCATTGGAAAGCGTGATGTTTTCGCCAGTGTAATAAGTCCATCCGAGTGAAAGAGAAGTCCGCCCGGTTAAGTTATAAATGCCAGTCAGGGAGAGATTATGCCTTCGATCATACTTGTATGGGAATCTTTCATCGATTTCCGGAAAGCTGCGATAATTCCAGGAAAGGGTGTAAGCCAGCCACCCGGACAGTCGTCCGAGGTTCTTTTCTACCAAAAATTCAAGGCCGTACGCTTCACCATTACCAGTAGCAACCAGGTTTTCCCAGTCCTCCCGTCCCAGGTAATAAGAGGCCCCCTGCCTGAACTCCACCAGTCCTTGCATCTTCCGGTAATATGCTTCCAATGAGAAATTCATCCATTTCAGGTTGTGGTGATATCCGAGAACCCACAGATCGGAGCGCTGGGGAGGTATGCTCCTGGTGGAAGGGATCCAGAGGTCTGTGGGTAAACCCACATGGGCGCTTGTCAGCAATCCTGCAAATTGTGACAGCCTGGAATAGGAAGCCTTGATACCTGCTCTTTCTCCGAATTTAAGCAGGACTGAAAACCGGGGCTCAGGAGAAAGGTATACGGTATCATCCACAAAGAAAGAGGACAGATGAACACCTGCATTGATCTCTAACATATCAAATAATGAAATCTTATCCTCTGCATAGATATGCCATTCCTGGGCTCTGATATTCCTTGCCACAATAACAGAATCAAACCCGGTGGGTTCAAGGGTAAGCCGGGTTTCCCCGGGCTGATAGAAATGATAGGTACCGTTCAGTCCATACCGGAATTCATGATTTCGTCCTGCCTTTTGTTCGACATCATATTTGATGAGTAGATCTTTAATGGATGCCCGGTAGAGATTACCAGAATTCAGGTCTCTCCCGGCAATTTCGTCGTAGGTCCTGAATTCCCTTGAATTCAGGTAACGGTAAGAGGTAGCAGCCAATGAAAGATTCGAAAACGTACGAGAATTGAATATATGGTTCCACCGAAGGATATTCGCCGTGTTGCCCCATTTGAGATTGATATCCTGTTTTGATGATCCGAAAGGGTCCTTTTCCTTCACAAATCCCCTGTCATCCCCAAGATACAGACTGTAATAGAAACTATTCCGTGAATTCAGGTTCCAGTAAAGCGTCCCGTTTGCATCATAGAAATGATACCCGGCCTGCACATCAGAAGCAATAGCCAGAATAGGCCTGTAGATCAGGTCACTGTATGTCCTGCGTACAGCCAGCATGAAACCGGTATTTTCCATTCTCAGAGGACCCTCCACCATCAGCTGGGACGACAATAGTCCAACTGAAGCCCCCCCCCTGAATGCATTCTGGTTACCCTGCTTCATTTTCACATCCAGGACCGAAGCCAGTCTTCCCCCGTAACGTGCGGGCAATCCACCCTTGATAAAGGAGGCACTTCTGACGGCATCCATATTGAACACTGAAAAGAAACCTAATAAATGGTTTACATTGTAAAGAGGCACCTCATCGAGTAAAACCAGGTTCTGGTCGGGCGATCCGCCACGGACATGCAACCCTGCTGTTCCCTCCACCCCGGTCTGCACCCCGGGAAGATGCATGATTGCTTTGAACAGGTCCGGTTCACCCAGCAAAGAAGGCATCTCCCGCAGCATATTCATCGGTAACTGAATTTCACTGGAACCACTTACCTGGTCGATGGGCCTGCTCCCAAAAACGATCACTTCATCGAAGGTGTTGTCTGTCTTCAATCGATAGATAATCCCTTCGTTTTGCGGATCGTCAACCTCGAATATTCCCTTCTGATATCCGACAAAAGAGATCTGCAGCTTGACCTTGGAAGAATCAACAACCAGAGAAAAGAAACCGTAACTGTTGGTCGAGCACCCCCTTCTGGAGATTGAATCGAATACTGAGGCTCCAGACAGAGGTTCTTCAGTATCTTTATCCCTGACAAAGCCGAAAAAGATATGAGCCTGTCCGTCAAGATGAACTGCCATCAGGATCAGGAGGCAAAAACAAATACAGACCCTACGAATAAGTTTCATTTATAAGGATCAAAAACGAAAAAGCAGTCCGAATTGGGTATAATTATATTTCCCATATCCAATATCAAGAAATAATCCGGCTCTTTTAATTGGTGTGATCTCCAGCCCAAGGTAAGCCCCATAGTCAAAATTTGTACCTTCAAGAGGAGGGTCCTCCACTCGCGGAATTAGGGTATGAGCACCAATTTTTCCTTTTGCATATATATGCAGTTTTCGGTCGTCATTGGTTGAGAGAAGTGAAGTAATATAGACTTTCCCGGCAAGGTTATATGATATTGCATGTGCGTAGATCGACTCATTCCATACTGTAGAAAAAGTATTCCATTTCAAACCGGCATAAGCTCCCTGTAATCCCAGGGAAATGCTGTTTGAAATCCTGTAAAAGACAGATAATTGGAGCCTGTAAAGTTTTTTGTGTAAACTGGTAGCCGGTGAGTTTTTATATCTGGCA
>JAXGMU010000154.1:0-4064 GCA_040768485.1 Bacteroidales bacterium
AGCCGATGACCAGGAAAATGACCAGGGTGATGCTCATGGCGGGTACCGTGGTGATAGTCATGTACCGGATGTGAGTGAAGATATCGGTCCCCGCCATGGCGGGTGCCAGATTAGTTGTGTCGGAAAGAGGAGACATTTTATCCCCGAAATAGGCTCCCGAGATCACGGCACCTGCCACCAGACCCTCATGGATCCCAAGTGCCTGTCCCACCCCGATCAGGGCAATGCCAATGGTGGCGACGGTGGACCAGGAGGAGCCGGTAGCCAGGGAAACCATGCTGGCAATAATGACTGTGGCGAAGAGGAATATCTTTGGATGGAAGACCTTGAGACCGTAATAAATCAGGGAGGGAACCACCCCGCTGATCATCCAGGTTCCCGCCAGGGCGCCTATCATAAGCAAGATCAGGATGGAGGGCATCGCTGACCCGATGCTTTTTACAATGCTGGATTGTATATCGTCCCATTTTACCCGCAGAAAGACAGCCACCAGGCCGGCAACCGCCGAGGCCATGATCAGGGCAAACTGATTGGCACCGTCCAGAGTATGATCGCCGAAATGAACCACATTAAGAGCCAGGAGGACGATGAGAACGACAATGGGGATGAGTGCCTGAATCAGATTTGGTTGCCTGGCTTCTTTCCGGCTCATGGGCGGTTTTGATAAGCAGCCAAGATACTATTTTTCCGGGAGGTACGTTTTAAAAAAAGTAAAAAATGGCGTATCTTGCTGGCAGGGAAAATGCGTGTCTATGGACCTGAATATAGACTTTTTCCATATCACCGAAGAGAATGTGGCAGAGAAGGGCAGAATCCTCATTTCGGAACCTTTTCTGAGCGATAATTACTTCCGCCGTTCCATCGTGTACCTCACCGAGCACAATGCAGAGGGATCCCTGGGTTTTGTCCTGAACAAACCCCTGGAGATGAAAGTGAACGAGATCATCAATGAGTTCCCGGATTCGGATTTCAGTATTTCGGTCGGGGGACCGGTCAGTACGAATACGGTCCATTATATCCATACCCTGGGAGAACGCATCCCGGAAAGTGTACCGGTGGAAAACGGTATCTACTGGGGAGGAGATTTTGAATTCATCAAAAAACTGATCGCCAAAGGAGAGATCCAGCCAAACGAACTCCGTTTCTTCCTGGGTTACGCCGGCTGGTCGGCAAATCAGCTTGAAAACGAATTAAAGGAAAATGCCTGGCTGGTGGGGAAGATCTCACCCAGGATGGTGATGCAGGCAGTGAAAAGTGAGTTCTGGAGCAATACCCTGGCCCGTTATAAAAACAAATACAGGGCATGGGCCAACTTTCCAGAGGATCCAGGTCTGAACTGAACCCGCACAAAGGATTATTACGTCAATTTTTTTCCTTAGATCCGATCAGTTCATATACCTTCCAAGGTCTACCATGTGAATTTTCTGAGGTTTGTGTACTTTGGGGAGATAGGACCGTTCGTTGGAGAGATAGTAACGGGTCCCGTTATCGGTGGTAATGCCTTCCACCTGGTGGAAAGGAAGGTCCAACTGTATTTTAAGCCTGGAACCGGAAAAGAAGTCATTTCCTTTGAAGTCTGATAGAATAAGCAGGAATGGCTGCATCACAAACGTATATCCGCAGAGGACTACCTTGCGCGATTCTTCATCACAGCTGGCCCCGGTGATCATGCCTCCCACATGATAGTTGGATTTAAGCCTGGCCTGGTGGGTGCCGGGTGTTTTCGGGAGGGAGTAAAGCGAGGTCTTTCCCCTGGCCCATTGCTTGGTAAAGAGGTAGATGCTGTCATGGGTGACAAACATCGCTTCGCAGTCAAACCGGGTGGTGTTGGGAAAGATGGGGTGGAAATTCCTCTGATCGGAATATGAATAAAAGATCGTGTCCACAAGGATCTCGCCGCGGTAGATACTTTCTTTCCAGATCCTGAGAATGTGCAGGTCCCTCCGGTTGCCGCTTGTGTTGTTCCCCATATCCCCGATGTAGAGATATTTATCGTCCTGTGAGATGTCTTCCCATTCATGCCTGGCCCAATGGATTGCTTCCAGTTCAAGGCATTCCAGAATGGAACCATCGGAAGGATCCAGCGCGTAAAGTGATCGGTCCTCCCGGTCATTGTGTGCCCAGAGCCGGTCATCCCAGTATGTCAGTCCGGAGATTCCTTTCAGGCTGTCACTGATCTCCATGGTTTCCACGGGTGCAGCTGCATACCTGTGGGCACAGGTGACAGCGATGACGTACATCAACAGAAGAAGAAAGAATAGCCGTAACATCAGGTGCAAAGAAAATCATTTTTATCGAATGATCACGTGGCGGATACAGCATGGTTTTTTGAACAATCAGCGGGATTCCTGCATGCACACAATCCCCTTGTGGACCTGATTTCCCTGAAATCCGGTACCAGTCCCCGGCCATCCTGGTAAAGTGGGACCGGATCCTTGTGCAGGGTAACCGGATCCTGATCATGCCGGCCGGCCGGTGAATACCAGCTGCCGTTCAGGCGGGTCGGATGCTGACTGGCTGTGTCCCGGAGGATCAGGACTTGTTTGATTTCTTCCATGCAGGTCATGAAGGAGTTCAGGTAATGGTTCAGCCTTTTCACCTGGGCCCCTCTGCTGAAAACCTTTTCCGCGGCTTCCAGGCAGTTCTGCCGCTTTCTTGCCAATTCTTCCTTGTGGATCCCCACTTTTTCAATGTTTCGCTTCAGGGCCTCAAAATCTTTGGCCGGTGAGGTCCAGCCCAGGTCGTATTCCTCGATGATCCTTCGGGCCTCACCTTCTCCCGAGTAGATGATGGGCAGACCGGCGGCCATGGATTCGTAGATCTTGGAGGGGACAGCCCCGGGGAGGTGTTTTACCAGCGGGATCAGGGTGGCCGAGTACTGCGGGATGACCATGGGGACTTCCTCACGGGGGACCTGACCGTGGTAATAGATGCCACGGCCAGGATGGGCGGCCAGGAACTCCTCCAATTGCTTCTGTTCAGGGCCCGCTCCGTAAATATGAAACTCCATCCCCAGCTCGCGGAAATCAATCCCCCTGCAAATATCCACGATCCCCTGGGCGACGCCGAGCAGACCGGCATACACAATGGATGGCTTATCCCTTTTGTTGTTCCTGGTGACAAACTCCCTGTAGCGGGAGGGATCCACACCGTTGCGGAAGAGGAAGGTCCTTTCCGGATTGTAGCTGGCAATATGTTCGATGGTTTCCTGTGACTGTCCGAGGCGGATGAAGGAGCGACGATAGAGTAGCTGTTCGATCTTTTCGAATCTCCGGTACATAAAGCCGTCGGAAATGGCTCCCAGTTCCTTTGCGGTGAGCGGCCAGAGATCGGATACGTTCAGGACCATTCTTGTTCGTGAGAAGCGGGATAGGATCTGGCAGGAGATCCCCAGCAACAGGGGAGGGCTCTGCACGATCAGGTAATCGAATTTTTTCCGCCTGATGAAGGGAAGGGAGAAAAGCACGCTGATGGAGAATGAGATCCAGTTCAGCATCCTGGGCAGTGCTTTCCCGCTGTTCGAAGGGTACAGCCAGTATCTTCTCACTTCCATGTCATCCAGGGTCTCCTTCATGAAGAACCTTCCCCTGTATCCGTTAAATATCCTTCCGTGGGGATAGTTAGGCATGGATGTGATAATGGATACATCCCATCCGTAATTTTTCAGTCCGGCGGCCATCTCATACAGCCGGTTCTGGGCCGCCCCGATTTCAGGTTTGTACACCTGTGTGATGATTCCGATTCTTGCCATTAGGTACTATTTTTGATTAAATGTGATTGTTATGCCGAGCTTGCCGGAGAAAGTAATTTCCAATGCCTTTGCAGGCAACAGGGTATTGAATTGGGGGGCGTAATGATATGTCGTCAGCGAAACCTGATTTGCTCCGCTGAATTGGATGGTACCGACCTGAAACCGCACCATGTGATCTTCGATCTCAGGTTGAACAGAAGGATGGAAATGGAGCCGGGCGATCCCTTCATGATGGCTGCTTCCTGAGAGTTTGTCGGTAATCAGTATGCGGTCAGGATCGAAAACAAAGCGGCGGTGATGGGTGACTCCCAGG
>JAXGMU010000155.1:0-4052 GCA_040768485.1 Bacteroidales bacterium
CAATAATAAAACATCCGGCCCGATTTACAAAGCGGTGAATGATCGTCTTACTGGCGGGATCAATCCTGCCTGTTTGTTTTCAGGATAATTCCCTACAATTGTTGATAGTTGATCCTAAATAATGCGTTTAAGCGAATACGAAAAGGATGTGATTATTGCTTCTGCGAAAGATAAGTTCGGAGAGGATACAAAAGTAACCCTCTTTGGATCAAGGGCAGATAATAATCGAAGGGGAGGAGATATTGACCTGTTGATCAGGCCGGGAATCCAATCAACTCCCGAATATCTTCTCAAGAAAAAGATTGAGATGCAGATTGAAATTGAACGCAAACTGGGTGAACAAAAAATCGATATCATCCTTCAACAACCAGGAGACAAACGTTCCATCATTAATACAGCAACAGAAACAGGTATCGACATATGTTAGATGAAACCGCACATGATAAATTGAAGAATCTACACTTGAATTGGTTGAAGAAGATACCGAATCTCTTGCATTTATTGATGTTCTTAATAAGCTGGAAAAGCTTGGGGTGATTGATGATAAGTCCGATTGGCTCCATCTGCGAAAACTCAGAAATGAGGTTTCACATGAATATCCTTTGGTTGATAGTCATTCACCTACTGCGCTTAGTGAATTGTTTAATTCGAAAAACAAGCTGGTTGGATATTTTCGTGCCTGTAAAAAGTATCTGATTGGACGTAATATCATTTGATCTCATTAGCATAGCAGCTATTCATGCAAGATCAAAGGTCCAGCCACTCCCTGAAATCCGGCAGCCGGTCCCTGCTCACATAGATATCCTGATCATCCGAATTTTTCAGCAGGACCTTCAGTCTGGTACCCGAAAGCGTGACCATGTCACGGATGGATTCATGGGTAATGATATACCTGCGGTTGATGCGGAAGAAACAGTCCGGATCCAGGAGTCCGGTCAGCGCATCCAGGGTAAAGTCGATTACGTAATTCCGGTTTTCGGCAGTGTGCAGGTAGGTACCTTTCTGAAGGCTGTAGAAATAAAGGACATCCTTCACATCCACGGATTTGATCCGGTCGCCCACCTTCACCATGAAGCGCGACTTGTAGGGCCTGCTGATCATCTGCCTGATGTTTTCGATCAGTTCCTTTCCCATGGGGATGTAATCCTTTTCTCCGGAAAAGTAATTCCGGTACTTGGACAGGGCGCAGCGCAGATCCTGTTCCGTCACTGGTTTCAGCAGGTAATCCACGCTGTTTACCTTGAAAGCCCGGATGGCATATTCCTGGTAGGCGGTGGTGAAGATCACGGGTGACTCCAGCTTCACCTGGTTGAAGATCTCGAAGCAGAGCCCGTCTGCCAGCTGGATATCCATGATGACCAGGTCCGGTCGCTCGTTCCGGCCGAACCATTGCACCGCGGATCTGACCGAATCAAGGGTGTCCAGGATCCGGATCCCCGGATCCGATTCCTGCAGCAGGGAACCGATCCGTTCTGCCGAGAGGTGTTCGTCTTCTATGATCACTACGTTCATGGACGAAATGTTCAGGTCTGGATGGTGGGGATGGTCACCGTGAACGATTCCGGGGTTTCTTCCACCAGGAGTGGATCATCCGAGAATACGGAGATCCTCTTCCGCAGGTTGGCCAGTCCCAGGCCCGGGGATCCTTCCATGTCCTCTTTTCTGTGGATGTTGTTCCGGATGACGATCCGGTTCTGGTCATCCGAGTGTATATCCACCGTCAGCGGGTGTTCTGCTGAAACCACGTTATGTTTGATGGCATTTTCCACCATCATCTGAAGGGAAAGGGGGATCACCAGCCGGTGATCCTCCAGGCCGAGGTTCATCCGCACCTGCAAATTTTCGCCGTACCGGATCTTTTGCAGGAAGACATAATCCTCCAGGAATTTCAGTTCTTCTTCGACCGAAACCAGTTCATTCTCGGTCTGGTCGAGCACATACCGGTATACACCGGAAAGCCTGTGGACAAACTGCGTGGCTTTTTCCTGGTCCTTGTCGATCAGGGTGACCAGCGAGCTGAGGCTGTTGAACAGGAAATGGGGCCTCAGCTGGTCCTTCAGGGACTGGTACTGCAGGGCCAGGTGCGCCCTTTTCAGCTCTTCCTCCCGGATGGCGGCCTGCCTCCATTTAATAAAGAACTGGATCCCGTTGGTCACGACCAGGGTCAGGAGCAGAAAGGGGATGATGACCTTCAGGTTTTTGATGGCAGTATCTCCCATATTCCGGAATGTGACCTCTTCAGAAATGAGTGCCCAGGTGAAGGCCGCTACGATGATTACAATCAGGGAGAGCAGGATCAGCAGCACAACCTGGAGGGCCAGGCGTTTGATGGGAGACTTCAGCCAGGGAACCCTTTTGTCAAGAAGCGAAAAGACATATACGATCCCTTTCCATGAGGGATAACCGATGGCAATGGAAAAAGCACAGTTGGACAGGAAGATCAACAGGTTCCACCGGAGGTCAGGCTCCATGAAAAATACCATTCCGTTCCCGATCACGATCAGGATAAGCAGGTCCCTCACCACCCGGAGGAACCTGTTCACCGGTTTTCCCGGATTCTTCTTACGCATGTAAATGCTGTATCACGGATGTATGCATGAACAAGATAGTCAATTGATTTGAATTTTTCCAAGTTCCGCCCGGTTGACTTCTTCCCCCCATCGGGGCCACAGGGGATCCTCATGGTGGAAGGTCCGGAACAGGTCAGCTGCCTTTTCGAACAGCGGTATGGCCACATCCGGACCGCCTCCCATGGAAGGGGGCATGTTGAGCCTGTTGATGGCCTCCAGGAAGTAGATCCTGGGATTATCCGGGTTGAGTGCCTTCGCATGTTCCAGTGACTGGAAGGCCTTTTCCATATAGACCATCCCCCGCTGCATGGGATCCACCAGGATCCTGGGAGGATACATGAAGGCCTGGAGTGCATGGATCTCCGATTCATCCGGAGCGATCTCCAGCGCCCGCTCCACCATCTCCTGCGCCCGGTCCAGCAACAGGTCCCTTTTCGCCCCGTCGGTCTCATCGAAGCTCATGAGGGTAAGTGCATAGGCCCCGTAATAATAGGGGAGCCACCGGGTTTTCTCGGCCCGTGCGATCCGTTCGAACTGGTTGACACATTCCAGGAACTGTTCCCGGCCGGAGGCTCCGTTCAGTCTTTCCAGTGTCCGGAGCATGATTTCCCGGTAATTGTTTTCCCGGGTGTTGTTTTCCCGGGTGTTGTTTTCCTGGCAGTTGCTCACCTGGCAGGGGATCAGGATCCATGCCAGGATCAGGGTCATCAGGTTGAGGTTCTGTTTCATGATTCTCAAGTTTATGATTGGTCTGGTTTTACATTACGTATATAATGTTTCATTTCACAGGGAGATCATCAGCAGCAGGATCGCCTGCCTGCCGGTTGCCGGAGTCACCGCCCTGGAACGGTAGAGTCCGTCCTCCCCGGGAGTGTCCGAATACCTGTAGCCGAATACATTCCTGAACCCGAACAGGTTGGTTACACTCATGTGGATGACGCAATTTCTGTGGAACAGCCGGGTGAGATAGGTGATGCTCAGGCTGATGTCATGATAGGGCCTGGTTTTCCCATCCATAAAGGCCGTACTGTTCCTGTCATCGAACGGGCGTCCGCTGGCAAAGGAATAGTTGATGCCTGTAAAAGTATTCAGCGGCTGGAAGAAGTACTTGCATACCACCGAAAGGTTGTGGGCGGATGCAAAAGAAGGGATGGCCTTTTCCCTGAAGTTACTGTAATATCTTTCACTGTCAAGAAAACTGTATGAGATCCAGTAATCGAGCCCTTCAAGGGTTTCACGGTCACGCCAGAAAAGATCCAGCCCGGCGGCGTATCCGTATCCCTCATTGTCATAGTCAGCGGGATCGGGTGAATAAGGTGTCCTGAACCTGACCAGCCGGTCATAGGTTTTGGCATAGGCTTCGATCCTGAAGATCCGCCTCTGTTTCCTGTACTGGAAATTAAGGATGTAGTGGGCAGCCTTCTCGGTGGAAAGGGAAGGGGCGAACTGCAGGTACTCGTTCCCGGGTTTCTGCCTGAAATT
>JAXGMU010000156.1:0-4047 GCA_040768485.1 Bacteroidales bacterium
TTCCCGAAGAATTCATCGTAGTAACGGGAATAGCCGATCCCCGCCCCCGCTCCGCCGTACAGGCCGACATTTCGTCCGGGAATGAAATTCATCAGCTTCAGTCCTGTGAACTTCCATGAGTCGTTCGCCCATCCCAGGTCCAGCTCATACCGGCCGATTTTCTGAATCGACAGTTCAGCCCCCCCGTACGAGTTACCCGAAACGCCGAAGATCCCCCTCGCGCCGATCCCTGTCTGAGCAGTGGCTTCATTGAGCAGTGGCAGCAACAGCAGTGCTGCGATGATATATCTGTGTCTTTTCATTGTTTTCACTGTTTTTGATCCGTATGGATACTTCAATACAAAAATCTGTCCAAACTGTAAAGACAGGAATGAACCGCTGACGTTGCAGCGGACTGCCGGATCATCCGGGATCACGGAGGGATTCTCACCAGGCGGACGGGATCAGCTGCAGCACATCTTTCAGCCTGCCAACCCGGTGGAACTGTGCACTGACCGGATCTTCATCCACCTCCTCGTGGGCCCAGACGGTATGGTAAGGGACATGGATCGCCCAGGCACCCAGCTTCAGGGGGGGAAGGATGTCCGATTTCATCGAGTTGCCGATCATTAAAAATTCCCTCGGGGCGATATCCAGGTGGCGGAGCAGCTGGATATAGTTCTGTTCCTCCTTGCCGCTCATCACCTCGATGTGGTGAAAAAAGGAAGCGATGCTGGAGCGGGTCATTTTTCGCTCCTGGTCCAGCAGGTCTCCCTTCGTGGCCACAATGAGCCTGTACCGGGGTGATAACTTTTCCAGGACCAATTTCACATCATCCAGCAGCTCGATGGGCCGCTGCAGCATTTCCTTCCCGATTTCCAGGATCTGCCCGATGGTTTCCGATGTCACCCGTCCGCCGGACAGCCGGATGGCACATTCCACGAGCGAAAGCATGAACGCCTTGATCCCGTACCCGTACAACTCCAGGTTGGACATTTCGGTCTGGTAAAGCGTTCCCGCCACATCCCCTTCCACCCCGTAGCGGGAGACAAGCCGAACGAATGCTTCCTCTGCTTCCCTGTAATAGGGCTCATTCACCCAGAGTGTGTCGTCCGCATCAAAACCGATGACCTTGATGTCCTTCACGATCAAATCATTTTATTACACCGTGCCCAGGTCCCTGGGAAAAATTTCCTCGGCGGTGACCGTGAGGCTGCGGATCCTGACGGATCTTCCCTCTTCCCCTTCTTCATCGATGAAAAATCCCAGTCCGGTCAACCTCCCGCTCAACACCGAACCCGAATCGATATCTATGGAAACAATCCTGCCGTTATTTTCATCCTTCCTGATGCACAGGTCATTTTCCACGAAAAGGAAATTTCTCTGTCCGTTCTTTGCAATGAAACGTTTCATCTTCAAAACCGGCGTATGACCATGGACCACCAGGTACCCGTCCCACTTCCCGGGGTCACCCTGATAGAATTCCTCCCGCACCCAGAGAAAAGAATCCTCCGGCTGAATGTGGTTCCGGATCATGTAATGATTCAGTTCCCTGTAGTTTTCCAGGTTGAGCTGATCGACCAGGGGAATGGACGGGGAGATCCCCGCATGAACCGCCACGACCTTCTTCCGGGGAGTCAGCCGGACTTCGTGACTCAGTTTCAGGTTCCGGAAAAAATCAAGGTAGTGTGCTTCCATGCCGGACTGGAAACCGAAAAAACTGGTATAGCCGAACGATTGCAGGGTTGTCTCTCCCCCGTTATAGTACCATAATTCCACCGGGCTGTATCCGATCCCCGCATGCTCGATGGCGTCGAGCATCATCATCTCGTGATTGCCCAGCAGGCAATGCACCGGGAGCTCCAGTTGCAGGATCCGGTCGACCACCTCCCTGGAGTGCGCCCCGCGATCAATATAATCTCCCACGAAAATAACCGCCTCGGGACTGAACCGCTGCACATGCGGAAGCAGCCTGTCGAGCAGCCGGATCTCCCCGTGGATATCGCCGATGAACCAGTAATTCTTCATCAAATCTTCAAAATACATAAAAATACTATTTTTATACCATGAAACTTACCAAAAAGCAGTGGTTCGGCCTGATCACCCTGATTGTGCTGCTCATCGCCTCCTGGCTTGTCACCAGGGAGCCGTGGAAAAAATCCCCCCGGGACATCAACCCTCCGGATTCGGTCCAGGCAGGCCACAACGCCAAGCTTTAGAACATACTTTTTTTGATCTGTATCAGCGATAAAATCACTATCTTAGGTTTCCTTCAGGATTATTAACCTAATAATTTAAAAACATGGGACTGATTTCTTTTATCAAGAATGCCGGAGATAAAATTTTTAAATCCGAAGAGAAACGTGAACAGGAGAAAGCCGAACTGATCAGGTCGCACATCAAAAAATTCGGATTCGACACGGACCAGATCAGAATTGCAGTGGATGACGAAACAGTGACCCTCACGGGTGAGGTGGAGTCACAGCTGATCAAGAATAAGATCATCGTCACCGCCGGAAACGTGAATGGTATTGCCAAAGTGGACGACAGGCTCACGGTGAAAGTTCCCGAACCCGTTGCCCCGCCGGAACCGGAAAAACAGTTCTACACGGTCAAGAAAGGCGATTATCTGTCCAAGATCGCCAAAGAGGTTTACGGGAATGCCAACAAGTACAACATCATCTTTGAAGCCAATAAGCCGATGCTCAAGGACCCGAACCTCATTTATCCCGGACAGGTCCTTGTGATTCCCCCGCTGGGCTGATCCTTCACCCGGAGAGATCACAACGGGCGGACACCCCCGGCCAGCTGCTCCAGCCTTCTGATCCTTTCCTCCACCGGGGGGTGGGTGCTCAGCAGGCTCTGAACCCCTCCCAGAAAGGGATTGACTATAAACAGATGGCTGTCGGCCGGGGTTCCACGTGTAATGGGATTCAGCTTCACCCCGTGGTGCAGCTTGTTCAATGCACTTGCCAGGCCCAGTGGCTGGCCTGAGATTTCTGCTCCTCCTTCATCGGCAGCGTATTCCCGTACTCTTGAGATGGCCATCCGGATCAGCAGGGCGGCGACCGGGAAGAGCAGAACCGCGATCAGGATCAATGGATTCCTGCTGTTTGATGAGGTCCCGTACCTCCCCATCTGGCCCAGCAGGGTAATGGCTCCCGCAATGGAGGCGGCAACAGTCCCGATCAGCGTGTCGCGGTTTTTCACATGGGTCAGTTCATGGGCCATCACCCCTGCCAGTTCCTGGTCGTTGAGGATCTGAAGGATCCCCTCCGTGGCCGCAACTGCCGCATGGGAAGGATCCCTTCCGGTTGCAAAAGCGTTGGGCGTCCTGCCCGGAATGATATACACTTTTGGCATGGGCAGTCCCGCTTCGGCGGCGAGCTTCTCCACGATAAAATACAACCTGGAATTGTCTTCCCGGACCACTTCCCTGGCGGCGTACCTTTTCAGCACGATGGAATCACTGAACCAGTAACTGACAAAATTCATCACCAGGGCAAGTACAAAAGCGATGACCGCTCCCTGTTGTCCGCCGATCATCCCTCCAGCCAGAACAAAAATGACTGTGAGGAACGACAGGAACAAAAACGTCTTGAAATTTATTTTCATTTTATTCGATCCAGGATCGTTTGTTGAAATGAGGATATATCCCCGAAATTAATTAAATTAGTTGTTCGGGAGACCCGGGAATCCCTGAAATTGTCTAACCCAAAAATAGAGAACACATGGCAACATTAAAGGTTATTGAATTACTGGCTTCTTCAGAGAAGAGCTGGGAGGATGCAGCTGCAAACGCAGTCAAAGCTGCGGGAAAAACAGTGAAAGGCATCCGTTCTGTTTACATCCAGGACCAGAGCGCGGTGGTCAAGGATAATAAAATCGTTGAATACAGGGTCATTGCCAAGGTCAGTTTTGAAGTTTTTGATTAGGCCCGGGGACTTTTCCTTCAAATCCTGACCATCGAACATGAAGCTGAAGGATTACCCCACGCTGAACAGGGAGTGGGACAAAGGAAAAATCAAAGCCGAAACGAAAAGGCTCCTGAAAGAGATCGGGGAATTG
>JAXGMU010000157.1:0-4044 GCA_040768485.1 Bacteroidales bacterium
GGAACAAAAAAAGGCGCTGAAAACAGCGCCTTTTTTTTGATCCCGGGGAATTTTCCAGGCCAGGCCTAAATTTTCAGACAGGAATAAGAATATTTATGGTGCTTCAATTGAACCGGATGTAGAAGCTCCCTGTGACCATGCAAGGGAAACTGCAATTAAATGGATAAATGAAAAATAATTACGGCATAACGCAACGCCTCATGGGCAATGCGCCTGACCTATAACAACCCGGGGCTGTCGCAAAAGTTAAAAAAGAGTATTAAAGCGTTTGATCTGCCTGGCGCTCCTGTGAGAAACCTCAGATCACCACCAGTTTCTTCACAAGGCGTTCGCGCAATGTGGTGATCTCGACAAGATAAATACCCGGCGCCAGGCCGAAGCAGGGAAGCAGCACATCGGTTTCGCCGGGTCCGGTACCGTCGTACTGACCGGCGCAGATCAGGGTCCCTTCCATGCTGTAGAGCGATACCCGCACATCGTTGCCTGCTGCTCCAAGCATGTTAACATGGATCCCCTGTCCGGGAGAAGGGTTGGGATATACGATCGCCATTAATCCTGCCTGTTCCGTAGCCACGGGATCATCCTTGGCCACCGTGAAGGTGCGCGGATCCGACCAGGTGATCTCTCCCGGCCCGTCAACGCCCCTTACCGCCCAGTAGTAAGTTTTCCCGGGTTCCGGTACAAACCCGGAGACGAACGATGCCGTGCGCCCCCCGGTCGTTTCCTCATACAGGACATTGCCCGGGCTTATCGGCCAGCCGGAGGCGATGAACATGCTGCAGGAGGCATCTTTATCCATCCCTTCGGTCTGCCAGTAAAATTCAGGCATCCGGCCCTCCAGCACATAATGATCCGGCGGGGCCTGCAGCGCAATGCTTTTTGAAGCCCCTTTCACCACGTAGGCAATGTACCAGGGCCTCTGGCTGGTGTTCGGGATGCTGTCCCAGTACCAGTAGTCGATCCCGTCCTCGGGCGAGAACAGGTAGAGGTCCATATTGAGGGATTGCGGGTTGTGCAGGTAGGGGGCTACGCTCTGGTTTATGTTGAGCTTCAGCTGGATCTCCGAGCCGAACTTGACGGTGTGCCGTACCTCTGTGGTATAGGAGATATCATACCCCACGCTGCTTTTCATCTGGAAGATCTTCGGTACCGATATTCCCGCCGAGGTCCTGATCTTGAAGGTGTTCTCGGATTCGCTCAGGTAGGTGGAGTCCGTTACCTTTTCAAAACTCCCGTTGATGGGCTCCTCACCATGGACCCATGATGCGTGGGTCAGGCGCGATAGCGTGCTGTAGTTCGTCAGCACCTTGAAGATCTCATAGCGGCCCCGGTGCCCGTACGACACACTGTCGATGGTCCAGTCCCTGAGCCTGATGCCATTGGGTTCTTCTATCCTGAAAGGATTTCCCTGTATGGGCTGGAAAAATCGGACAAATTGACCACCGAAAATCGTTTTAAAGTGACCAGGCAAATCGGAGCAAACTGACCAGCTAAATCGGTCCAAAGTGACCACCCTATTCCGGAGTAAATTGACCACCCCTTAAAAGTACTTCATTTTCATGTCATCAAAGCCATACTTTTGCGCATTTTTTAATCAAAATGCTGCAAGATGGCCAATAAAATGATCGACATGAGTAAAGTAAGAAAAGTACTTCAATTACATTTTAAAGGAAAGAGTAAATCGTTTATAAGCAAGTATTTATCGCTATCAAGGAATACCGTTAAAAAGTATATAGCCTTGAGCACAATGCTTAACATGAATGAACAAATCGTCAGTGAAAAATCTGACGCAGAGCTGGAAAACATCTTTAGCAAAGAGATCATCCCCAGTATTCCCTCGCGCCTGCAGGCCTTGTATGACTTCTTTCCCACCGTTGAGCGCAAGCTGAAGAAGCCCAATATCACCATGCTTTACATGTGGGGAGAATACATTGAAAAGCATCCTAGCGGCTACCAAAAGACACAGTTCCAGGAGCATTATAAACGCTGGAGCAAGAAAGTTAATCCGGTTATGCATATGAACCATAAGGCAGGTGACAAGATGTTCGTTGACTATGCAGGAAAGACACTGCAGATTACTAATAAAGAGACCGGAGAGATCACGGAAGTACAATTTTTTGTAGCCATCCTGGGAGCAAGCCAATACACTTACGCAGAAGCATCAATGAGCCAGAAGAAGGAAGACTTCATCGCATCGGTAGAAAATGCCATGCATTACTTTAAAGGGGTTCCTGCAGCAATAGTACCCGACAACCTGCGCTCAGCGGTTACCAAAAGCAACCGGTTCGAGCCCAAAATAAATGAAACATTCCAGGATTTTGCCGAACACTATGGAACTACCGTAATACCGGCCCGGGTGTATAAACCAAGAGATAAGTCTCTGGCCGAAGGGGCAGTGAAGATACTCTACCGAAGGATTTATCCTGCCCTGAGCGGAATAGTATTTTACTCCTTAAAGCAGCTTAACAAAGCCATTCATGAAGAACTTTCCAAACATAACCAGGCTAAGCTAACAGGCCGGCCATGCTCACGTTTGCAACTTTTTAAAGACATTGAGCAATCAGAGTTGGGAGCCCTGCCAGTAGAGCGATACGAGATTAAGCATATGTTGCAGGCCACCGTAATGAAGATATCACATGTATTGCTCAATGTAGACAAGCACTACTACAGTGTTCCATATCAGTTCATCCGCAAGAAGGTCAGGATCTTTTATACTTCCACCCGGGTAGAGATCTACTATAACTACAATCGCATTGCTACCCATCAACGCAGTTTTAAACCATATAACTACACAACAGTGAAGGAACATATGGCCAGTACACATCAGTTTTTGACCGAATGGACGCCTCAGTACTTTATCAACTGGGGAAATAACATTGATAGTCAGGTTGGCGATTTTATCACCAACCTGATAAAAGCAAAACCCCACCCCGAGCAGGCATATAAGAGCTGTGTCGGGGTATTATCTATGGCAAAGAAGGTTGGCAATCAGCGACTGATCAATGCCTGTAAGCGCGCCCTGGAATATCAGATATTTAACTACAAGATCGTACAGAATATACTGGAGAAAAACCTGGATGAATATGTTGATGACGGAGGTCAGCAACATAAACTTCCGGAGCATAAGAATATACGAGGTGATAAATATTATAAATAAACCATTAAAACCATGAATGAAGTTACATTAACCAGAATGAAAAACATGAAAATGTATGGAATGCACAGTGCATTCAAAACAGCAGTGGAAACAGGAAAAATGGATGATTACGGCTTAGATGAGTTTGTTTCCATGCTCATTGATGCCGAATGGGATGATAAAACAAACCGCCGCATTGAAAGGGCTATAAAGAATGCCCGCTTTCACTACAAAGCCTCTCTTGAGGATGTCATCTTCGATGAATCACGTAATATTGAACGCAATAAACTCTTGAGATTAGCCGAGTGCACATATATTACAAATAACCAGAACGTGCTGATCACTGGCAGCACCGGAACTGGTAAAAGCTATATAGCTACAGCACTCGGCTACCAGGCCTGCATACAAGGCTTCAGGGCTAACTACTACAACACGACCAAGCTGTTTTCCAAACTGAAAATTGCTAAGGCAGACGGATCATACCTAAAAGAACTTTTAAAGATCCAACACCAACAGCTGATTATCCTGGATGATTTTGGACTGCAAACACTTGACAGTCAGAACAGGATCGCATTGTTGGAGATCATCGAAGACCGGAACAACAGAGGGTCCATAATTATAACGTCTCAAATCCCCGTACAGGGATGGTATGATATCATAGGAGAAAAAACAATCGCAGATGCGATATTGGACCGGCTTATTCATCAAGCTCACAGAATAGAATTAGCCGGAGAATCGATGAGACGAAAACGAAAAATGATAAATCAGGAAAATTGATTAAATTTGTTTAACACGATGACAGAAAATGGAGTTCTTTCTTTGATGGTTTTGAGGGGGTGGTCACTTTAGTCCGATTTAGGTGGTCAATTTAAATCGGAATTGGGTGGTCAATATGCCCGATTTTTCCA
>JAXGMU010000158.1:0-3994 GCA_040768485.1 Bacteroidales bacterium
CCGACTGCTGGGTGAATGTCGGATGGCCCATATAGGGAAAGGTAAAGTTATTATCCAGGAATCCGCTCCCGATGGCTTCGCTATCCTCCCTGGGCGTGAACAGTGTGCGGGTTGCATAAAGGTCCCCCGCCTGTCCCATCTGGGAATAAGAAGCCCTGATCTTTCCAAACGGAAGGACCTGCTGATTCTGCATAAATCCGAGCTCCGTGAACACAAATCCCAGGGATGCTGAAGGATAGAAATAGGACCTGTTCCCTGATGGCATGTTCGACACAATGTCATTTCTCCCGGTGACGGTCAGGAAAAGCATGGAGGCATAATCAGCCGTGGCGCTCCCGTAGAAGCCCACCACCCGCTGCCTTGTCAGTTGCTGGACCACCGTCTGGGTCCCAGTATTGGAAATGTGGTCAAATCCGCCGATGGTGATATCAGATCCCGTCATCTGCTGGTGAATGGTCGTGATGTCATAGAACTCGTTCCCCAGGACCGCATCGATCCCGATTTTCCCGAAATCCTTGTTGATTCGCAGGGATAGGTTGGAATTGAACTCCTGTCGCTGGTAGGTGTAGTCATCTATCTGTCCCCCGCCTGGCTCTGCCGGGAACCCTATCACGGCCAGGTCCGGATACGCCCTTCCCGCTCCCGATCCCAGGGAGATCACCTCGTGTCCCGTGGTGAGGAATTTGTCCAGTCCGGCACGGTAGCTGATCCCCAGCCATTCGAATGGACTGTACACCAGATTGGCATTCCCGAAAAACCGGTCGGTTACCTCGTTATAAGAGTTATGCTCCAGGGACCAGTAGGGATTGTCCATGGCGATCCGGTAATGCCTCTGTATAAAGGGATTGGCCGGATCCTCATAGGGCGTGTTGGTCAGATCATAGGTCCTGGGAGCGAAATACAGTGTGAACAGTGGATTGGCCAGGTTGCTGCCTCCTGCGAGTTTATCGATATCCACCCGGGAGACATTGGCCGAAACAGATGCAGACCATTTCTCTCCGCACCATGCCCGTGGTCTCAATGATCCCCTTCTGGTCGGTCCGCCCGAAACCAACGCTGTAGTTGGCCTTGTCTGTTGAGGAGGAGATATCCACGGAATTGGTGAAGGTATACCCTGTCTTGAAGAAATCCTCCTGGTTGTTGTACACCGTGGGCACATTGGGAGGAGGAGATCCGTCCAGGGTTTCATAGGGATTGTCCAGATACAGGTTATCCAGCTGGGAATGGTAATTCTGCAGGGTATCGATCCTGGGTCCCCATGACCCGGAGGAATAAAGTCCCAATGCCCCTCCGTTGCCCTGTGCATAGGTGGACTGCAGCTCGGGAAGCCTGGTGACCCGGTCCGCAGTAAGACTGCTGTTGATTGTCACCAGTGTCCTTTTGCCAGCCGTTCTTGCAGCCTTGCCACTTTTCGTGGTGATCAGGACCACCCCGTTGGCTGCCCTCAACCCATAAAGGGCTGAAGCAGTGGCTCCTTTCAGGACGGAGATGGATTCGATGTCCTCGGGATTGATATCCACCACCCTGGAGGAGGGGTTGGTACCCTGGCCAACCAGTTCCACAAAGGCTTTTTCGGAAGCCACGGGCATCCCGTCCACCACGTACAGGGGCTGGTTGCTCCCGGTCAGGGAGACATTCCCCCGGATGGTCACATGGGAGGTGGCTCCCGGCATCCCGCTGGATTGCTTTACGGTAATCCCCGCGATCTTGCCCTGAAGTGATTTTGAGATATCCGCGTTCTTTGCAGCGCTGATCCTCTCTTCATCGATTTCCTGCACCGAATACCCCAGCGCCTTTTTTTCCTTTCGGATCCCCATGGCAGTGACCACCACCTCGTCAATCTGCAGGAAATCCTGTTCCATGGTCACGTCGATCCGGTCCTGTCCCGTAAATTCGACCTCCCGGGTCAGCAGCCCCACGAAAGAAAACACAAGTTCATCTGCGTTTCCCGGTACATTTAGCTGGTACTGGCCATTCATATCAGTAATGGTACCAGCCGTGGTCCCCCTGACACTCACCGACACTCCCGGCAGGGGGGAACCATCTTCGGCGCTGGTCACTGTCCCGGTAACCAGCCGGGGCTGTGCGGCAAGCACAGCAAAACCTGTCGCCATTATAAACAAGAAGGATAATACTCTTTTCATACAATCAGATTTAGTTAAACGATTGAACAACGGACTGAAGAAAGCAGAAAGCGGACAATAAATCCAATAAAATCAAGCAACGGCCCCCATTTGTCGTCACTTGGTCCGCTCAGACCCGGTTTAGTCCGTTCACTATGAAATACCGGTGTTTGACAGGTGGAAAATGCGCCATTCACAGAAGGTAAGCGGTCGTTGCGTGAAACAGGTGATGAACCGCAGGGGTCAAAGGCCATCTTCGGTCGTTCAAATTGCACTGCAACAGGTTATCTGGTTTTTTATATATTTGCGTCTTCACCCCCTGAACTAAACGAACATGCTGCACCTGGCCGACTACCTCATCATTGCCTTCTATTTTCTTGTCATTTTGATTGTGGGAATGCTTACCGGGAAAAAGCAGGACAGAGAAGGATTCCTGCTCTCCGGAAGAAAACTGAAATCCCTTCAGGCCACCACCACCATCTTCTCCAGCAGGATCGGGGCGGCCATTCTGCTGACCTACACGGCACTGGTTTACCTGTACGGACTGGGTGCCCTCTGGTACTTCATCGGTTCCATTTTCGGCCTGTTTGTTTTTTATTTTTTCGGTCTGAAGGTCAAGAAAATGGCAGACGAACAAAATTTCTACACCCTGCCCGATTTCTTTTTCTTCCTGAAGGGCCGGTTCGCAGGATACCTGGCGACCCTGATCTCCATCATCATCGCTTTTGGCTGGGTTGTACTGAATTTTACGGCAGGTGCGAAACTGATCGAGGAGTATACTCCCATCAGCTATGATTTTTCAGTGATCATCGTGGGGGTGATCATATTGTTGTACCTGCTGGCAGGAGGTTTCGATGCGGTTGTAAAGACCGACATCATCCAGACCATCGGGATCTTCCTGCTTTTCATCCTGATGATGTATCTGCTCTTCACCACCGAGACAAAACCCCGCCTGGCATTCATGGATCTGTTCAGTCTTCCCGCCGGACAGATCATCAGTTATTTCCTGGCCGGATTCTTCATCCCAATGGCCTCGCCGGAGCTCTGGCAACGGGTATATGCCATTGAGAATAAAAAACATTTCCGGCGCAGTCTGTTCCTTTCCTCGGTCTTTTATCTTGTCATCGGATTCATCCTCCTGCTGATCGGCCTGGTCATCCGTTCATCCCATATCCCAGGGCTTGACGCCGACACTTCGCTCATCAAAGGATTCAGCTGGTTGCTTCCCGGGGGACTTGCGGGGTTGTCGGTGGTCATCATCTATTCTGCGGTCTCCTCCTCAGCCGATACATACCTGTTCACCGCCACGGCTTCGGTTACCCAGGATCTCATGGAGAAGTCAGGATGGATCAGAAACGGGGAAAACCTGCGCAGGAGTTTCCGTTTCAGCCTGGCAGTGCTGATGATACTGGGGATCACCATGGCCCTTGTGCTGCGCGACATTGTGGATACCACCTTTTTCTTCGTTTCGCTGACCATGTCCCTGGGATTCCTGGTCCTGGCCATCTGGATCTATCCCCGCCTCAACCGTCACAGCGTGAACATCTCCATTGTCGCCTGCCTGATCGGGGTGATCATCCCCGCCATCTTCATCGGGATCTCGGAATCGCTGATCATTTATGCATGGGGTTTCTGTATCGCCGGGATGCTCATCGGAATCCCGATCCACTATCTCAAACCGGACAGAAAAACAGGTAGTTCCTCAGGGGGTTAAGACAATCCGAAGGGAGTTCAGACAATCCGAAGGGAATTCAGACAATCCGAAGGGAATTCAGACAATCGAAGGGGGTATAAACAAAATGGGAACAAACTTTTTTGTTTGCTCCCATTTCACTGAATGGTACCCTTAGCCACCAGACAGTGCCGAGTTA
>JAXGMU010000159.1:0-3479 GCA_040768485.1 Bacteroidales bacterium
GAGGATCAATCTTTCGTGAAGCCTACGCTTTCTTTCTTCCGAACAGGTAGATGGCCGCGATCACGGCGGCGAGGATCATCACGTAGTCCTGGTATACGCCGAAACTGATGGCGGCTCCGGTACCGATGACCGCCCAGATGACCGGAATGACCACAAGGTACTTTGAAAATTTAGCGGTTGTCAGCATCAGAAAACCGAGGGTCAGAATGGTGGTGGGACAGGGCAGTCCGGGGGCAATGGTCCTGGCGAAGGAACCTTCCAGCAGATAACTGATGACGGGATAGATGATCAACCCGAACAGGATGAAAAAATAACCAAGGTACTCCCTGGTTTTCCCGCCGAAGGAAAATTCCAGCCTGCCCCTGAGCATTTCAATGAAAAAGAAGGCTCCCTGGATGATGAAGAGTCCCCCGAAAAAATATGCAGCCTCGTTGATGGCTGAAAAAAACGAGATGTGGTAGACGATCCCGGTCCAGAGCCACACCAGTCCCAGGAAACCGCCGATCAGGTTGTTCCTGATGGTTTTCCTGCTGTGGATCAGGATCACCGCTGCGATTCCCAGCGCAATGATGACCAGCTGGACAGGGAATACAGATGTGTTGTACTTCTCAAAAACTTCGAAGAATTCTTCGGTTGTAAAAGGTGTTTTCATCGTGTAAATGGTCTTATGTTTGTTTATCCCCCAGCAGTGTTGAATTGACTGCAAGGGCAGGATTTTAACACCGCCCGGGCCGGGTTTTAATAATGCGGGGGAACCTGGCCGGTGGATTCGCGGCCGTGAACCATTGCCGTGATGTGCATTCCGATATGGGGAAGGATCGCAGCCAGGGGGTTCATGGTCAGGATATAGGCCAGGGTCAGCAGTCCGTTCCCAAGCAAAACCCAGGGTAGTTTCTTGTTGCGGAATTCGGGATATCCCAGGTGATAGGCGGCGGTGACAAACAGGCTGGCCACCAGGGCTATGAGCCCGAAAGCGACCTTCCTTGACCATCCGCCTGTCAATAACGGGTCTGCAAATGATTCACGGACAGCCAGTACCGGTAGCACCGATAACAGCAATGCATCGATCAGTCCGTATGCAAAACCGGGCCAGAGAATATCCGCGATCAACGCGGATCCCCTGCTTCTTTCCGATGAGGGCTGGGTCAGCACGTTCCGGATCACAAAAAACGAGACAACCGCAGCCCCCAGCAATCCCCAGTACCAGTTGTGCGTGATCAGCTCCCAGACATGGAAATCACCGGAGATAAAGAACACGGCGAACAGGGCGCCGGCGAGGGGAATGTAGACCAGCAGGTATATATTGCGCGGCAGTTTAAGCCATCCGGAAAAGATTGCCGAGATCCCGAATCCGGCCACGGCAGCAATCAAGATCCACAGGAGGTAGGATACCATGATTTTGTTCCTTTGGTGAAAGCTGAAACCAAAAATAGGGAACGTGAACTGGAAAGTCAATTCACAGCCACATTTCTTCAGCACATCAGGATTTGCCCGGGACGGAGATCAGACTATCTCACGGTCTTCCTGCCTCCCTGCAGATCACTCGAAATCCAGCAGTTTGATTTTGAAAATGAGCACCGAATTTCCGGGGATGGGGCCCTGGTCTTTTGAGCCGTATGCAAGATCGGGCGGAATGAAAAACCTGTATGTGGATCCGGCCGGCATTAGCTGAACGCCCTCGGTCCATCCCGGAATCACACTGTTCAGGGCAAAAGAGACGGTATCGCCGGTCTCAAAACTGCTTTCGAATACAGACCCGTCTATCAGACTGCCTTCATATTGGACAGTTCCTGTGGATGATTCGGCAGGGGTGGGACCTTCACCCCGGGTGAGGACCTCGTACTGCAATCCTGATTCGGTAGTGGCGATGCCCTCCTTTTTCGCATTCTCCTCCAGGAATGCTGTTCCTCTTTCCAGGTTGGCTTCGGCTTCGGCTTCTGCTTTCAGGGCTTCCTCTTCAGCCAGGGAAGTCATCAGTTGCCTGAATACGGTTTGCGAGGTCATCTGGTCATACGGGGATACGCTGTCCAGGGCTTCCTTTAATCCTTTGGAGATGAGCTGAACGTTCGCCTCGAAAGGAGCACTGGCCAGGTCATAACCCAGGTTCAGTCCCAGGAAATAATTGATGGAATCCATTTCATTCTGCAACACTGCTTCATTCTGCAACACTGCCGGTGCCTCCGATTTGCTGATGGACTTATCTGAGCATCCGCTGAAATAAAAACCCAGAACCGGCAATGCGGCTGCCAGCACAAGCAGTCTGATTATTCGTCTGTGATTCATATGTTTTCTGTTTGATGATATGGAGGCCCAAAATTAAAAGAAATATCCCGGGTTGTGTATTAATCCCCGAATAATTTAAATTTACATATCCGCCCGGCCGGGTTCAAATGAAAACAAAATTCATCATAGGCATTTTACTGCTTCTTGCTGTTTCATGTAAGAAAGACGATCAGAAGAGACCATGTGCTGTGACATATACATCCGGTTTTTCGACTGAAACCCGGCCGGTGGCCATTGCCATTGATGAAAAACAGGGATTTGTATATGTAGCCAATCATCATCCTTCCACATCAAATTTCAGTTCAAAGATCCAGCGGTTCAGCATGGAGGGTGATCTGAGGGAAACCGTGATCGATTTCAGGACATTCAGCGGCGGACTGTATGAAAGATATGCACCGGTAGATCTGTGTATCGACCATGATGATATGGTTGTACTGGTAAAACCCATGGCTCAGACCACTGATTCATGGGCAACGTTATCAGGCTTTTGTGTATTTCACTTCGATCTGAACGGGAATCTGGTCAACGAGTTCGATTTTTCCCGGCTGGAGGATTACCGGGACTTTTCCGCGATGGCTTTTTTGAATGATTTCATCTATGTCACCAGCGGGCAATTTGTCATCGTGCGGATTGATATTCACGGCGGACAAGCTGACTACATGCAGATCCCGATAACAAATGACCGGCCATATTTTCATGTCTCCGATATGGAGATTCAGTCAGAAGAGTCTATCTATATCACCGGACAGGCACCTTATAAAATTGATTCCACCGTCATCAATGACGTTTCGATCTGCCATGTTTCTCGACTTGATTTCAGGGAGGACACAACATACACGTTTTATTCAAGTGCGAGGACGGGGACGATGGCTGCGATGCTCAACAATCCCGGACTGGCAATCAAGGACAACAGGTACATATATCTGGTAACATTTTATGGACGGAGTTTGGAGATATACGATATGGACGCAGACAATGAACTGATCCTGCAGGAAAATATCCAGCCAGAGGGGACAGACGATACGTTGCCCATCGATGTTGCTTTTTATGAAGATGATGTATATATTGTTGATTACAAAAATGACAAGGTCTATATTTATACTGAACAGAGATCTGATTAATGAAGCGACAAACAGCTCAAAGCCTGAAAACATCACTCGATCAATTGAATCCACTCGATCAATGTAACTCACAAA
>JAXGMU010000159.1:3489-3768 GCA_040768485.1 Bacteroidales bacterium
TATATTTATAAAGAATCATGAAACCAACGAAAACCACCCTGCTGCTTGCAGCTGCCATTCTGATCACCAGTACATTATCCGCCCAGTTCCGGCGGGGTCCCCAGCTCCCACCGCTGCCGGAAGGGTACAAACCCGCCAGTACGAACACCTTTTTGGCGCCCTATCCTGCGGTCAACCAGGAAACCCGTGAAGCCATCTTCAAGGTGGTAGCCCCCACGGCGCAAAATGTGCAGGTCGATCTGGCCGGCAAGAAATACGACATGACCAAAGATGAAGAGG
>JAXGMU010000160.1:0-3601 GCA_040768485.1 Bacteroidales bacterium
GGAGATTTTTGCATCCCCAGTATTGATCCGGTCGTTCTTAAAGCCCACAAAATCGGCCTCGGAATGGGCCAGGGGGCTCCGGTACACTGCCTTCGTCGGATCGGGCCACGAAATCGGCTTATAAGCGGCCGCGCGGAACATCCAGACATAAAACCCGATGGTAAATCCCACATTCTCCAGATCATAAAAGGGTTCCATGGACTCCATGGGTGCCGTGTAATACCTTTGATAGAGGTTCAGGTCAAGTCCCAGGTTCAGTTTATCCGTGAGTGCCACATCCACATTCGACCTGATGTTGTACCTGTTAAGCTTTGTATCATTGCTCTTCATCAGCGCTTCCTGGTAGAAATAATTACCGGAAATGAAGTATTTGATCCTTTCGGTTCCTCCCCGGATGCTGATATTCTGCTGAAGTTGCGGAGCATAGTCCCGCATCGTCACATCCCACCAGTCGGTGCTTGGATACTGGGGATCTGTCCCATCCTTGAATTTCTGTAATTGTTCATCAGTCCATTTTGCCGGCATCCCCATATTAAGGTTTGCCACATTTTCCATGGCGGCTTGCTGGTATGCATTGACGAATTCGGGATATTTGGTGAAATACTGCATGCTGTTGTTGCTGCTGAAGGTGACATTCACTCCCGTTGCCGTACCCCGCTTGGTGGTAACCAGGATGACCCCGTTCCCGGCCCTTGCCCCGTAGATGGCAGCAGATGCGGCATCCTTCAGGATACTGATGTTTTCAATTTCATTGGGATCGAGCCGGGTCAACGTCTGGTTGTCAGACGGCATGTTGTCGATAATGATCAGGGGTGTCCCGAAACCCCTGATGTTATAGGTGGTATGTGACACATCCCCGGGCTGTCCGCTCCCGTTCTTCACGTACAATCCAGGTGCCCTCCCCATCATGTTCTGAACCAGGTTGGGGACACTGATCTCCTCCAGGTCGTCGGTTTTGACCGCGGTCACGCTGCCGGTCAGATTCACTTTCTTCTGCCTACCGTATCCGATGATCACCACCTCTTCCAATCCGACAGCATCTTCGGTCATAACCAGATCAATAACAGTCCGGCCTGCGGTTTCGATTTCAACCGGGCTCATCCCCACAAAAGAGAAATGAAGGATGGCATCTTCCGGTACATTTTCCAGTGTGTAGCGACCAAATTCATCCGTAACCGTACCCATTGCCGTTCCCTTCACAACAACGGTCACCCCCGGTAAAGGATTCCCGTTATCATCCGTCACGGTCCCGGTAATTGACCGCTGCTGCAATTCCTGTTCATCTACCGACAGGTAATCCGGAGCAAGGATGATTTTCCGGTCAATGATGGAATATCTCACATCCGTACCGGCAAACAAATTGTCCAGGATCACATCGATCGGCTGGTCATTTGCCACAATATCCACGATGCGGTCGGTGTTCAGAAGCTTTTCATTGAACAGGAAGAAAAATTCGCTTTCCTGTTCGATCCTGTCAAGAACTGCGCTCAGTTCTGTGTCATCAAGGTTCAGGGTGAGCCTTGTTTTCTGCGAATACGTGTCACTGGCATACGCCTGCAGTAATCCGACGACGATTAGAAAGGTAGCAATACGCATGATCAGGAAGATTTTATTCAGAGAGTGATCGCCAGCACTCCTGAATGGTTTGTTTTTTTTCATAGATTTGTAAAGTCTTAAGTTAAAAATGTCGTTCAGATGTTTTTAGGGAAATCGTTCGCGCGATTTCCTTTTTTTTTACTTTAAGGTGCGTTAATTGCGTTCATGGATGTGGGATTTGGTTTTCAGACATGTTATTTTGTTTTGTAAATGGTTACCACTTCCTTTTCATAGGTACCGTCAGCATTTAATTTCCTGGGTGCTATCATGTAACTGATGGGCGATGTCATTGCCAGCAGCCGCATCACCTCCTCCAGCGAATCATCCTGGAATGTTGCCCTGAAAGAATAATTTTCAAGTTCCTCATCTGCAAGGACAACCCTGACGTTAAACCATCGCTCAATGCGGCGGGCCACATCAGTCATGGGTTCCTGCCTGAAAACCAGCTTGCCTTCGGTCCATGCCGTAATCTTATCCGCATCGACGGCTTCAACCCGGTGTGATTTTTTATCAGGCCGGTAGATACACATCTGATCAGGATGTAATTCCGTCAGACGGACACTTTTCCCGTCTATGTTCCCGAATACATCGATACGGCCGCTGGCAAGTGTTATCCAGATCTCGGGATCGTCCGGGAAAGCCTGGACATTAAATGAGGTGCCGCGTACGACCACACTAGCATGCTCCCCCTGCACAATAAAAGGTTTCTTTGCGTCTGGCACCACATCAAAATATGCTTCCCCTCTCAGCCGGACACCCCTGGATTTACCCCTGAACTCGGTGGGAAATTCCAGGTAAGACCCCCCGTTCAGCCAACCGGTCGAACCATCCGTCAGATGGAACCGGGTGCGTGTCCCCGGAGGTGAATAAAGTTCTGAATATGCCGTTCCGGAACCGGTCGTGAAATTGCCTACTCTGGTCAGCCAGAAAGTAATTACCAGCGGAATGAACAAAACGGCGGCAATCTTCTGCAGGATATTCAGGAACTGTACCTTTCCCTTTTTCTTACGCTGCTGCCTGAAATCATCCTTTTTAATCCTGCGATAGACCTCCCCCAGCAGTGCAGCCCTGTCGCAGTCCTCCAGTTTCCCCTTTTCCATCGAATCCCAGAAGCTTCGGAATTTCTCATGGATATCTTTTTCATATCTGATGTCTGAGAACCAATCGATCAGCTGATCCCTGTCACCCTTGCTTCCCTTTCCTTCGAGATACCTTTTAACAACCTCAAAATCAATTTTCATACTCTGTTTTCCTGTGATCGTGCAATTTAGAAAAGAACCCGGAAGAGTATCATGTTCTTCCGGATTCATTTCACAAACCTAAAGCTAAACTAAACCAACAAACCCTACTATGAAGGAGATGTTTCATATTTTGTTACATGGTTCCCCAAGGCGGAGATAATTCACAGGATGAGGTGTAATTTAGAATAATTGTAAACAGCCCGGGAATGCCGAGAAACTTTAAGACGCTGTAATGATGTTATTTAATGAAAAGGAAGAAAAAAAGCGTGGATAGCAAGAAATCCTCACTGCTGAGGGCATCCCGCAGGAAAGCTTTCGCTTTCGACAGCTGATTGTCCACTGTCCGGACAGAAATCCCCAGTTTTTCCGAAATCGCCTGATTGGACAACGACTCTTTCCGGCTGAGATGAAAGATGGTCTTCTGGCGTGGAGGCAGTTTTTCGATCAGCCGCTCTGTTTTTTCAAGCAGGTCCCTGTATTCAATATCGGTAACGGTGGAAGAATCGCTGTCGAGATAACTCTCCCTGAATTTCTGAAGATGCTTCTTCTCCACCGCCAGCTTCCTGAAGTGCTTCCGTATGATATTCAAACAGATGGAAAAGATCCAGGCTTCAATATCTTTTATTTCCGTCAGTTTATCCCGGCTGTTCCATAGATGGTAAAACACATCCTGGACGGCCTCTTCAGCATCTTCTTTGCTCTTAAATGTGACCTGTGAGAATGTATAAACTTTCCTGTAGTATGTATCGAATACCTGGTCAAAA
>JAXGMU010000161.1:0-3480 GCA_040768485.1 Bacteroidales bacterium
TTCCTGTACCGGGGTCTCCCGGGACCGGTTGAAACGGTGCAGTTGGAGCGGGACAGTTCCGGCGAAATGATTTCGTCCCCGGATGCCGCGATGGTGACCCCGGATGCCGGGATGGTAGCTTCGGAGGAGATCTCCCCATCAGGAGAGGTTGCACCATCTGAGGCCATTGCACATTCCAGGGAAGCTGCACCGCCTGAGACCGTTATATATGCCGGGGATGGTTCACCGGCTGAAACCATTGCACATTCCGGCGCCGGAAGCTTGTCCGAGAGTGAGGCGCAGTCAGCCGCCGGGACTTCGTCTGAAGCCGCACCCGGGATCCCGGATCTCACCGGAGCAGCGGACCGTTCTGAAACAGGCGGGAGACCGGTAATTGCCGCCGTCACGGATGAAAGCGAACAGGGCCACGAACCAGTGGAAACCGGAACGACGGCCGATACCACCATGCCCGCCCACCTGCTGCCAGTTGAAGAGGTGCTGGCCGATGATTCTGGAGTGACCGGCCGGGAAAAAGGGAAAACGAAATGGGCGGTGGGAGCCGCACTTTCCCCAATCTACAGTTTCAGGGATGCGGAGAAGCAGCTGATGTCGGCCACCGGTGACCACGAGTCGGGGATCATCTCCTTCGCAGGAGGGATCCGGGTAAGCTACCGGCCCCTTTCCAGGCTGGCACTTGAAACAGGGGTCCTGTTCAGCAAGATGGGGATTGCGGTCAGTGCGCCCGGGATACAGATGTTTAAAAAGTCATTTGACTTTGCCCCGCTCAGGGAGGAAACATACAGTTCAAACATCCTGGCAGTATCCAATTCCGTGGGAAACATCGTGTCCGAATCGGGCGACATCTATGTGAACAACTACAAGGTCAACGAATTCTACGCAATGAACGCAGCGACCGACAATGCCCTGGAAACGGTCTATGCGAACGAGGGTATCAGGCAGAACCTGGATTACCTGGAAGTCCCCTTTAACATGAGATATTCCGTGATTGACGGCGACCTGGAGGTCCAGCTTGTGGGGGGGATGAGCACCAACTTCCTGGTGAACAGCAGTGTGACCATGCCCACTTCAGAGGGTCCGGTCGAAATCGGGTACCTGACCAATATCAGGACCGTGAACTATTCCGGGAATGCCGGTGTGGGGGTGATCTATCACCTGCTGGACCGCCTCAGCCTGAGCCTGGAACCGCGTTTCAGGTATTTTATCAATTCGATCAACGACCAGACCCTTCCCTCCACCCGGCCGTATACCTTCGGGGTGTACACGGGACTGAACTACCGGTTCTGAAACGGTCCCCCGGCGAAGATTTTTCCATGGAAATCCCGCATGATTCTCGGGGAATGCAAACAAATCTTTAATTTTGTGAACCCCGCATGCTGGGATGCGTATAAAGCTTAAACGGGAGAGCAAATGGGAAAAACAAGGAAGATCAGACAGGGGATGATGGCCGGGTTGTTTACGATGATGGTCGGAATGGCGGTGATGTTGGCGGCCACGGGATTTTCGGAAGGAACGGATGAGGAGAAGGTGGAACCGGCCGGCGGGGACGGGTACGCCGTGTACGGGGTGGAGATCCCGGCAAGGGTGACCTTCGCCGGGGAGCCGGTCCCCCTTGACCTGTTTGATGTGAAGGAGTCGCTGGACAGGGAACTATTGTCAAACACCTATTTCCATTCCCAGACGATCAGGCTGATCAAGCTGGCAAACCGGTATTTCCCCCAGATCGAACCGGTGCTGAGAGAATACAACATCCCGGACGATTTCAAGTACCTGGCTGTGGCTGAGAGCGGACTGGCACAGATGGTCTCGCCGGCAAAGGCGGTGGGATTCTGGCAGCTGCTCAGGGGGACGGCCTTGGAATACGGGCTCGAAGTGAACCAGGAGATTGATGAACGCTACCATGTGGTCAAATCGACCGAGGTAGCCTGCCGCTATCTGGCAGAGTCCTTCGAGAAATACGGGAACTGGACCATCACGGCTGCTTCATACAACGCGGGACGAAGGGGCGTGGACCGGGAAATTGAGCGGCAGAAAAAGGAAAACTATTATGATCTCCTGCTGAACGAGGAGACCGCAAGGTACCTGTACCGTGTGCTGGCATTCAAACTGATCTTCGAAGACCCGGAAGCCTACGGGTTTAATCTTTCCGGGAATGACCTCTATCCGGAGGTCCCCACCTACACGGTGGTGATCGACAGCGCGGTGGCCGACTTCGCGGATTTTGCTTTCAAACATGGAACGAACTACAAGATCCTGAAGTATTTTAATCCCTGGCTGCGGGACAACAAGCTGGCCAACCCCTCCCGCAGGTCATATGAAATCACGCTTCCACGGAAAGGCTACCGGAGGCCCGATGCCTGGGAATACCCGGATTGACGTGACGAATGCAGGCTCATGTGAAGATGAAGGAAAGGGTTATCGAAATACTGGGTGCGCGTGAGCACAACCTGAAGAACATTGACGTCACCATTCCCCGCAACAGGCTGACCGTGGTCACCGGGCTGAGCGGCAGCGGAAAATCGTCACTGGCTTTCGACACCATCTATGCCGAGGGACAGCGGAGGTACATGGAGACGATGAATGCCTATGCGCGGCAGTTCCTGGGGAACATGGAGCGGCCCGACGTGGACAGGATCACGGGACTGAGTCCTGTGATCTCCATCGAGCAGAAGTCCACCAACAGGAATCCCAGGTCCACGGTGGGAACCATCACCGAGGTGTATGATTTTCTAAGGCTCCTGTTTGCCAGGGTGGCCGACGCCTACTCGCACGTGACGGGTGAACGCATGGTGAAATATACCCGCGACCAGATCCTGGAAATCATCATGGATGCATTCAGCGGCAAGAAAATTTCCGTGATGGCACCCATGGTCCGTGGACGAAAAGGACATTACAGGGAGTTGTTCGAGCAGATCAGGCGGCGGGGATATATTTACGCCAGGGTGGACGGAGAGATGAAAGAGGTGGTGCCGGGCATGCGGGTGGACCGCTACAGGAACCATGACATCGAGGTGGTGATCGACAGGCTGGTGGTGGGAGAGAACGACCGAAACCGCCTTAAAAAATCGCTGGAGACAGCCATGAACCAGGGGAAGGGGATCAGCATGATCCTTGAGAAGGACGGCAATGAGCCGCGTTATTTTTCCAGCCAGCTCATGTGCCCCACATCGGGGATTTCCTATCATGAACCCGCTCCCCACAATTTCTCTTTCAATTCCCCGCACGGGGCCTGTCCGCTATGCAACGGGCTGGGGACCGTTAACGATGTGGACATCCGCAAAATCATACCGGATGACTCCAAAAGCATCCGCAGGGGGGCGCTGGTCCCCCTCGGCCCCTACAGGAACGCCTTGATCTTCTGGCAACTGGAAGCAATTGCCGTCGGGCATGGTTTTACCCTTGACACCCCGGTGAAGGAGATCCCCGAAGAGGCGCTCCACTGCATTTTATTCGGTTCCGAGGAACCTTTGAAGCTGGTCAACA
>JAXGMU010000162.1:0-3430 GCA_040768485.1 Bacteroidales bacterium
TCCGCGGATCCGCGGTCATGAAGCCGTCCACATCCGTCCAGATCTCCAGCACATCCGCGTTCAATGCAGCGGCGATGATGGCAGCCGTGTAATCCGATCCGCCCCGTCCCAGGGTGGTGGTCCGGCCCTGTTCGTCAGAGGCAATAAAGCCGGGTACCACAGTCATGCCAGCTCCTTTTCCCAGCTTCTCCCTGATATTATTGTTGGTGATCCCGAAGTGAACGGTCGCATTCCCGAACTGGCTGTCCGTGCGGATCAACTTCCTGGCATCCAGAAAGGAAGCGTTGTTCACAAACCTGGCGATGATGGTGGCCGAAAGCCTTTCCCCGAAACTGAGCAGGTAGTCAAGGGTCTTGTTGCTCAGGTCCTCCAGCAGAGAGACTCCCTGTAAAATATCCCCGAACTCATCAAGCATGGATTCCACTTCCCGCAATGTAAAATCCTTTGATTCGCCCTGGAACAGATCACGAACCGCTTCCAGGTGACGGTCCCGGAGGGAAACCAGTTCCTTCCGGTATGCGGGATCCCGCTCTGAGGCCAGCATGGCGGTGCGGATGATCTGGTCGGTCACTCCCCCGAATGCGCTGACCACCGCCACGCAGGCCTGCTCCTCTCCTTCGAGGACTTTTCCTACAATCCTGATATTCTCCGTATTGCCTACAGAGGTTCCTCCGAATTTCAGTACTTTCATGATCGTTGCTGTTTGATCAATCCCCGGGTATCCGCAGGTCCCTTCAGGCTCCCTGGACGGTCACCTCCCTGTCAATCTTCCTGATCAGTCCCTGCAGCACCTTCCCAGGTCCCACTTCCGTAAATGAGGTGGCCCCGTCGGCGATCATGCGGCGGACGGACTGTGTCCACATCACCGGGGATGTGAGCTGTGCCACCAGGTTTTTTTGGATCACACCCGGATCAACGGAAGCCAGTGCCGTGGCATTCTGGTAGACGGGACAGACAGGTTCGTTGAACCTGGTGGCCCGGATGGCCTCTTCCAGTTCCGCCCTGGCCGGCTCCATCAAAGGGGAATGAAATGCTCCCCCCACCGCCAGTTTCACGGTAAGTTTGGCGCCCATGGCTGATAACTTTTCCATTGCTTTGTCGACTCCGGCCACCGATCCGGAGATCACCACCTGTCCGGGGCTGTTATAGTTGGCCGCCACCACGATCTCTTCCATCTCCCGGCACACATTTTCCACCTGATCATCCTCCAGCCCGATGATGGCCGCCATGGAAGAAGGTTCCGCCTCGCAGGCTTTCTGCATGGCCATGGCGCGTTTGAAGACCAGGCCCAGTCCGTCCTCAAAGGAGAGGGTGCGGTTGACCACAAGTGCGGAAAACTCTCCCAGTGAGTGTCCCGCCACCATATCCGGGTAGGCATCTCCCAGGGTTCCGGCCAGGATCACCGAGTGAAGGAAGATGGCCGGTTGTGTGACCCTTGTCTGTTTCAGGTCCTCCTCCTTTCCATTGAACATAACATCTGTGATCCTGAAACCCAACAGCTCATTGGCCTGTTCAAACAAATCTTTTGCATGGGAATTCTGCTCGTACAGATCCCTGCCCATTCCCGCAAACTGGGCGCCCTGTCCGGGGAAGACAAATGCACGCATAATGAATATCGTTTAATGAAGTTTGGTCCCGATCAGGTGGATGAATTCCTCCCGGGTCTTTTCTGATTTCATGAAGGCTCCTGTGAATGCCGAGGTGGTGGTCACCGAGTTCTGTTTCTGCACCCCGCGCATGACCATGCAGAGATGCATGGCCTCGATCACCACGGCCACGCCCAGTGGCTTCAGCGTATCCTGGATGCAGTCCCTGATCTGCATGGTGAGCCTTTCCTGGACCTGCAGGCGCCTGGCATAGCCTTCCACCACCCGTGCGATCTTGCTCAGTCCGGTGATATACCCGTGGGGGATGTAGGCCACATGCGCCCTTCCGAAAAAAGGAATCATGTGGTGCTCGCACATGGAGTACAGCTCAATGTCCTTCACAATGACCATTTCCTCGTAATCCTCTTTGAACATGGCCGATCTCAGGATATCATGCGGATCGGTACCATACCCCTGGGTCAGGAACTGGATCGCCTTGGCTACCCTTCTGGGGGTATCCACAAGCCCTTCACGCAATCCGTCCTCACCCAGCAATCCGAGGATCTCGCTGTAGTGATCGGTCAGTTTCTGGGTTTTTTCCTCGTCCCATTTTTCAATGCGGTCGTAGCCGCCGATCTGGTTTTCTCCCAGTCCGCTGTTTGTGACTTTCATTTTATTAAGTTATTCTCCAAAATATTCCACACTGTTGTTTTCTGTCTCCTGGATCTTCACCGAGTGGAGTTCCACGCCGATCTCCCTGATGAATGGATCCAGTTCTTTCCAGATACCCCTGGCCAGGTTCTCGGTGGAAACGTACTGACCCTTCATGAAATCCACCTCCAGGTTGACATTCTTGTGGTCCAGCTTCACGATCACCTGTTCACGGATAATCCGGCTGAGCTGCTTCAAATCCACCACATAGCCGGTATCCGGATTCACATCACCCTTGACGGTCACCCACAGAATATAGTTATGGCCGTGCCAGTTGGGATTGGAGCAGGGGCCGTACAGTGCCTCGTTCTCCTCATCCGAAAGGGCGGGATTGAACAGCCGGTGGGCTGCGCTGAACCGTTCTCTTCTGGTCAGGTGTACCATTTTAAAGCAAATTACAAATAAACGAAAAATCCGGGGACATTGTTTGTGAATCATTTATCTTTATCGCATGATCGCAGTGACAGGAGCCGCGGGTTTCATCGGGAGTAACCTGGTGGCGGGACTGAACGAGGCCCGCTACAGGGATCTCATCCTGGTGGATGATTTCAGTCGCCCGGACCGGGAACGGTACCTTGCGGACAAACAATTTTCAGGGAAGGTGGACCGCCGGGAGTTCCCGAACTGGCTCAGAGAGAATCACCGTTTCGTACAGATGGTGCTTCATATGGGGGCACGGACCGATACCACCGAATTATCCTGGGAAGTCTTTCGTGAATTGAACCTGGATTATTCAAAAGAAGTGTTTGGGCGCTGCGTGGAATTCGGATTACCCCTGATCTATGCCAGTTCAGCCGCTACCTACGGATCCGGGGAGCACGGGTATGATGATTCACACGAGATCGTTCCGTTGCTGGAGCCGCTGAATCCCTACGGTCGCAGTAAAAATGAGTTCGACCGGTGGGTCCTCGAGCAGCAGCGGCAGCCTTTCTTCTGGGCCGGCCTGAAATTCTTCAATGTGTATGGCCCCAATGAATACCACAAAGGAAGGATGGCCTCGGTGGTGTTCCATGCCTTCAACCAGATCCGGGAAACGGGTGATATGAAACTGTTCCGCTCCCACCGGCCGGATTACGGGGACGGGGAACAGGCCCGTGACTTCATTTACGTGAAGGATGTGGTGGATGTGATCA
>JAXGMU010000163.1:0-3415 GCA_040768485.1 Bacteroidales bacterium
CACTTTACTCCGGATCGGATTGTACACTATAGACCGGATTCAATTGTACACTATATTCCGGAATATTCAGAAAGAATCAAAATAGTCAGTTAATCCAAAATATATGGTATATTTATATGTTTTCTTGAGGAGCATATTCAATTGTTAACTATCATCATCCGGCATGACTCCGGCTCCGTTTTTTGTGAACCCTTCCCCCTGTTTTTTATATTTTATGAATGTTCTGCTTCCCATCAATAATAACGGGAGAATCCTTCAAATGAGCATATTTTTTCATCCAACATAACACTCATGAAATCTCTTAAATCACTGACAGGTTTATTTATCTGTGTTCTTTACGGTTCACTTTGTTATTCCCAGAACAATCGTGAATATGTTGAATACGAAGTTTTGTTCGATGATCCGAATTACGAGAAGTTATCGATTAAAGCGTATCCGTTTACATACTGGCAATTTGGAGGAGGCAACTGGGAATTCTATTATGGTGCAGAAATTGACTGGGCACCCGTATCCAGAATCAGGCTCGAAGCACTGTTGTTAAATACCTTTAAGTATTCAGACCTGGGCTACTGGAATACTTTCAGAGATCACGACAAGGTTTCAATCAACAGCAGGGATGATGATTTTCGAAATGGTTATTTGATAAATCTTGGGGGATCTTTTGTGATTAGCCAGAAGACAATAAAGGTACAGGAAGCTTTACCGTTAAATAAGACGGATTTGCCATTTGACCGGTATCTGTTGGAGTACATCGAAGTTCCGGTTACAAGAAAGAAAATGATATCATTGAGAACGGGTGTCTTATTTTACAATCAGATGTACAACAGCCATGTCTATGATGAAGACAGGATATTCTATTCACAGGACAGTACAGCGTTTCATCAGGACAGGGTGATATTTCCGGACGGGTCTTCAAGAGATGAGCTGAATGGAGATGGATGGTCAACGAATTTTATGGCCACCGCCTTTTATGCGGGAGTTTCAAAAACAACGATATCTTCCAGCGGGTACATGGTAGGTTCTACCAGGAAGATGCATTTCTATAAACAACTATCAGCTTATGCAGACGTTATCTACGCCCCCAATGTCACCATCAATTCCATCAGTTTTGAAGGGGTTGAATATGATATTTTCAAGGTGACAAACCTCGGATTCCGGTTCGGCGCGATTTATTACGGAGGATTTAAAAGAGCTGGTAAAAAAACCGACACTGGATTAAATATAGAAATGGGATGGTATCCGGGTATCAAAGGGGGCAATTTCTTTTTAAATCTGACCCTTTTTGCACCGGTTATCCAATTCCGTTGATCACAATGGTACTATTCACTCCGGTTTTTACAACCGGGCCACCATCCGGTCCACAAACTCCCGGCAGACCTCTTCTACAGGACTGTTGCCCGTGAAGTTGGCCGAAACAATGATCTCACCGGTTGTGATATCCGTGATCGTTGCCGAAAAGTTAGTAAAATCGTAGTGTCTCGGCAGCCGCAGAAAATCCAGGTACACCTTCCCCGAAAACTCGAGCACGTAGAAGGAATTCAATTCAACGACCCTGTATAGTTCGGCATTCATCTCATTGGCGGCACCTTCCGTATCCGGGGATCCCTGCACGTATTTGTAGACGGTCCTTGCGGTGGAGCCGGAGATTACATGGAAACCTTCGCCCATCATCAGATTGGTCAGGATGCCTTCGATCCCGGCCGCATCTTCGGGATCCAGTTTATTCATGATGGTGATGGTGTCAACGGTGGAGAAGGAGGTCCCCGGCTTGACCACCACGTTCAGACCAGTTTCAGGCTCCTGCTGACCGGCACTGCTGTAGGTGGCCTTTTGCTGGCTCGCGCAGGTAATGAACAGGACAGGGATCAGTATGAGGCTGAGGAAATAAAGATTCGATCGTTTCATCGTAGTCAGTGTTTCAGAAAGATGTGAAATTTATCAAATGCGATGGAAAATATCAATGCCACCCTTGGACATACCCCGAAATTTTAGCCAAATCCAAAGTCTAGCTGAGGATGGTGTATTTTTGTTTGTTTTTTTAGTTGCCCAGGAAATCGAGAGAATATATTTCGCAGCCCATCCCCAAGTGCGTAGTACTTAAAATCAGGGATTCCAAATACCCTTTTCGCACTCTTCAGTATATGACCGGTCATGATCATTAACTTCTGGTTCTGATCCAAAACCACAGCTGCGAAGTAGAACACAGCTAAAAGCAATGCCATCATATTTTGCAGGCGAGCATACTTCAACACCCTTATATTCTCCAGATCGTACGTCTGTTTTATGAACCGTATTGTCTCTTCCACACTCCATCGTTTCAAATAAGCCCGGACTACGAACCAGACATCTTCTTGCTTATTTCCAATCTCCAGGGTGGTCAGCAACATCATAGGTCTTGAACTAAGCCCCCTGACAACTACCATGTTAAGCGGAGTTTCCATGTCAGGTAATTTAACCTTTACATGACCGAAGTTCAGGTTATAGATAAGCTCCTTACCATCAATGACTTTTGCAATGGTTGTCTGGTACGGTAACCTGCATGCATGTGCCAACCATAAAGACCTGGCTACATTGCCCTGGTAAATCAGATCACGAGTACCGACCATCCTTATGATAAAATCTCTCTGTTCCTGAAGCAAAGGCTCAAAGATGGCATCCCTGTCGGCCCCGCGGTCAATAACCCATATTCCCTTGTTCTGAACGGCTTCTCCTACCAAGTTTATTGCCGCAAGAATCTCATCATTTTCACTGGTGAAATCCGGAGAATCCTGTGAATATAATGACATGTGTAATGGGGTGATCTCATTGCTTCCTACCTCTGTGGCTATTATCTGGTTAGTCCAGTAACCATCTACAATCTCATCTTCACTGCCATCATGAACCTTGGTCAGATACTCCATTTTTTCGGCGTATTTCTTCTTCACATCACTTAGATCCAATATCAGTAATGTCTTATCCTTTATCCGATTGCTGGCTAATGAAAGGATATGTCGGTGTATAGATCCCCATATCCCCGCCTTAATCAGCTGGCGACTGAACCGTTCTTCTATCTTCTTCAGTGATACCCGGCTCTCAAGCTGACGGCCTATCTCTGTGAGCATTACACTCTGGGAAGCCATGATCCCATAGATTGCTTCTTTAACAAAGCGTCTGGCAGTTTTATCCAGATCCAGTGAAAGTATCCCCGAAAATCTTGTAATTTTACTCCTGAGCTTATTAGCTAAATGGCTAAAGTTCATTTTGTATCCTCCTGTGTTTGTGACGCCTATTACAAATATAAACAGGAGGATACTTTTTTACCAGCTTAAAAAAAGTATCCCCATTTTTTTGGGTTTATCACTTGTCCATCTCCTGAACTAAAGACCCAGCCGACAAACCCTGAGAATCAAAAGGAAATTTCGGGGTATGTCCAATG
>JAXGMU010000164.1:0-3400 GCA_040768485.1 Bacteroidales bacterium
TCGGCGATCTGCATGCCCCTGACATAGAGTTCATCCCTGATGAAAAGGCAGTATGCTTCCGCAAGGCTCGCCTTTCCCAGGCGGATACTTTTTATCTCGGTGCCCTGCAGCTGCAGCCCCGCCACGTACTTTTCCAGGACCTGGTAGTCGTGGAATGCCTTCCTGTTCTTTATGTTGATCCGGTTCGCCATGGGAATTACGGACCCAAATGTACAAAAAACCATCTGTTTCGGTAAATTTGGGATCGATGGAAGGAAGGAAACCGGAACTGGTTACCGTACTGGGCCACACTGCCGCCGGCAAGACCCGGTTTGCGGCCCTCCTGGCAGGCCGGCTGGGGGGAGAGATCATCAGTGCGGATTCTCGCCAGGTGTACCGGGGAATGGACCTGGGGACGGGGAAGGATTACGATGACTACCTGGCGGGGGGGAATGCGGTGCCCTTTCACCTGATCGACATCGCGGATGCGGGAGAGGAATACAACCTGTACCGCTTCATGCAGGATTTCAGGAAAGCTTTCCTGCAGGTCACCGGGCGGGGGAATGTGCCGGTCATGTGCGGTGGCACGGGGCTGTACCTGGAATCGGTGTTGCGCAATTACCGAATGGTCGGGGTGCCTGTGGACCGCCTCCTGCGGGAAGAACTGGAGAATAAGGAGATGGCGGAACTGAAACAGATGCTCGAGGGGTACGGACCGCTGCACAATGTGACCGACACCGCCAGCAGGAAACGACTGATCAGGGCCATCGAGATCGCCGCATACCAGCATCGAATGCCCGGGGAGGGGGATGGAATGCCGGTGTTGACCGGCACCCCTGTGATCGGGATCCGGTATGAGCGTGACCACCGGAGGGAAAGGATCACCCGCAGGCTTGAAGCGCGGCTGGCCGCAGGCCTGGTGGAGGAGGTCCGGGGTCTCCTGGAGCGGGGCGTCCCGCCGGAAAAGATGGATTATTACGGGCTGGAGTACCGGTATGTGTCCAGGTATGTGCGGAAGGAAATTTCCCGGGAGGAGATGTTTTCAACGCTCAATACGGCCATTCACCGGTTCGCCAAGCGGCAGATGACCTATTTCCGCGGCATGGAAAGACGGGGGATCCGGATCCGGTGGCTGGAAGGGGAGACGAGCGATGAAGAGAAGCTGGACAGAGCACTCGCTTTCTGCGGGACTACCTGAACTGCCAGGGCATGTCGATGATGTACCATACCAGGCCCGCAGCAATGAGAAAATTGAGGGCGGTGATCAGGTAATTGTATGGGATACGCCAAGACCTGATCGTTCTCCGGATCATGATCCCCACATTGGGAATGAAAAAGGCAAATACGCTGAACAGGGTGAATATGTTCAGGATCCTTTCCTCCTCGGTGTCTTCCTCCGGTTCGATCCCCGCGGAATAGAAAAGGACCAGGTAGGCCAGCAGCATGAAACAGGCCAGGTAGACCAGGTAGCTCACCTTGATAAAAACGGTTGATACGGGCCTTTTGTGGTGGATCCTGAAGGGTTTCAGGATAATGATCGCAATGATGTAGATCAGCAGGAAGGAGGCAATAAAAATAAAATGGAGCAGGAAATTCATCCGGTGATCAGGCTTGAGATTCTTCCCGCGCCAGGAGGGCGGCCTTTATCTTTCCTTCCAGTTCTTCCGAGAGTTCGGGATTATCCCTGAGCAGGTTCTTCACCGCATCCCTTCCCTGTCCCAGCCTTGTTTCACCGTAGCTGAACCAGGAACCGCTCTTTTTCACAATTCCCAGATCCACCCCCATGTCGATGAGCTCCCCGCTCCTGGAGATCCCCTCCCCATAGAGGATGTCAAATTCAGCTTTGCGGAAAGGCGGTGCCAGTTTGTTCTTCACCACCTTGACCCGGGTTCTGCTTCCCTGCACATCCTCGCCCTCCTTCAGCTGTCCGATCCGCCTGATATCCACGCGGACAGACGCATAGAATTTTAAAGCATTCCCTCCGGTGGTGGTTTCCGGATTCCCGAACATGACACCGATCTTTTCCCTGAGCTGGTTGATGAAAAAACAGGTGGTCTGGGTGCGGTTGATGTTGGCGGTCAGCTTCCGGAGCGCCTGTGACATCAGCCTGGCCTGCAGCCCCACCTTTGAGTCACCCATCTCTCCCTCGATCTCGGCTTTCGGGGTGAGTGCCGCCACCGAATCGATCACGATGATGTCGATGGCGCCCGAACGGATCAGGTGATCGGCAATTTCAAGGGCCTGTTCCCCGTTGTCGGGCTGGGAGATATACAGGTTTTCAATGTCGACCCCCAGTTTTTTCGCGTAGAAGCGGTCGAATGCATGCTCCGCATCGATGAAGGCGGCGAGGCCCCCGTTTTTCTGTGCTTCGGCAATGGCATGGATGGCCAGGGTGGTTTTCCCTGAGGCTTCCGGTCCGTAGATCTCAATGACCCTTCCCCGCGGATACCCGCCCACTCCGAGCGCCAGGTCGAGCCCGATGGATCCCGACGGAATGACCGGAACATTTTCAATGGCATTGTCGCCCAGTTTCATGATGGTCCCCTTTCCATAACCCTTTTCGATCTTGTCCAGGGTAAGCTGCAGCGCTTTCAGTTTTTCCTGCTTCTGATCGGTTTCTTTGCCGTTGCTCATGATGCTTTTTACTATTAATATGATAAATCGCTAAATATCTGCTGACTGTGTTTTTTTGTGTCCACTTTGTCAATGATCCGTTCGATGATCCCCTCCTCACTGATAACGAAGGTCTTCCTGAGCGTGCCCATGTAGGATTTCCCGTACATCTTTTTTTCACCCCATGCCCCGTAGTCCTGCATCACTTTTTTATCAACATCCGATATGAGCCTGAACGGGAGGTTGTTTTTACTGATGAATTTCCGGTGGGACTCCTGGCTGTCCCCGCTTACCCCGATGATCTCGTAGCCCTGCTTCAGGAACTGTTCATAATGGTCCCGGAGGTCACAGGCTTCCGCTGTGCAGCCGGGCGTCTGGTCCTTTGGATAAAAATAGAGGACTAGTTTCCTCCCTTTAAATTCTTCAAGCGTGATCTTTTCTCCGTCCTGGTCCACCGCATTTACGGGGGGAGCCGGGTCTCCTGGTTTCAGTGCTGACATATCTGTTTGAGTTTTTAAATGTACAAAGAATTGATGCAATATCAAGGAACCTGCCCGCCAAATGTTTATTAACAATCAGGGGGGACGGATCACCCGTTATTATTGCTATTTTTGATCAGCGCGCAGGACGCGTTACATCATTCTTAAAAACAGATATTCCGGCAATATGTTTACAATTTCCGCAAGATGTTTCCTGGCTGCGGCGGGACTTATGATCTGCCTGGTCCAGTCACCCCTTGCCGGTCAGCAACCGGCCGTCAGTGAGCAGGAGATCAAGAACGAATCCATCGCTTCTTACCAGATGGGAG
>JAXGMU010000165.1:0-3399 GCA_040768485.1 Bacteroidales bacterium
CGACCCGGTTCGACAACCACGGGAACCAGGCCGAATATCATTATTACACCTGGGACTATACATTCTATGACTGGGGAAACCGGTTCTGGGATCTGTTCGAATATGATGATGAAAACAAACTGACGCGCAGGGATCATCTGGAGTGGAATCCTGAATCTGAACAATGGGATACTGCTTCGTACGACATTTATGATTATGGCGATGACGGATTGCTTGAGCGTCTCACTCTATGGGAACCCGACTGGGTTCAGGGATCAGGGATTTTGTATCCTTACGACAGGGGAGATTATGAATACGATGAATGTGGCAATATCGTCAGAATAACCCATCAGATATACAATCCCTACACACAAATATGGTACTGGTCGGAACGGCATCAGTACGCGTATGACGCACAAAACCGGAAAACGCAATGGATGTATTCCGAATATGATGAACAAGGGGAAAATTGGATAGATAAAGAAAAGGAAGACTGGGGATGGGATGAGAACGACAGCCTGACACTGTATGCCTATTACCGGATCGGGGAAGACCTGGAAACCTGGTATCCGGATATTAAAGCAGAAATGATCTATAATGGCTACGGTAAATTGGTGAATTACAGATCATACAGCGGAAATAACGACGCCCGGTGGGTGCCGACCTATGAGCGGCGCTACCCATACATGAACGACACCTTGCTCATGGCCGATTCTCTTTTTCAATGGATGGAGGATGAGCAGGTTTGGGAGTTAGTAGACTGTAATAACTACCAATATGATTCCCTGTTCAGGATGCACACTGACTCGTACTACAAACTGGTGGTGCACACCGGGGAGTATTTGCTTAGCTTCAGGGACTACTACTTCTATTCAGCCACAGCTGGAGTTGAAGAACAGGGAGAAGGGCAGGAGGAGAAGAGAGGATGCGTGAAAGTGTGGCCGAATCCAACGGCAGGGCAGTTCAATGTTCAATGTTCAATTTTCAACGTTGAATTTGAAACTTCAGAGTTGGTGGATATTTATGGAAAGGTACTGATAGCCCATAACATAAGAACAATGGGGCAATTGAACAATGAAACCCTGGAACTCGATATCAGCCATCTTCCACCAGGCATCTACTTCATCCGGATACATCTTGAAAATCAAACGATTGTGAAGAAAATTGTTAAGTTGTGAAAATTAAACACATAGGCACAATAGTACACAACAGGAAAACACAACTTGTCCCGATTCTTCGGGATAGAATTTTTTTGTGAAACCTATGTGTTCTATTGTGCCTGATGTGGTGAAAAGAAAACGAAAAATGAAAACATCCCGCATCCTCCTTCTCTGCTCACTGTTTACCCTTCACTGCTCACTTTTGGCGCAGCAGGTGATCTACGTCGATGCCTCTAACAACACAGGTATCGAGAACGGGACGCAGGAACACCCTTTCAATACCATCAAAGAAGGTATCGCCGCCTCAAATGCCGGAGCGACGGTAATGATCAAAGCAGGAACCTATTACCCCGATTCCACCTGGCAGGAATACCAAAATGCGCTTTATCTCAAACCGGGCATTGCCCTCATTGGAGAAGGCCGGGAAAACACGTTTATCGATGGAGTACTTGTCGATTGGGATAACGGGAACCTGCCATGCACACTGGAAGAACTCAGGTGCCAGGAATATCATTTCGCCAGGGGGACCTCTGAGGGGCCGTTTGAGCAACAAAACATCATAAGAAACTGTATGGCGGATATTATTAGAATCAGCCATTCGGCAGGGATCCCTGTCAATGACACCACCCCGGGGCCCATCTATGGATTCCTGATAGAAAATAATGATCTCGGAGATGGGGGGATTCAATTAGCACAGGGTAGCGGTGTGGCAAACAATACTATCCAAAACAACACCTGCGGCACTATCCTGATCTATTCCGGTGCCGGATATACATATCTTGTTGATAACAATGATATCCAATATGGGATTATTGATGCATCAGGAGTATGCAAGACAAGCATCAGCAATAACCGCATCTACAACGGTGGTATAATAGATAAAAGCGGAAGTAATCCTTATGGTATTGAAGACCAATTCATTGAATTCAATACCATCACCTGTAATGAAGATTCACCCCTTTTCCAGGATGAGGACGTGAAAGCGGGCATTATTGCCAGACCAACCTCCGTTACCATACGCAACAATACCTTAACCTGCTCAGGTGCGGTTTATGGTATTTATTCGAAATCAAATGCGCCATTTCATGTCATTGACAATGTCATTCAAATTGATGAAGCGTTTCAACCCGCATCAGATCCGGATGAAGCCGTTTGTGCCATTTATACGAAAGCGGGCTGGGGGTATGTGACAGGAAATATTATTCATGGCGGACAGATTGGCTATTACAGCAAAGCCGGCACGGAAGATTTTTCCAATAATGAAATATCGGGTTCCTATATTGGTTTTTTTTCCAGCGGGGCAGAGGAGGTTCATCATAATACCATAAAAAATTGTCACGGAGATGGAATGATCATGTATGGTTTAAGAGGTCCCATCCATAATAATTTGATTAAGGATAACACCGGTTCAGGTATCCACGTCATCAGACCTGATATCGACCTGGGCGGAGGCAATTTTAACGGCCCGGGGAACAATATTATCACCGGAAACGGAAATTTCGACCTGTATATAGATTGCCAGAGTACCGGGAATCCGGTACTATATGCAAAGTATAATGTATGGGACCATACAGATGCTGCTGAGATCATGCAATACGACATACGGGACGGCAGCGACAGCACCGGGCTGGTAAGTGTGGAAATTATGCCTCTCGGATACCTGGGTGTGGACGACTCTCATTGGGAAGCAGATGAAATCATCATCAATCCTAATCCCACGCTCGGAAAATTCCGAATTCCGGATTCCAAAACCCAAACAAATTCCAAAATACAAATTCAAGACCTTGAAGCGGTGGATTTATTTGGTAAACCGGTAATCAGATGGAAAATGGAACAGGGAAATGGGAACACGGAACTCGATATTAGTTCTTTGCCGGCAGGCATCTACTTCATCCGGATACATCTTGAAAATCAAACCATTGTGAAGAAGATAATTAAGCTATGAAAATTGAACACAATAGTCACAGTAGTACACTTAAGGAAAGCACAACTTGTCCCGATCCTTCGGGATAGAATTCTATTGTGCCTCCTATGTGCCCTAATGTGCCTATTGTGGTAAAAAAAACCTCAACTATGAAACACAAAAGCCTCACGCTTCACGCCTCACTTCTGCTCTTAGTCCTATGCCCTATGCCCTATGCCCTCAGCCAGCATTACGGCTGGGTCGATTACCGCAGCAAAATACCCGATTTCCCCGGCGATACCGTTTTGAAAAATGGCTCTCGATCCATTGCCGACTTTCAAGATGTATTCTTTATTG
>JAXGMU010000166.1:0-3397 GCA_040768485.1 Bacteroidales bacterium
TGATCATCTCCCTGAGCCGGCTCAGCAGGCGAACGGCCCCCAGGAGGCAGGTCATGTGCATGTCATGGCCGCAGGCATGCATCACCCCGGGATGAAGGGAACTGAATTCAAGTCCGGTCTCCTCGTGAATGGGCAGCGCGTCCATATCAGCGCGCAGGGCGATCCTTCTGCCCGTCCTGTCCCCGCTGATCCAGGCAAGGATCCCCGTGCCTGCCACCGGGTACCGGTAGGGGATCCCCCATGCATCCAGTTTTTCCCTGATGTAGGCCGATGTGCGGTGCTCCCGGAAAGAAAGCTCGGGATAGCGGTGCAGGTGTCTCCTGGTACTTACCAGCTCTTCCAGCAGATCCGCATCAAGCAGTTGACTGATGTGAGATTTCATATCCATGGGTCAGAAATCCAGTCTGAGGGAGAGATAAAAGATCCGGGGCTGCACTTCCATGTTCTCCAGTCCCCACGCCCAGTCAAGACGCACGAAGTAACCCAGCAGGCGGCTGCGGACCCCGAAGCCGTACCCGGCCACGATGGGGTCCCGGTTGGCATCCAGGGTGATGGTGATGGGGCCGTTGGTGATCACCTCGGTGTTCCAGGCATTCTGGTTTGTAAAGGGATGCAGCCCGGTCCATGCACTTCCCACATCGGCAAATCCCACCACCTGGAAATTGTTCAGGAAGGAGGAGCTCAGCGGGTGTCCCACCAGGTAACGGATGATGGGCCACCTGATCTCCGTGTTGAATACGGCGAAGTTGCTGCCGTTCCGGATATTCTGTGAGAATCCCCTCAGGTTGGTGGCCAGCGCCTGGTAGGCATAGTTCCTGGAATAATCGATATCCACCGATTCATTGAACGTGGGCACCCGTGCCTGGAAAATGTTGATCCAGTTGTCCACGCTGCCCAGGTAGTAGATGAGCGGACTCCTGCCGAAGGATCCGCTGGCGGCAAACCGGTTGGCCCAGATCAGGGTCCGGTGCACCCTGGTATAATGCCGGAAATCGCCTCCCACCACGAACAGGTCCGATTTGGCCCTGTTCAGCTGCCTGTAGGCTTCCCCGAAGACCTTGAAGCGCAGCCCGCTGTAAAGGTTCGTTCCCAGGATCCTGGTGTTGTCGAAGATCAGCTCGGCCTTCAGTCCCCCCCATACCTTCACGATCCCCTCCTTGTTCAGGTTATTCAGATCGGTGGAGAGAAAAATGGTGTTGTCATGCCGCACGGTGGCGGTGCCTTTCAGTGCCAGGGTCTGGCTGAACGGGTACTTCAGTGAACCCAGCAGCTCATGGGTGAATGTTTTGACCGTGGCCTCGTAATTGTCATTGTTGTCAAAGGTGTAATTCTTGAATACCTGCCTGTGGAAGAGCAGCTGTTTGTCGAGCCTGTTTTTCAGATTCTCAAAACTGAGCAGGTACTCGTTGCTGTCGAAATCGGTGGCGAACCGCACCCCGCCCACCAGCCTGTAATCCTCGAAAAGGTCGTTGGCCCCCACCTTGAACAGCAGGTTCATGCCCGGATTGTAATAATAGGCGCCCCCCGTAAAGGTCTGGTAGGATGCGTTCAGGAAACTGTAATCGATCTGGTTGACCAGCCGGTTCGGATAAAAAGCGGTCTGGTAATCGATGTACATCATCCTGTCGGTTTCCACCGAGTCGAGTACCAGGTTCAGGTTCCTGCCACGCAGCTGGTTGTTGTAGTAATTCAGCTTCTCCCTCTCAAAGATGTAGTTGTTGATGTCGATCCTGAACTCCTGCAACGGAATGGTATCCCCGTCAAGGATGAGCTCATTGTTGGCAATATCCTTCATGGAGATCACCCGTTTCTCCACATGGTGCACCGAGTCCTCCTGCATCAGTCTGTCCACGTGCCTGTCCCTGTACTCGGTGGGCTCCAGGGCGTCCCCGTATTTCCGCTCATACTCCAGGGGATTTTTGTACATGTGGTATCTCCCCTCATGGTAGATGATCTCCGCCACCTCGCCGGTCTCATTGTTGATATCATGCGACAGAATGTTCCTCTTGTAATCGGTAAGCGGATAACTGTTGGCAAAATACCGGTAGTGAATGGAGGTGTCCACCAGGCTGATGACACTGTCGTACTCTGCATAATAGCGGTTCAGGATCCCGTTCTTGTCGCTCAGGTAGATAAACTCGTTCCTTCCCATGGAGAGCGGCTGCAGATGGTTGATATAGTCACCCTCCGAGATCTTCTGAAGCTGCGGATCCTTGTTTGCGTAATCGTACACATACACCGCGAATGCGGTGGTGGTGTTGTTCTCGGGGTCGTTTTGCATAAAAAGCGTGTCCAGCCTCCTGTTGGACACAAACGAGATCCCGGTCATGTTGTTGATGAAACGCGGATGGTAATCGTCGGCCAGGTCGTTTGTAATCCGTTCGCTGGTAGAGGAGGCAAGATCGAAAACCCAGATATCCGTCTGTCCGTCCACCACGGCCGAGAAGACCAGCTTTCTGGCATCCGGGGAGAAATTCATGCCCAGGATCTTTTCGAAGTATAGCAGGTTCCTGGTGGTCAGCTCCCCGGTCTCCAGGTTGTGGAAATGCATCTTCAGCAGTCCCTCTTCCTCGGTCACAAATCCCAGGATCTCAGAAGAGGGATGCCAGGCCAGCACCGGGAATGAATAGTCATTGATCTGGTCCAGCTTCTGACCTCTTTTGTAGATCCGTTCCTTTCTCTTTTCCCCTTCCCGGTGGAGCCAGATCTTGTACTGGCCTTCCTGATTGGTAACATAGGCCACATGGCTGCCGTCGGGACTGATCCGGATCTGCTGGTAAACCCTTTTCCTGTGAGGCCTTTTCAGGATCCTGCCCTGCTCGGGTATCTCGGAAAGCTCTTCCCTCGCCGTATAAAGCCCCAGGTAATAGGCGGTCCAGTCAATGGAAAGCTCCTTCAGTTTGCTGCCCAGCACGTACAGGAATCCGCTTTCGGCATTCTTGTTGATCCTCGTGATGTAGAGGATCTGGGGGATGATGGAGGCTCCGTAGGTGTCGGCCACGTATTTCCAGAAGGAGTGACCCGCATACCGCGCGTCATCGTCCTGGAGATTGACGAATTTGCGGTACTTCCCCGACACGATGCCATCCTTCACCCGGTTCTCCAGATCGTAGTCCCACGGGTTGGAGACGAAAGAGATCAGTCCTTCCAGGTACCATTCCGGCAGATTGACAATGGTCGTTTTGGTCAGGTTGTCCCTCAGCCCGTTCCCGAACATCATTTCATTGAGGAGCACTTTCGCGATGGCTGCCCGGATCTGGCGCTCAAAGCTCACGTGATCCCCTTCGAAATAAAGAAATACTTTGTTCTGGATGATCTGCGTGGTTCCACCGATGTTGTATTCTTCATTTTCGGAGTCCAGCCCGATATTGCTCTGCCTGAAGTCAGTCAGCTTGTT
>JAXGMU010000167.1:0-3372 GCA_040768485.1 Bacteroidales bacterium
TTTCAAACATTTTTTTGTCAGAAAGGTGATGTTCCAGAAATATGCACAGGGATTTATCGTGCTGCCCGGCGGTTTCGGGACCTTCGATGAGTTTTTCGAATCTGCCACGCTGATCCAGACGGGCAAGATCGGAAGGTTCCCCATCGTGCTGGTGGGAAGCGAGTTCTGGAACGGCCTCCTCAGCTGGATCAGGGAAGAAGTACTGGCGGACAAGAAGAACATCAGTCCCGAGGACATGAACCTCTTCACTTTGGTGGACACGGCCGACGAGGCAGTGGGGGTGATCAACAGTTTCTACTCAAAGTACCTGTTGAGCCCCAATTTCTGAGATGGCCCGGCCCGGGATCCGGATTCCGAACTCCATGTGCCTGCGAAGGTTACCTGCAGAAGGTGTTAGTAAATCAGGGAGTCTGTGGTAAAATAATTTTGTACATTGCTGCAAAATTCACTCGGTCCCATGATGAAGAAGGTATTTACAGGTTTCTCCGTGTTCCTTTTCTGCTTCTCTTTTGCAGCCAGGGCACAGGAGGTGCAGATTTCAATGAATCATCCGGAGAGGGTCAACGCTGGATTCGAATTCACCGTCACGGTCCATATACAGAAGGGAGCACTCACTGATTATTCCAGGTTCTCACAGGACCTTCCCCTGGGACTGACCGCCACCAATATCAGCTCGCCGAACGCGGACTTCAGCTTTGACAACCAGCGCATCAGGGTTATCTGGCTGAAGCTTCCCGAACAGAACGAAGTGAAGATCAGTTACAACATCATGGTGGATGAGCGGCTGAAGGGGACATTCTCCCTGGGGGGTGTTTTTGCATATGTGGTGGGGGATGAACGGAGGTTTTTGAACATTGAGCAAACCAGGGAAATATCCATCATTCCGAATCCGTCGGTGGATCCTGCCATGGTGGTGGACATCGGGGATTTTCAGCGGGGCATCACCGGAGCACCCGGTGAACGGGTTGCCGAAACCCCGGCGGCGGAAACCATGGCCGCGGTAATCCGGCAGAAGCCCCGACTGCTGGGTTCGGGGGCCTATGTGGTCAGGCTGCTCGTGGAAAACCCCCAGGGGAGCAAATATGCCAAGATCGAAGAGACCATCCCTTCCGGCTACCTGTTTGAGCAGGAGGACAATCATGATGCCATTGTCTCCTTTGCCGCCTCCACCGTGAAATTCATCTGGATGAAGCTGCCCGAAGAACCCCTGTTCGAAGTCAGTTACCGGCTGGTCCCCAAGCAGGACGAACCCCAGTCGGAGATGGCCGTGGACGGGCTTTTCACCTATACAGCGGGAGAGGACAACCGGGTTGTGGAGATCAGGCAGGTGGATGCGGATCTGGATGCCCTCACCCTCTCGGAAAAAAGGCAGCTCCTGCAGTCCGGAACAGTCCCGCCTTCCGCCGGAAGGCAGCAGGAAAGCGTGACCGGCCGGGTCCGGCCCCCGGAGGCGGGGGAAACACAATCCCGGCCTCCGCTGCAGACAACTGACGTTCCCGGAACACAGGGAAGAACGACAACGCCCGCCGCTTCGGGATCACAGGGCCAGCACCAGACGCCTCCCGCGGGAGAAGGGGTATATTACAGGGTACAGCTCATCGCCACGGAGAGCCCGATCGATGCCAATGCCCTTTTCAGGAGCGAGGGGATCGACAGGGAGGTTTTCGTGGAGCAGGATGAAGGGTTTTATAAATATACCGCCGGTTATTTTGAAGATTACGAACAGGCCAGTGCTTACAGGGACTGGGTCCAGCGATTGCCTTCTGCGGACGGTCCTTTTGTGGTGGCTTACAGGAACGGAAGACGGATCGGGGTCCCGGCCGGCAGTAACTGAGTAACCTATAAGGCAATTGCTGCGATCGATTCCATACATTCTGCTGCTCTGCCTCCTCGCGATGGCCCCGGTGTGGCTTGCCGGCCAGGAGATCGATTATGATTCACTGCTGCAGCGGATCGATACCGTGGAAAATCCGGTTTACAAGCCGGTTATTTCACTTTCTTACGGGATGCTGAATTTCCGGGGGGATGTAAAAAACAGTTACACCAGCGCGGCGGTGGGAAATCCGGCGGGAAGGGTGAATGTGGCCACGTTCATTGACCGGCAGCACCATTTCATTGCCAACTTCAATTTCACCATGGGCCGGCTGAACGGGAGCGAATATGCCCACGGCGAGCTGGGCCGGAACCTGAATTTTCAGACAGATGTGTATGTGGTGGGGGTCAATGCGGAATACCGGTTCGGACATGTGCTGCCTTCGTCCTCCCTGGTGAGGCCATACCTCTCCCTGGGGGTGGAAAACGTCAGTTTCAGTGCGAAGGGGGATCTGACCGACGGAACCGGTGCCCCGTATTATTACTGGTCGGACGGGACCATCAGGGATGTGGATGAATCGGACCCGGGCCCCGCACAGCTGATGCACCGTGATTATGTCTTTGAAACGGACCTGCGCAAGAGGGAGCAGCAGGAATTCGGCCTGGGCGATTACAGTCAGCGGGCGCTGGCGTTTCCCGCGGGTGTGGGAGCGCATTTCCGGATCAGCGACCGCGCCTTTTTCACACTGGGGGTGGAATATCATTATACGCTGACGGATGTGCTGGACAATGTGGCCTACAGCGGGACCAGCACCAGGGGCGCCAGGGGGAACGACAGCTACATTTTTTCCCATCTCTCTTTCCACCTGGACCTGTTCTCCGATCCCAGGACCAGAACGGTCGAACTGATGTACGCCGATGTGGAGTTTGACCCGGTTTTGCTGGATGACGAGGATGGTGATTTCGTGCTGGATGTGTCCGATATGTGTCCCGGCACGCCTTTCGGGATCGAGGTGGACAGTCTCGGATGCCCGCTGGATTCAGACGCGGACGGGGTCCCGGACTACCTGGACAGGGAATCCGGCACCGCACCGGGGGCCTGGGTGAACGATGCGGGGGAGACCATCACGGAAGATCAGTTCCTGGCAGGCATGCAGTACAGGGTTGAGGCCATGGAGAGGGAGAATGTGGATGCCTACCTGGATGTGATCCGGGACACCTACCACCTTCCCGCTGTTGCTGAAATCCCGGAACGGTTCAGACCGCTGGATGAGGACGGCGACGGGATCATTTCGTTCGAGGAGCTGCTGAAGACCGTGGATGCCTATTTCGACTATGAACTGGACCTGACGCTGGAGGAGCTGCGCGAACTGAATGAATTCTTCTTCTCCCAGTGACTATTTGATCTTCTTCAGGCGTTCCATCTGCCGCTGGGTATCTTTCCGCCTGATGGTTTCACGTTTATCGTATTCCTTCTTCCCCCTGGCCAGCCCGATCTCCAGCTTGGCATACCCGGAATCGGACAGGAAGATCCGCAGCGCGATGATGGTCAGTCCGCTC
>JAXGMU010000168.1:0-3344 GCA_040768485.1 Bacteroidales bacterium
TGGCCCGCCACCAGGAAGGAGTAGGAGGTGTCGGCCTGACCGGCCCCGTAAACCTGTGTGGCAGATTGCCCGCCGGTGGTCACGTGGGTTCCGCTCTGCGCATACATTGTCATCTGGCCCGATAAAGCCAGCAGGCAGAGCAGGATCCGGTATGTTTTTCCGTCACGCATGCAATTCTTTACAGCATTTCATCATTATTCCGAGGGTTCTGCTTCTGCCCGGCGCGATCTCGGTGATCATGTCATCGCCCGGGTTATTTCGTGACCACTACCTTCCCGACGGAGGAGCCGCTCCGGATGATGTAGAGCCCTGGGCCGTACCCGGAGAGGTCCGCCCCGGTCGGACCGGTGGGATTGATCCGGATGCGTTCCAGCGGGAGTCCCCCGGAGGTCAGGATCTCGCAATAGCGGGCACCCGGTTCTCCGCTCCCGGCATCCATTTCACCGCTCCCCGTGCGAATATGGATGATTCCCCGGGTGGGATTGGGCCAGATGGAAAGTCTCTCCGTCTCCCCGGCCCCGTCCGTCTCGGGGGACCTTCCCGAAACGATCAGATCAAAGATGTTCCCTGTGGTCCAGTTCTCCCCGAAATGATTGTCCAGCGCTGCATCGGTCCGGACAAACGCCTCGTCTCCCTGAAACCCGGCCGCGGGCCAGTCATCCTCCGAGTAGACCAGGTAATCGGCCACCAGTCCGTTCCGGTCCACCAGCCTGACCGATTCCCCGTTCCCGGAAAGCCTCCCCGTGGTCCAGTGGATCACTGGTGAGCCGGTGCTCTCCCACATGGGATGGTAGGAATTGTTCGTGATAAATACCCTCCCGCCCGGCTGGATCAGGGTTCCCCCGGGGATTTCCGCGGTGACTCCTTTGTCAATGGTCCATCCCGACAGGTCCGTTGCCTCCGTGGAAGGATTGAAGAGCATGATGTACTGCGCCCGGTCCAGGTTGCTCCCGTTGATGAACAGCTGGGCGATCATGACCGGCGGGGCGAAACCTTCTCCGGACAGGAGGGCACCCAGGTGCTCCGGACTGCCCATGTTGACCGGTCCGGCCGGTGAAATCCCCGTCATGACGGCTGGGGAGGACGGATCCAGTCCGAAATCGAAATAAGAGGGTGCCGCAAACAGCGGGTTCCCGTACAGATTGTGGTCCCCTTCGGGCAGGGGGGTGTTGTCCGAAAGGCTGTAGGAAATCCGGATGCCGGATTTGCTGTCGGCCAGGTAGGAACCATCCGATGCATTGGAAAGGATGGAGCTCACCACCCGCGCGTTCCCCCCGGCGAGACCCACATTCTTTTCGTAGCAGGCCACCGGGATCCCTGTCCCGTAGAAGGTGCAGTTCCGGATGACCACATTGCTGGAGTCCTTCACAGCCACCCCCATGGTGCAGTTGACGAACAGGCTGTTGCTCACCGTGGCCGAGGAGGACTGTCCCAGCGAGACACCCTTGTCCGTCACATCGTAAACGACGATGGAATCGATCACCACCCCGCGGGCACCCTCGCCGATATCCACCGCATCGCTGTTGAACCCGTGGAAACCGGTGATGATGCAGTTGCGGATGATCCCGGTCCCCGTTTCGTCATAATCAATGGCATCATTGTCAGGCATACCGTTCCCCGTGAAGCGGCAGTTTTCGATGAATCCGTTCCCGTATTTCACATTGATCAGATCGCCCGTCACCTCCGAATGCAGGGTGCTGTTCGTAAGGGTGATGTCTGAATAACGGGCGATGACCGGGTTGCTGTGCACCTGAACGATCTCCAGGTGGTCCATTACAAGGTCGGCGTTGAAACAGGAGATGGCCGCCTTCTCCAGCACCGGGTCCGGCCCTTCCCATGCATCCTCCACCGTCACATGCCGCATGGTGGAGGTCCCCGTCGTGTTCCTAAAAACCAGTCCACCCCACCGGTCACCCCCGCTGTCAGGGTTCTTCCTGAAAACCACCGGCGCTTGGGTTGTGCCCAGGGCTTCCAGCACCCCGTGGATAAAAAAGTTCCCCCCTTCCGGCATCCGGATCTCCACGCCGGGATCAATGCGCAAGGTTGCATGCTCCGGGATCAGCACATCCCCCTGCACCAGGTACGGGGAGCAATCCGCCGACAGGGTCATCTCCCCCGCGATCACCTCCGGGACAACGCACGCCCCGTTCGGGGCAAAGGCTGCCATTAGGTACCGGTCATCCGTCATGGCAACCCTGGCCGTCCGGTCCGGGGAATAAAGAGCCGCCCGGTCTGGCCGGTAACAAGAAAGCCGCAGGTCAAAGCTCAGATCCGAACTGCTGGCCGCATTCTGGTGGATCTCCGCTGCGATCAGGTTGGATCCTTCGTTCAAAAGGGCGGGATCGATCCGCCAGGTGATGAAGATCTCTTCGGTCACGCCGCTGATGCCGGTCTCCGCCAGGGTCCCGGCACCGGTCGCACCGCACGGAATGTTTGCCCGGGCGATCTCGGTACCGTTCAGGTAAACCACGGCCCCGTCGTCTTTCAGCAGGTGGATGAAGAACCCTCCTTCCAGCAGCTGCTCACGGGTGACCTCAAACGGTTTCCTGAACCAGGTGGTGATGTACCTGTTTGAGCTGTTGGGCCCGTACCCCACCATGGTCGCCTCGTCATTGTCCCCGTACCCCAGCTCCGCCTCTCCCTGGCTCCAGGAGCTGTCGTCATACCCCGGCAATACCCAGGAAGCACCCGGCTCCGTCCCGCCGTCGTTGTATTTCCAGACCGATCCCGGGGGGATGATCCACTCCCGGGGCACTTCGTACCAGCCCCCGAAGTCATATCCGGGCCCTTCCCGGGCACTGACCTGTAATTCGGTTTCAAGCAGGCAGGGTCCGTATGAGTAGGGTCCCGCCGTTTTCATTCCGTTCAGCCGGATGGTTCCCCCTGCTTCGGGCCAGGCGTGGAGGACCAGGTTGCCGATGCCCGGGAATCCGTAATTCTGCAGGTCAGCCAGCAGGGAAGCAGGCCTTTCGCGGACGAACGTCCGCAGGTTGCCCACCTCATTCCGCCAGTATTCCATGGAAGGGATGGGATCACCATAGGAGGATGAGGTCCCGTCCCAGCGCTGGATATGGCGGGGAACCTCGCTTTCGATGGCCGATTCGTGTTCGTCGACCAGATCCTCCATCCGCTCCGGGTTGAAGGTGGTGAACAGGTGGGAGCAGAGCCGCCGGGCGAAGTACTCCCGGTAGGACTGGTTCCTCCACATTTCGTTCAGGAGGAGCTGCCGCTGGCCCAGGTACCAGCTGATGAACCGTTCGCCCGCATCGAAAAATCCGCGGTCCAGGTCCATGAGCACCCAGCGCCATTTTCCGCCCTCCTTCGGTTTCCAGGCCATCACGTTG
>JAXGMU010000169.1:0-3250 GCA_040768485.1 Bacteroidales bacterium
TCAAGGAGTTCGTGGTGAAGCTTCCGGAAGGCGAGAAACTCAACTTCCAGTCCGGCGGCTATGTGCAGATTGATGTGCCCCGGATCGAGGTGGATTTCTCCAAGGATATTGATGTGGAGGAGGAGTACAGGGATGAATGGGACAAATTCAAAATGTGGGACCTGAAGATGAAGAACATTGAAGAGACCTTCAGGGCGTACTCCATGGCCAACCATCCAGCCGAAGGGAACATCGTAATGCTGAATATCCGGATCGCCACTCCGCCCTGGGATGTGAGCCACGGCAGGTTCAAGAATGTGAATCCGGGGGTCTGTTCATCCTACATCTTCTCCCTCAAGCCGGGCGACAAGGTAAGCCTCTCAGGCCCCTACGGAGAATTCTTCATCAAGGATACCAAACGGGAAATGATATATATCGGCGGAGGTGCAGGCATGGCCCCGCTTCGCTCCCACCTGTTCCATCTGTTCCATACCCTTAAGACCAACAGGAAGGTGTCTTACTGGTACGGGGCCCGGTCCCGCAGGGAGATCTTCTACGAGGAACATTTCAGGGAGATCGAGAAGAAATTTGACAATTTCAAGTTCCATATCGCCCTTTCAGAGCCCAAGGAGGAAGATAACTGGGACGGCTATACCGGCTTCATCCACCAGGTGCTCTATGACAACTACCTGCGCTACCATGAGGAGCCCGAAGAGGTGGAATATTATATGTGCGGACCGCCCATGATGAATGATGCGGTGAATAAGCTGCTGTACGATCTGGGGGTGCCGGATGAAATGATTGACTTCGATGATTTTGGATAAGCAACAGCAAATATCTCTGGGGAGTATTTTCTCGCAACGTGCTAATTCGCTCCGCGAAAGATGCCAGGTTGCTTCGAAAACACTCCCCAGCGAATAATCCCAGTTCGCTAATGAAACATCCCTCAGAATTCATATCGCAGGTTGCTTCGAAAACATTCCCCAAAAGACACTCACAGGGTGATTCGAATATCATTTTCGGGTATATAATCATCATATTTTTAATTCCGTCCATCATATTCACAGGTTGTAATCCAAAAGCGGGGGAAGGGGAATATTATACAATTCAGGGATTTACGCAGGGGACGACATACAGGATCACGTACCAGCATCCTACGGAGAGTGATCTGCAGGAACGGATCGATTCACTGCTGAGGGTATTTGATCTGTCCTTATCGCTGTATGAACCAAACAGCATCATTACCGCCATCAATGAGAACCGGAGTATGGAGACAGATACCCTGTTCAGGACCGTATTTAGGGAGTCAAGGAGGATATTCGAGCTGACCGGGGGGGCTTTTGATATTACGGTGGGACCGCTGATCAATGCATGGGGATTCGGGCCTGTGGACCGGTCGGAGATGGATAGTGTCATGGTGGATAGTCTGCTACAGTTTGTGGGAATGGAGAAGGTGACTCTGGTCGGGACCAAAATCGTCAAGTATCATCCTGCAGTGAAGCTTGATCTGAATGCTATTGCCCAGGGATATGCGGTGGATGTGGTGGCCTATTTCCTTGAGGATCTGGGTTGCAGGAATTACCTTGTGGAAATCGGTGGGGAGATCCGCACACAAGGCAAGAATCCAAAAGGAAGTTTCTGGAGGATCGGGGTGGACCGTCCCGATTACGGGAACATGATCCCGGGCCAGCAGCTCCAGGTGATCATCGATATGCACAACCGATCCCTAGCCACCTCGGGGAATTACCGTAAGTTCTATGAAAAAGATGGTATCAGGATCACACACACCATTGACCCATCCACCGGCTATCCAAGGGATTCCAGGCTCCTCAGTGCTACCATCCTCACCGATCAATGCATGACGGCAGATGCCATTGCCACTTCCTGTATGGTGATGGGACTGGAAAAGGCACAAGCATTTGTCGAAGGATTGAAGAACACAGATGCTTACTTTATATATGGCGGTGGTGAAGGGGCCTATCAAGTATGGCACACCGAGAGACTGAGGAAATATGTTGAGTCGCCGTAAAAAGGCCTGTTATTTCCTTTGATCACTGCGCATTCTCCATTTTTTCAGTAATTTAGATTGCAGAAACTAAACTTCGCATGAGATCAGGATTGGTCATTACAATCGTGGAAGTTTTTCTGTTATGTACAGTATCCTCCTGTCAATCACAGGACCTTACGGGTTGTACAGATCCCTTGGCCAACAACTATGATCCGGATGCCACCATTAATGACGGCAGTTGTACTTATGATCCGATTACAATATCACCACAACAGACATTTTCACTAGATGAGCAAGTCAAAGGGACATCAGGACTTATCCTGTGGGACGGGAATCTATGGACACATAACGATTATGGAGACCCGATCATCTATGGGCTTGATACAACCGAAGCAGAAATTAAGCGTACTTATATTCTAGGAGGAACCATGACTACCAACTGGGAAGAGATCTCCCAGGACCGGGACAACATATACATTGGTGATTTCGGGAACAACCGCGGTAGCCGGACCGACCTGCATATTCTTAGGGTCGACAAGAACACCCTGATTACAGGGAATCCTGTTATCGATACCATCTGGTTCTCCTATTCCGATCAGGCAGTCATTGGTAACGGGGAAGCTAATCAGACCGATTTTGATTGTGAAGCAATGATCGTGAGTGAAGATTCCATTTACCTTTTCACAAAGCAATGGATCAGTTCACAAACCAGCGTATACAGTCTACCTAAAATCCCGGGAAGCTTTACAGCATTGAAAAAGACTGAGTACGATGTACAGGGACTTATCACCGGTGCTACTTATCTTGAATCTGAACAGCTTATGGTACTGTGTGGGTACTCAGGACTATTGTATCCATTTCTTATACTTCTATATGATTTCCCGGCTCATGATTTTTTTTCTGGCAACATCCGAAAGATAATGGTATCATTGCCCTTGCACCAGATAGAAGGTATCGCTTCAGCGAATGGACTGAAATACTATATCTCCAATGAATCCTTTTCATTACAGGAGGTAATATCTACACCACAAAAACTGCACATATTTGATATATCACCTTTCTTGGAGAAATATCTTAACAGCAAAACTTCAGTTATTTCAGAAAAGCAGGTTCATGAAACAATTAGCTTCTATCCAAATCCAGTGAAACTTCTCTTTGTTAATATAAACCAGGAATTTACGCCAGCAGTATTTAAGATCTATGATCAAATGTCAAGATTAATCAAGGAGGGAACTCTTGAAGATGAATCTTTAGAGTTAGATA
>JAXGMU010000170.1:0-3225 GCA_040768485.1 Bacteroidales bacterium
TCATCACCTCGTGCAGTAATTCTGATGTGAGCGCAATGGCACTGGTCACGTTTTTGGCGGACCTATCGACCATCTTTTCAATATGTTCAATCGCGTAGAGCAGCATGGCTGGCTGTACCTTTGTCATCTTTTCATCGATCCCCTGCCGAAGCTGCTCCTGCCGCAGCCTGTTCCGCTCGTTTTCTGCCAGATACCAGTTCCGGGTGATCCTGCATGCCAGAAAAACCAGCACGATGTAAAGGTTCCCCATTCCGCTGATGATCACATTGCGGGGCTCCAGGTAGCGGATGCCTATTTCAGATCCCGTGGGATACCAGCGAAAAATGAATTCATTGCTGAGGATCAGTTCAAGCACGGAGAATCCGTAGAATGCCACGATGAAAAACAGGATGAACAGGTAAAATACCCTGCGGTTCAGGAAGCGCGGGATGAGTACATAGACCACAAGGTAGGTGTGTCCCACAAACACCGGAAGGGTAATCACATAATAGGAAAACCATCCGAGATAAGCCTCAACGGGTTGTCCGAAACTCTGAATAAATGTAAACCCCAGAATCCAGCAGAGCCAGAACAGGACATGCCTGGAGGTCCTTGAATTGTTCATATGATTCCTAATCCAGCGCACCGGTTTACAGGTTCATTTCGAGTTCAACCATATATTCGTTCAGCTTTTCCCTGATCTTAAGCATGTGGTTATTCGGATATTGCAGCTCCAGGCGCCGGATATTGAAATCATGCGGGACTTTTTTACCGGGATCGTTCAAATGCATTGAGACATCCGATAAGGAGTTGGCAGCGCGAAATGAGAGGTGCGAATCCTTCACGGCCAGGTGGATGGATATCCAGGATTTCCCGGGGTTATTGCCCGCACCGTGAACAAAGCAGTTCTCCACGAACGAGTAGAGAATGAGCGGGGCAATCCTCAGGTTCTGAAAATTACCCTCCGATGTAAAAGAGACCCTTAGGCGCTCGCCGTATCTCAGCTGCTCGAGCCCGATATAATTCTCGATCATATCGATCTCTCTGACCAGCGGTACTTTTTCGTGTTTGCTTTCGCAGAACAAATATTGAAAGATGGTTTTGATCTTCTGCACGGTGGACCGGAGATACTCCCGTTTATAGATGGAAATGGAATAGAGGCTGTTGAAATTATTGAAGATCATATGCGGGTCCAACTGATAGTCCAGCAGCTTCAGCTCCGCGTGAAGGCGCTTCTCTTCCAGCTCCTGAAGATTGGATCTCAGCAAATAATGGTCCTTCGCATACTTGGCGATGGCAAAAACCGCCACGATAAAGGTCATGTCCTTTGTATTGATGAGGATCGCCGCGGCGGATAAACCGGCACGTGTGTTGCTGTTCTCAGGAGAAATGGAGCTGTAGAACAGAACATCGGATGCCATAAATTTCAATACGGACAATGCGAGCCCGGTGATGAAAAAGGCTGCCACAAAAAGCAGGACTCTGCGCCGGAACAGAAGGAGCGGGATCAGCAGATAGACCGTAAGGTAAGCGTAGCCGAAAAAAAAGATGGCATTCAGGGTCACCATCCTGAAGTACTGCAGAAACCCGGTCCCCGCCCCTGACCTTGAATAGGCGATCCAGGAAAAGAGCAGGACCATGGAAAAAAACAGGAGTATGTGCCGAAGGGCCCTGTACAAAGCGTACTGGCTGACGAATAGCCTGAACATGGATTAAAATTAATCACCCCGGCGGAAACCTGCACTTATTATCAGTCAGGGGAGGACACATCCGGCCCGGTGATCAAAATCCTTCAGTGTCCGGATTTGACTGACGGAAATCTGCCGTTTTCAGTATTTTAATGGACATTTGCTGATTTTTTTTAGGAAAAGCATGTAATTTTACTATGTTAAAGCGAGTTCGTAAGATTTGTTTTCTGGCAACCAGCAGGACTGACACAGTAAAAAATTGATCCTATGAAAACAAAATGCCTGATCGTGGATGATGAACCGCTTGCCAGGGAACTAATCAGGGGGCATATCCAGAAAATGGAGAATTTCGAAGTGGTGGATGAATGCGACAACGCCATGAAAGCAATGAATACCCTTCGAAATCACCAGGTAGATCTGATGTTCCTGGATATCAAGATGCCTCAGATGACGGGAATTGACTTTCTGAAGACACTCAGGCATCCTCCCAAGGTAATCATCACCACCGCTTACAGCCAGTATGCTCTGGAAGGATTTGAACTGGATGTGGTGGACTACCTCATGAAACCGGTCACCTTCGAAAGATTCTTCAGGGCAGTGAATAAATACTTCCAGTCCGGTTTGCCCGACCCGGTCGCTCTCGAAGGTGAGAACAGCATTGACAACAATGCTTTCATCTATGTGAAGGAGAACAAGAAGGTCATCAAGATCTACCTGAAGGAGATCATTTTCATTGAAGGATTGAATGAATATATCCGGATCCACACCGATAACAGAAGGGTGGTGGTGAAAAGCAGCCTCCACCTGGTCGAAAACAGATTGCCCCAGGAATTATTCATCAGGATCCATAAATCCTACATTGTGTCCATCACCAGGATCAGGGCATTCAATGCCACCACCGTCGAACTGGACAACACCAAACTGCGGATCGGTCGCAATTACAAAAACCAGGTCTTCAGTGCACTTCAATACAAACAGGACATTTAAATGAGAAGATTGAATCATGGGATCGGGCTGATACTTCTTGCCCTGATGCCCCTTTCTGCCAACCAGCCGGGGACCGTCCCGGAACAACCTGACAAAGCCGTGAAAATAACGATTATCTATGACAACTATCCCGGCTCCCTACCCCTTGAAACCGACTGGGGATTTGCATGCAGGGTCGAGTGCATGGGCAACCAACTGCTCTTTGATTCCGGGGGGAAGGCTGACCTCTATCAAAAGAACGCCGAAACCCTGAAAATCAGTCCGGAAGATTTCCCGGCCCTGTTCATTTCCCATGCCCACGGCGACCATACCGGGGGGATGGGATGGATCGTTGAAAGAAATCCTTCGATCATGTGTTACCTCCCGGCAACTTTTGCCGTGCAGCTGAAGAACCGGGGAAGCCTGCCTGAGAGATACATGGCCGTTGCCGAACCCACGCACCTGTTTGGTCTTTTTTACTCCACCGGGGACCAATTTGATCTGTTCCCCGAACAGGGCCTGGTGGTCAGGACCGGACAGGGGGGTATCCTTCTTACGGGCTGCTGTCACCCGGGTGTGCTGGAAATGGTTT
>JAXGMU010000171.1:0-3202 GCA_040768485.1 Bacteroidales bacterium
TCCTCAGAATCATCGATGAACTCACCGCCCTCCTTGCCCAGGTCAATAGTCTCGATTTCGATGTACTTCTCCTCCCTGGCGCCACTGGTGCTCTGGACCATGTCCTTGAGTGCCACGATCCCCCTTCCCGAGTTCTCCGCACCGGTCAGGAACTCCCCGAAGCGATGATGTTCCTGGTCAATTCTTGCACGCACAGCCTCCTCGTCGGACGGGTCAATGCCCTCGTCCTTGAAGAGCTGCTTGAAATATTTCGGGCTCAGGTAAATGATGTACTTCACCGCGAACCGGTTTTTCATCAGCGCCTTCTTGGCCTCTGGCACCATGACGCTGAAATCATACCACCCCGATTGGAACAGACTCCACCACGGGGAGAGCTGGTAATAAGTCCTTCCGGGACTTGGAAAACTAATGGGCAGGATAAAGCGCAGGTTGGAATACTTTCCGGTCCCGAGCTTCTCCTCCAGGTCTACCATCGGGTTGAACCTATCCAGTACATCCGTTACCTGGATGTCCTTTTTCGTGGGATTGTCGTTCCACTTGGCACAATAGTAATGCTTTGTTATCCTGCCCACTGAAGGCTCTACCTTGCCCCAACGGCTGAAAACCGCCTCCTTGCTGCGAAGCTGGACAATTTGGGATTTGTCGTTGCTAAGGATTATCTCCGGGAATACATTGTAAAAGGTTTTCAAGTCCATCAATTGCTCCAGCAAATACCCGTTCAGGTCATTGCTGAAGCAAAAGTCCAGGACCCTGTCGTCATCCATTACCTCCTCATAATCCACCACCTTTTTGTTCTCAATGATCCTGCGCATGGGAATGATCCCCCTGCCGTAACCCACCAGGACATTAAACTCCAGGTTGGCCCCGATCACTTCCGACTTGTTGATCTTGTCCACCACATCGTAAGGCATGGTGTTGGTATCTCCCCAGGGTACGATGTTGTAATTCCCGATGGTCAGGATCTCATCGGGTTCCTGGAAGATTTCCCGGGTAGGCTGCATGGCAATAAGGGTCTTTGCCTCCGGTAAATAGGATATTCCCCCAACACTTATCACTTTCATAGCACAACCTCCTGATTATTGATACCAATGATCGAGCAACGGCGCACCTTGCGGATCTGGCCACTATCGCAGAATTTGATGTTCATGGTCCGGCCCTGGCTGTGAAAGCTGGTGCAGATGCACCGCTCCCCTTTGATCACCTCCCCGCTGGTGCCCACAAACTCCAGGGAGAACTCTCCCTTTTCTGTGATCCGGCTTATCTCTGAAATATGAACCATTACCTTTTTTACCGAAAAGTAATGGGCAGCCCATGGCTGCAAAAGGACAATCGATTCGGGATCCATGATTTACCCTTGCAGGGTAAATTATTCATGGATGAAGAGCCCGACGGGGCATATTGCAAGATTTTTTGAGGCTCTTTTACCGAAAAGTCCACAGGGCGGGGCGGAGTCCTTCTGACGACAAAAGAGAAATTTTCTCTTTTGAATCTCTTTTAAAATCTGGCATCCAGGCCGGTTATTTTTTATAAGTGCAAATAACCGGATACCAGTTCTCTACGCTTTTTCTTGTAAGAAAAAGCGAGCAAAAAGAACCTTGCGCCCCGGATTTTTCAGCTACCGGTGGTTGCCGAAAAATCCGGTTGGCCGGGGCCCCTTTTCAACCCGGCCAACTGCGCCCTTCCTTTCTCTTACGGGCCCAAGAGAAACGAAGCCAAAGAGAAGGGCCATGCCAAGGGCAACTTCGTTATATTGTATTGGTCTTTATGATTATTATTTGTAAATTCGAATGACTTTATGTTTCAATCAAACTTAATTATTGTGATCATAATAATCTAGATAACCAAATTTAATACCTTAAACCATGAAAAACTTACGTTATTCTATTGTGCCACTTCTTGTTGTAGTACTTTTTAGTTGTACTTCATCCAAGAAAAAGAAAATTGCCGAAGGTATAGTTTCGAATTTTTATTCAGCGGTACAAGTTGAAGATGAAAAAACAATGTTTTCTCTTTATCCCGGAATTGTTAATTTGGACAGTTATTATAAATCTGATTCATCTAAAATATTAGAATCAGAGTTTTATGAAGGTAAAAATATCCGAGTCAAAACAAGAAATTATTATACTAATGGATATGGTAAGAAATTTACCAATCAAATTATATTTTACCTGACACCTGATTCTCTCAATGATTTAAATTATTCCATTCTTGATACGAAAGGATTATGTGGATACGATGATAATAAAACGTTTGAATTTGCTCGTAAAATAGGTTTATTAGAACTAGATGACACCTCTGAAAAAATAATTTCAATAAAACTTGATATTGCTGAAAGTTTTCTTGAAAAGAAAAATTCAGAACTTTATTTGGAGCTGCTTAGGGATGTTGAAATAGTACAATGGAGTTGGCAATCTGGTTATGCAAGCTCAGCAAGTGGTAAAGGGATAATTAAGAATAATTCATCATACAATTTGCCTGATATAAAATATGAAATTACGTACTACGATCGTTATGACAATACAACAACAACAGATGACGGATATTTGTTGTATGATGGAATAAAATCTGGACAATCAAAATCTTTCACATTTTATTCCAGTTATATCGGAAATGCATCAAAAGCATCTTTAAATTTAGTTTTTGACACGGATAAATTGAAAGATTTCCTATTGGAGAAGGATTATACCGGAGATGAATTTCAAGAATATATCAATTCTATTGAAACCAATAAACCTAAAACCCTCCTTGAAGAGATCGGTGATTCAATCAGCTTAAATTGATACTATTTTATCTTCTCGTCACTGCTTTTATTTCATGGCCTTAAAGGGCTATTTATATAGACTTAACTTCTATAGTTCATTTTAATGGTGACATTCGATTATTTCAGAATTAGTCATTTTTAAACACTTATCTTCCGGATCGTGTTTTTTCTTTTCACCCTGATTCCTTAAATTTGATTGCATTCATGTCATTGATCTTCTGGCGACATGAAAATTTTGGGGTTTAAAGGGGGAGTTTATGGTGGGCTCCCCTACTTTTTTTCCCCTGTTTTCCTTAACGCTGGGGGCCCCCGCTTAATTTTCTTGCAAGGTATTGATCGCTCCACGGAACGGTCAAGGGGATAGTTCAGTTTCCTTCTGTACCATGCCCTTTGGCCGGAAACTGACATTACCCCGGTGGGGCGTTGATGTTTGCATTGGTT
>JAXGMU010000172.1:0-3178 GCA_040768485.1 Bacteroidales bacterium
TGAGGGGATAATCGCCCTTCTCCCATTCCAGAGTGACACCTGTCACCGGGACCTCCGTCTGCTGGTGGGAAGGGGCAACCATGGTGGCGGGGCCAGGTTTTGCCCCGGCCGCGAAAGTGGTGGTCCCGCCGGTATATGCCCAGACCGATGTATCGGTGTCAGTAATGGTACATACCCTGTAAAAATAGGTGGTCAGGGGGTCCACATTTTCATCGGCATAATCCTCCGAACCGGCAGGCAGGGTCGCCAGCAGAAAGAATTGAAGACTGTCCGTGGACCTTTCCAGCTGAAAACCTGCCTCCCCCCCGCTGAGATCGTACCAGTCAAGTTCGATCCTGTATTCCGATACTGCTTCGGCATCCGCGAAGCCCGGCCTGGCGATCCCCGAGGGGATCCGGGGCAGCGCGTTGATATAATCTTCCAGGTTCGTATAGCCGTTGCCGTTCTGATCCCCGTTCCTGTCGGTTCCATCCTCCGGATTCAGTCCCGCCGCTGTTTCATAGTCATCCGGCATGCCGTCATGGTCGCCGTCCGCCGGTGCAGGGAGGGAATGAAGCACGGGGAATCCCCCCGCATCCCCCTGCCGCATGAGGACGGCGCCGGTGCTGTCCAGCACATTCCTGATGGCCCTGTTGTCCGCATCGTCCCTGGCGGGGAATGAGGCTCCTGCATGGGAAAGGACTTCCAGGTAAGCGTCTTCGGCCGACTGCTCCGGGATGGGATTGGGAACCGGAAACGGTTCATCGTATCTGACCGGGAGACCTCCGTTCAGCGGATCCACTCCGCCATTCCAGTTGTCCGCGCTGATCCCGGGAAAACCGGCCACGAAATTTCCGGTGATATGCATCCGCTTGGTGGGTTCCGCCTGCACGATCCTGTCGAGCACCCCGCTGCCCGTGGCAGGCCCTGCTTTATAGTAATTGTTCACCAGGTTGACCCGGCCCGTCGGACTGGTATAGGCGGAGTTGTATCCCCAGTTATAGATCACGTTGTTCCTGGAATCGGTGATGTCCTCGTCATAGGTGTAGGCATACTTGGGATTCCGTGTATTGTTCGAATGGATCAGGTTATGGTGATACGTGGTATACCCTCCCCACAATCCGCCCATGGAATGGCCCCTGAAATTCAGCCCTTCTCCGATCATGCACCACTGAACGGTGACGTTGGTGTTCCCGTAGGCGGAGAAACATTCGTCCACCCCCCAGCTCAGGCTGCAGTGGTCCAGGATGATATCGTGCTGGTCGTTGATATCGAGCGCATCGGAACCAAGTTCGTACCTGTCCCCCAGCCTGAACCGCATATATCTGATAATGATGTTGTTCCCATTGATCTTTGTGGGATAATCCCTCACGCAGATTCCGTCGCCCGGGGCGGTTTGTCCGGCGATGGTCAGGTTGTTGCCCCGGATCACCAGCTCAGACTTCAACTGGATATCCCCCGAAACCCTGAACACGATCGTCCTGTCAGACTGGCTGACCGCATCACGGAGCGATCCCGGTCCCGAATCCTGCAGGCTGGTCACCTCGTACACCGTTCCCCCGCGCCCGCCGGATGCAAATTTCCCGTACCCCTCGGCACCGGGGAAAGCCGGGATCTGCGAGGAAAGCTCGGTGGCCGGGGACACAATGACCAGGACAGTGCACAGCACCTGCCTCAGGAATTTTTTAAAGGGCTCTGCCATAATGATCTGCATGTTATCTGTGGTTGGTTAATCCTGTCAAAAGAGGCGTTTCCTCTCCGTGTCTCACCCATAAAGATACCTTTTGATGGCCAGAAATGGAAATTCCGGCCGGTGACCGGGTGATGCTTTTATTCAGGGAAAATTGTAAATTTACTCAACCAATACTGAATCGTCATGTATCATTTGAAGAAGATGCTCCTCCTGCTTCTGGCACTCCTGCCGGCAGCAGGTGTTCTCGTCAGCGGCCAGCCGGTCCTTGACCTGGTATTCCAGGGGATGCTGAATGATGTCAACGGGAATCCCATCGGCAATGAACAATTTCGATTATCCCTGACACTCCGGGACGATCTCCGGCAGGAGACCCTCTGGAACAGCCAGTCACTCACCGAAACAGATGAAGAAGGGTGGTTCGGGTATTCCATCCCCGCCATTTCACGTTACCTGGTCAGCGAGGACGGGATCGGGGTACCCGTAATTATCCAAATGGATTTCCTATCCGGCAACGGGACCGGATGGATCAGTGCGGGGGACGAATTTACGGTGACCTATACCCTGACGCCCTCCATGGCTGACGGTTCCATCCGGGTGCAGATACAGCGTGTGGAGGGGACTGAACTGCTGGCCCATTCCGAGGAGCACCTGTACGCATTCAAGGATCAATATCCGTTTGCATACCTGACCGGCGGATTTCTCCTCACCGATAAACCTCCGGTTGAGAACGATGCTATTGCGGACCTGAGGCAATGGCTGTTCCCCGACGAACAACTTGAACCCGGCTCCGGGTCAAGAGGCGTAAAAGGAGGTTTCCCGGTGGGCGGCTACAGGAAAAAGAACTAACTTCCCCTATTTGATTTCAGGTCCTTTTTCTCCGGGTTTGCGCGGTTTCTGCTGGGCGGTCCCTTTTGAAATGGAATCGCGCATGGTGGTGTCGGCCTCGATGTTCTTCAGCCTGTAATAATCCATGATGCCCAGGTTCCCGCTCCTGAATGCCTCGGCCATGGCCAGGGGGATCTCCACTTCCGCCAGGATGACCTTGGCCCGTGCCTCCTGAGCCTTTGCTTTCATCTCCTGCTCTGTGGCCACCGCCATCGCCCTTCTCTCCTCGGCTTTGGCCTGTGCAATGTTCTTGTCGGCATTGGCCTGGTCCATCTGAAGAATGGCCCCGATGTTCTTCCCGATATCAATATCAGCCACATCGATGGACAGGATCTCGAAGGCCGTCCCTGCATCAAGCCCCTTTTCCAGCACGATTTTCGAGATCACGTCGGGATTTTCAAGCACCGACTTGTGCGAACTGGCGGAACCGATGGATGATACGATCCCCTCACCCACACGGGCCAGGACCGTTTCCTCACCGGCCCCTCCCACCAGTTGCTTGATGTTCGCACGCACCGTCACCCGCGCTTTGGCGAGCCACGGGCTCCCGTCCGTGGCGCCCGCGGTCCCAGGCGGAGGGGTGCTCCCCGTGGGAGTCCCCGACAGCTGAACGGCCTCCCG
>JAXGMU010000173.1:0-2989 GCA_040768485.1 Bacteroidales bacterium
TGCTGTGGCCCATCCATCCCCGGGCGAAGAAGATGCTGCAGGAGTTCGGGCTGTGGGACAAGGTAGTCGCGGCGCCCAACATGATCCTGCTCCGTCCCATCGGCTACCACGACATGCTCCGGCTGAACATGAACGCCCGGATGCTGCTCACCGACAGCGGGGGACTCCAGGAGGAGTGCACCGTGCTGGGCACCCCGTGCCTGACCCTGCGGTGGAACACCGAGCGACCCATCACCCTGTACGAGCACGGAGGTGCCAGCGTCCTGGTGGGCAACAACGTGGCCCGCATCCGCGAGGAATACCGGAAAGCCTTAAAGAAAGATCGTCACCCCGTCCGCCCCGAGCTCTGGGACGGCCATACCGCCGAGCGGTGCCTGGAGGGGATATTGAAGGCGACTCAATGATTTTTCAAGAGCATCCTCGAATCAGCGAACTCTTAAACCGCGAACTGAAGGAGCTGTTTGCGATGAATTAGGGAATGATGACCGACCGGTAGTAATCGGTTTATTTTTCCTTGGTACAGAAGTCCCTTATTCTTTCAAGACTTTTTTTTGCGTCATTAGATACTTCCCTGGGATACCTGTAATTGTTATACCTGGCCGTCCAGGAAATATCTCGTAGTTTATTATAGTCTCCTGCTATTTCCGCATACCTCTCTTCTACCAGATCAGAAAGTAATTCATGCTTACTTCTTTGCAGAGGATTGTTTATTCTGTAGTACTGTTCAAAATTCTTTACCTGAATCCGTTTTCCGTTTCGCACGAGCTGAATAGGAAATATTTTATAACGAACATAGTGAAGCGAGGAATAAAAGGCAGTGGTTATTACCCAATCTGTGAATTCTGGTTTTTTATCAAGATATCTGCACGCCTGCTCGTTATGTCTGGCATATTTAAGACTATCAATGTTTTTCGTAGGAGAAGATGAATCCATCACATACAACACTTTCTTCATTAAGATTTTCAGTGTGTGGCATATATATGAGATTCAAATGAAAAGTATCTGAATTAACTGTTTTCTTGATTTCATGACCTTCTTTATAGATTTCATTAAAAGCATCTGAGGTGTAGTCCTCGAGGGATACATCAAATATTGCATCAAACTTCACAATATTATTGATTCTTAAGTAAGACTTATAAATCTTAAATCCCTTACTCCTGATCTCTTCAACCAGGTTCTCAACAATACCTTGTGCTTGTTTAAGATTTGCCTCAAGTTTTTCAATAAGTATTTTCTTGTTCTCATTCTTCTGAGCCTCCTTTCCTTTCAGGTAGGCGTCAATAAGTTCATCATGAGTATAATAATCCTTTTCTGGCTTTAAAATCCAATTCGAGGATGCTTTTTCCCCGGTGCTCGTATATTCTTTAACTGTCATGTAACATACTTTGATGGCAAATTACAAAAATAATCATGAGTTGAACTATCCAATATCTTTAATGTGCTATTCGATCCCTTTATCGCCTTTAAATCATTAGAAAACCATGGTTGGCTTCAGATGTCCGCCATTTTTTCTATTTCGGACAATCCACAACCAGCACCCAATCATTTCCTTCCCCGGGTTCTCCCGGGGGATCGAATTCAAGGAGTCCCCTGTTGGGGAAGGTCCTGATCCCGGTGGTGCTTCCGTCACGGGGATTGAACCAGGTTGCAGATATTTCAGTCCCGTCCAGCGAGCCCGGATCCACGGTGAAATTTCTTCCGGTACAGGTGTAGATGAAAGCGTAACCGGGGCCCCGGGTGGCTGCCAGGTAGTCGTACCTGTCACCCTGGTCCGCGATGAGCGACTGGTCGGGGATGCGGTCAAAACAGGGGCGGGAAAGCACCAGGTTTTTCAGGTGGATCAGCTGCCCGGCGCCCGGTGCATCCAGCGCATCGGTCCAGTACATCCTGTTCCCGTAGGACGGGTCCCTGTCCCCGGGCCTGTGCATCTGCATGACGGCGTTGTGGCCGTATGTATGCCCGGCCGATCCTGCAAAGACCGACCAGTAGGCATAGCGCCGCACATCCTTGTCCGTCCAGAAGGGCTGGGACGGGTCATGGAGTCCCTGCGGGATCCCTTCATATGATGGTTCCCCGTCCAGGGTGGGTTTGACGGGGGATAACCGGTAATCTGTGGCCGCGTACCTCCAGTTGTCCTCCCCGTAGGCCAGTCCGGCGGTGTCCTGGTCATACCGGCGGTGGCCCGACTGGAACATGTTGAAATCCAGCCAGGGTTCCTGGTGGAACCAGGCGGAGGACTGCGTCCTTCCGAACGGGTGGAAGCTGATCAGCTGATCCGGACAGTGTTCCTTCAGTGTGTTCCCCAGCGTGCGCCAGACTTCCGTGGAATCGCTTCCCCGCACATCGCCCCCGTTCAGCCAGATAATGTTTTTCCTGTGTCCGTACCTTTCTGCAAGGAACAGCCCGTATTGCCTGACCTGTTCGCGGGTGACGTGTCCTCCCCGGACATTGGATCCCCAGACGGGGACCAGCGCCATGTACATTCCTCTCTCATCCGCCCTGTCGATGACAAAGTCCACATGGTCCCAGTAATCATATTCCCCTTCCTTATCAAAGCTGCTGCCGGGGGTGACCCGGGGACGGGACACGTTCCCGTCCGCCAGGGCACTGTCCCCGTACACGCTGGTCATATCCAGCGAATGCAACAGCATCACCTGGATCACGTTGAAGCCTTTTTGGTGCCGGTCTTCCAGGTAACGGACCGATGCCTCCCTGTCCAGCTTACCCAAAAGCAGCCATCCGGTATCGCCCAGCCAGAAGAAGGGCTCGCCGTTCTGATCCGCAAAATACCTGCCGTTTTCGGAAATTTTCAGGGGACCTGTATTTCCCCCGGTTTCCGGAGAGGAACAGGCAGCGGCCATGATCACGATCGCGGCTATGATCATGATCGCGGCCGGTCTGAAATACATTGCTTTGTTCATGGTCCCCGAATATAATGACAATCAGTGAGCATCCATCTCGCCCTCCATTTTTAATGAAATAAGGGCAT
>JAXGMU010000174.1:0-2872 GCA_040768485.1 Bacteroidales bacterium
CTCTCCTGTTGACGTAAAACTGCTGATGGCCGGCTACGGGGGAGAATATTTGGCAGGCATGTTCCTGGGGCTTTCAGGGAGGCGGGGGACATACCTCTACGGGGCCTCATCCGGTCGGAAGCGCCACCTGATGGCCCCTTATGCCCTGCAGTGGGAGGCAATCCGCATGGCCAGGCAAGCGGGCTGTACAGAATATGACATGTTCGGGACGGCACCCAACGGGAATCCCTCCCATCCCATGCACGGACTGCACCGGTTCAAAAGCGGATTCGGGGGAAGGATGTTCCACCGCATGGGGTGCTGGGATTATCCCCTGGATCATGATGCATATGCTGTTTTCAGGGCCCGGGAGACGAACAGCCAGCGCTACCATGTGGGCTGAAGGTTTTTTTTAAATCTATTCATAAATGGTTTTGTATCTTCGGATTTATATCGCCTCACTTTTGCTTTTGCCAGGGGTTTTCTCGTGGTCGCAAATGGAAACAAAGAATTACATACCCCTCATTAATCCGGCTTCCACCGAAAAGGCTGTGAAATTGTTTCATTTCATCCAGGATATCCAGGGAGAATACACGCTTTCAGGCCAGCACAATTTTGTGGGCAAGGGATCGGAATATTCAGTACAACTGGAAAAGCTGACAGGTAGGAAAGCGGTTGTCTGGGGCTCGGACTTCAGTTTCTGCGTGGAAGGGGAAGACGCCATGCGGTTCCAGCATTGCGGGCCTGCAAACCTTCCCGCCATATCCCCGGAGGTGTACAGGGCAGTCATGGATTCCCTTGGGATGGCAGATTCCACGAGGGTGCGCCGGGAGTTACGCCGGGAACCGCAATTCCTGGACATCACCCTGGGGGAGGCCCGCGAGAGGACCATGGAGGAGATTAAAGCCCGTCATGGGGAAGGCCATATCATCACCCTGATGTGGCATGGTTGTTATCCCACCGAGGGAGACTGCTGCGAGGGCTCCTCCATCTGGGCCATGGAAGACCGTCCCTCAGCGGAGGAATGGGATCAGCTCGTAACCGGTGGGACCCCGTTGAATGATGCATGGAAGCAGCAGGCCGATAAGATCGCGGGTTACCTGAAACAATTGCAGGATGCCGGGATCCCGGTGCTCTGGAGACCCTATCACGAGATGAACGGGGTCTGGTTCTGGTGGTGCAACCATCCCGGGGAGAAGGGATTCAAACGACTGTGGATCATGATGTATGATTATTTCACCCACCACCACGGGTTGAATAACCTGATCTGGGTCTGGAACACCAATGCCCCGAGAAATATCCCTGGGGATGAGGCCTGGCCCTACGAGGATTTCTTTCCCGGGATCGAATACGTTGATATCCTGGCCGCCGATGTGTACCGGAATGATTTTAAGCAATCCCACCATGACCAGCTGGTGGTAATGGCCAGGGGCAAACCTGTGGCTCTTGGTGAAGTGGGGGAGATCCCCACCACTGAGATCCTTGAACAGCAGCCCCGGTGGAGCTGGTTCATGCCGTGGGGATGGATCCTGTTTTTCTCCAACAACCCTGACAGGATCCGGGAGGTTTATCAATCCTCACGCGTACTTACTCTGGATGAAATCTCTGTGGACAGGACCGGGAATTACAGGATCAGATAATATCAACACTGCCGGCGCCTGGGTATGACCGGCGGCAGGGGATGGCCGGAATTACCTTCAGAGGAGAGTTACCTTTTGTAACTATCCACCAGGCTGATCACCTCCAGATTAGCCCGGACATCCTCCACACCCATTCCGTCCCCCGGCCTCAAGCTTACCACGATCTCCTTCCCGGGCAGCAGATCGAAGTAATTGTCCCCGAAAAAAACATCTTTACCGGGGACCGAGAGGTAAACGTTCTTGGCCAGCTGATCCGTCCTGATGTTCAGCTTCAGTGCACCATCAGTTTCCGACAGCTCCCACTCGATGCCGGGTACAGGTAATTCCAGATCCTTCACCCGGCTGAAATAAAGGATGTTGTCGGTGTAGGATTCTCCGTCAATAACCACCTCACAGTGCAGCAGGATCCTGCCGTCTATACCTGAATCCCGGGATTGTCCTGCCTGCCCGGTCACCCGGTCTACCGGTTCCGACAGGTGTACCCGGCTGGCACTGGCCGGTATGGTTACCTGCAGGGAACGTTTCTCCAGGATGTTTCCCTCAAAGTCCATCAGGGTCATATGCAGCATGGCGGGGGTTTCTTCCAGGCGGTCGGATACAATGTACACGTAGAGGCTGTCGCGCTCCAGCAAAGGGGATACGATGATATCCCTGAAGGCTTTCCTGGCGAAATACTGCTGGGCTTTCCAGTTGCCGTAGTAATCAATGGTCGACCAGGAAGCAACCGGCCAGCAGTCATCAATCTGCCAGTACAGGCTGCCCATGCAATAAGGCATGTTTGTCCGGTGCCCTTCCATGGCGATACGGGTCCCCTCGGCCTGTACCACCTGTCCCACATACAGGAACATGGGAAAGTCCTTTGGCCGCTTGTAATCCTGCAGCATGTAGTATTCGATGGTCTCGTTCCCGATGCTGCTGCGCTGGTGCGACCTCATGACCGCAGAGTAAATGTCCCAGTCGCCTTCCTCCGCATACTTTCTGACCGTATTCAGTTCGGGGAAGGACTGGAACCCGTATTCCGACATGAACCGGCACTTCCTGGTGCGGTAGGTTTCAAAGGGCTCCTTGCCCCACCAGACCCCCCAGTAGTGCACATCTCCAGCTATATAATTCTCCGGGATCCCCTGACCGGCGCTGGGGGAGGAGGACCAGTAAAATCGCCCCGGGTCGTATTCGGCAACCACCCCGGGCAAGAGATGGTGGAACTTCTCCTCGTAAGCCTTCCATATGATCCCCGCCACCTCCTCTCCCTG
>JAXGMU010000175.1:0-2736 GCA_040768485.1 Bacteroidales bacterium
AGGAATCCCTGCAAATCATCCGGATCGGAAAACGATGGACCAATACACTCTCCTCGGGATGCTCCTGGATGACCTGGAGAAAATTCCAGATCATGAAATCACGGACCTCGTTTGCGGGTCACACCTGGTTGCCGTCGAAAGCCGTGTTACGGGGCTCGCATCACGGGTTGATCACGATCACTGCGGATCTGCACAGAGCCCGCCGATCAAGTGTACGTTCGAATCGGCAAAAAAAACGGCGCAACTGCTTCTTGACGGGGATCTGTTCCATTCGTCCATCGGGCTCGCTTCGTACAACTCACTCTTACCGACTCCGCCTGCTGATTCGCTTCGGGCAATGAAGGCTCAAGAACTGATCCTCGAGTACGGCGAGGGAAAGAATGTAGCCGTGATCGGCCATTTCCCCTTTGTGGAGAAAATGGGAAGCCGCTTCAGGCGGTTCTGGGTGCTTGAAAGGAACCCTAAAGGCGACGACTTGAGGGCGGAGCACGCGCAACGAGTCCTTCCCTCGGCGGATGTGGTGGCCATCACGGCCACCACCCTGGCAAACGGGACACTCGCCGGAATCCTCGACCTCGTTCCAAAACATGCCTTCAAGATTCTCCTTGGCCCCAGCACCCCGCTCACACCGGCCCTTTTCCGCATGGGACTGGATGTGCTGGCAGGTGTTCTGGTTGAAGATTCAGGGCAGGTCAAAAGGCGAATACGATCAGGATGCAGGTTCAAGGAAATGAAGGGTATCGCGCATGTGGTGATGATCTTGTGAAAATGCGGGATGGCATTGGGATATGCCCGGATCGAGGAGCACATCGGGGTGTACGCCGTAGTTGTAGCTTCTCATGCGAAAGAAGTTCTCCAGCAGGCCGATATGCCGGTCCACGTAGTCGTAGATCCTGGCCCGTTCGTCGGGGGTTCCGCCGTTCCTGAGCAGATCCCGCACCGCATCGGCCAGGTTCTTGCGAAAGTACAGCGGCACGGCAAGAAAGAGCACCCGCGTGCTGAACTGCTGTGAACACCGGGCAAGGGTTTGCGGCGAAACGAAAACGGCAGCCGGTCTCGAAGGCCCGGGCATCGGCGGGCACAAACCCGTTCCCTCCGCTTCTTCCATCCGCGACTCCTCCACGCTCTCGAAGCGCACCACCTCGATCCCCCTTCTGCCCAGTTCCGCACCCAGGACCTCGTCCTGTTCCTCTCCGCCCGACAGGACCACCAGGGGCCGGCTCTGCCCGCGAAGCTCCGCCTCGATGTCGTCGGCGATGATGCGCGTGCGCTTCCGGTCCCTCATCAGGGCCTGCAGCATCTCGGGATAGTCGGCCCTCGACTGGTAGGGAAACTCGAACTCGGTGGGGCGGGCCACAATGTGGGCATAAATGATCCCCCGCCCCTCCCGTGCGTCCTTTTCATCTATGGTGTAGACCACATCTCCGAGATAGTAATAGATCAGCCGCGACAGGCGGTCCTTTCTGCCCGTCGTGCCCGATACACCCAACATGTAGCGCGAATCGAAATTGGGGATCAGCCCGGTGAAAACCTTGGACGGGCAACGCCCGCATTCATCCAGAACGATGAAACCCACACGGTCCCGGATCTTCCTCCAGTGCCGGGCCGCCTCACCGGTATGAGCAATGGTGATCTGCGTGCCCACCCGGTGGATTCCGCCCATGAACGTCCCCACCTCTTCACGCGGAATCTGGAGGAAGTTCTCGATCTTGTTCAGCCACCCCTCCACCAGGTCCAGTCGTGGAACAAGGATCAACGTCGGCTGGCGCCTCTGGGCGATCACATACAAAACAATGACCGTCTTGCCGCTCTTGTGACCTCCCACCAGCGTCCCGAAATCATGCTCCAAAACCGCCTCCGCAGCATCCCGCTGGTATCCCTTGAGCTCCCCGTGGAACTCCACGGCAACCGAAGGCAGGGACCTGCGCCTGTCCACGATCCGGTACGGCTGCTGGTGCTTTTCGCAAAGATCCACAAGCTGACCCAAAAAACCCCTCGGAATAAAATAACTGCGCCCTTTGTGCCGAAGACAGCTGATCTGGGGAGCGATATTGCCGATCCACTCCCCCCTGTTGTGGCGAAGCTCGTAATCAGGATTGGTGAAAACAAGACGCTCGTGCAGCTTCCTTTCCAGAAGTGGCGAAAGATCTTCCGAAGATATTCTGATCCACTCGGATATCCGTATATGCAGCGTCCTGACAAACATTACCCCTGACCTTTCCGTGCACTTGCGCCCCGAACCCGTCACTGAACCGGGTTCGACGGCTGAAAAAACCGCCGGGCACAAGCAGAGAAAATGAACCGGGCAGTGAGATCGGGCAGCGATCTTTCAGCCGGCTGATGGGTGGTGAACCTGCATGTTGTTTTCCCGTTGCCTTCAGTTCCTGGCATAATATCGGCAAAAATCAAATTTTTATCAATAGAATCCATCACGTACGATCGAAGAAGAGAAGACCTTAAATTCCATGCAGTTACGGTTCTTTTGGTATCCGATACAAAGTAATAGTTTGACACCTTGCCAGGAATTCAATAGGCTTATATAGATCCTAACCGATGTCATTCGGAATTTGTATAGCTGATAGTGCCGGAACTGGTCAAAAAAAGAAAAAGGAAACGCAATGGAAGATGGAGCTCAAGAACATGTCCGCATTATTGGGGATCTTGCCAGGGAGTATCAACAAAAATTCAAGGAACTGAACGATTTCATAAAGAGTGGAGAAAAGGATCGTATTCCTG
>JAXGMU010000176.1:0-1561 GCA_040768485.1 Bacteroidales bacterium
CGACCGGATCTGCTGCAGGCATATGCCCGGTACTGATCATGATGGTATTGCCGGCTGGAACGGGATAGATGGATATGTCAGGCCCGCTGATCTCATGAAGCATGGTTGCTTCCAGTGATGCGATATAAAAGTGATAGGAGGTATTATAAACATCCTGGAGGTTTTCGAATGTGATGGTCAGCGATTTCAGGCGCAGGTCGGGCATAAAATATGCCGCAGGCGCTTCGCTGGATGGCATGTCCCCGATAACCAGATTGTTGTATACGACGTAGTTATCCGGTGTATCCGAACCCAGGAGAGCTGCATGGATGGCATCCCATTTGGGGATATTGACACCATTTTCACCCAGGTTGGCGTCGAACAATTCCACCAGCCATCCATCGATAATTTCCGGTGAAACCGGGTCATCGTTTTCATCGATGGCCGAAACCAGGCAATTTTCCACATCGATATCCACCACACAAAACCCCCATGCACTCACGGGAGTTGGCTGGTCAAAGAGAAGCGTCAATATAGCACTAGATATTAAGGGCTGCCCTGCTGTTCCAGGACCGTTCATGACGACCTGTATCCTGAGATTCTGTGCATCGTTGGCCTGTCCGAATACATTCTCAAAAGCGTTTCCGTCGTCAAAAATCTCGTTGTCGAGTATCTGAACTTCCCCGGTTAAAGTACCGCTTACGGTCCACTCAAAGTCAGACAGGGCTGCACTCACAAAACTACCGTTGCCCTGATGCAGCCCCGTAATTTCATAAGTCGCATATTCCTGTGAAAAGCAGCATGATGCGCCTGAAAGCAAAATCACTAAGATGTAAATAAATTTTTTCATTTTTGGTAAGTTTTTTTCTCTCCTCCCCCCTTATCCATTTTTTTAGGAAGGGGATCGGAGAGATGTTTATTGTTTGATGATCTTCTTCACGATCATTTGATTTTCAAAATATATTCGGATGAAGTAGATCTCCGCCGGACATCTGCTGATGTCAAATTCCTGGGTTCCACTGTTCAATTGTTCCATTGTTCTATTGTTATTTGATTCGATGACCTGGCCAAATAAATCAACTACCTCAATTTTGAATGTTGAGTTTTGAGTTTTGAGTTTTGTTTGGTCCCGAGTACTCGGGATGGAATTTGAAATTTGGACTTTCCCCCTCGTCGGGTTGGGAAACACCTCCACGCTCCCATTTTCCCTTGCCTCCACACCTCCATGCTCTGCCTCTCCCAGATAGGCGAAAGGGGTAAAATCAACCGTAACCAGGCCCGTGCTGTCGTTACCGTCCCGTATGTCGTATTGCCTGATCTCTGAGGCATCGGTGTGGTCCCAGACGTTATACTTTGCATAAAGTACCGGGTTTTCTATACTCTGGCAATCTACATACAGGTCAAAATTTCCGTTACCGTTGATGATATTGTTCCCTGGTCCGTTAAAATTGCCTCCGCCCAGGTCGATATCAGGCCTGACGACGCGAATTCCCGAACCTACATTGTCTTTTACCACATTATTATGGATAGGGCCGCGCAAACCATACATGATCATGCCATCGCCATGGCAGTCTTGGATTGT
>JAXGMU010000176.1:1571-2660 GCA_040768485.1 Bacteroidales bacterium
AACCTCTTCCGCCCCGCTGGAGAAAAACCCGATATATGCACCTGAAATTTCATTATTGGAAAAATCTTCCGTTCCGGCTTTGCTGTAATAGCCGATCTGCCCGCCATGAATAATGTTCCCTGTGACATATCCCCAACCGGCCTTGGTATAAATGCCACATACAGCTTCATCCGGGTCTGAAGGGGGTTGGAAAGCCTCTTCTATTTGAATGGTATTATCGATGACATGAAATGGCGCTCCTGATTTGGAATAGATACCATAAACCGCTCCCGTTCCTGTAAGCGTATTATTTCGAATGGTAACGGATGTTGGTCGTGCAATTATTGCTGCTTTTTCATCTTCATCCTGGAAAAGGGGTGAGTCTTCATTGCAGGTGATGGTGTTATATTCAATTATCTGGTCTTCAACACCATAAGGATTTCCCCCGCTCTTATCAATGATACCTCCGTTAAAAATTTGATTGTTGGATATTGTGGTGGTGCACACTCCTGAAGCATCAATAATCCCGTACTGGATATCATTGTTATCCACGAGATAAGTGTATCCGGCACCGGAATAGATCAAAACAGTACCGCAGGAATTATTCTGGATGGTATTGTTTGCCACGCCACTGCCCTGTGCAAATTGAATGCCTCCTTCCCCGAGCTCATTGTTTTCTATCAAGAATCCATAGTTGGCCCCCGGGGTAGTGTCATTGACGGGTATTCCTGCTGAATGGCTGACCTGGATCAGACCGGCGCTGCAATTACGGATGATATTTTGTTCATCAAATGGCCCTTCCGATGTGCCTCGTCCGAAATAATACTGCAGGAAAGCCAGCCCATCCAGGGTGCAGGAAAGATTTCCGGGGCCCCAATCAACAAGTATTCCATCGATGACCGTATTTTCCCGGCCCTCACCTGCAAGGGAAATCCCCGGTTTGAGATAAAGCGCATTCTGGTATTCCTGCCAGGTGGAATCCGGATGATAGGTCCCGGCTTTGATCATTATGGTGGCTCCCGCATTTGAGGCGGTGATCCCTTCCTTGATCGTATTGAAGGGATGCTCCTGCGTTCCGTTCTCTATACCGGTGTTGTTGGAAGCATCGAC
>JAXGMU010000177.1:0-2658 GCA_040768485.1 Bacteroidales bacterium
CAGGATGAAGCAGCAGCAGGTTCTTAACCATTCCGGGAAAAATTTGCCTGTATGGACTGTTTTCAGGATCATCTGGGATTCATCAGGTTTCAGTAAGATATATAACGGGCATTCTCTTATTATGTTGTCAAACAGTGACAAACAGGGATTCCATCAGAACGATATATCTATCCATCTACAAATATAGATCTGAACATATATTAAAAAGAGTTCATCCTTTGCCTGTTCACAAAATTAGCTATTTTTACCTTTTTATTACTGTTACAAGCTTCACAATGGCAGAGGTGATTAAGATCAGAAAAGGCCTGGACATTCAGATGAAAGGCCAGGCTGAAAAAATCTACGCGAAAGCCCCCAGGGCAGAGACTTATGCGGTCAAACCGGTGGATTTCCAGGAGCTGACTCCCAAGATCATTCCCAAACTGTGCGATCCCGTGAAGGTGGGCACTCCCATCTTCTACGACAAGTACAATCCGGAGATCAAGTTCACCTCGCCGGTGAGCGGGACCCTGAAAGAGATCAAGAGGGGAGAACGGAGAAGGATCATCGAGGTGGTGGTGGAAGATGACGGGAAAGATACGGCAGAAAAGTTCCTCCAGGGCGATCCGGCGGACCTGACCAGGGAGCAGATCGTGGAGAACCTGCTGGAAAGCGGACTCTGGCCCATGATCCGCCAGCGTCCCTACACGATCATCGCACGGCCTGACTCAAAACCCAAATCCATTTTCATCTCTGCATTTGATACCGCACCCCTGGCGCCTGACTATGACTTTGTGCTGAAGGATATGGAAGAAGATTTCCAGTGGGGAGTGAATGTGCTCAGAAAGCTCACTGAAGGAAAGGTGTACCTGGGGCTGGACGGGAGATATCCATCCGTACAGACACTTGCTTCGATCAAAGGAGTTGAGATCAACCGGTTCAAAGGTCCTCACCCGGCGGGGAATGTGGGCATCCAGATCCATAAACTGGATCCAATCAACAAGGGAGAGGTGGTGTGGACGGTGAAGCCCCAGGATGTGGTAGCCATCGGAAAATTGTTCAAAAATGGCCGCTATGATCCCTCCATTGTGGTGGCGCTGACAGGATCACGGGTGGAGAAACCACTGTACTACAAGACGATCCGGGGGACTGCCGTGGCTCCTTTGCTGGAGGGAAAACTGGTGGAAGGGGAGAACCGGGTGATCAGCGGGAATGTGCTGAACGGACTGAAGATCGATCCGGCCGGGGGACATGTGGGTTTTTCGGATGCGCAGATTACGGTGATCCCGGAAGGAAATTATTTCGAGATGTTCGGATGGATCATGCCGGGACTGAAAAAGATGTCCGCCTCCCGTTCATTCATGTCCACCTGGCTCACTCCCAACCGGAAATTCGATCTGGATACCAATTACCATGGCGGGGAACGGGCTTTTGTGATGACCGGCGAGTATGATAAGGTACTGCCCATGGATATTTTCCCCGTCCATCTGCTCAAGGCGATCATGGTGAACGACATTGACCTGATGGAAGAGCTAGGTATCTATGAGGTGGATGAGGAGGACCTGGCGCTTTGCGAGTTCGTTTGCACCTCCAAGACCCCCGTCACGAAGATCCTCCGTCAGGGCCTGAAAAACCTGCGGAGCGAAATGGAAGGCTAAAAGTGAAATGAAAGAATGGCATACAATCACCAATCATAACAGATGAATTCTCTAAGAAAATTTGTTACAAAAATCAAGGTTCCTTTCGAGAAGGGCGGAAAGCTGTCTATGTTCAAGTCCACATTCGAGGCTTTTGAGACCTTTCTCTTTGTGCCCGACAAAGTCACCACGGGACGGGTGCACATCAGGGATGCCAATGACATGAAGCGCACCATGATCTTCGTGGTGATCGCCATGGTGCCCGCCCTGCTGTTCGGGATCTGGAACGCGGGATTCCATCATTTCCAGGCCATGGGAGAGGATGGCGGGTTCTGGCAGATGGTGTGGTTCGGGTTCAAGCGGATCTTTCCTATCATCGTGGTCTCCTATGTGGTGGGACTGGGAATTGAATTTGCCTTCGCCCAGATGAGGGGGCACGAGGTGAACGAGGGATTCCTGGTGACGGGGATGCTGATCCCACTGGTGATGCCGGTGGATGTACCTTTGTGGATGGTAGCCGTGGCCACGGCGTTTGCGGTGATCATCGGGAAGGAGGTATTCGGGGGGACCGGGATGAATATTCTGAATCCGGCGCTGACAGCCAGGGCTTTCCTGTTCTTCGCATATCCCAGCTGGATGTCGGGGGATAAGGTCTGGATCTCGGGACTGACGGAAGGTACAGGAGTGGTGGACGGTTATTCCGGGGCCACCATCCTGGGACAGGCTGCGCTGGACCACACCCAGTTCGTGAACGGACTGGGAGAGCCTTTTACCGCCTGGAATATGTTCCTTGGGAACATTCCGGGTTCCATCGGGGAGACCTCCACCCTGGCCATCCTGCTGGGGGCGATGATCCTGATCCTCACGGGCGTGGGCAGCTGGAAGATCATGCTGTCCGTGTTTGCCGGAGGGACCGTCATGGGACTCCTGCTGAACGCATTCGCAGTGAATGCCTTCATGGCCATTCCCTTCTGGCAGCACTTGCTGCTGGGCGGATTTGCATTCGGAGCCGTATTCATGGCCACCGATCCGGTTTCAGCCG
>JAXGMU010000178.1:0-2589 GCA_040768485.1 Bacteroidales bacterium
TCACCGGCATTGTACAGCTCCAGCCAGTCGGCATAGTCGTCGTAATCGGGATCGGCGATGGTGAAGGCATTGGAGGCGCTGAACTCGTTGATCACCACCTGGCCGCCGGCTGGCATCCAGTGAGCGGCCGACAGGCAGATCAGGAATCCCGTCACCTGTGAAAGGAAGGCCAGGCGGAATGGGATCTGCTTCCGGCGAAGCAAGGGTCCGTATGGGCGGACAGGTTTCACGCGTGCAATTTAATCATCTATTCTGCCTATTGGTCATCTATTCTGCCTTCGGGTCACATTTTTTTTGATTACATTACGGGATAAATCACCCAAATCTCATCCCATGACATCTGATCCCATGACAACTCGTCCCAGGACATCTCATCCCATGACAACTCATCCCATGACAACTCATCCCAGGACATCTCCTCATGCGAGACACGCTTCTTTGAAATGTGCTCCCTTCAGACAGGTACAATTCTATTACGCCTTCTGTCTCCTTCTTGTTGCAGGATCCCTGTCCGCACAGCCGGGCCACGTGAACGCCGCATCGGTCTACACGGAAAGGCCGGAAGATCCGGAGGCGTTTTACTTCACCCCTGAAGATTTCGGGATCAGGGCGGACGGGGCCATGGATGTGTCCGACTCCCTCCAGTCGGCCATCGACCGGCTGAAGCGGGAAAAGAACTTCGGGATCCTGTTCATTCCGGAGGGAACCTACCGGATCACCCGCACCATCTATATTCCCCCTGCCATCCGGCTGATCGGGTACGGGAAGAACCGGCCGGAGTTCATCCTGAAGGACCGCACGCCGGGCTACCAGGAGGAAGTCGAAGGGGACAAGGGGAGGTCCAATTACATGTTCTGGTTTACCGGGGGACCGGCCAGGAGGGGCGAATCGCCCAGGGATGCGGGGGCGGGGACCTTCTACAGCGCCATCTCCAACATCGATTTCCGGATCGGGAAAGGGAATCCCCATGCGGTGGCGCTCCGGACACACTACGCCCAGCATAGTTTTGTGAGCCACTCGGTGATCCGCACCGGCAGCGGGAAGGCAGGGATCTTTGATGTGGGGAACGAAATGGAGAACGTGGCGTTCATCGGGGGGGACTACGGGATCCTCACCAACCGCACCTCCCCGGGGTGGCCCATGATGGTGGTGGATACCTGGTTCGAGGGACAGCGGAAGGCGGCGGTGCGGACCCGCGAAGGGGGGATGGCGTTCGTGAACATGGGAGTGAAGGGTGTCCCGGTGGTGGTGGAGATGGAGGAGGGGAGTGTGGACCGGCTTTTCATGGAGCGGTGCGTGTTCGAGGAGGTAAGCAGTGCGGCGGTAGTTGTGAGTGCGGCGGAGAATGTGATGCTGCAGGTCAACCTGCTGGACATCCGCTGCAGGAAAGTTCCCGTGCTGGTGGAAAATCTGGAGAGCGGGGAGAAGCTGGAGGTGGGTGAAAAAATGTACCGGGTGGAGGAGTATACATACGGACTGGTCATGGAGGACCTGGCGGCGGATTCGGAGTTCGAGACCATCATCCGGATCGCGCCCCTGGCGGATTTTTCGCCCCGGCGGGACCGGGCGATCCCTTCCCTTCCCGGAATGGAGGAGTGGGTGAACATCAGGGAGCTGGGGGCGAAGGGGGACGGGGAAACCGATGACACGGAGGTGTTCCGGGAGGCGGTCTCCCGTTACCGGACCATCTACGTGCCCCAGGGCTGGTACAGACTCACCGGCACCCTGAAGCTGGAGGAGGGCACCCGGCTCATCGGGCTGCATCCTTTCGGCACGCAGTTCATTCTCCATGAGAGCGAGCCCGCTTTCAGCGGATTCGGTCCGCCGGTGCCCATGGTGGAATCTTCCGCGGGTGGGGAGGACATCCTCAACGGGATCGGAATCAGTACCGGGGGCTACAATTACCGGGCGGTGGGCTGCAAATGGATGGCCGGTGAACACTCCATGATGAACGATATCAAGTTCGTGGGGGGTCACGGGACCATGCGGAAACCGGTGAGGGCAGATCTGGAGGGAAGGGGGGGATCCCGGGATGGTCGGGACCGGTGGTCCCGGCAGATCAGTTCCCCGTCGGAGCCGGTCTACGAGCGGGGGAAGGACCAGGCCTGGGACAACCAGTACTGGAGCCTGTGGGTGACCAGCAACGGGGGCGGGACCTTCAAGGACATCTGGACGGCCAACTCCTACGCGGCCTCGGGGCTCTACGTGAGCCACACCTCCACCCCGGGACGCATCTATGCCATGTCGCTGGAGCACCACGTGCGCAACGAGGCCCGTTTCGCGCATGTCTCCCGCTGGAAGATGTACGCCTTCCAGTTCGAGGAGGAGGGGACCGAGGGAAAGGATTGCCTGATGATGGACATCGCCCACTGCAGCGACCTGCTGTTCGCCAACCAGTGGATGTACCGGACCATCCGGGTCTCCACCCCGCAGCCCGTGGGTGTCAGGGTCGCCTGCAGCAGCAACATCCGTTTCCGGAACCTGCACAACTACACCCAGCGGCTCCAGGTGGTGGAATTCCCCGTATACGAAATGAACCGGGAGCTTCCCGCCTATCCCTGGGATATCGCCAGCCTGACGGTCACCGGC
>JAXGMU010000179.1:0-2588 GCA_040768485.1 Bacteroidales bacterium
AATCTTTGGTTAAAAAGAAACCGTCTCATTTTGACTTATGAGACGGCCTCCTTTTCTTTCGTCAGCATTCCCGAATAAGGCTTTGAAGGAATTCGAATAAATGCCAATCCACTAACCGGAGAAACTGACAATTCGTTAATAACTATTTTTTGAATGTATCCCATTGTTGTGCAAATTGAATGCCGAGAATGGGGAGGGCCGGCAGTCTCGCTGAGTCCTCTTTCACAACTGGAAATGTATGTCTGTTATTCGACCCAAAAATCCACTGACATGAAAAATTCAACCGCATTGTTATTCCTGTTTCTCGTTTTTTTCTTTCCGGATATTCATTCACAGGATATCCGGGACTACCTCATTCTTGACGAAGGTGTTGAGGAGGTTCTTGAACTCCCCTCCGGGATTTTTCCGCAATCCGATGTTTACAGGATCAGCGGATTTACTCCGAATGCGGTTGTTCAAATCTCCAATGCGCTCGAGGGCAAACAAGTCAGGGACCTGCAACTGATCGTCCTCACCAAACCCGGAGCCCTGGTATTCAACAACATGTCGGTCACACCGGATAATATCGGTGACTGGTCAGCGGCCATCCTGGAATGGAAGAAGTCCGTTGGAAACCAAGTGGTCATTTACAGTGATGCCGTGTTCACCGGCGAAGAAGGCATGGAATTGAAAAGGAAACTGGAGGAGGTATCCGGACTCGAATTCGCAATGCAAAACCTCAATCAATAATCAGGATCATGAAACGCTTCAGTGGAACATTCAGAATATTTCTGGCCCTTGTCTTATTGGCACCGGCCCAGCTCTCCTACGGATTGCCCGAGGAGACCGAGTACCTGGGAGTGATCGCGCGTGCGGGCTATTATGATGACGGAGCCTGGGGACCCTTCCCGGTTGGATTCAATTTCACCTTCTATGGAAATTCCTATAGTGAATTCTACGTTACCTCCAACGGACTGGTGATGTTCGGATCAGGGTCTACGAGATATATCAATGCGGATATCCCCTCTCCATTCAATCCCAATAACTATATCGCACCCTTCTGGGACGACCTGGTCATCCACAGCACGGGAGATATCATGTACCAGACCATCGGTACGGCACCCAACAGGAAACTGATCATCCAGTTCACCAACATGTCTTTCTGGAATTCGCCGGTACTGCTGGGCACCTTCCAGGTGATCCTGTATGAAGGGTCCAACAACATTCAGGTTCAGTACAGGAGCATCGTCGACCTGAAATCCGAAAGGGCCAGCGGGAACTCTGCAACCATCGGTCTGGAGAATTCCAACGGATCAGCCGGAGTGGTGTGCTCCTACAATACGGCCGGTTACGTCGAAAGTGAGAAGGCCATCCTGTTCACACCATCGGGAAGCACCTATACATTTGATGATCATGCACTTTATGAAGGTGTGCTGCTGCAGGATGTCATCCCGAGGGCCGGAACCCCAACCCTTATCAGCCCCTCGTACAATTCAACGGTAGGGGAAGAGGTGACTTTCCAGTGGGAGGCAGCATCCAACGCGAATAACTATTTTGTGGTCATCTCCCAGAACTCCGATCTGAGCAGCCCCATTCATACCTCGGCGGACCTGACCGAGCTATCCTATACCTATACCCTGGCGGCCGATCAGACATATTACTGGTCCGCCTATGCAAAGAACTCGGTGGGTTCAGTTTCCTGGTCCGAGATCTGGATGTTCACCACCAGCCCGTATCCCCCTCTGCTGTCCGTACCCAGAACCATTTATCTGGAACAGGGCCAGCAAAGAACCATCACGCTCCAGTTTACAGGCGGGGATGCCGGATCAAAAACGGCGACAGTGAGTTCCCTGCCGGCGGAGGGGGCATTGTATCAATACAGCGGCGGGCTGCCCGGCCCGGAAATAACTTCGGTGCCCGAGGATGTTACGGATGGCTCTTTCAGAGTGATCTACGTGGCCAGCGGGAACTCAGGGAATGAATTAGGAAATTTTGACTTTCATTTTTCAGACGGGACCGGCACCTCTGCAGATGAAACCATCAAGGTGAACATCTCACCCCCGGGTATCCCCAATTTCCTGTATGCTTCAAAAGAGGCCGACCGGGTGGAAATCACCTTTGACAGGGAGATGGCCGATCCGGCCGGGAAACACCTTGAATTCGCGGTCCAGGATGACGGTGTGGCCGTAACCCCCGTTGCCTGTTCCCTGAAAGCGGGTGATCCGGCAACCATTGTTGTATTCGTCTCACCCGGACTGGATACGGATCACACCATCACCGTGGCCTACACAAAGGGAACGATCACGGCTGCTTCATCAGGCGCACTGGAGTCCTTTGATTTTCAGCTGGCGGGGAAACTGGCCCAGGTGATCAATTTCGACCCGATCCCGGATAAAACATACGGGGACCCGGATTTCGGGCTCACGGCGACCGCATCATCCGGACTGGGGGTTACTTTCAGTTCTTCCAATTCCGTGGTGGTATCCGTTTCCGGGTCGACCGCTTCCGTTCACAACGCGGGTGAGGTATTGATCAGTGCTTCCCAACCAGGCAATGCCACCTACGCATCGGTCTCTTTTCAGCAGCATCTGACCGTGAATAAAGCCATG
>JAXGMU010000180.1:0-2441 GCA_040768485.1 Bacteroidales bacterium
GGCTGCAGTGGTAGGGATCAACGAGCTGCTTGATCATCCGTTTGAGACATCAGCACTCGTTCCTTATGCCTTGGAAGGTGAAAAAATCGCCAGCGGTGCCACCCATGCCGACAACATCGCCCCGGCCCTTCTGGGAGGCATTACGCTAATCCGGGGGTACGATCCACTCGACATCAAACATATCCCTTACCCTCCGGACCTGTGGTGTGCGGTGGTCCATCCCTCTCTTGAGATCCGAACCCTGGAAAGCAGGAAACTGATCCCGCAGGAAGTCCCCCTGAAGAAAGCCCTGCAGCAGTGCGGGAACCTGGCGGGACTGGTCGCGGGACTGGCCACAGCCGATTACTCCCTCATCAGCCGTTCCATTTGCGATGTATTTGCAGAACCCTACCGCACCCACCAGTTGCCCGATTTTGAAATGCTCAGGCAGGCTGCCCTGGATTCCGGGTCGCTGGGGACCGGACTGTCCGGCTCCGGCCCCGCAGTCTTCAGTCTCTGCCGGGGAGAGGAGATGGCTACAACGGTTGCCGGGGTGATGAAAGAGCACTTTTCAGCCCGGGATACGAAAGCGAAGGTTTATGTATCTAAGATCAGCCAGGCAGGTTGCCGGATCTTGTAACTCTTTTTGAAAAGGACATTTGAGCGCGCGATACAATGTATTACTACAGCACAAGGAACAAAGACCTCAGGTACGACCTGAAAAGGGCGCTGATGGCGGGACTTGCGCCGGACGGGGGACTGTTCATGCCGGCTCCCATCCCCATCCTGTCCCGCGGGGACCTGGAAGAGATCCGGGGGATGGACCTGACCGGGATCGCCCTGAAGATGTCCGGCCTCTTGTTCGGTGAGGATATCCCTCCGGAGGACCTTACCGGAATTGTCAAGGAGGCCATCAATTTTGATACTCCGCTGGTTCAGGTGGAGGAAGGAATTCACGCCCTTGAGCTGTTCCATGGTCCCACGCTTGCATTCAAGGACGTGGGCGCCCGTTTCCTGGCCAGGCTGCTCGGGTATTACACGAGGGACACAAAAGACGACATCCATGTGCTGGTGGCCACCTCGGGCGATACGGGCAGCGCTGTGGCCAGCGGATTCCTGGGAGTACCGGGGGTGCAGGTCCATGTACTCTATCCGTCGGGGCTGGTAAGTCCACTCCAGGAAAAACAATTCACCACGCTGGATGAGAATATTTCCGCCGTGGAGGTTCAGGGCAGCTTCGATGATTGCCAGAGGCTGGTGAAAGAGGCTTTTGCCGACCAGGAGATCACCCAGCGGATGACCCTCACGTCAGCCAATTCCATCAACCTGGCCCGCTTCCTTCCCCAGGCTTTTTACTATTTCAGGGCATGGGCCCAGGTGGAGCCGGATGCAGAACTGTTCTTCTCGGTTCCCAGCGGGAATTACGGGAATATGACAGCGGGACTGGTGGCCAGGGAGATGGGACTCCCGGTTCATACCTTCCTCTCCGCCAACAACATCAATGATGTGGTACCGGTCTACCTACTCACCGGGAAATTCAAATCCAGGCCCTCGGTCCCCACCATCGCCAATGCAATGGACGTAGGGAATCCCAGCAACTTCGAGCGGATCCTGGACCTGTACGGCCACCATCACGAATGGATCACCCGGCATATGCACGGATACAGCTACTCGGACACCCAGATCAGGGAGATCATCGACAGGGTCCGAAGGCAAACAGGGTATCTACTCGATCCGCACGGCGCCACAGGTTACCAGGCCGCCCATTCATTCCGCAATGAACATCCGGAGTATACGGGGATCTTCCTGGAGACCGCCCATCCGGCCAAGTTCAGGGAAACCGTGGAAGAAGTCACCGGTGAAACGCTGCAATTGCCGGAGCAACTGGCAAAATTCACCGGTCTTGAAAAACAATCCACCCTGCTGAAACCGGATTACGAAGATTTTAAGAAATATCTTTTCAGTCGGATCGACTGATCAGGACTTTTTCACCTTCTTCCCCGTGGCGGCAATCTCGATGTTGCTTTTGAATTCAATCACCTGGGGGACCTTGTCGGGAGATAGTTTTTTTGCGCAGGTCCGCTTGATGAACTCCTCGTTCATCTCCGGATCTTCCGTATCAGCCAAGACGATGACAGCCTTCAGTGCTTCTCCCAGCACTTCATCATCTATTGCCGAAATGGAGCAGTCCACCACCCCGGGAATGGTGACGATCACCTCTTCGATCTCCTTGGGACTGATCCGCCGGCCCCCCACCTTGATGATCTCTTTCTTCCTTGCCGTCAGGAAGAAGAACCCATCCTCGTCGCGGTAGGCCAGGTCCCCCGTATGCAGCCATCCGCCCCGGAGCGTCAGGGCGGTCCCTTCCGGATCGCCCAGGTAACCCTTCATGATGTTGTCCCCCTTCGCCACCACCTCCCCGACCACACCCGGTTCCCGGATGAATTCACCGGAATCGTCCA
>JAXGMU010000181.1:0-2434 GCA_040768485.1 Bacteroidales bacterium
TGGTTCAACGTCTCGGGGTATGTGGACCAGCCCCTGGAAAAACGCTTCGAATGGCCCATGGTGGGTGGTTTCAACCCGTACCATGAGGATACCCGGGTGGTGACCTTTCAGGCGGGTGAGAGCTATGTCGATGAAAACGACAACCTGGTTGAAATCTGGGAGGTGGCCTCGGAAGGCTATTTTGTGGTCAAGGGGGGCGTGGGGCCTTCCGGGATGGGGGCCTACAACGATTCGGGCGGCAGCTTTTATTCCGATTTTGTGGAAGGGGGGAAGTTTTTGACCTGGATGCCCCAGTCCCAGGTGGTGCACCCCAGCCAGCCCGTGAAGCTCTGGCTGCTGGCCGCACAGGGCAGGGACACCCTGCTGCACATCAAGGCCACTTATGAAGATGGATCCACCTATGAATGGGTCAATCCCCATACCCTCTACAAGGACATCATGCACGAGATCAACTGCCTGCCGTATCACTCGGGGTGGGACAACATGCCCGCGGTCAAGGCCGGCATCCGGATGGCATATTACGAGGTGTGGCTGGAGGGGGTGACCCAGGTTCGCCGCTTTACGGTGGACCATGCCTGGCATGAGCAGTGCAACTTCCTTTTCGTGCTGAACAGTTTGGGAGGGGTGGACGTGATGTGGCTCAACGGGGAGGTGCAGATGGGATTCGATACCCGGTCGGTGGAGGCCGTACGTCAGTTTTCCCGAACCGGATCACGGAAGGAGCGCACGGTGGTGGTGGCCTCCCGTACCGGAAGACGCACCTGGAAGATCAACTCCGGGTGGAAGTCTGCGGAGGAGATGCTGGCCCTGATGGATTGTCTGCTTACCAAGCAGGCGTGGCTGCTGGCGGATGCCTCAGGTTACAACACCGGCACCCTCTACCCGGTGAACATTGCCAATACTTCCTCCCGGCTGGTGGATACTTCCGCCGACCTGCAATCGGTGGAGATCGAACTGGTGGAAGGCCATGACTCCCAATACCTCTAGCCCATGCTGACGCTTCACTACAATGGTCAGCAGATCCCCACCGGAGGGGACTTCTCGCTTCGCATGGAATGGGTCAACCCCGTGTGCTTCATGGATTCGGTCCCGGGCAACGCGGGGCTGGGGATCGACATTCCCGTGAACGACCACTCGCGCACGATATTCGGGAATCCGCACAGGTTTGAAAAGCACCTGGCGCAGGCGGACCGCAGTTTCCCGGGTTTTGAGGTCCGCTTTTCGGGTGTGCTGCTTTTGTCGGGTACCCTGAATATCACCAACGCAACCACGGACAAATACAGCGGATGGCTGCAATCGGAGCTGGGCACCCTGGGCCAGCAGCAGCGGGACCGCTTCCTTCCGGATCTGGAGTGGAAGAAGGGCGTGGAATTTCAAAATAAGGAGTTCTATGATGCCCATGAGGACGAATACTGCCCTTATCCGATCCTGAACGGTGCATTCTGGAACGGCAAGGGCCGGGAAACGGCCGTGGTCAGGGAGTACACCGATGAAGACGGCCAGGTGCACCAGGTCGGGGAAATGATCGGTTACCTGGCGATGGTATTTCGCAGGGACTTTTACAGGATGGTAAATTTCAGGGAAGGGGGCACCATCAAAACGCAGGATGAAGGATGCGTGGTGAGCCCTTTTCTTTACCTGCGGTATGTGATCCGGGAAATGCTCCGGCTCAACCGGTTTTTCATTGACCGCAACGACATGATCAACACCCTGGTGGATCTGGGGTTGGAGAAGTTTCTGGTGTTGTACCACAACTTCAACATCATGCAGCAGTTTTTCTTCACCAATCCTTTTGAGTACACCTATTTCGATCACGACCTGGGAGCCATGGCGGGAAGATGGGAAAGCCAGATCTACCGTTCCCTGTGGTTTCTGGAAAAGTTCGATTACCACGGACTTTTGCCCAGGGTATCGATGAAGGATTTCCTGCTGGGACTTCAGAATTACCTCAACTACGTTTTTGTTTTCCGCTCGTTGGGCAAGGTGGATATCATTGACCGCAATGCGATCCTGGAGGGAGAGGCCTTTGATCTGGATCCGTGGTTCTCGGGGGATTGGATCATCGGGGAGCGCAAAAGCGTAACGCTCAAGTTTATTTCGGAATTTGACAAGGAAGACCGCATGTTCGGGCAGCAGTACCATGACCTGACCCACCGCAGGGCGGATTTCAAAGAAGCGGTCTGGACCTTTACCGATCTGGAGGCGATTACCTCCCCTGAGATGGGGGAGCTGCGCCTTGTCAAGGATGAGAACCGGATCTATGAGTACAAGTGGAAGGTCCTGACCTCGGAGGATGTCATGTTCCGGGAGACCCAGCTGGATGCCCTGGGATGGGAGTTTATTTCCTCCGGGCCCCAGCCTTTTGTTTACGGGGATTCCGACCAGATTGAAGAGATAAAAACCGCGTTTTCCACCCTGCAGCAGATCCGTGAAG
>JAXGMU010000182.1:0-2289 GCA_040768485.1 Bacteroidales bacterium
GGGACGACCTTGACAACGGGGCTGCTGCGCTGCTGGGAGTTCAATGAGGCTTCGGGCGGCATGATCCCCAATGCCACTGCGCCAGGTGGAACATTATCGTGCTCGGGTACCTATACCCCCAATGTGGCGGGGAGGATCGCGACGGCGTACGCCTTTGCGGGTGCCTATGCCTACAACTCGAACGTGGCCGTAACCGCGTTCCCCTTCACCGTCTCGTGGTGGCTCAATCCGGCGGCCTCCTCGGTGAACCGCATCTCCACGAACGTTTCGGGGGTCAACTATTATGGTGTCGAGGTGGGGCTGGATGCCGGTCAGTGCATCGTGCAGTTCGGCAACGGGGGAGGCAGTGGCACGGCCAACCGCAAGTCCTACGTCCTTACAGGGGCGGTGGCCACGGGGGTGTGGCACCATGTGGCCGTGGTGGTCAACTCCCACGGCTCTTTCACCTATTACCTGGACAACGTGGTGAAGTCGGGGTTCGTGGCCAGCGGCACCGCTGCCTCCACCTCATTTGCTGCGGGAGGTCCCTATGTGGGTAAGATCTGGGGGGCGGGAACCACCCGGGCCAGCTGCACCTGCGACCAGGTCGCCTTCTGGAACAAGGCCCTTACCGCCGCTGAGGTCGCCTTGTTGTATAACTCTGGCATGGGGCTGGCTTATTCAGGTTGGTAATCATGGTAGTACCAACCTCAAACATCTGAAGAGGATTAATTAACCGGTATTCTTTTGTCCTTTACGGAATTTCCCTTAATGATTAGGTTCGGGATAAAAGTGAAGAAGGTGGAAACGATTCGAAACAATCCCAAGTCAGGTGCGGCAGGTACCATCAGCGCATTCCTTATTGGCATGATCCCTCAGGTGGATCCAACGGTCCAGACCACGGTGATATTCTGGTTTCAGGTGGTGGCATTTTCAGTATCGATTGTGGTGGGGATATTCACCATCATTGGCTTCTGCCGCAAATTCACAAGAAAGGACAAAAAAACCGAACTATGAAACCTGCAGAATTTGTTCGCCAGCTTTTACCACATGCCCGGCGTAGCCAGGCCAAAACGGGGATATCGGCAGCCTTCATACTGGCTCAGGCCGCCCTGGAAAGCGGCTGGGGAAAAGTGGCTCCCGGAAACGCTTTTTTCGGGGTGAAGGACACCGACGGGGTCAATGGCAACGAACAGTTGCTTCAGACCACTGAGTACAGCCGCCGGAACGATTTGAAATTTCCGGTGATCATCAGCGTCACGCCTATTGTTATCCGGGGCCAGCATTACTTTAAATACAGGGTAAAGGACTATTTCAGGCGTTACAACACTCCCGAGGAATGTTTTGATGACCATGCAGGTTTCTTTATTCGGAATCCCCGATACAAAAGAGCCATGGAGGTATCAAGGATACCGGTACAAATGGCTGCCGAGGTAGCAAGAGCCGGATATGCAACAGATCCTGACTACAAGGAAAAGCTGATCAGGGTAATTACAATGATTGAAGGCGAGATAAAAAAAAGTGAAGGTTGATGGGACCAGCCTGGAGCATCATCACCAAAGGTGCCAGGTGGATCTGGAAAAACTCCTGGTGGATTGTTCCTGCTGGAGAAGAAGTCTATGACGGGCTGCGCAAAGTACTGAAAAAGAAGATAAAAGGTAAAACCGAAAAAGATCAAGAATTATGGAGGAAAGAATCGGGTTCCTGAACCCTGAACAGGAAAAACTCCTTGCTGAAGCGGTGGATGAATTTTTGAAATTCAAAAATGCCATCATGGAAAAAGTGGATGGGCCTGTTGCCCTTTTTGTCATCCGCGGTGTTGACAATCGATTTTCGGAGCGGGTCAGTCCGGCATGGAAGACACCTTTGATCCCCATCATCGACCGGGCTCTCCAAGGGGATGTGGAGCAGACCCGTCAGTTGGTCACTGATATGATGAATTCAAAGATCGATATTCCGGGAGTACAGGAGGAAATCGAGCTTATGATGTTTGATGGATTCACTCGTTTTGCCGCTGCTGCTGTTGCATGGTACTTAGAAAGAAAAAGGGCAGCGTGAAGTTTGATGTCAATTCGATCAAACTTCCAGGAGGAAATTCTGGGAAATCAATCCTGGTTTTCAAATGTGGCTTCAGCCTTGAAAAATTGTTAGCTTTGATGCACAGATTAAAACAGTGAAAAAAAAAATCAAATTTTTCCGCAGCCACTACTGAACATAATATAATGAGTTGCCAGAATTTTAAACAAATTATAAACGGGAATTTAGACTTTACAAGTATTTAATAATCAAATACATAAAGAGGCAAGAAAT
>JAXGMU010000183.1:0-2221 GCA_040768485.1 Bacteroidales bacterium
GGTATTGTCATGCATGATAATAAACGGTCCCGGAAATCCAGGAATACGGGCTGATTGGAGCGCCAGTATCCGGATGGTGCGCCTAATTCGGGACGATTGTGCCTTCGAGCCAGTATACGGCACTGGTGCCCCCGGCCTGGTTTCGGGAAGTGATCAGCACCACCGTGTTTTCATCCTTGGGAAAGATGGAGGTTAGGATTGCTCCCTGGCCCACCGGCAGGTTGCCCCAGGGGGTTGTCAGATCCCCAAAATTCTTTGCCTCGTTGTCCCCGATCATCGTGTGCATGTTGCTCTGCTTCCAGTCACCTCCCCTGTAAACATGGAACGAGATCAGGGTCTCCCCCGTGGGCAGCTGGATCATGTAAGGGGCTCCGCCGTGACCGCTGAAACCGGTGACGGCCCAGCGGGTATCCCCTTCATCCGAGATCGGGTCCGGCAATTCCCATTCCCCTGCCAGCGCCCGGTGAACAATGTACGGGGAGCGCCAGTGCAGGACCGTCTCGATGATGAAAGAAACTCCCCTGTTACCCTGCAGGAGGACGGGCACCGGCATTCCGTCCCGTTTTTCCGGATAATAGGCGGCAATGGTGGGATAGGACCACGTCCGGCCCCGGTCGGTGGAACGGACCGCATGGATCTCCTGGTACCTCTCCACTTCTGCCACTGGCCACCATTTCGCTTCACTTGAATAGAACATCTCCAGCTCCCCGCCGGGAAGCTGCACGATGGCAGGTTCCCAGGACCTGCCCGTCACAATGGCATTGGGTCCTTCCCAGGTCTCGCCCCGGTCTTTGCTGGTCAGGATATGCACATAGCAGTTGTCGTTGGTCTCCGGTTTCCCGTTTGCAGTGTAAGGCAACAGGATCCAGCCATTGTCCAGCTCGATCAGCTCGGGATTGCAGAAACGCCAGAAATCTGAGGAATAATCCCTGATGTCCATGAGGATCTCCTGCGGGGTCCATGTCTCTCCGTTATCGAAGCTCCTTCGAAGGGAGATATTCACCCAGTCACCCGTTTGCGGTCCCCCGTGATAAACAAGCAGCAGGCTGTCCGACGTCCCCAGCCTGATCACCCTCCCGTATTCGGCGTAATATCCGTCCTGGGATATCTTTCTTGCCGTGGAGGGATCATTCCAGACGACCTGGTGTGTCTTTTCGAAAGGCTCACTGTCGACCGGATATGTGCTGTAGTCCGTAAATGTCCTGAAGGATTTCACGCCGGAATAATGGTACACCCCGTCCGTGATCATATAGGCCCTGGCATAGTAGGTGGTGACCGGATCAAGTGTGGTCAGATCGACTGAAAACCTGCCGTCCGTTTCCACCCCCGGGGCCCTCGAAGAAGCCGGACCGGGAGCAGGCTGGGTGCTGAAGAAGATCCCGTGCTCCTCGGGCTCCGGGGTACTGCTGAACTGATAGAATAACCGCACCGAATCGGAGGCGATATTCATGCGGTCGTCCAGGCTGATCGCCAGGGTGGAAAATGACAGGACATTGCCGGGGATAAACAATCCGTCGGCCGTTCTGATGTAAACCCTCGCAAAATAAGTGACGCCTGTCTCCAGGCTGTCCAGCAGGAGCGAAAAGGCCGCTTCGCCGGTGGTATCCGGTACAAGAAGGGAGGTTTCCCCCGGATAAGGCCCGGTACCGAAGGCCACCCCCTGTTCAATGATCTCAAAATCTTCCGCATGCACTTCGCACCGGACAAGTGCTGCGCTGGCCGTGACACTGTCCACCGCTGCCGTTGTGATATCCGCCACCTGTAAACGGGTGATTCTGGAATATACCGGGTCACAGGTCCCCGAGGTGACCTTTGCCCTGTAAAAGGAGGAGGAGCTGGCCGTAAAAAGGTAGGCTTCCGTGTCCCCGTCCTGAATATCACTCCAGGCAGTCCCGTCGGGCGATGACTGCCACTGGATGTCACCATGATTCATGCTGAACCACAGCAGGTTCAGATTGATCTCCTGTCCTTTCCCGGCAATCCTGAAAATGCTGTCACTGTAAATCTGCGCGTTCAGGGATGACATACTGATAAGGCCGATGATCCAGGCAAAACTAAGCTGATGAATTCGGTTGCGCTGCATACTGGTTTCCTAATCTTTGATGAGTGAACGGGTGATGACCTTGTTTCTTCCGGTTATCCGGACCAGGTACATGCCACGGGGGAGCATGGTGGTCTCCATGATCACCGGTCCGGTACCTCCCCTGTGAAGGAAGCGCTC
>JAXGMU010000184.1:0-2216 GCA_040768485.1 Bacteroidales bacterium
TGCTGGAGATCTGGACCGATGTGGACGGCTTCATGACCGCGGACCCGCGGATCGTTCCAAAAGCCTACTCCGTGGAATGCATGACGTACGAGGAGGCCATGGAGCTTTCCCATTTTGGTGCCAGGGTGATCTACACCCCCACCCTCACCCCCGCATACCAGGGAAAGATCCCCATCAGGGTGAAAAATACATTCAATCCGGGGGCTCCGGGTACGCTCATCTCCAGGGAACTCCCATGCGGCAACAGCGAACTGATCAAAGGGATCTCTTCCATTGACGAGGTTTCGCTGGTGACTGTTAAAGGAACCGGCATGGTGGGAAAGATCGGGACCTCTTCCCGGGTGTTCAGTTCCCTGGCCCGCTACCATGTGAACGTGATCCTGATCACCCAGGCATCCTCCGAGATGACCATCTCTTTTGCCGTCACCCCCGTTGATGCATCCATAGCGGTGGAAGCGCTCCATGAGGAATTCCAGCTGGAGATCGAGCACCGGAAGGAAATGGAGATCGAGGTGATCAGCGATCTGTCCATCATCGCCATCGTGGGAGAAGGAATGCGGCACACGCCCGGAATCTCGGCTATCTTATTCCGGTCGCTGGGACGCAACGGGATAAGCGTGATCGCCACTGCCCAGGGCTCCAGCGAGCTCAACATCTCCGTGGTCATCGAACACCGGAGCCTGAAGAAGGCGCTCAACGTGATTCACGAGGGCTTTTTCCTTTCAAAATACAGGGAACTGCACCTGTACCTGGTGGGACTGGGCAATGTGGGCCGGAAATTACTGCTCCAGCTGGAGAAACAGCAGGAAAAACTGCTGGAATCCCTCCGGCTGAAAGTGAACCTGGTGGGGATCGCCAACAGCCGGAAGATGTACATTGACCCGGACGGCATCGATCCTTCCGTATACCAGGAAAAGCTGGACGCAGGAGTGACCTCTGACATGGACCGGCTGATCGGGCAGATCAAGGAACACAACCTGCGTAATTCGGTGTTTATTGACTGCACCGCCAGTGAGGAAGTGGCCAATTGTTACGGACAGCTGTTCGATGCCTACGTGTCGGTGGTGACCGCCAACAAGATCGCCTGCAGTTCCTCTTATGAGCTCTATAGAAAACTGAAGGAGCATTCCCTGCACAGGGGCGTGAGGTTCAGCTTTGAAACCAACGTGGCGGCCGGTCTCCCGGTGATCAACACAATCAACGATTTGATCAAGAGCGGGGACAGGATCCTGAAGCTGGAGGCGGTGGTTTCCGGAACGCTCAACTTCATCTTCAATGTGATGGGCAAAGAGGTGCCTCTGAGCAAAGCCATCCGGATGGCAGAGGAGGAAGGGTACTCAGAGCCCGATCCGCGGCTGGATCTGAGCGGGACCGACGTAAAGCGGAAATTGCTCATCTTGGCAAGGGAATCGGGGTATGTGCTGGAAGCAGAAGATATAGAAGTGACACCGTTCCTGCCCGGCAGCCTGTTCGAAGGTTCACTGGAAGAGTTCTGGGAAGGGGTGCAGTCACTGGATGCTGAATTCGAAGAAAAAAGGGCGGAGCTGGAAAAATCGGGACTGAAATGGCGGTACCTGGCCACGCTGGATCAGGGAAAAGGAAAGATGGGACTGGTGGAGGTAGATCCCGCGCACCCGGTCTATCCGCTGGAAGCCAGCAACAACATCATCCTGATCACCACCGACCGTTACCGGGACCTGCCCCTGATCGTGAAAGGATACGGCGCCGGGGCGGAAGTGACCGCGGCCGGGGTGTTTGCGGATATTATCAGAATAGCCAACGTTTGAAACGTTCGCTCAACAAAAAGAGAAATATTCAATGAATCTATGATCAAGGCGGTGATCTTCGATATGGATGGGGTGTTAATCAATTCCGAACCCCTGTGGCAACGTACCGAGAAGGCCATTTTTGCAGAGCTGGGGATTGACCTGACACCGGATCTTCTCACGCAGACCAGGGGATTGCGGACAGAGGAAATGGTACATCACTGGAAGAGCCGCTTCCCTCTGGACTCCATTGAGTCAGGGGAACTGATGACAAGGTATGATGAACGCATGGTTCAGGTGATGCATACCGAGGTGGAACTGATGGACGGGGCCGAGGAGACCATCCGGTTCTTTCATCAGAAGGGACTCCCGGTGGCCCTGGCATCCTGCTCCACCCAGACCCATATCGATGTGGTGCTGGACCGGTTCGGGCTGCGGAATTATTTCGAC
>JAXGMU010000185.1:0-1986 GCA_040768485.1 Bacteroidales bacterium
CCTTGCCTTCGAGTATTTCAATAATAAACAGTATGACAGGATCCCCGAAGTACTGGGCAGTGTCATGGATCTCAAAGACCTGTACCCTGAAAGGGACCGCTTCCACCTGGGAGAGGTGACCGGCCTGATGAAGGCGGCCATCCTGTATTTCTGTGTGACCGGGAACCTGGAAGCAGCGGACCGGAGATATGAGCTCCTTGAAGAAATAGCTCCGGATCATCCCGATACGGAACAGGTCTTCCCCTACATCCTGGAAGCCCGCCTGAAAATGGCAGAAAAGAGGTGGAATGAAGAAGAGAAAACGAGGATCCGTGTGGTGCCGGACGGTTACGATAAAAAACGCCAGACTGTCAACCCTCCGCAGTTTGCGCACGATGAGATCCGCTGGCTATACGAATATGACATGCGGATCGAACCAGGGAAACTGGAAAAGCTCCTGTCCCTGGACCGTGATACGCTGATCACGGATCTCCGTGCCGTTCTGAAGGATTCCATTGACAGGTTCGAATACTTCAAAGACTTCATGGAAAATGAAGGATGGCAGCAGGAGAAGGTGAATTTCGCCCTTCATGCGATATACCTGATGGGAGAGTTGCGGGCCAGAGAGTGCCTGCCCGATGTGCTGGACACATTCCGGCAGGGGGAGGATTACGCCGATCTGTGGTACGGGGACTTCCTCAACGAAAGCCTCTGGGAACCGCTCTACTACCTGGGAAACGATCAGCTGCCGGTGTTGAAAGAATTCGTGCTCACACCCGGTATCGACACCTATTCCCGCTCGGCAGTATGTGTCTGCACCATACAGGTTTACCACCACCAGCCGGAAAGAAAACAGGAAGTGACCGCATGGTTCAGGGACCTGTTCACATCCCTGGCTAAAGCCAGGATGGACGACAACATCGTGGACAGTGATTTCATTGCCCTGGCCATCTGCGATGCCATGGAACTGGAGGACCCCTCCCTGCTTCCGGACATCAAAGAACTTTTCCGGCTGGGATACGTGAGCCAGGGCGTATGCGGAACCTATGACAGCATTGAAAAGGATCTGACCACCCCCCTGGTTACAATCCATCAAAGAGAACTTCTCAACATCTTTGACCGCTACAATCAGATCATCACGACCTGGGCCGGGTACCAGGAGGAAGACAGAGCGAAAGATTTGAGTGCAAATGGAGTGGCAAACAGCTCTTCGAATAATTCGGGTGAACTTTACAACGCAGGGTTAAAAATCGGCAGAAATGATCCCTGTCCCTGCGGAAGCGGCAAAAAGTACAAGCACTGCTGCCTCAAAAATTAAATATTTTTATTAATTTTGTAAACTGAACATACTAATTTTTCGGATGTCCAGTTCACAAAATAGCTCAGGGAATAATGTGCCTCTGACAATTTACGGTGACAGCAGAACCGTATTTCGTCTCAGGGATGTCGCCCTGCTGGTTGGCGAATCCGATTTTCAATCGCTCAACAAAAAACTGAATTATTACGTACGAACCGGAAAATTAAATCGTCCCCGAAAGGGTATCTATACCAAAAAGAGATTCGATCCCGAAGAGCTGGCATGCAAAATTTACATTCCTTCTTACATATCCTGCGAGTATGTACTTCAAAAGTCCGGAGTCGTTTTTCAGTATGATCCGACCATTACTGTGGTCAGTTATCTGAGCAGGAACATCGAGGTGTCGGAACAGACATACCGGTTCCGCAAAATCAAGGATGAAATCCTGGTGAACACTGCAGGGATCATCAGGAAGGACAATCATGTCAATATCGCCTCTCCGGAGAGGGCTTTCTTAGATGTGATGTACCTTCATTCAGACTATTTTTTTGATAATCTGAATCCGCTGAACAGGCAAACCATCAACAAACTGGCACCAATCTATCAATCGGAGCGGTTGATCGAGAGGGTAAAAAGTCTTATGCAATCATGATTGACATGAACCGCCACAGGTTCTTCATATTGGGAAACGTGGGCTGGGAGATATTATT
>JAXGMU010000186.1:0-1957 GCA_040768485.1 Bacteroidales bacterium
AATGGAAGAAATTCACACTTTACTGGCGCAGCATGAATTCCGGGTGCAAAAAAACGATCGACGGAAGGGAAATTCCCTCGGCGGCCGATGAGTACCTGATCTACCAAGTGCTCTGCGCCCATATCCCTATGGATGGTCGAATGACGGAGTCCTTCAGGGAGCGGTTGCGGAACTACCTGGTCAAAGCCCTCCGCGAAGGCAAGGAAGCTTCCTCGTGGAGTGATCCGGATGAAACATATGAAAGGTATACCCTGGCATTCGCAGATCAGATCCTGGATCCGTCTCACCCATTTCTGGACAGCCTCACCAGTTTCCTGGCTCCTGTCATTTCACACGGGATCGTCAATTCACTGACCCAGACCATTCTCAAGAATACTTTACCGGGAGTGCCCGATACCTTCCAGGGATGTGAGATCTGGAACCTCAGCTTTGTGGATCCTGACAACCGGCGGCCGGTGGATTACAGATCGCTGGAAAAAAACCTTGACAGGATGATCCGGGCCTCGGAGAAAGATCCGGCGGCGCATCTGCGGGAGCTGTGGCAGCATGCCTCAGACGGAAGGATCAAACAGTGGATCACCCACCTGACCCTTCAGGAACGGGCTGAGTTTCCTGACCTTTTCCTCAGGGGAAGTTATGTTCCGCTCCGGATAACAGGCAGGTTCAGGGACCATGTCCTTGCGTTCTGCCGAAACTTGGGGGATGACCACCTGATCATCGCGGTCCCGCTGCACACGGCCTGCATGCCCGAAGGTCACAACTGGAAAGAAACCCGTATCAGGCTCCCGGACCTGGCGCCCGTGGAATGGCACCACAGGCTCACCCGGAGGATCATCAGTGGTAACGGATCGCTGCCTGTAGATGAAATCTTCCGGGAAGTACCCTTTGCGGTGCTGCGTGGAATCCCCAATCAGCCAGAGAAACGTGCAGGGATCCTGATGCATGTTTCCTCCCTGCCCGGCGGATTCGGAACCGGGGACTTCGGCCCGGGTGCCCGGGCATTTGTCGATTTTCTGGAGCGGGCCGGACAGCGCTACTGGCAGCTCCTTCCCCTGAGTGCGACCAGCCCGGATGCTGGGTATTCCCCCTACAGCACCCGGTCGGCCTTCGCCGGAAACATCCTGTTTATCGATCCGTTCCAGCTGATCCAGGAGGATTTGCTTGAGATGTCCGATCTGGATGGCTTCAAAACGGTACCAGATGGAAAAGCAGACTTTCGCCGGGCTGAAAAAGCAAAGAGATATTTCCTGGAAAAAGCCTACAGAACATACCGGAGATCCGGACACGATGAACTAAAAAAGCGCCTGGAAACTTTCCGCGAGGAGGAAAAATACTGGCTGGGGGACCATGCTCTATTTGAGGCAATGAAAAGACAGCATTCGCGGAAGCCCTGGTTTGAGTTGCCGGAGAAATACCGTGACCGGAACGAGCAGGCCCTAGGTAAATTCCGGAAGAGGCACAGCGAGCTAATTGAACAGGTTATTTTCGAACAGTTCATTTTCAGCGACCAGTGGGAACGGCTGAAAACCTATGCCAACGACAGGGGTGTGCAGATGATCGGTGATATACCCATCTACGTGGATCATGACAGTTCGGACGTCTGGACCCACCCCGGGTTGTTCAAGCTGAACCCTGATGGATCGATGGGAGCGGTGGCAGGCGTTCCTCCCGACTATTTCAACGAGAATGGACAGTTGTGGGGAATGCCAGTCTACGACTGGGATGCCATGGAAGCTGACGGGAACAGGTGGTGGCTCGGGAGAATTGAAAAGAACCTGCGCTGGTTCGACCTGGTCCGGCTGGACCATTTCAGGGGATTCTCCGCCTACTGGGAGGTGCCCGCGGATTCCGGCACAGCTACGAAGGGTAAGTGGGTCAGGGGACCGGGGACAAAACTTTTCAATGACATCAAGGACCGGTACCCGGACATGCCGCTTGTGGCGGAAGATCTGGGACA
>JAXGMU010000187.1:0-1952 GCA_040768485.1 Bacteroidales bacterium
GGAACGTTACGGTTTCAACAGGACCACCCCGAGGACCTTTATCCTGGATAAACTGAAAGGGTGGCTCCTGACCTTGGTCATCGGGGGAGGTTTGCTGGCCCTGGTTACCTGGATCTACATGCTTACGGGCCGCTGGTTCTGGTTGCTGGCCCTGGCGCTGGTGACCCTCTTTTCCATCTTCATGACCATGTTCTATTCCAACCTGATCGTGCCGCTGTTTAACAAGCAGAAGCCCCTGGAGGAGGGGACCCTCCGCAGCAAGATCGAGTCCTTCGCCGAAAGCGTGGGGTTCAGGCTGAAAAACATCTATGTGATGGATGGTTCGAAACGTTCCAGCAAGGCCAATGCCTATTTTACGGGAATGGGGCCAAAAAAGCGGATCGTTCTTTTCGATACCCTGGTCAATGACCTGGATGAAGAGGAGATCGTGGCCGTGCTGGCCCATGAAGTGGGTCATTACAAGAAAAAACACACCACTACGGGATTGATCCTCTCCGTGATCCAGACCGGCATCACCCTGTACCTTTTTTCGCTTTTTGTGGGCGAGGACAGTTTTGCGGTGGCACTGGGGGGAGCAGAGGCATCTTTCCACCTGGGACTGATTGCCTTCGGGGTCCTCTACACACCCATTTCAACATTGATCGGCATCGGAATGAACCTGTACTCCAGGCAGATCGAATACCAGGCCGACCGTTTTGCGGGTGAGCAGTACGATGAAAATCCCCTCATTTCGGCGCTGAAAAAGCTGTCCAGGAACAACCTGAGCAACCTGACCCCCCATCCGGCCTACGTGTTCGTACACTATTCACACCCCCCGCTTCTGAAGCGGATCAGGGCGCTTCGGGAACAATAAGAAAACAGGGACCCGGCAGCCATGTGTGCCAGGTCCCTGTTTTTGAAGAGCGGGAAACGGGGTTCGAACCCGCGACCCTCAGCTTGGGAAGCTGATGCTCTACCACTGAGCTACTCCCGCAGCAGGGGCAAATTTAACATTTTATTTGTTTAATTTTGCCATTCTTCTCAAGGAAAATAGGTCTGCATGAATTGTGCACTGATCACCGTCGGGGATGAGATTCTGATCGGACAGGTATCCGATACGAATGTGGTTTGGATCTCCAGGCAGCTCGCCGGTGCGGGTGTCCGGGCGGGGGAGATGGTCACGGTCCCCGATGAGGCCTCCCGGATCAGCAGCACCCTGGACCGCCTGATGGGGAAGTATGATCTGATCATCATGACAGGGGGACTGGGTCCCACGAAGGATGACATAACCAAGCAGACCCTGGCGGATTATTTCGGCAGCAAGCTGGTCACAAATCCCGAAGTGCTTGAACGGATCACCCGTTTTTTCAAAATCCGGGGCCGTCAGATGCTGGAGTCCAATCTGCGCCAGGCGGATGTGCCCGAAGGGTGCGAGGTGCTCACCAACGAGCACGGAACCGCCCCGGGAATGTGGTTCGAAAAGGAGGGCACGATCCTGGTATCCCTTCCCGGGGTGCCCTATGAGATGAAGCAATTGATGGAGGACCAGGTGATGCCCAGGCTGCGCAGACGCATCCGCATCCCGTATACGGTGCACAGGACGGTCATGACACAGGGTGTTCCGGAATCATACCTTGCAGCATTGCTCAGGAACTGGGAGGCAGAACTCCCATCATGTGTAAAACTGGCATACCTTCCCAGTCCCGGGATCGTCCGGCTGCGTCTCACCGTACATGAGCCATGCACCGGGGAGGCAGAACAAATACTCAAAGTAAATATTGATAAATTGCTGGCTATCATACCGGAACACATCTTCGGATTTGATGATATATCGCTGGAGGAGGCACTGGGGCAACTCCTCAGGGAGCAGGGGCTGACCATCGCCACTGCCGAGAGCTGCACCGGGGGGACTATAGCCAGGATGATCACGTCGGTCCCGGGAAGCTCAGATTATTTCACGGGATCGGTGGTGG
>JAXGMU010000188.1:0-1778 GCA_040768485.1 Bacteroidales bacterium
AGGAGAATTAGAGTTCCCGGTAAGAAATACTTCCGTGATCTCTCCGTCTGCAAATGCGAAGACGGGGAAGAGGCACAGCATGATGACTGCTGTCATCAACCTTTTAAAAACACTAACCTTTGTTTTCATAGCTAACTATTTTGATTATCAATAAATTTACGGCATAGAATTGCCTATGTAAAATATGTTCAATGAATGACAGTAAGAGATACGTGTATAACAGCTAAAGAAGTGTGAGTGACTGTTACCGGATTCAGGCAGCGATCCGGCCGATGATCAGGTCCACTGCAAAAACATCACCGATGGTCCGGGCATCCAGCACATACCTTTTCCGGTAGGATCCGTCGAGCAGTTTTTTCACCGCTTCCATGCCCAGGCCGGGCTTCGAAGCGGTCCCGTCCTGGCTTTCCTTCCGGACCGCCATGACAGAGTTGCGAATCTTCAGGATGAACCGGTCGCTCCTGACAACCAGATGCACGGTGATCCATCCTTTGTTTCCGCTTCCGCGAACCCCGTGTTTAAAGGCATTCTCAACAAGGGTATAGATGGCAAGCGGGGGGATGCAGAAATCCGTGGTGTTCCCCTTCACCTGAAAATCCAGGAAGAACGCATTTTTTCCCAGCCAGATCCTTTCAAGCTTTAAGTAATCCTCTATCAGCCCGATCTCTTCTGAAAGCGGGATCAGGTCCATTCTGGAAGACCTGACGATCCGCTCAAGCAACTGGGATAATCCGGCAATTGCTTCAGGTGTCTGCTCGGATCTGTGAATGGATATGGCGTACAGGTTATTCAGGGAATTGAACAGAAAGTGAGGCTGCAAAAGGCTTTTATACAGATCGAGCTTGTTGCTCCCGAATTCCTGATGCTGATTTTCTCTGACGGAAAATTGGTTTGTTATCATCACTGCTACCGTGTATTTGCTGACCCCCGTACAGGCCACACCCAGCCACATGATATATGTCATGATTTGTGCCAAAAACGGTATATAACTGACAATGAATTTTTTACGTTTTTATCCTGCCGTGAACAATGTGTTAAAAACGTTCGAAACTGCACATGAATGTACGTTTGAGAACAGTGTTGCGGAGCTGGTGGGAATGAAAAAAACTTGCCGCCGTGGTATTATCGAATTAAACCTAAAACCTTAATCTGAATAGAAGGCGGCAAGTTTTCACTGATGTGCATAGAGTCATATCAAATGTAAACCATCCCTTGATCTGAAAAAAAATAATTCAGTATCCCGGCATTTACACCCTGTGAACTACATCTGCAGGTTGGTAAAAGGTATTTCCCTGCCGCAGCCGTTCCTCATTCGGATTTTTCTTCCTGATGAACACAGAACAACCATAATGGCGGGTTTCATAGGTGATGGTAACCTGGGTTCCAAATGAGTCCTCCAGTTGTCTGATGGATTGCATGCACGATTCGAGCGATTCGGTGATGCCTTTCGCACCATTGTCCAGAACCTGGATGGTCACCATCCGGGAAAAACCCGAAGCCTCGATATTGATCTCCGGAAGTGTATCATTATGGTCCAGGTGCCTGTAGAGAAACCCCACAAATGAAAACAGTACCAGTGGCGGCAATCTCAGTCTGCCCGGGTCTCCTGACAGGAAAAATTCCACCTCCGGTTCTTTCTCCCTGAAAAGCGAGACCAGCGAAACGAGCTTTCTGAGCAGGTCGATCTCCTTTGTGATCGGTCGCTGCTTCTCCCCGTGGCAGGTCATCACCTCGTGCAGTAATTCTGATGTGAGCGCAATGGCACTGGTCACGTTTTT
>JAXGMU010000189.1:0-1556 GCA_040768485.1 Bacteroidales bacterium
CCGGACTGGAAGTTGAGTTTCTCGCCTTCCGGAAGCTTCACCACGAACTCCTTGATGAATGTGGCCACATTGTGATTGGAGACCACCTCGCACTCCCATTTCTTGATCCCCATCACCTCCTCGGGGACCTGGATCTTCATGTCCTCCCGGATCTTCACCTGGCACCCCAGCCGCCAGTTATTCTGCTGTTCCTTGCGGGTGAAAAAACCGGTCTCCGTGGGCAGGATCGAGCCACCCCCTTCCATCACCTGGCACTTGCACATGCCGCAGGTCCCCCCTCCCCCGCATGCCGAAGGAAGGTACACTCCGTTGTCGGAAAGGGTGGACAGGATGGTGGTTCCCGGCGATACCGTGAATTCCTTGTCGTTCACCTGCAGCTTGACATCCCCCTGGGGTGTCAGCTTGTATCTGGCGTAAAGCAGGATCAGGACGAGCAGCAGGATCACGAACAGAAACACCCCGATGCTGATCAGGATCACAGTGAACGTAGATGTGATTATTACCATTTTCTATTTTAGTTTGAATCTGTTTCCAGTTAGTCCTTCATGAATGTTCTTATCTCAAAATTCCTTCTCTTGATTAAAGCTTGATCCCCAGAAAACTCATGAATGCGATTCCCATCAGGCCGGTAATGATAAAGGTGATTCCCAGTCCCCGCAGCGGTGCCGGCACATTGGAATACCTGATTTTTTCCCGGATGGCCGCAATGCCCACGATGGCCAGGAACCAGCCCACGCCCGATCCGAGTCCGAATACAGTGGCCTCGGCAATGTTGGCATACTCCCGCTCCTGCATGAAGAGCGATCCCCCAAGGATGGCACAGTTCACCGCGATCAGGGGAAGGAAGATCCCCAGGGAGTTGTACAGTGCCGGGGTGAATTTTTCAATGACCATTTCCACCAGCTGCACCATGGAGGCGATCACCGCGATGAACATGATGAAACTGAGGAAGCTCAGGTCCACGTCGGCCAGCGAGGGACTGATCCAGGTGAGGGCTCCCGGCTGGAGAATGTAATTCTCGATCAGGTAATTGATGGGGACTGTAAACCCGAGCACGAAGATCACGGCGATCCCCAGTCCGGTGGATGTCTTCACCGTTTTGGAAACCGCCAGGTATGAACACATGCCCAGGAAATAGGCAAAGATCATGTTGTCGATGAAGATCGACTTGATGAATATGTTGACCAGATTTTCCATGAAACTCGGTTTTTTTAGTCTTCAATCAGTTCTTTCCGCCTGGACCGCTGCACCCAGATGATGATTCCCACCACGATGAGCGCCATTGGAGGCAGGATCATCATCCCGTTGTTCTCATAACCCGCGTCATAAAATGCCTGCGGGATCACCTGGATATCCAGCAATGTGCCCGAACCCAGCAGCTCCCTGAAGAAGGCCACGATGATCAGGATCACTGCATACCCGGCCGCATTTCCCAGTCCGTCCAAAAATGACGGCCAGGGTTTGTTGGCCAGCGCAAAGGCCTCCAGGCGCCCCATGATGATACAGTTGGTGATGATCAGTCCCACGAACACCGAAAGCTGTTTGCTCACATCATA